>JACRFL010000006.1 GCA_016217905.1 Candidatus Kaiserbacteria bacterium | reverse complement strand
CGCGAAGGACGCCGAGCTCACGAAGGCCGAGGCGGCGATCGACCCCGCATCGGTCGCGAATTTCCTTCGGCTGCGCGATCGCTTGAGCCTCGGCAACGCGCTTCTGGGGAAACACCCGGCATTTTCCGGCTTCTTCACCTCACTCGGAACGCTCCTGCCTACGACGGTCCGCTTCTCTTCGTTCCATGTCACGCTCGACTCCTCCGGCATGGCGCGGATAGAAGGATCGGGGGTTGCGAAGAATTTCAATGCACTCGCGGCCGCCTCGACCGCCTTCGCCGACGACGGTCGCGTCAAGGATGCCGTGTTCTCGAAAATGACAATCGGCAAGGACAATTCGGTTTCCTTCGGCCTTTCGGCTACGCTTGATCCGAAGCTCATCGTCTTCTCGCCAGAAGCGGCGACGCAGCCCCCTCCCGCCGCGTCCGACGCTCCGACGACGCCTTCACCATGAACAGCCGCATCCTCCCGCTCATCGCGTTTTTCGTCGCCATCGGCATACTCTTCGGCTACGCGAGCCCGACCTGGTCGGGCTCGATAGCCGCCACCAAGGCGGCCATCGCGGCCGACGACGAAGCGCTCGCCGCGGCGCGCGAGTACGCGGCGAAGCAAAGCGAACTCGCCGCGGCGCGCTCCGCGATCGATCCGCAAGGTCTCGTGCGGCTCTCCGCCCTCCTTCCCGACTCGGTCGATAACGTGGGACTCATTCTGGATTTGAACGCGCTTGCCGCGCGCTCGGGGCTCTCGCTCGCGAACATCGACGTCATCGGGAGCAGCGCGCCCTCCGCAAGCGACGGCGCGTCCGATGCGCTGTCGGCGGCTGGCCGGAACCCCGTGGGGTCGATCGACCTCGCTCTTTCCGCCGTGGGGACGTTCAGCGCCCTTCAAGCATTTCTCGGCGGAGTGGAGAAAAGCGCTCGTCTTCTCGACATCCGCGAAATCGTCGTAAAGGGTTCCGATACCGGGATTTATACCTATCAGATAACCACGCGTCTTTACTGGCTTCGCTAACGGCAGACCGCTCTTATGAAACTCGACGCCAAAACCATACTCCTCACGATCGCTGCGCTCATCGTCATGGCGGGAGCCTACTGGTATTTCTTCACCGGAACCGGGAATGAGCCGTCCCTCACGACGACCGATTCACAGAACCAGGCCCAATTGCAGTTCAAGACTCTCGTGGGCGAATTGCAGCCCATCTCGTTCGACACGAGCATCTTCTCCGACCCGCGCTTCATGGCGCTCGTCGACTTGGCGACGCCGATCGCGCCCGAGACGTCCGGTCGCCTCGATCCATTCGCGCCGGTTTCCGGCATCAGCGGGAAATGAGTGATGAATTTTCTCGGATTACTCGTCGATAAGGGACTCCTCTCCGCAAGCGACCGGAAATCGGTGGAGGCGGGTCTTGCCGCGAAGAAATCGCTTCGCGACGCCCTTGCCGACTACGGAATTTCGCTTGAGAGCGCACTTGCGGAAGCGGGGAAGGCGTATGGACTGCCGACCCGCATCCTGGGAGATCTCCCCGCAGCGCAGGAGGTTCTGAATTACATACCGATCGATTCAGCGCGTCATTACGGGTTCGTGCCGCTCGATGTCGTTGACGGCGCGCTTGAGGTCGGCGTCATCGATCCCGACAATATAGAGGCGCTCGACGCACTGCAGTTCATTTCGGGGAAGATCGGCATGCCGTATGTCATCTTCCTCATCACCAAACAGGACTTCAACCGCGTGATCGATGCATACCAAAACCTCTCCGGCGAGATCGGCAAGGCACTTTCGGAGTACGAGACGACGGCGAAGCCGCCGCCCGCCGGAGCGAATCAGTCCGCGGGCGCGCAAGCCCAAACCGAGGGCCAGACCGCGCTCGCGGAGGAGAAGCTCGATCTCGCCGGTCCGCGCGAAACGCTCAAGGAGGACGCGCCGGTCACGAAAATCGTGTCGACGATATTGCGTTACGCGATCGACGGTCACTCGTCCGACGTCCATGTCGAACCGGGCCCGACACGGACGAGGATCCGCTTTCGCGTGGACGGCGACCTGCACACCTCGCTTGAATTGCCGTCGAAAGTGCACGACGCCGTCGTGGCGCGCGTCAAGATCCTCGCGAAGCTGCGCCTCGATGAAAAAAGGAAGCCGCAGGACGGGCGTTTCTCGGCGACGGTCGAAAAGCGGCGGATCGACTTCCGCGTTTCCACGTTCCCGACGGAGTACGGCGAGAAGGTGGTGATGCGCATCCTCGACCAGTCGGACGCGACCGCGACCCTCGAATCGGTCGGATTCTCGGGAGAGCACCTCGCCGAGATCCGCGAGATGATAAGGGCGCCGTACGGCATCATTCTCATCGCGGGGCCGACCGGCTCGGGCAAGTCGACGACGCTCTTCGCGATGCTCTCCGTGCTCGACCGCGAGACGGAGAACGTCGTGTCGCTTGAGGACCCGGTCGAATACGAGATCACCGGCGTGGCGCAGAGCCAAGTGCGGCCCGAGATCGGCTACACGTTCGCGAACGGACTTCGTTCCATCCTGCGTCAGGACCCGGACATCATCATGGTCGGTGAGATCCGCGATAAGGAGACCGCCGCGCTCGCGGTGCAGGCGGCCTTGACCGGCCACCTCGTCTTCTCGACCATCCACACGAACACCGCCGCGGGCGCGATTCCGCGCCTGGTCGACATGGGCATCGATCCGTTCCTCATCGCGCCGACTCTCATCTCCGTGATCGGACAGCGCCTCGTCCGAAAACTCTGTCCAGGCGCCGGTAAACCCTTTCCGATCAACAGCAGTATCAAGGAGCTCCTTGATCGGCAGTTCGCCGACCTGCCCGCCGCGTATCGCGGCAAGCTCCCGCCGTTTACGGAGTTTTATCGCTCGAGTCCGACGGCCGAGTGCCCGAACGGCACGCGCGGCCGCACCGCTGTCTTCGAGATCTTGCGCATGAACAAAAAGCTCGAGGAGACCCTGCTCCGTGAGCCCGTCGAAGAAAAAATCTATGCCGCCGCGCGCGAAAGCGGCATGCTCACGATGCGCGAAGACGCCATCGTAAAAGCGCTCTCGGGCGTAATTCCGTTCGAGGAGATCAACACGCTCGGCGGAGAGCTTTTTCCCGAAGTGGGAACGGGGTTGACGGGGAAGGTGTAGTATACTGACGCAATGGCTTACCGCATATATCTGGTCGATGATGACAGGTTTCTGCTCGATCTCTACGCGGTTAAATTCAAGGGAGCCGGGCACGACGTGAGCGTGTTTGGGAGCAGCGAAGATCTTCTCGCCGCTCTCCGGAAGGAGGGCGTCGCCCGCCCGGACGCCGTTTTAATAGATCTCATCATGCCGGGCGTGGGCGGGTTCGAGGCGCTTGAGACGATACGGAAGGAACGCCTGGCGAAAGGATCGAAGATCATCATCCTTTCGAATCAGGGCCAGGATTCCGATTTTGAAAAGGCAAAACAGCTTGCCGTCGACGGCTACATCGTCAAGGCATCCGCCATCCCCTCCGAGGTGTTCGCCGAGACCATCCGTATTATCGAAGGAGACCCGTCCCCGTCCGGCAATCCAAGCGAACACCCGTCGCCGCCATGACCATCGACCACCGTCTCGCAGAGCTCCTCGATCTCGTCGTTAAAGAAGGCGCTTCAGATCTCCACATCTTTTCCGGCGGGCCCCCGATGCTTCGCATTGCGGGCGCGCTGATCTCGCTCGCGAAGTATCCAGCGTTCACCCCCGAGGAGACCGAAGCGATGCTCAAGAGCATCGTGCCGGCCGACCGGTGGAACGTCTTTCTCGAGACCCAGACCATCGACCTGTCCTACGCGCACAAGGGTGACGGGCGCTTCCGCGTAAACGGCTATCGCGTACAGGGGGCGACCGCGCTCGCGCTCCGGCTCATACCGCACGCGATACGCACATTCGCCGAACTCAACCTCCCCTCGATACTCGAGGTATTCACGCAGCGCGAACAGGGCTTCTTCCTCTGCGTGGGACCGGTGGGGCAGGGCAAGTCGACGACGCTCGCCGCCATGATCGATCGCATCAATAATTCGCGCGCGGAGCACATCCTCACGATCGAAGACCCGGTCGAGTATCTCTTCATGCCGAAGAAATCGCTCATCCATCAGCGCGAAGTCCATATTGACGCGCCCGATTTTCACTCCGCACTCCAGAGCGCGTTCCGCGAGGACGTCGACGTGATCATGGTCGGCGAGATGCGCGACTACGAGACCATCTCTTCGGCGGTAACCGCCGCCGAGACCGGGCACCTCGTCTTATCCACACTCCACACCAACAACGCCGCGCAGACCATCGACCGCATCATCGACATGTTCCCGGCCGAGCAACAGTCCCAAGTGCGGGTGCAGCTTGCGGGGAGCCTCGCCGGCATCTTCTCCCAGCGCCTCATCCCACGCGTCTCCGGCGGGCTCATTCCGGCATACGAACTCCTTATCAACAACAACGCAGTCTCGACCCTGATCCGCGACGCGCGCACCCACGAGATCAGCGCGGTCATTCAGACCTCCTCGCAGGAAGGCATGATCGACATGGATCGCGCGCTCGCGGAGCTCGTCCGTCGAGGAGAAGTAACGGTCGAACACGCGTACGAGCACGCGATGGATCCGAAGACCTTCGAGCACTACTTGTAGCCATGCTCTTCACGTACCACGCCATCGACCAGGACGGGCACGAGCGCGATGGGACGATCGAGGCCCCCTCGCAAGACATCGCCGTATCGGCGCTTCAGCGGCGCAACCTCATCATCTCGTCGATCGCATCCTCCGAGAAGCATTCGCTGCTCGACTTCGATCTGCCGTTCTTCGGGCGCATCTCGAACAAGGATATCGTTATCCTTTCGCGGCAGATAGCGACCTTGTTCGAAGCGCAGGTGTCGGCGCTCCGTATTTTCCGTCTACTCGCCACCGAAGTCGAGAACAAACAGCTCGCGATCATCCTCTCCACGGTCGGAGATGACATCCAAGGCGGAAGCCCCATCAGTAAGGCGCTTGCGCGCCACCCGAAGGTGTTCTCGGTGTTCTACGTGAACATGGTCCGCGCGGGAGAGGAGTCCGGACGCCTCTCAGAAACGTTCGGCTACCTCGCCGATTACCTGGACCGTTCCTACGATCTCTTGAGTAAGGCCGAGAACGCGCTTATTTATCCGGTATTCGTCATCGGAGTCTTCTTTGCGGTGATGGCGCTCATGCTCACGCTCGTGATCCCAAAGATCAGCGCCGTACTCGTCGATTCCGGCCAAGCAGTGCCAGTCTATACGAAAATCGTCATCAGCATTTCTAATTTTCTCGTCCATTACGGCATCTTCGCGCTCATCGCGCTCATCGCGCTCGGCGCATACCTCTGGCAGCTCGGGAAAACGGAGTCCGGCAAGCTCGTCCTCGACAGCCTGAAGCTCGGGGTCCCCTATGTCGGCGACCTCTACAAGAAGCTGTACCTCTCGCGCATCGCAGACAACTTCGCCACCATGCTCCTTTCGGGTGTCTCGGTCGTCGAGGCGCTCGACATCACCGCGTCGGTCGTCGGCAACGCCGCCTACACGGTCGTCGTCGGGGAAGTGGGGGTGGACGTGAAGGGCGGCGCCTCCATTTCAGACGCGATGAGCAGGCATCCGGAGATTCCGGGCATCATGGTCGCTATGACAAAGGTCGGCGAGGAAACGGGCGAACTCGGAAAGATCCTCACCACGCTCGCCAAGTTTTACAACCGCGAAGTGAGCAATGCCGTCGATACGCTCGTCGGGCTCATCGAGCCGGTCATGATCGTGATGCTCGGTCTTGGCGTCGGCACCCTTCTTGCGGCGATACTGCTTCCGATCTACAATCTCGCCGGCGCCATCTAGGAAAGCCGCAAAAGCGCTCTTCGCGTTTGCGGAAGACAGTCTTCCGCAGGCTTGCGTTAGCTATTCAAAGACCGAGGCCCCTGCTTCCACGTCAGGCTTACCGAAGAAATCGCGACAAAAAGTCTTATACTCTTTTGGCGTAAACCTTTCGGAAAGCAACATTTTGTCCACTATAGGTCGAGTATACACACCACCGTAATCACCGAGACTTGAGTATGGATAATTAAGTGCCCATGTGTACGCCTGATCAAAGGCTTTCATAGCGCCGTCGAGGCCATATCGGTACATATCAAAAGCATTCTTGACCTGTACATATGCGCTCGCATAGGTCAGGTGGGTATCTGAGGCGATCGTGCGAGAGCGATATGGTCCCTGAAACAATGAACCGCTCTCCCCGTATTTTTTGTTAAAATGCTTTGAAACGGCAGTTCCTATTCGGTGCAAAAATTTAGAAATGCCACCCTCGGTCACTTCCTCAAGCAAAAGATGGAAGTGATTCGTGAGGAGGCAAAATCCCAGAATGTGGACTATCTTCTTTTGTTCTGGCCAGAAGATCGGTCGCTCAAATCTTGGCTGGTCGTTAGCGCTGATATCGCGAAACCAATTCTCTGGCGCAAACTCATCGTTGAAATGCGCCAACATAAATAGGAATCGTTCTCGGTCAGCCTCATCGCGAACAATCGGCGAACCACGCGTCCCACGTTGTATCACGTGTACAAACGAACCTGCGCCGTATGGCTCGCGATACATGCCCTTAATTCTAGCATACGATTTTTGCGGAAGACTGTCTTCCGCAGAGACGGCTATCCACACCCTTGTTTCCATAAGGGCGCGGGGGGCGTATAATCCAGCTATTAGCCGCGCACAATACATTATGTACAAAAATCGTTCCCGAGGTTTTACCCTCATCGAGCTCCTCGTCGTGATCGCCATCATCGGCATCCTCTCGGCGGTCGTGCTCGCGTCTCTTAACACCGCCCGCTCGCGCGGCAATGACGCGGCTGTTAAAGCCAATCTCTCGACCATACGGACCCAGGCAGAGATTCGCTACGGCCTTCTCGGCAACTCCTACAATACGGGCGGAACCATCTCAAGCTCAGTGTGCTCGACACTCACGACAGCGAACTCGCTTATGGCCGACGTGACCATTCAAAACGCACTCAAGGCATCCAAGAATGCCATAGGCAGCGACAGCGACTGCGGCATCACCGGTTCGGCATATTCGTTTGCCGCGCCTCTGACAACGGGCGCGTGGTGCATCGATTCATCGGGCATTGCGCGTGGCGCGAACAATGTCGGTACCGCCTACTCGGGGGTGCTTAGCGGAGCTGCGCCGGCGCATAGCTCATCCGGACAAACTACCTGCAATTAACCTAATTAATCAACATGTCACACAAACACATTACCCGCGGCTTCACCCTCATCGAGCTCCTCGTCGTGATCGCCATCATCGGCATCCTCTCGGCGGTCGTGCTCGCGTCTCTTAACACCGCCCGCTCGAAGGGGAGCGACGCGGCTGTCCAGGCCGACGTTGTCGGCGTCCGGACGCAGGCCGCGATTTACTACAACACCAACGGCAACTATGGTACGAATGCGGCATTTGAGGCTGGCTGCGTTACCGCGGACAATCTCTTCAGCGATCCGACGGTCCAGAAGCAGATGGCGGCGGCCGACACGGCGAACGGTCCGACGGGCACAATCGTCTGCAACGTAGCCGCCCTCGGCGCGGCTTATGCGGCGTCGGCGGAACTCGTCTCGACGCCCGGGAAGTATTATTGCGTCGATAGTCTTGGTACGGGGACCACCACCGCAACGGCGCTCGGTACCAACACGAGCTGCTAGCCGCGTTTTTAGCCGGCAGAGCAGAAGCCGCGGCAGCGCCGCGGCTTCTGCTATGATGCGCGCATGACAGTCCTCCTTTCTTTCTTTTTCTTCGGGGCGATTGTTGCGAGCTTCGTCGGCGTCCTTGTCGCACGCCTGCACACCGGAGCAAGCTTCTTCACCGGCCGCTCCCGTTGCGACGCGTGCAATGCGCCTCTTTCGCCTCTTGCCCTCGTGCCGGTCGTCTCCTATCTCGCTTCGGGCGGGCGCGCCCAGTGCTGCGGCGCGCGCATTTCGCTAGCGGCACCCCTAACCGAACTCCTCCTTGGCGGGCTCTTTGTCCTCGCGTACCTTCATGTTAGATTTTCCAGCGTGCTCCTGCTTCTGCTCCTTTCTCTTTCCATCCTACTCGCACTCGTGCTCTACGACCTTTCGCACCAGATACTGCCGCCGACGCTTCTCGCCGCGTTTATCGTAGCCGCCGCCGCGACCGGTTTCCTATCCGCTCCGTCTCCGACGGTATTCCTCGAAGAGCTTCTGGCTGCGCTTCTTATCGCGGGGAGTCTCGCGCTCGTCCACCTCCTCTCGCGCGGGCGCGCTATGGGCTTCTCGGATGCGCCGCTTGCGTTCGGCCTCGCCCTTCTTGCCGGCCGTGCCGCGCTTCCCGGACTCATGTTCTCATTCTGGATAGGTGCCGTTATCGGGATAGCGATATTGTTGAAGCGGCCTGTCGGCTCTAGAATGGGAGTTGAGGTGCCGTTTGCCCCTTTCCTCGCCGCCGGCTTCCTCCTCGCCTACTTCACCCAATGGAATCCATTCGCTTTCGTCGCGGCTCTCTCCGGCGCCTAACAGGCGGTGCGGGATTCACGCTCGTCGAGCTTATGGTGGTATTGGCGATCATCACTATCATCACGCTCACCGCGCTGGTGAGCCAGAGTTCTTTCAACAAAACACTCGTGCTCGCGAACACCGCCTATGACGTCGCCCTTGTTCTGCGGTCCGCCCAGACATACGGTCTCGGCAGTCGCGCGATCGCAAGCACCGCGAATGCGGGATACGGCTTGCGCTTTCAAAACGGGGCGACCTTCACGCTCTTTGCCGACAGCTACCCCGGGCCGAGTGCCGCAAACTGCCACAGCCTGCCGGATGGCGGTGCGAGCGCTCCTGACGCTCGGCCCGGGAACTGCGTGTACGACGCGAGTCAGAATGAGCGGGTAAAAGACTACACGCTCGGGAACGGCATCGTCATAAACAACCTCTGCGCTTACAACGGCAGTTGGTCGTGCAGCCTGTCCTCGCTCGACGTCGTGTTCGCGCGGCCGAACGCCGATACCTTCATGAGCACGAACGGATTGTATTCGGCGGCCATATCGAAGGCGTGCCTCACGGTCTTCTCGCCGCAGGGCGGCTCGCGCTACGTCTCGGTCGCGGCATCCGGCCAAATTATCGCGAACGCCTCCTCATGCCCATGAACACTCGCCGAGGATACACGCTCGTGGAGCTCATCGTCGCGGTTGGGCTCTTCGCGCTCGTCATGCTGCTCACCTCCGGCGCGTACCTGGTGATGATCGGGCTCAATCGCCAAGCTCAGGGCATCGCAACCGGTATCGACAATCTCTCGTTCGCGCTCGAGTCGATGACGCGCGACATCCGTACCGGGACCGGCTACAACTGCGACAACGCGGGCGATTGTTCCGGCGGGGGAAGCTTCTCGTTCAGGAATCAAGCCGGTGAGCAGGTTACGTATGACCTCTCTGATTCCGCATTGCGGAAAACCGTTGGCGCGACGCGGAGCATTCTTACCGACCCGTCGGTAACTGTCTCCTCGCTTAAGTTCTACGCTTCCGGCACCGCGCGGGCGTCGGGGGGCGATACTCGGCAATCTCGCGTTACCCTTATCGTCTCCGGAACGGTCGCGACCGGGCCGGGAGCGACGCGGTCCTTCGTCGTCGAGACCGGGGCGACGATGCGCGGCAGCGACCTATGACGGCTCCATTTCACACATCAAAAAGGGCGGCGTTCACGCTCGTGGAGACTCTGATCGCCGTTACCATCCTCACGCTCGCAGTCGCGGGGCCTCTGTTCACCGCGAGTCGCGCCATCATCGCCGCGCAGATAGCGCGCGATCAGCTCATCGCCTCGTATCTCGCGCAGGAGGGTCTCGAGTACGCACGCGCGATGCGCGATAATGCATATCTCGCCGTACATGACCAGCCAAACGCCTCCAGTCTCGCCTGGAATAATTTCTTGATTAATGAGTCGCAGTCGGGAATCTTTCAGTGCCGCGCGCCGAAAATCTGCACGCTCGATTCGGTGCAGGGGGGCGCTTCGCCGCTTACTTCGTGTCCCGGCAACTCCTGCACGGATCCGCTCTACCTGCTGTCAAACGGCATTTACAGCCAGCAGAACCTGCCAGGATCGACGAAGACGCCGTTCGTCCGCTCGATTCAAGCGATTGACGTGTCGGCGACCGACGAGCGCATCGTGGCGACGGTCACCTGGAGCTTCCACGGGATCACCTACGCGGTAACGAGCACCGACCACTTTACGTCATGGCAATGAAAAAAACACAACGCGGGTTCGCGCTCCTTGTCGCGGTCATCTTTATGTCGGTGATGCTCTCGTTCGGCCTCGCGCTCGGCTCGCTCGGTTACAAGCAACAGGTGCTCGCCTCTGCGGCTATCGAGTCGCAGTACGCGTTTTACGTCGCCGATTCCGCGCTCGAGTGCGCGCTCTACGCCGATCAGCAGCAAAACCTTTTTGCCTACCCCTCGAGCGATCCTGCCCTTGCGCCTGTGATGACGTGCGACGGCTCCCCGGCTATCACCGCAACCAAGAGCTGGTCTGCGTCGCAATGGATCGTCTCCGAGCGGCTTTCGCTCGATTCGGGGGCGCGCTGCGCGGACGTAACGGTCTACAAACCCGCCCTCTTCTCTGATCAGACCTATCTCTTCTCGCAGGGCTATAACGTATCCTGCGCCACCGTTGCCGGGAATCCCGATGGGGCGCGCTTCGTCTCGCGCGGCCTAAGCGCCCATTACTAATTGGCGAAATTCGCTATACTGTGCCCATGAAAGCGCCGATAAAACTGCGCAGACGGGCACGGCAGCTCCGAGCTGCAATAACAAAGTATCGCGCGCTCCAGCACGAGAGAGACGAGTCCCCGATATCGCCCGAGGCGCTCGACTCGCTCAAATACGAACTCGCAGAACTCGAGGAGCGGTATCCCGAACTCGTAACGCCAACTTCGCCGACGCAAATCGTCGCCGGGGCGCCGCTGCCGTTTCTGAAGAAGGTGCGGCACCGCGTCCCGCAATGGTCCTTCAACGACGCGTTTACGGAGGCGGATGTTCGCGCATTCGACGAGCGCGTGCGCAAAATGAGCGGGACACTACCGACCTATGATCTCGAACTCAAGATAGACGGGCTGAAGATCGTCTTGACATATGAAAAGGGCGAGCTTGTCACCGCGGCGACGCGTGGCGACGGGGTTACCGGCGAAGACGTTACCCACAACATCCGCACCATCGCGTCCGTCCCGGCGCGCCTGAAACGGCCGGTCGATATCGTCGTTGAGGGAGAGGTGTATCTGACGCGTTCCGGACTCTCGCGGCTGAACGCATCTCGGAAAAAGCGGGGAGAGCCGGAATTTGCGAATCCTCGCAACGCCGCCGCCGGCTCTATCCGCCAGCTCGACCCGATTATCGCGGCGAAGCGGCCGCTCGAGGTCTTTGCGTACGATGCCGCACACTCTTCGGAGCCGCTCCCCGATACGCAGACGAAGGAACTTCAATATCTTACGGAGCTCGGTTTCCCGGTCAATTCTGAACACCGGCACGCGGATACACTCGACGAGGTTTTTAGCTATTGGCGGAAATGGCAAGAGAGCGCGCGTGAGAAGCTTGATTATCAGCTCGACGGCATTGTGCTGAAGGTCGAGTCGCGCAGCGCGCAGGAGACCCTTGGCTATACGGGCAAGGCACCGCGCTTCGCCATCGCGTACAAGTTTCCCCCCGAGCAGGTGCAGACCGTCGTCGAAGACATTACGCTTCAAGTCGGACGCACCGGGAAGCTCACGCCGGTCGCCCACCTGCGGAGCGTCGCGGTCGCGGGCTCGGTAGTCGCCCGCGCCACCTTGCACAACGAAGATTTCATCGCGGAGAAGGATATCCGCATCGGCGATACGGTCATCCTGCAGAAAGCGGGCGACGTCATCCCCGAAATCGTCTCGGTCATTAAAGAGCTGCGGCCCAAAGGCGCGAAGCCGTGGAAGTTTCCGACGACCTCGCCCTTGTGCGGGGGCACGGGCGAGATTGAGCGCGTGCCGGGGGAGGCGGCGCATCGCTGCAAGGTGGCTGGCTCTTTCGAGCAGCAGGCGCGCAAGCTGATTCATTTCGCCGGCAGAAGCGCGCTTGACATACAGGGCATGGGGCGCGAGACGGTACGGCTTCTGATGGAGCACAGTCTCGTCTCCGATTTTGACGACTTCTTCGAGCTTACCGCAGACGAGCTGCGCACGCTGCCTCTCTTCGAGGAGACGAAAGCGACCAAGCTCATACAGGCGATTGAAACCGCGCGGAAGGTTCCGCTCGACCGACTGCTCATCGGGCTTGGCATCCCGCACGTGGGCGAGGAAAATGCGTACCTGCTTGCGGCCCGCTTCGGTACGCTCGCGAAGCTTCGCATCGCGAGCGAAGAAACTTTGTCGCACATCAACGGTGTCGGGCCTATCATCGGCGCGTCTGTCGCCGGCTGGTTCCGCGGTGCGGCGAATCGCGCGCTTCTCGCACGGCTGCTGAAGCATCTTGCCGTTCGAAAGGTTGTCACTCCGGCGAAAGGGCCGCTTTCGGGGCAGACCGTGGTTGTCACCGGGACGCTTCCGACTCTTTCTCGCGAAGAAGCCGAGGCGCGCGTGCGCGGCGCAGGCGGCAAGGCAAGCGCGTCCGTCTCGAAGAAGACTTCGCTTGTTGTCGCGGGAGAGGCGGCAGGACTCAAGCTTGCCAAGGCGCGGCAGCTCGGCGTTCCCATCGTTGATGAGGCGGAATTCCTCAAAAAGCTCGGAGCATGATAGAGTTTTCATCATGACGACGGCCGAAGACGTGCAAAAGTTGGCGGCCCTCGCCCGTATCACGGTCGCCGATGCGGAGCTTGCGGCGTTCACGCGCGAGTTCGACGCGATACTCGCGTACGTCGGCCAGCTTGAGAAGCTCGATATCCCGTCGTCGCCCGGAGAGGAGAAGCCGCCCCTGCGCAACGTCGTGCGTGCGGACGGAGAGCCGCACGCGTCGGGAGTGTATACGAAGAAACTCGCGGAACAATTCCCCGCGCGCGAGGGCGACGCGCTTTCCGTGAAGCAGATCATCCAACATGATTAACCTTCCGCCGACGAGATCAAAAAAGGCAGCGCTCCGGGCCGCTCGGCCAAGTCTTACTGCCTTTTTTGCTCTTGCCGGCTCTAGGGTATGAAAACACCGAATGAGATGACAATCGTGGAAGCCGCGCGCGCGCTGCGCGCGCGCGCGCTGACCGTGCGCGAACTCTGGGACGCGTGCGCGGCTGCCGCGCACGCGAAGAATCCGGAGCTCCGTGCGTTTCTTGAGATTTTTGACGCCGACGACGCGGCGATCACTACGGCGCAAAAGCGCATCGACGCTGGTGACCCATCGCTCCTGTGCGGTATTCCGCTCGCGTTGAAGGACAACATCCTGACAGAAGGAAAGACCGCGAGCGCCGGATCAAAGATGCTGGAGAACTATCACGCGACCTACGACGCGACGGTCGTGAAGAAATTGAGGAACGCGGGGGCGCTCTTCCTCGGCAGGACCAACATGGACGAGTTCGCGATGGGCTCCTCCACCGAGCATTCCGCGTTCGGCGCGGCGAAGAACCCGCACGATATCTCTCGCGTGCCGGGCGGCTCTTCTGGCGGCTCTGCGGCGGCGGTCGCCGCGAATCTCTCTATCGCCGCGCTCGGCTCCGACACCGGCGGCTCCGTCCGCCAGCCCGCCGCTCATACCGGCATCGTGGGGTTGAAGCCGACCTACGGCGCCGTCTCGCGCTCGGGGCTCATCGCCATGGGCTCCTCGCTCGACCAGATCGGCCCTTTGACAAAGTCGGTCGAGGACGCGCATCTCCTCTATGAGGCGGTGCGCGGTATTGATCCGCTCGATTCGACGACCATTCCCGACGGCTTGTATCCTCCGCGCGATGTCTCACAGAATGTGCGCATCGGCGTACCGCGCCACCTTCTTCACGATGGCATCGATGCGGATATACTTATCGCGTTTAACGCAGCGCTTGCTGCGCTTGCGAGCGCTGGGCACACGCTTGTCGATGTCGAGCTGCCGACGAGCGCGTACGCGCTCGCGGCATATTACGTCATTATGCCGGCCGAAGTCTCGACGAATCTCGCGCGCCTCGACGGGATCCGCTACGGGCACGCCGCGCGCGGGGAGACGCTGCTCGAGGATTACGTGCGTTCGCGCACGGAAGGATTCGGAGAAGAGGCCCGTCGGCGCGTTCTCTTGGGTACGTTCGTGCTCTCTTCGGGCTACATCGACGCGTATTATCGCAAGGCAGACGCCGCGCGCGCGGTCTTGCGCCGCGAATACGGCGCGGCGTTTGCGAAGGCCGACGTCATCGCGTTTCCGACGACGCCCTCTCCCGCGTTTCGATTTGGCGAGAAAAGTGACCCAGTCTCAATGTATCTCGAAGACATTTTCACCGTGACCGCGAACCTGACCGGCATGCCGGCGATCTCCGTTCCCCTGCAGACAGTCCTGCGCGACGGGAAGCAGCTTCCGATCGGCATCCACTTCACCGCGCCGCATCAGGCGGAAGGCGTTCTTTTTGCGCTTGGCGGCGCGGTGGAGAAAGTGCGCTAGGGCCGCGTGCGCCGCGTATACTAGGCGCATATGCAGGTCAATGTCGAGTACTTCTTCCGCCTCGTCTACGAATGCTTCCATGGTGCGTGCCCCGTCTCGGCCGCCGGACTCGCCGCATGGCTCGCGCACCTGTGGCTGTACCTCATCGTCATCGGGTACGTACTTTCTGCTCTTGCTCTCTTCCTCATCATATACGCGACCGTGCGCCTCTTCGAGCTGCGCGAGCGAGAAGAAAAATACTACAACACGCTCCTTGTTGCGCCCGAGACGGCCGAAGGAGTCCGGTCGCGCTGGCAGCACATCGAATCACTTGCCAGCGGCGCGCAGCCGAGCGAGTGGCGCGAAGCGATCATCGAAGCCGACATCATGCTCGACGAAGCGCTCGCGCGACACGGGTACCAGGGCGACAACATCGGCGAACGGTTGCGCTCCGTCGATGCGACCGAGATTCGGACGCTGCAAAACGCCTGGGAAGCGCATCGGGTGCGCAACCGGATAGCGCATGAGGGCGCCGCGTTTCCCATTTCCGAGACGCTCGCGCGTCGCACCGTCGCGCACTACGGCACCGTCCTGCGTGAGTTCAAAGTGATTTGATTGTCAATTTCAGTAATACTCGCCAGTATACGCCGCCGGAGTGACGTCCCGCGACGCACTTTAATACGAAGAGTTCATCGATAGGTATCTTCATTTAATTTTGAACCATTATAGCCGTGTATAAAAGTCGGCTTACCGAATTGGGAGTGGGGAATACCTGTCTTACGTGCCCACATGTTCGTGAGCCGTTCAGTTTGAGATTTGTACCGGAGGTTTATCGTGAGTCGAGCTATAATGTTTTTAACCGGTACGTCGTAACACTTGTTAAGCCACGCAAGGGCAGTCCGTATTATTTTGGAATCAGAATTCGTGAATCCCCATTCTTGAGTACCGCGCTTGTAACCCTCCCTCCAATAGAGACCAAGACCGAGCATAAATAAGTCGCGTCTCGCTACTCGGTTAACATCCTGGCGACCTAGCTGGTTCTGTATCTTAATATCACTCTGTTTTAATTTCTGATTCCGGCGTATCCAAGGAGCAAGAGCTTTCGCACCTGTCTCGCGGCGTCTCTCGTCAAGCTTGCCGCGCTAGAGGATTATTGCCCGACCCGTTTTTATATGTATACTGGTAAATAGCGGGGTAGAGGAGAGGTACCTCGGGAGGCTTGAACAATTCGGGCGTGTGCGCGGGCAATCGCGCATAAGATTATCTGCCAAATTCGGCGAACCCCTCTTGCGTAAAGCGAAAGGCAACATCGAGCCAAGCTCCAACGACAAGTGTCGGAGAAGGTGTAGAGACTAGACGGTAGACACCCCTCGCGGGTGAAGGCATAGTCCAGACCACAAACCAGTCGGGCAATGAAAATTGTAGTGGTAAGCATAACCTCCAGACGCCGGTTCGATTCCGGCCCCCGCAACACGGTTGTGAGTCAGTGTCAAGTACCGGCCCGCATCAGGAATCTCTGAAAGAGGGTACAGTACCGACAGGCATGAAGCTCCGAAAAGAACACAAAAGCCGCGACGTACGTCGCAGCTTTTTGTTCACAAGAGGGTTCTAACATCAGGAATCGGCGCAGATGGATTTATTTCAAGCCGCTCAATACCGAAAGCTTCGAACTCGTCGCTGTATTTTTCATACAACTCGTGAACTCGTTTTGGTAGCCAGCCCTGTTTGTCAATCTCTCGTCTCTCTTCTTTCGTCATTGTCCTTTCAAGATCACGCTGGCCAAGGAGCCGCTCAAGCTCGAACCAGAACTGGTCTTCATCATAAGCCTCTATAATCGTATGCCGTTGTTCCTCAGTGTCGGGCGAGGGGCCAATATAACCGTCCTCACTTTTCTCCATTCCTGTGATTCCGTGCCCAAGACCGACGCGGTAAAGCATGTTTTCGAATGCCTCGTCGTGCTTTGGTTCGTAGACACCCTCTTGTTCACGGACGGCATTGCGCATATACCCGCCCAGGTGCACCAACTGCAAGAGTTCCTTAAATTGTTCTTTGGTGAGGCTAAGATTCATATTTTTTTCGATACCGCGTACTTCGCGCGCTGCCGAGTCGCTCAAGCAGTTTCAACTCAACAAGTCGCGAGAGGGTTTTTTTGATAGTCGATTCTGCCACTTCCCCCGCAAGTCGCTCGGTAATTTCCTTGGTGCCAAGAATGTTTCCAGCGGCAAAAAGTCCGTAAACGATGATTTGCTTTTCGGAGAGAAGCTTTTCCGGCTGTTTGGCATCAAGCAGAACTTGAGCTCGCAACGTCTGTTCGATAAGTGCATCGAGCATAAAATTGACCCATGCCGAAATGTCTTCGTTGTCGGTTTTGTGATTCTTTTGCGTTTGCCGGAGCGAGAGATAATAATCGGTCTTCCGTTCCTCGATTATTTCTTCAAGTGATATATAAGGGATATGTGCATATCCCGATTGCAGGAGCAGTAGGTTCGTGAGTGCACGCGATAGCCGCCCATTGCCGTCATGGAATGGATGGATCGCAAGAAATTCAAATATGAAATTTGAGATGACCAGAAGAGGATGAAATTCGTGTCCGTCAATATTCTCATTCGTCCACGAAATAACATCACCCATTTCTTTTTTGACGAGATAGGGAGGCGTCGGACGGAAGAGGACAACATCCTCGCCATCAGGATTACGTATCACGACGACATTGTCGGTCGGTTTGTATTTCCCTTTGTGCAATACATCTTTTTCAGCGAAGTGTAAGAGAATCTCATGGAATTGCAGAATCTGCCCCTCGGTTAGCTTCAAGGAAGGGTAGTGGTCAAATACACGACCGAGGAGATCGGCATAGCCGGCAACTTCTTCCTCGTCGCGCCCTTTTGGTTGTTTTGCTTTCAGTCCGCGAAGAAGACGTGCGACCTCCTCGTCGCTCATTGCTGATCCCTCGATACGAGTTGATGCTCCAGTCGACGTGATTATAACTAACGCTTGGAGTTGCTTCAGGATGTGAGGATTCATCTCTCCTGTTCCGCGCCACAACCCCTTAAACTCATCGATTTGTGCGATTTTCTTCAGGATTCCTCCCGAGAGGTGTATTCTCTTATTGAACCTGTCTTTCATAATCTGATATAGCTTATATATTCGATACTATCCGATACTATCCGATTCGTCAATAGTTTGAGGAAACATAAGGGGTTGTGAGCCAGGAAGACTCCTGTTCCCCAACACGGTTGTGACGCCAGGAACCAGTACCGCTCGGCATCACATATGCAAAAGCCGCTCGAAAGAGCGGCTTTTGCATTTCTTAGTTCAAGCTATACTAACAAATATGAACGAAGAGTTGCCTTTTAAAGAATCGCTCGACAGGGCCTTGCGACTTTTCCAAAGTGACCAAGCAGACCGAGCAAGTGCCTTTGAAGAGGGTGGTATTCAGCGCATGATCTCGAATGATTCGCTGCGACTACAACGGGGTCGAGAAATCTATAACGAATATAAAGAAGGCAAGATAATTCTATCGGGCGATAACTTATACAATCTCGCGATGATTTTTCAGCACAGTCGGAATGCCGAAGACTATAAGGTAGCTGAAGGATTGGCTTCCATTTCCGCTGAGCAAGGCAACGAGCGTGCGAAATGGCTTTCATCAAACAAAAATGGGGCACGCAATTCAAGAAATCGGAGAATGGAGAGTATGAACAAGCCACTATGCTTAGCGATGAGGAGTCCGGCATCACTGACGCAATGCGCGCTGAACGCGGTATACCTGCTAGAGCCGAACAGCTAGCCGTATATTTGAGTTTGACCAAATCAGGAAAATAAATATCAATACAGTACCGCCCCGCTTGTTCGGCTCTCAGAACTCGCTGGGAATCTCCCAACCATCTCAAACAGACCCATACCGGCCCCCGTCGCTAAAGAGGGAAGAAGGGTCGCGGAAGAACCTTTGGATTGCTGAACACGCTACCATGTCCCCATGGATCAAATTGCGCACCAGCTTGAATTGAATTTGCCGGTCTCTTTTATACAAGAGGGTGAGAGGGTCGTTGTCTACACTCCAGCACTCGATATTCCCACCACAGGCAAGGATGAGGCGGAAGCTAAGCAACGTTTTGGCGAGCTTGTCGCGATCTTCTTTAAGGACATCATCGAAAACAATACGGTCGACGCCGTTTTGTCTGATCTCGGTTGGCACAAGGGACAAATCGCATGGGACCCTCCGATGATTTCTCAGCAGTCTGTGAATGTGCGTGTCCCGGTAACTGCATAGCTACCCCTCATGGATAAGGTCGGTAAAGTAAGCTGGAAACGATTTGAGAAATTCCTGCTTGCTATCGACTGCGAGTTTAAGAGTCAAGAAGAAAGTCATAGGGAATACAAAAAGTCCGGTCTACTTCGTCCAATCATTGTCCCATGCGATGACGAGCTGCCGCAATTCATCATTTCAAACAACTTGCGCACCCTTGGCGTTTCGAAGGAGCAGTTCACAGACATCATTAAAGATTTATAAAACGAGTACCGTCCTGGTGAAAATAGTTATCCCCTCGCGCGGGAGAAGGGGCGGACCACGTTTCGCCTTTACCGCCTATACTCTACATATGAAAAACATCCTCTCATCCTTTTATCCATCTCTATTTGGTAAAACCGCATGAAGAGGTTCGCAGCGTTTCTCGCTGCACTCTCGTTCCTCTTGCTCCCTGCCCTGCCCGCATTCGCCCAGCTCGGCGGCGTCGTAACGACGCCGACCGACACGACCCCACCCATTATTTCCGGCGTCGTGGAGTCTTCGCTCCTGCCCACCGGCATCACGCTCGCGTGGACGACCAATGAGCTTGCGACCTCGCAATTGCGCTACGGGCTGACCGCGAGCTACGGCTCAACCCTCTCGGTGGACGTGAGCGTGGCCCTCGTGCACACTGCTACGCTCACCGGCCTCTCGCCCTCAACCACCTATTATTACTGCATTGATGCGACGGATCTCGCGGGCAACACCGCAAGCTCGTGCAGCACCTTTACAACCGCAGCGGCTCCCGACATTGCCGCGCCGATACTCTTTCTGGTTGTGGCCGCTCCGGTGGCGACTTCTTCCGCGACGATTACCTGGACCACGAGCGAAAATGCAGATGCGCAGGTGCAGTACGGCACGACATCGAGCTACGGTCTCTCCTCCTCTCCCGACACGACGCTCGCGCTTACGCACTCGGTGACTCTCGCGGACCTTTCGCCCGACACGACGTACCACTACCGCGTGTTCTCCCGCGACGCGGCGGGGAACCTCGTCACCGGCACGGGGACGCGACCTTCACGACGAGCGCGCTCCCGGTGAGCGCGCTCGTCACGGTGAGCGATACTGTCCCGCCCGTCATAACCGGCATCTCGTCGGTTTCTCTTGAGCCGAGCGTTGCGACTGTTCTCTGGACGACCAATGAGCTTGCGACCTCCAGACTCGAGTACGGCACATCAATGAGTTACGGGTCCTCGGCAACGCTCCCAGCGGGCGCGCTCCTTGCGCATACGGCAACCCTCACTGGGCTTGCCGCCGGCACCACCTATTATTTCTGCATCCGCGCGACCGACCTCTTCGGGAACTCTTCCTCCTCCTGCGCAAGCACGAACACCGTCACGACTGCCGTCGTGCAGACGACGATCGACACCATGCCGCCCACCATCTCACTCGTTACGGTTGCGCCAGTCGCCACTACTTCGGCGAGCGTATCGTGGACAACCGACGAAGTGGCAACCGGTTACTTGCAGTACGGCGTAACATTGAGTTACGGATCGCAGACGCCGCTTGAGGGCGCCTTCACACTCACACACGGCACGTCTCTTGCCAGTCTTACCGCTGGCACCACCTACCACTATCGCGTTGTCTCGAGCGATGCCTCGGGCAATACCGCAATGTCGCCAGACAACACATTCACGACTGATGCACCCGTTGCAGTCGTCGCCGTGGCAGCGACCGACACAACGCCGCCTTCCATCGAGAGTATAATTGCCGCGCCCATCGGCGGCACGCAGTCGGGAGTAAACTGGACGACCAGCGAGCTCGCTACCGCAACACTCGAGTACGGCACCACGACAAGCTACGGGTTGTCGGCCTCCGCGCCTACGACCGCACTCCTCTCGCATGCCACTACGCTGCTCAACCTCACGCCGAACACGACGTATTACTACTGCATCCGCGCGACCGATGTGGCGGGGAATCGCGCAGACTCTTGCGGGCATTCCTTCACGACGCTCGCGACTCCGATAGTCGTCGATCCGGCGGCAAATATTCTTTCCGTGTCCTCTTTCTCCGTCGGCTCAACGAGCGCGTCCGTTTCCTTTACGACCGATGAGAATACAAACGGCAGCGTCCGCTACGGCCTCACAACTGCCTACGAAACGAACGTACTCTCCGACACGACACTCGCGACCTCGCACACGATAACACTCTCCTCGCTTCTCTCGGGCACGACGTATCACTTCCGCATAAAGGCCGTCGACTCTGCGGCTAACATCACGTATTCCGACGACCACACCTTCACGACCTCTGGAACGGCCCCGACGTCAACGGCGACTGCCGAGCCTACGAGTAGCACAGCAGGCGGTGCAAGCGGCGGCAGTGCGAGCGGGTCTACGATTTCTGCGCCGACACCCGCGCTCATTGCCGCTGCCGCCGCAGACTCGCAAATAATCTTTATCTGGAGAAATCCTCTGACCAGTAACTTCGCGGGGACGACCATTGTGCGCAAAGAGGGCGGGTATCCCTCTTCTCTCGCCGACGGGGAGGTGATATATAGCGGCAACTCAAGGACCTTCACGGACACGAACCTCGCAAACGGCACCACCTATTACTACAGCTTGTACTCAAAGAACGCGGCAGGGCAGTACTCTAATGCACTTCAGGTATCCGAAGCGCCAAAAGCGGGCGTCCATCAAGTACAGCTCAATGAGAATCCAGTACTCCAACCGGCGCTCGCGATAGAACATCTGACCGCCGACATGAGGCTCGGCGACAAGAGTCTTGAAGTGGTGCACCTCCAGCAAGT
Source organism: Candidatus Kaiserbacteria bacterium (assembly GCA_016217905.1). Taxonomy (GTDB): domain Bacteria; phylum Patescibacteriota; class Minisyncoccia; order Phycocordibacterales; family Phycocordibacteraceae; genus C7867-001. The sequence continues at coordinate 32,476 of JACRFL010000006.1, read as the reverse complement.
CCTCAATACCGTGAACGTACACCCGAGCGAACTCACTACCGGCTATTTCGGACCGCTCACCCAAGCGGCACTGAAGCAATTTCAGACGGCGTACAAACTGCCACAAACCGGCACCGCCGACGCGGCAACCCGCATGGTTCTCAATGCGCTGTCACAGGGCTGGATGGTGACGGGCACGCCGAACGACATCGCGAATCTGCTAGCCGACCTCAAGCGCGGTGATACCGGCGCGGGCGTCGCGAGCCTCCAAAAGTTCCTCGCCTATGAAGGCAGTTACCCCGAAGGGATAATCTCCGGCTACTTCGGTGCGCGTACGCAAAAAGCAGTGGCTGACTTCCAGAAGAAATTCGGCGTCACGCCCGTCTCCGGCTATGTCGGCTACAAGACGCGGCACACCATTCAAACGGTGTTGGGGTTATAGGGACAAAAAGCACAATCCGGGTACAGAGTATCCCGCGGGCAACACGGTTGTGACGCCAGCCAGCCTGCCGCGACGAGTACGGCGCAGGCAGGGAATCAGTACCGTCCAGCATCACCAACACGAAGGGCGCGAGAAATCGTGCCCTTCGTGTTGGTGGATTCAAGCTATACTTCTCTCAATGGAGAAAGGACCAAAATTCATCGGGAGGGCATATGGCAAGGAAGAGTTAGACAAGGCGGAGAAGTCTTTTAAAAAATGGGCAGAAGAATCCGCCGTACCTATCGAGGGAGAAGAGGAGAAAACAGAAGAAGAGCGTGGCGAGGAATCGAGCTGTCCTTAATGGGATATACTGGTGGATATGAACGTAAAGATATTGCAGCCGTATTTCCTCCTTGGCCTGATAGCCGCTTCGTCTGTGCTCGTCTTTTTCATCTTCCGCCCGTTCCTCATAGCGCTTGTGCTTGCGGCGATATTTGCGACCGTACTCCACCCGCTCTACGAGGGTATATACCGCTGGACACATCGCTCGCCGGGGTTCGCTGCGTTCGTCACGATCCTGATTGCTCTCGTATGTATCCTTGGTCCTCTTTCGTTCGTGGCCGTACAGATAGCGAATGATGCGCAGGATCTCTATGTCTCCTTGTCGGACGGCACGAGCAGAGCGTATCTCGATACAGTATTCGGTTTCGTGAACAGCGCAGTTGCGACGTACGCACCGCACCTCTCACTCTCTGCGGCAGATCTCTCGACATCATTCGATCAATACGTGAAAGACGGTCTGCAATGGCTCATCCAGAATCTTGGTGGTGCCTTCGGCAGTGCCGCTCGATTCCTCGCCACGCTCTTCCTCTTTCTCATCGCGCTCTACTACCTGTTTCGTGACGGTGACAGTCTCAAGCAGACGATCGTTCGGGTAAGTCCTCTTGTGGATGCTGACGATAATATGGTGTTCTCGCAGCTCAGGCTCTCTGTACAGTCGGTCGTGCGAGGAAGTCTTGTTGTCGCGCTCATACAGGGCGTGCTGACCGGCATCGGGTTTGCGATATTCGGCGTTCCGAACAGTGTCTTGTGGGGAGTCGTGGCCGCATTCTCAGCGCTTGTGCCTGGCATCGGTACCTCGCTCATCCTTATACCTGGTATTGCATATTTATTCATCGCCGGAGCGACCACTCCCGCGATAGGGCTCCTGATCTGGAGCGTTCTTGCAGTCGGTTTGATAGATAATTTCCTCAGTCCCCGCTTGATGGGGAGGGGGATGCAGTTGCACCCGCTCCCTGTGTTCTTGTCCGTATTCGGCGGTCTCATATTCTTCGGCCCCGTGGGTGTGCTTCTCGGGCCGCTCTGCACCAGCACGTTGTTCACATTCCTCTCGCTTTATCAGAACATCAGGAGGCAGAGTGCGTGAGCAATCGTGATCATCTAGCATTACGCAAATCCGGGGAAGTAGTCGGTCTTGATGCGCAGGCGCGACACGCCCATTCCCCGCAGAGTCTTTTTAAATGCCTCGACCATGCCGTGCGGGCCGGAAATGTAGAACGTACGTTCCGCATAATCGGGCACTTCTCGCTTTATGAGCGCGCCGTCGATCTTTCCCGCATGCGTGCCCGGTACTGGACTCGGCTCGTCGGTGAGCGCGTAGACGGTTTTCATTCCGATCGCTTGCGCCGCGCTGTCGAAGACATCTTTGTACGCGATCTCGGAAGCGGTCTTGTTCGAGTAGAGAAGCGTGATGGCGCGCGGGTCCTTCGTGTCTACCAGATGCTGCACCATGCTGCGGAAGGGAGTGACGCCGATGCCGCCGGCGATAAATACAAGCTTTTTTGTCGCGTCCTTCGGCAGGACGAAATCTCCGGCGAGATGCGACGCGGATATCGTATCACCCGTCTTCATCGCATCGAGCGCGCGCTTGAAGCTGCTCTTCGGTTCGTGGAACTTCACACCGAGGCGCACCATGTCTTCGGCAGGTGACGAGGCGATGGTGAAGTAACGGCGATTGCCGCGGTCGTCATTGAAGCGGTGCGAAAGCGTCCACTCGAGATATTGTCCCGGACGCCACGCGAAGGGCCGGTCCGGCGCAAACGCGAACTCGTAGGTGCCGTCGGCGAGCTCGTTTTTCTTCATCAGCATCAAAAGGAAACGTCCTTTGGGGCTGACGACATAGACGAATACGTTGCCGACAAGGAGCGCGAGCTCGGGCGAGAGGTAGAGAGAACCGAGATGCACGTTCGGCGCGAACAGGAAGCCGACGATCGTCCCGTACAAAATGCGCAGCAGACGGGTGGGCGGCATGGTCAGGGGCTCGGTGAGCATCGCGAATGCGAGGAAGAAGAATGAGGAGTGAAGAAGCGTTTGCGTGAGTGCAGTCGAATAAGTGCTGCCGCTTGCCGTAAGAGCGGCCGTGAGAAGCGCCGCGACGCCAAAGGAGAGAACAAGATCCGCTCGGCGTATCTTGCGCACGATAAGCAGACCGCCGAGAAGGACGAACGGGAGAAGCGGCAGATTACCGCCGGCCCACCAGGTAGCCGAGTGGCCGATGAGAAGTGCGGAGAGCGCGACGCCGAATGCCGCCGGATTGAAGAGGTGCTTCCTGCCGATGGCGAAGATATATTTTGATGCCATCGCCCATGCTGACGCGAAAATGAGGAAGCCGACGCCGGCATGATCGGTCGGTGCGACAGGAGTGATGATGAGAGCGAGAATGAGCGCGGTAATATAGACCGATTCGACGTTCGGCGATGCGCCGAACGTTCTTGCGAAAGCGATATTGGCGATCCCGCATGTCGCGAGGATAAGAAGCGTCGAGAAGGCGAGATCCCCCGGACTGTAGGGAAGGACACCGAAGAAGCCGAGGAGAGCGGCTGCGACCAGAAGCGCGACAAGGTAGTACAGCACGAGACGGTACATCGTGATCCTATTGAGAAAGTTGTCGATGAATGCCATATTACGCTTTCGCCTGCGCGAGAGCCGAAGAAAGCGACTGCACAAACGCCTGGCTGGTGAAGGTCGCTCCCGAGACACCGTCGACCTGTGCGCTCTGCGCCCGGATCGCTTCCTGGGTGAGGAGCGGCATCGCTTGTCCGTTGATGTAGCGTGAGTTCGGCTGGTTGTCCGGGTGCTGCAGGAACTGCACATCGGTCATCTTCCCGTTTCGCACGATCGCTACTACCTGTACCGTTCCGTAGTACGCATCGGCGGGACTGCCGGTATACGAGCCGTCGGCATAGAGACCCATTGATTTTGGCATCATCGCGGGCCTCGACATCGGATGCGGTACCTGCGAAGCGGGGAGGGAGCTTCCCGTTGACGGGGATGCGGATGCGGGTGTGGTTGACGACATTGAATCGCGCACCTGGGCGAGCGTCTGCAAGAATGCCTCATTTGCAGCCCGGTACGACTGGCCCGGAGTGACTTCCTCTTCGGAAGTTTTGGCAACGGCCGATTGTCCGCCGCTCGTGTTTTGCCACACCACATACGCGACAGAGACGAACATAAAACCCAGAGATAACGCGAGTTTCCTGCGAAAGGACGAGGGCTGTGCGACCGCTGTGATCGCGGGAGTGGGCGGGGGCATGATCTTTGCCAGGATACCACGTGAGCGCGTGTAGTAATATGTACGGGAGCGGTGACTCACCGTATCGGTATGGCAGCATTCCACTATTTCAAACAAAATATACACGCATCGGCGCAACTCATCGGTCTCACCGATGTCGAACGAGAAGCGTTTCAGACGCCGGACCGGATTCTTCGCGCCGAGCTTACCATCCCACTTGACGACGGCGGCACCGCAGCGTTTCCGGCGTACCGCGTGCAATACAACAACGCCAGCGGCCCGTACAAGGGCGGCATCCGCTTTCATCCGGGAGCGGACGAGGACGAGGTGTCGGCCTTGGCGGCCATGATGGCCGTGAAGTGCGCGGTCGTCGACATCCCCTTCGGGGGAGCGAAGGGTGGCGTGACTGTCGATCCGAAGAAGCTCTCGCAGAAGGAGATTTTTGAACTTGCGCGCGCGTATATCCGCGCGTTTTCGGAGAGGCTCGGTCCCGACACGGACATTCCCGCTCCGGACGTCTACACGACGCCGGAAATCATGGCCGTCATGCTCGACGAATATGAGCGCATCATGGGGAAGAGCCTTCCGGCGATGATCACGGGGAAGCCTCTTCCGCTTGGCGGCAGCGCCGGGCGGGACACGGCGACCGCCGACGGCGCGATTGCCGTGCTCGCCGCGCTCCTGGAGGATCAATCGCTCGATGCGTCGCGCCTCTCGGCCGCCGTGCAGGGACTCGGGAACGCCGGCGCGCAGGCGGCGCGGCTCCTCGACGCGATGAAGACGAAAGTCGTCGCGCTCGCCGACTCGAAAGGCACACTCGTAGAAGAGAGCGGGCTCGATGTTGCGGCCGTGCTCGCCGCAAAAGAAGTTTCTGGTTCTGTACTTGATGCTGCTTCCGGCGGGGGACATCGTGCGGACGCCTCGGCCGTTCTCGCCACCGCGGCCGACATCCTCGTGCCCGCCGCGCTTGAGGAGCAGATTACCTCGGAAAATGCCGCTTCGGTAAAATCGGGCATCATACTAGAAATTGCGAACGGACCGGTCACGCCGGAAGCGGACAGCGTGCTTAAGGCGCGGAGCGTCGCGGTTATTCCCGACGTGCTTGCGAACGCCGGCGGCGTTACGGTCTCCTATTTCGAATGGATACAAAACCGCATCGGAGAGCGCTGGAGTCGCGCGGATGTCGAGGCGAAGCTCCGGGAAAAGATGCGCGGAGCGTACCGCGAGGTCGCCGATTTTGCGGCCGACCGCGGAGTTACGCTCCGTCAGGCTGCATATGCCCTTGCGCTCTCGAGGATCGTAGAGGCGATGCGGCTGCGCGATCGGATCTGATACGCAGGCCGGGTCAGTCCGTTTTGACGATGTTGATCGGCATACCAGCTGCGAAGCCCCGTATGTTTTCTATCGTGGTGTTCAGAATCCGCTCAATGGCCTCGGTCGTGTTAAAGGCGAGGTGTGGAGTCACAATGACGCGCGGGTGATCGATGAGGTAGTGATTCTCAAGCGCGGTCTTGATTACGTCAGCATTTGGGTGCGGCGCGGTGAGGAGCGCCGCCTCTTCGTTCAGCTCGCCCTCCTCCTCGAGCACATCGAGCGCAGCGCCGGCGAGAATGCCGCTCTTGAGCGCTTCGACGAGCGCATCGGTCTCGACGACCGCGCCGCGCGACGTGTTGATCAGGTACGCACCCTTTTTCATACCGGCGATGTTTTCTTTGTTGATAAGGTGGTAGGTGTGCTCGTTGTAGGGGACGTGGAGCGTGACGATGTCGGAGGTCGCGAGCAGGTCGGGGAGGCCAGCGTAAGTGAAGTTGAATTCTTTAGTACGCGCTTCATCTGGGTGTACTTCAAACCCGAGAACCTTCATGCCGAAGCCGTTTGCCATTTTGATGGCGTGCATGCCGATATGGCCGCAGCCGACGACACCGAGCGTTTTCCCGGCGAGGTCAAAACCGCGCAGTCCCGCGGGAGAGAACGTACCCTCGCGCACGCGCTCATCGGCGTCGATGATGCGCCGCGAGAGCGCGAGCAGCAGGGCGAACGCGAATTCGGCGACGGTGTTCTCTCCGTAAAATGGCACGGTCGCCACCGCGATGCTGCGCTTCTTCGCCTCGGCGAGGTCGACGTGGTCAAAGCCGGTGGAGCGGGTGGCGATGAGCTTCAAGGCGGGGAAGCGATTCATCTCGGCTTCCCCGATGCGGGATTCCATAAAGATGCAGAGGACCGCCGCATCGGGGTCCGTCAGCTCCGCGTGTGACGAAAAAGGTCCTTCATGGAAAGTAATGTCTGCATCGGGAAGCTTCGCGCGCACAAACGCTTCCTCCCACGGCTCGCCCGAAAAGTAATGGATTTTCATACTTATGTTGGAATTATACCACCGCAGCTTCGTGTTCGATGGCGAGGAGACGCTCGTATTTCTCAAGCCGCTCTCTTTGTCCCAAGCCACCGGCCTTGATGCCGTGTGCGCCGACGCCATAGGCGAAGTCCGCGATGAAGGTATCGTGTGTTTCGCCCGAGCGATGCGAGGCGATCGCCTGCCACCCGGCGGCATAGGTTGCCTGCACCGCCTGTATCGCCTCCCGCACCGTGCCAATCTGGTTCGGCTTAATGAGAACGGCGTTTATCTCTTTACGTGCGGCAGCTTCTTTGATGCGCGCCGAGTTCGTGACCGTGAGATCATCGCCGACGACGAGCACCTTGCCGCCGAGCATTGCGGTCAGGCGGGCGAAATCATCCCCCGCGTTTTCATGAAAAGGATCCTCGATGCTGTGGAGAGGGTACCGGACTGCGATACTACCATATATGGTAGTAAGTTCTTGCGGTAAGTAGGATTTGTCGAGCAAGCGATACGCGCCGTCGCGGTAGAGCTCGCTCGCGGCAACATCGATGGCAATTGAAGTGCTCGAAAATTCCGCCGCCAGTTCGGCAAGGAGCTCGAATGGACGCTCAAGTGTGTTAAAGGTCGGTGCATAGCCGCCCTCGTCGCCCATCGGAGTGCCTGTACCAAGTCTCTCTCCAAGCTTCGCGAACGCTTCTTTCGCGGTAGGGAATGCATCACTCGTTTTCCCTTCGACCACAAGCATATATTCCTGAAAGGGAAGTCGAAAATCCGCATGGACGCCGCCGTTCATGATGTTCACATAGAGTCGCGGCGCGGAAGGCGTCGTTCCCGCGCGTCTTGCGATCGCGCTCCAGAGCGGCACGTTCTCCTGAAGCGCGAAGAGCCTCTGTGCGGCGATAGAGACCGAGAGGAGCGCGTTCGCGCCGAGGCGCGACTTATCTGGCGTGCCGTCGAGCTCGATAAGAAACGCGTCGAGCTCATCGGGAAAATTGAAATCGTGTGCTATAAGCGCGCGCGCTATCTCGCCTTCGATATTCGCGATTGCGCCCGTGACGTCTCCGTCGGCGTTGCGCAGTTCGAGCGCTTCGTGCGATCCGGTGCTCTTGCCTGAGGGAACCGATGCGGTCGCGGCGAGCGTACCGGTAACGAGGGTCGTCTCGACGGTCGGGCGTCCGCGCGTGTCAAGAATCGGACGAGCCGTGACGGCGGTGAAGCGCATACGCTAGCGGGAGAGTTGCTCCTCAAGCTCGGCGATGTGTTCAATGGTCTTCACCACCGAATCGGGGTTGAGCGACATGCTCTCGATGCCTTCTCTCACGAGGAATTCGGCGAAGTCGGGGAGGTCGGAGGGCCCCTGTCCGCAGATGCCGATGTATTTCTTGCGCGCGGAACAGGTGCGGATGACCTTGCTTATGAGCGCGCGCACGGATTCGTCGTTCTCATCCGCAATATGCGTCACGATGCCGGAATCGCGATCGAGACCGAGGGTCAGCTGGGTGAGGTCGTTAGAGCCGATCGACATCCCGTCGAAGAGGTCGAGGAACTCGTCGGCAAGGAGTACGTTACTCGGTATCTCGCACATCATATAGACCGGCGTCGTTTTCTCGTCTCCCGTCGCAAGCGATTGTGCGACGAGGCCGTGTTCCGCCATTATGCCGAGCACCCGTTCCGCTTCTTTTATCGTGCGGCAGAAGGGGATCATCGGGATCACGTTCGCGAGACCCATCTCGTCGCGTACCTTCACGAGCGCGCGGCATTCGAGCGCGAACGCCGCCTTGAACTTCGGGTCGTAGTAGCGGCTGGCGCCGCGCCAGCCGATCATCGGATTCGATTCCGCGGGCTCATAGGCCTCGCCTCCAAGCAGCGTTGCGTATTCGTTCGTCTTGAAGTCGGAGAAGCGCACGATGACGGGGCGCGGGCTGAAAGCCGCACCGATCTTCGCGATGCCGTACGCGAGATTATCGACGTAGAACTCGACCGGATCCTTCCAGCCGGTAATCTTCTTTCCTATCGCGGCACGCAGCTTCGGAGCGAGCTTCTTGAAATTAAGGATCGCGAGCGGGTGCATGCCGATGTTGCTTGCGATGATGAACTCTTCGCGCGCAAGTCCGACGCCCGAGACTGGCAGAAAAGAATTTTCGAACGCTATTTCGGGCGAGGCGATGTTCACCATGATTTTCGTCGTGGTTTCGGGGAGCGCGCCGAGCGAGTGTTCTATCACGGCGATCTTCGCTTTTCCGGCGGTGATGATGCCGACGCTGCCGGTCGTGTCGACCGTGACGAGCGCGGGCTTCTTCAAGACCTTGGTGGCATTGCCCGCGCCAACGACGGCCGGAAGGCCGAGTTCGCGGGAGACGATTGCGGCATGGCTCGTGCGGCCGCCCTCGTCGGTCACGATCGCGCTCGCCATCTTCATGATAGGTTCCCAGTCAGGGTCGGTCATCGTGGTCACGAGTATCTCGCCCTCTTTGAATTCGCGAATCTGCTTCGGACTAAGGATAAGGTGCGTCTTTCCTGTGGCGGCCTTCGAGCCGACCGAGATGCCGCGCACGAGTTCTTTGCCCTGGCCAGTCACCGTGTACTCGACGAGCTTCGAGATGTCGCGCGCGGCCTGGACGGTCTCGGGCCGTGCCTGCACGAGGAAGAGTTCTCCGGTGATGCCATCTTTCGCCCACTCCATGTCCATCGGCGTCCACTTCTTCGCGCGCTCGCTATAATGCTCCTCGACGATTTTCCCCCACGTAGCCATCGTGACAATCTCCCCATCGGTGAGGACGAAACGCTCGGTGTCGGCCTTCGGAGTCGGCACGATCCTCGTCTGCTCCACAGCAGACTTGCCAGTCGCGTAGATCATCTTCTTGACGTTCGTGCCAATCTTCTTCCAGATGATGGGCGACTTCACGTTGCCGATCTTCGACTTCGCGACGAGATATTCATCCGGCGTGACGAAGCCCTGGACAATCATCTCGCCAAGGCCGTAGGTCGCGTTCACGATGACAACATCGCGGAAGCCGCTTTCAGTGTCCACCGTGAACATCACGCCCGAGGCGCCCTTGTCGGAGCGGACCATCTTCTGCACACCCACCGAGAGCGCGACTTTCATGTGGTCGAAGCCGCGGTCGGCGCGGTACGAGATGGCACGATCGGTGAAGAGGGAAGCCATCGTCCAGACAGCGGCGCGCACCACATCCTTGGCACCGCGGATATTAAGGTAGGTCTCCTGTTCGCCTGCGAAGGAGGCGCCCGGCAGATCCTCGGCGGTTGCGGAGCTTCGTACCGCGACGTCGGTACCTTTCCCGTACCGCTTCTCCATCTCGGTGTAGGCTTGGGCAATCGCCTCTTCGAGGTTCTTCGGCAATTTTGTGGCGCGCATCTTCTCGCGAACGAGCTTTCCGCATCGGGCGAGCTCCTTCAGGTTCTTCGTATTGAGCCCGCCGAGCGTCTGTTCTATGAAAACGTCCAGGCCGGTCTCCTCGAGGTAGTGGTAGTACGCGGCTGCGGTGACCGCAAAACCGTGCGGGATGCGCACGCCCCTGGGCTCCACCGCGCGGATAAGCTCTCCCAAGGACGCATTCTTGCCGCCGACCTGCGCAACATTGTCCATGCTGATGTCCTCGAACCAGAGAATAAAAGAATCGTTCATTTTCATTGTTTCATTGCGATAATAAGGTCGGACACATTGGAACCAGTATACCCGGTGAGAAGCGCGTCGCCGGTCTTCAAGAAGAAATCATATGAGCGATGTTCGTCGAGAAATTCCGTCGGTGAAAGATTTTTTTCTTGCGCATGAGCGAACGAGTTCACATCCGCAATTGCTCCCGCGTGGTCGGTGTTGTCGTGTCCGTCAGACGCAAACGAAAGTACGAGCTCGTCGGTATGCAGCTCGGGAAGCGCCGCGAGCGCGAGCTCCTGGTTGCGCCCGCCGTTGCCGGCGGAAGCGCTTATCGTAACGGTGCTCTCGCCGGCGTAGAGAAGCGCGGTTTTCGCGGGGGAATCATGGATCTTCGTCGCGATTGCACGTCCGATATCGCGCGCTTCTCCGGTAACGCGGTCATTCTCGACGACGGCCGCGTATCCCCTTCGTTCGGCCTCTTCTTTCATCGCGGCGAGCGCGTCGCGGCTCGAAAGGAGCAGGATGTTGGTCACGCGTTCAAAATACTTCGGATCTTTCGGAGTCTCAATGCATTCGACATTTGAAGCGGAGGCGACGCCGTAGCGCGCGAGGATTGCTCGTGCGTCGGCAATAGTCGAGGTGTCGAGCGCGGTCGGGCCGGAGGCGATATATCCGATGTCGTCCCCGGGTACGTCGGAAATGATGCATGACACGATTTCGGCGGGATACGCAGCGGCGGCGAGGCCGCCGCCGCGCGCGCGGGAAGTATGCTTGCGCACCGTGTTGATGTCTTGAATAGAGGCGCCGCGCGCGGTAAGCGCGCTCCAAAGCGCGCCATCGTCGACACAGGTCATGGTTGCGGGAGGGAGGCACAGAAGAGCCGAGCCGCCGCCTGAAATGAGCACGATGACGAGGTCATCCTTGGTGCGGCCGGAAAGGAACTCTATGACGCGCCTCGTCGCACGCTCGTTCGCCTCGCTCGGTAGCGGATGCGTGCCGATATAGGCCTCGATTTTCGCCAGTTCAGGAATGTCCGCCGACGACACGTCAAACGCGATGCCGCTTTCAAGCGCATTGCCGAGAATCGCCTTGACCGCCTTCGCGGCCGCGAAGGCGCATTTGCCGACGCCGACGAAAAAGACGCGCCGCCCGACAAGCGGGAAGGTTCGCCCGCCGAGGCGGAGTGCGCCGTCTTCGACGCACAGCGCGCGGGGAAGAGCGTTTCCGATGTCGATAGCCGCGTACCCGGCCTCCGCAATCTCGAGCGCGTCGAGGCGGAGCGCACTCGTCGCAAGCGCGTCAAAGTTTTGTATCGTCCGCCGCATTCGCTCAATATATCAGAGTCTGCGCGAGTAAAACTTCTGCTCGAGGAATGGCCGCGCATAGCGGTCGAGGCCCCAATGACCAGCGACGCGTCTCGCGCTCATGAGGCCGAGCGCGAGCAGAAGAAGGACAGGGTTCGCGCTCACGGTGCCTGCGAGCAGATAGTTGATATTCATAAAGAATCCGAAGAATGCCGCGGCGCCGGTGAAGAGTCCGACGATGAGCCCGAGTCCGACGAGTACCTCGCCGACCGCGACGGCGTTCGCCCAGACGGTGGCATTCGGGAGCACCGCGTTCTGGAGGAACGACGCGTACCACATCTGCACGTCCGGATGCGCACCGGCGGTCTTAGAGAGCGCGCCCTGGACGAATCCCTGCACTGCGGCGCCCGCGTCGTTGCCGAACCATACGGGATTCACCACCTTGTCCCATCCGGCCATGAGCCACTCGTAGCCGAGATACAGGCGGACGAGGATCCAGAAAGGGGCGCTTCGTGTGTCCGAGGGTGAAGAAATGGGTAAACGACGATTGCTGAATGGTGTACGTATTCATGCCTACATTCTAGAACAGGTGATATGAAATGGAAGTGCCGCATGGGGAGTACTATAGGAGCATAGTTATGAAGGAAACGCGGCTTATCATGGGCATGCCGATTGAGATTGAGATCGTCGGCGAGGGTGTGCAGAAGGCGCGTGAAACGGCCTTCGCATATCTGGTCGCGGTTGACGAACGTTTTAGCACGTACAAGGAGGAAAGCGAGATCTCGCGCATCAATCGGGGCGAGTTATCGAGCGCTGCGGCAAGCGAAGAAATGCAAGAGGTTTTTCAAATCGCCGAGAAGACGAAGGAAGAGACAAGAGGCTACTTCGATGTCTGCCGTCCGGATGGCCGATTCGACCCCTCCGGTATCGTGAAGGGCTGGGCGATCCGCAATACTGCCGCGCTCGTACGCAATGCGGGGTACGAAAATTATTTCGTAAACGCCGGCGGCGATATCGCGATGGGCGGGAAGAACGCGAAAGGCGAAGAGTGGAGCGTCGGTATCCGCAATCCTTTCAACATCCACGAGATTGTGGAGGTCGTGTATCCGCGCGGGAAAGGTATCGCGACCTCGGGCTCCTATATTCGCGGCAATCATATCTACAATCCTCATAAGCCCGAGGAAGAGCTGCGCGAGATCGTGAGCATCACCGTCATCGGTCCCGACGTGCTCGAGGCCGACCGCTTCGCCACGGCTGCCTTCGCGATGGGGAAGAAGGGTATCGAATTCATCGAGCAGCTCCCCGGCTTCGAGGGGTACTCTATCGACGCCACCGGTATTGCGACCCTGACGAGCGGCTTCGGGGCGTACACGCACCCTTGAATTTCTTAATCGTATATAGCGTGGTCGCCGATAGTGAGAAGCGCAACCTCATCTTTTGAAATGTAGTGGAAGACAATTCGCGTTTTATAGTTAACCGAGAAACTATAGGCTCCTAAAAGCGGTCCGTGCAATTTGTGCACCTTAAGAAGTTTGTGGTTCTGAACATCTTTCAAAAGTTCTATCTTCTCAACGGCTTCTTCTCGAAGTGTTCCATCAAGTCCATTCATCTTCCTAAGGAAGGACGGCTTAAAAGAAATGGTAAGCATGACGTTCGATTATCGCTTACTGGAATTTCTTCATCAATTCTCGAACATCGCCCCGTATGGCTGGTTCTCGCATCGCTTTGAGAACATCCTGAATAGCTCCTTCTTCAGAGAAGGCGACGAGAGCGCGCCGGACGACATCGGCTTTATTGGCGGCACGACCGCTTTTCACCTGGTCGTTTATGAATTCTTCAAGCTTCGGGGTGAGGGGGACAGAGAGTGTGGACATAGAAGTACTATAATTAAATATGATTTCATCATATCATGTTCGTTCTCGTAGATCAACTCGATCAACACTATGAAATGCTAGAGTGATTGCATGACGGACGAACAGCTAGTAGCTCGAGCGAAGTCTTTACAGCAAGAAGCGCGGCGGATTCTGAAGGAGCTCGACCTGCTTTCAGTCATCGGAACGATTTCAGAGCCCGAGGTCGTGGGGAGTGTGGAGAATGGTCTCATGATTATGCCCGTATCGATATCCATGCGTGGATGGGAGAACCAAGTCTGGGGGCAGTGGGAGATCTTCTTTCAGTACTCGCCAAGATGCCGACCATCCAGAAAGTGCAATTCAATAATTATCGCGAATTGCGGCGTGACGCGCGTAAAGATCGTATCAATTTCCCGCGTGCGTACTATGTCGGTTTGCGCACGGTACAGCCCTCGGGCGAATGGAAGATTGATATGTGGTTCGGGAAGCGCGGAGAAGTCGGCGACTATGATGCGACCGAGCTCAACACAATTACTCAGGAGCAGAGTATTGTCATCTTACGGCTGAAAGAGTTATGGAAAGACGGTAAGGGATATCGAGACGGTGTCCTCAGCACTGATTTCTATAAAGCGGTTATGCGACAAGATGTGAAAGATGAAAGAGGATTTACCGAATACCTCGAGACGAAGGATTAGTATATCCTCGTCCGCGCTTTAGAATTGAAAGAGCGGTTGTAAATACCATTGCTATGCAAAAAATCGCACAAAAGATTCGGAGTGATTTTGAAACAGGTGCGATCGATCAGGAATTACTCATTGAGCTGTACCGAGGATATGCAGATATCGGAGACACATTGCAGATCAATTCGGCGGCCCTACGGTATATGTCGGACCTCTCCGACCTCCGTGGGTGGTACTACAATGAGAGTCTAAAGTTCTCACCCCAAGCTTGTCGTATTTTCTCTATTCGGTAGACTGAGCATGGGTCGTGTAAAAGGAGATTCAAATGAAAGCAGTAATATTAGCCGCAGGTCGTGGTTTACGGATGGATCGATTCACGAAAGATATTCCGAAAGCACTTGTTACAGTAAATGGGAAAAGCATTCTTGAACGAACGCTCGCATGCTTACCTCAAGCTGTTACTGAATGTATAATTGTTCTTGGATACAAAGGAGAATCCATTCGAGAAAAAATAGGTACATTGTCTTGTGGACGAAGAATCACGTATGCATACCAGAAGGTAAATCTTACAGGTACGGGGGGGAGCACTTGCTTCAATAGAGCCTGTTCTTGTGGGGTGCCAGCGCTTTTTGGTTGTTATGGGGGACGATCTATATGACCAAAAAGATCTAACCCGTCTTATACAAACGGCCCCAGCCTATGGCATTTGTCGTCTTGTAAAGAATAAATCGACTGATCAGTCCGTCCTGTTTACAAAAAGAGGATGTCTTATTTCCAACAAAATCTCGTTCAAATGCGAAATGGGGAATATTCTTTACCCCATACCGTTGCACGCATGAAAAATGTACGAGTTCGCCAATTCAAACGATGGTGCCAGATTAACACTCCTAAACAACTTGAACGTGCGTTTCGTTGTACAAATCCGTCTTGTTAAAGAGCTCGCAAATTTTCGCGAGCTCTTATTGTATCTGCAGTATGGGCCAAGAAACATCCGGAAGGAAGCACTGAGATAGACGCTCTCGTTGTTTCGGGGCAGTAGTATCTGGGAGGGCATCAAGTGAAAAATATCGTACCTCATCCGCTTCATCACTTATATGGGGTAATTGGTTATCAGATGGTATAGCCGTAAACATAAAAACCAGGTCATTTACTGATGGTTTGAAGTAACAACCAATCAATGAGTGTATAGTCACAGAAAGTCCAATCTCTTCACGTGCTTCACGGACCGCAGCATCCCAAGGTGATTCACCTTTTTCAACTTTTCCGCCTGGCAAATTCCACATGTCTTTGTCACGGCGATGACATAAAAGGACTCGGTGGTTATTGTCGCGGATAACGCAAAATGCTCCCAATGTCATATTTGACCCATCATTCGAGAAAAAATAATAGTACGCGCGTTTGCCTCAACCCTTTCAAGATTATCAAATGCCTCATCAAGGTTTCGACCGAATACGAATATGCCATGTTGGTAATGAGTTATGGCCAATCCATGCTTTTCCATCTCGTGGTTGCGCGGTTCAAGTGCTTTTGCAGTGAGTTCGGCAACCTTTTGCATAACATACCAAACGTCCGGTCGAGCATGCAATCCCGATGGCACTTCTATAAAAGGTTTCCTTTCCCGGTATTCTTTTTTTAGATCTGCATCATCTGCATGGATGCATAAAACTTCACCCAATATTTGTGATTGGAGTGTATAGGGGTTAATTGTCTCTCCACGACATGCAAAAACTTGCGAATAAGGTGCATGGGCGTGGATGCAAGCTTGTGCAAGGGGATTTTTATAATAGGCGAGATGAACACCTGTATTAACCGGTGCGAGTTTCTGGGGTATAAGTGGTGCAGGACGGACGAGGTTCCCATTAAGGTCTATAATAAGAAAATCTCCCGCAGCTACTCTACATTTTCGAAACCCCGCTCCTGTCTGATCAACAAGAATATTCCCATCATCAAGACGTATACTGACAGAAACGCCAGTCGTATTTGCATGGCCTCTGTCCCAGAGGTCGTGCAGGATTTCTTCCATTTTTTGTCGAGCTTCCGTTTCAGACATCATTACTGCAAGTATAGCAAAAATGCTTCGGCCAGGGGAATTAAAGATCATCGCGATTAGCTAAAACATTTACTTATGTGATTGACGCCGAAGACATCGCCACCCTGACGAGTGGTTTGGGGGCCTACACTGCGTGATATCATTACTTAGTGATGTCACTGGACCGGAATGAGAGCTACTGGCTCCTCGATGATGAGCTGGTTGCTGCGGTGCATGCTCCAAAGAGGGAAGCGCTCTCGACGTATCCGGATTATGGTGAGTTGAAAAGTGCGTTAGCAAAGTATGCGGGTGTCGCGCCTGAACAAATTCTCGTGACCCCGGGCTCGGTCACGGCGATAGAATATATTGCGCGTGCGTATGCTGGAGGTGGTGGAAAAGCGATTTTACCGACGCCTACTTTCTACTGCTATGAATCCATCCTTGATGGTGTCGGTGCAAAGATAGTGCCTATTGCTTACGAAGAGCAGGATGGCCGTTTCGTATTCCCGCTTGCGAAGACCATAGAGGCGCTCAAGAACGGTTCTGCAAAAGCACTCTTTCTCTGTCACCCGAATAATCCACTCGGTTGTTCGCTGACAGGCGAAGAAATCTCGGCACTGGTCGCTGCGGCTCGCGGGAGCGAGACGCTGCTTGTCTCTGATGAAGCTTATTTTGAATTCTCCTCAGGCACGACCTTTCTCCCGTATCTCGCTGAATTGCCGAATCTCATCATCATCCGCACGCTCTCAAAGGCCTTTGCGCTCTCGGGCGCGCGCATAGGCTATGCGATAGCAGCGTCGGAGATCACAAAGAAATTAGAAAAGCTCATGCTGCCCTGGCCGGTTGCGTACCAGAGTGCCACGGCGGCGCTCGCGTTACTTGCGCGCGCAGACAAGGTGAAGGTGCGTCGCGAGATGGTCATCGCCGAGCGCGAGCACTTCATAGAAACTTTGCGTGCGCTTCCCGGTGTCACCGCCGCATACCCATCCGAGACGAATTTCGTCCTCCTGCGCGTGCCGAATGCTGCGCATGTTCGAGATGGGCTTTTTGCACAGGGCATCCGCGTCGCTCTCGGTGAGCCGATGAGCCATGTTCCCGAGGCAAAGGTACTCCTGAAAGATACGCTGCGCATCGCGGTGCCAGCCCCAGAATCCGAGGTGTCCTTTATGGAAGCGTTGCGAGGAATCTTGCATTAATACGTAATTCGTGTTATATAAAACTTTATGAGTTTGAGTAAAACAAAATCCGCCATTCCCCCTTCCGTGCTTGTAAAGCCGGTAGCACGCGGGATGGCGGAGCGAGTCCGCACGACAGAATCTTCGACATGGATGCGTCTTCGCGCGCGGAATTCGTTAGCCCTTTTCCATGACGTCGCGAAACGCGTTCCCGCCTATCGGAATTTCTTAAAAGAGCACGGTATACATGCCGAAAAGATTCATTCTCGTGAGGATTTTGAAAAAATTCCAGTGACCAGTAAGGCCTCATATTTGAAGAAATATAAGTTCAGTGACCTCTGTTGGGACGGCATACTTGGTCGTCCCGCTGTTTTTTCATCGACCTCCGGTTCGACTGGGAAGCCGTTCTATTTTCAGCGCCTTTCGAATCTTGAAGAAGAATATTCGATACTCGCCGAGCTTTTCCTCGGGAATGGCGCGAATGTTCCGGGAGTCACATGTCCGACGCTGGTCATTATCGGTTTCGGCATGGGCGTGTGGATCGGCGGGACGCTCACGTACCGCGCGTTCGATATCGCGAGCCGCCGCGCATACCCGGTGTCGATACTTCCCGCCGGAGTCAACAAGGCGGAAATCCTGAAAGCGCTTCACGACCTCGCGCCATCCTTCAAGCAGACAATCATCATCGGCTATCCGCCGTTCGTGAAGGACATCCTCGACGAGGCTGAGTTCGAAGGCGTCGATCTCAAAGCGCTCAACATTCGCCTCCTCTTCGCCGCGGAAGCGTTCTCCGAACATTTCCGCGACTATCTTGCCAAAAAGGTTGACATGAAGAACGTATATCGCGACACGCTCAATATCTACGGCACGGCCGATATCGGCGCTATGGCGTTCGAGACCCCCACTGCGATCCTCATCCGCCGGCTCGCGATGAAGAACAAGAAAATTTTTGCGCGCATCTTCGGTGACGTACAGAAAACGCCGACTCTGGCGCAGTACAATCCGGCCTTCGTTTCGTTTGAAGCGCCGGAAGGGGAAATACTACTTACCGGCTATAGCGCGGTTCCGCTCGTCCGGTATGCGGTCGGCGACCGCGGCGGGGTGCACACGTACGATGAGTTGAAGGCCATCTTTGCCGAATTTGGCATCAATATTGAAAAAGAGACGAAGCGGCTCGATGTCCCGCTCTACGAGCTTCCATTTGTGTATGTCTATGAGCGCTCCGATCTCGCAACGACACTGTATGGTCTGCAGATCTATCCCGAATACCTGCGCGATGTCATGATGAGCGATTTCGTACAACGCTATTGCACCGGCAAATTCCAGACTATGACGAGGTACGATGACAAGGAGAATCAATATCTCGAAATCAATATCGAGCAGAAGAGGGGCATCGATTCCGTTTCGGAGACCTTCATAAGAAAAATGGAAGTGACCATTAAGGCGGCGCTTAAAGAGAAAAGTTCGGAATTCCGTGAGCTCTCCACATTCGTCAATGGGCGCCCGCTTTTCAAGCTCGTATTCCGCGCATTGGGCGATCCAGAATATTTTCCTTCGGGTATAAAGCAGAAATGGGTGAGAAAGTGATACTTCCAACGCAATTTAGCCATTCCAAGCCAGGCATCAAACAGCCGTGGGTCGTGCGTCAAGGTTGAGTTTCATCACTTAAGAATTGTCTTTATCGGTGCAAGCTGAAATGATTTTGCCGCCTCCACATATTCTGCGAATGGTTCAATACCATACGCTGCCCGTCGTTTGTCGACATTTTTTATATCTCGAACAGGCCAGTAGGTAAATTCTTCTTTTTTATTTGTGTAAAATTGCGTGCCAAATTTCTGAGGTTTCCCCTCGTTTACTCGTATTCGATCAGTCAGAAACGCAATATGCATTGGAATAATATCTTCAGGGTTCTTTTTTGCTGCTCGTGACATTAACGCAAGACATTTTTTCTGAAAACGGAGATCATGATAGGCGTGCTGCACAAGTAACCATGCATTTTTACTTCCCTCCTTACCCACAAGAGAGACAGAAGGCCACCCATAGCTAGCTACTATTTCTTTAAGTCTCTTTGTATTGAGTTTCAAAATGCGTACATTAACCACTCCCTTTTTCTGTCGTTTCTGGATGGCTTTCTGATCACTATCAACCATCTTCTGTAGCTCAGTCGCTAGTTTGGTATTCATGTATCTAGTATATCTATAAAAAGTGATGAGGATGGTAGCGGGTGCCACCACACTATGCTACGATATCCGTAGGTGTTGATGGTTTCTGTCGAGATTCCCTTGGCAGCATCAATGTCCTTTACTGGAGTTTTGAGATGAACACACGCAATCCGCACGAAGCCGATGGCTTCAAAACGTCGACGATCACCAGGTTCCTTCCGATCAAGACCTGTGTCGCAGTCCGTATCGGCGAGACGATCGATGTTCGGACACCAAGCACGCTTCGAGCCCGACCCTTTCGTTCACTCGCGCCGAGTGGGACGCCTTCGTTCAAGGGGTGAAGAAGGGCGAATTCGACGCCTGAACCAAGAAGGGGAACACTTTCCGGTGTTCCCCTTATAATTTCATATATGAAACTTTATATAATTCCTGGATACAAAGAAACAATTCGTGATTACCAATGGCTTATATCTAAAACTAAAGATAAATACAATGTAGAATTTTTAGATTTGCAACTAAAAGGGAATTCACTTTCGCAACTTTCAAAAACTAAGATTGATTCAAATTCGATCGTATTCGGATTTTCAACGGGAGCTCTTATCGCCTATAAACTGAAGGCCCCCGTAAAGAAGGGAATCTATTGCTCCATGTCGGAGATACTTGGAAGCGATGTAAATCATGCCATCAATCACATGATAAAACTATTTGGAGAAGAAACTACGAACGAATTGAGAAGGATGAGATATGGGAAACCAAAAGCAAAGAAATTTGTTCTATTTTGTGGTGACAAGGAAATGACACAACGAGTATTTAAGCTTGGTAAAGTAAATATTGTAAAAAATACCGGTCACGAATTTACGAAAGCCTATAAACAAGCTGTTTTAAAAGAGATGTGATTTTTTACCTAGAGTATCTATTACGAATAACCGCGTGTTAAACTTAAAGCATGACGTTTTCGTCGGCGGATGATTTCGAGAAGGGATTTTCGTTCCAAAAGGAGGTTCCCGAGCAGATTCGTTTCTTACTGACGGCTGCCGTGCGTGGTACTATTCCGGTATGAAACCGGAACAATTAGATCGTTCGAGGGAGTCGTTTTCTGCATTCCGCGACCGCCTGCAGCCATCAGCGACTATTGATCGCTATGATTTGCTCCTCGAGGATTTGTTTCTCATCCGTAATCCGCGATTCAAGTTCATTAAGGATCATACAAACGAGGTGAAAGCGTTTTCAGAAGAATATGCAGCCGGAAAGCCGACTGAAGAAGTGGGGGAGTGGTTCTTCTTCCCGTGGAACAGCACTCTTGCGCACTATCTCCCGCACGACGAGCATCAGGAGATACGCACCGCGCGCAATCGCAACATCATTACGAAAGAAGAACAAGAAAAGTTCTATGGACTGCGCGTCGCATACGCGGGACTTAGCGTTGGCAGCCATGGTGCCATGACTGCTGCGCTTATGGGCGGCGCGCGGCGCATTAAGATCGCCGACCCGGATGAAGTATCTCCCTCAAACCTCAATCGCATCCGGTCCGATTTCCTCGCTGTGGGTCGCAAGAAGACCGATCTCGTACGCGAATACATCTATCAGCTGAATCCGTATGCAGAAATTGAGACATTTGAGTCGGGCGTGACAGAAGAGAATATAAACGAGTTTCTCAAGGATATGGATGTGCTCGTTGAGGAGACCGATGATCTTGAGATTAAGATCCGGTTGCGGCTCGCAGCGCGTGAGCGGGGCATTCCGGTCGTCATGGCGACCGATAATGGCGACGGTGTCATTGTCGAAATAGAACGTTTTGATCTCGATCCTTCGACAAAACTTTTCAATGAGGCCCTTGGCGACATCACCCTTGAGGAATTCAAATCCTTCTCGCCCCATGAGCTACCGAAGCTTGCGACGAAAGTTGCTGGAGCTGATCTCGTTGTCCCGCGCATGTTGCTCTCTCTCAAAGAAGTTGGCACGACGCTGTATTCATGGCCGCAGCTTGGAGACGCTGCAACACTCTCGGGCATCGCCATCGCGTATTGCCTCCGGAAGATTGCTCTCCAAGAACCGCTTGGGAACGGTAAACTGGAAATTAATATGGATGCGATTTTCGATCCGACCTACAATTACGCAGATGCAACACAATCTAGAGAAGATGTTCGTACTATGTTCAAGCGAGCGATCGGACTACCATGACCACGCTTGAAACTGCTATACGAAGTGTTCTTGATACTGCAGTGTGGGCTCCGTCAGGTGACAATTCGCAGCCATGGTTCTTCGTGTTGCGCGGCAACACTGTTCGAGTGCATCTCGAGCCGGACCGCGATAACCCGATACTTAACTTCAAATTGAGCGGCACTTATATTGCGCACGGGGCTCTCATTGAGAACATTGTGTTGGCGGCTCCGCTATCAGGACTCGTAGCGAGCGTGCAGTTCTTACCGGATCCCGCCAATCCTCATTGCACGGCAGAAATCACATTCAGAGAAACATCAGTACCAATCGACCCGCTCGCGTCCTCTATTCGAAACCGACATACGAACCGCAAGGTCTACGAGAACCGCCCGCTTGATCCCGAGACTCTTTCCGCTTTTTCCGAAACAGTACGACCAATCAAGGATCCGCAGTTATTTCTTGTAAAAAATCGAGCGGCGATACATGCAATCGCGGGCGCATCGGCGATCATGGAGCAAGTGGCGCTTGAAACACCAAAACTTCGCGAGTTATTCACCGGCGACATTTTATGGACTGCAGAGGAAAACCGTTCTGGCAAACAAGGTCTTCATATTGATACGATGGAATTGCCTCCGCCGGCACGGTTTCTGATGCGTCGTCTTTCGAATCCGACCATAGCAAATCTCGTGAATGCAATCGGTTTTCCGAAAATCGCCCGTCTCACGAACACCAAGCTATACGCATCCGCGCCAACAATGGGTCTCATTACGATTCCTGAAGAAAGTCCGGCTGCGTACCTCGCGGCGGGCAGGGCATTCGAACGTGTGTGGCTTGAGGCAACACGTCGTGAGCTCGCTTTCCATCCCGTAACGGGCGTTCTCTTTTTGGCGCGCAGCGTGCAACAAGGGACCACACGGGGACTGCTCCCACGGCATTTCAAATCAATCCTCGAGGCAAACGCGGAGATCAAAAAGCAGTTCGGTGCAGGGAAAAAAAACACTCCCGCGATGTTATTCCGCACCGGTTACGCGGAACCACCAACTGCTCGTTCGTACAGACGGGTGCCGGATATACGTACCGCATAACCATGGGAAGTCTCGTCACATTTAATCTGGATCTTATCATCACGGGTATCGTAGTGGCCGGTATGGCCGTACTTGGCTTTACGGCGCTTATGAGCGATTCGCGCAGTGTGACGACGAGGTCATTTTTCCTGTTCACCATGACAGGAACGATATGGAGCATATTAAACTACACCTTTTATCACATTGCCGATCCGAACGTAGCCCTCCTCATCATGCGCGCGGTCATCTGTGTCGCAGTCTGGTTTGTACTTTTTCTCTTTCAATTTCTTTATGCGTTTCCGAAAACAGAATTCACGTATCCGAACTGGTATCGGTTCCTAGTGGTTCCGGCGGCAGCTTCGGTTTCCATAGTCACGCTTACTCCTCTGGTGTTCCAGCGAATTAGCGCTCTTGCGCCTGACGGGACAATTGTCGGTATTGAAAACGGTCCGGGCATATTTCTATTCGTTGCAACGGTCACTGCGCTTATTTTCGGCGGTCTCCTGCTTTTTATCCACAAGGTGCAGCGCGCACCACGCGAATCTCAACCTGCATATAAACCCATACTATGGGGACTTTTCATCACCTTCGTCTTAATCATTACTTTTAATTTAATTCTCCCCGCATTTTTTAATGATTCGCGATTCATTCTATACAGCGCATTGTTTATTCTCCCGACCGTGGTTGGTGCGGCCTATGCGATTCGCGTGCACCATCTCTTCAACATAAAAGTTTTTTCAACGGCACTGCTGGTATTCTTATTATCGATTGCCTCGTTCGGGGAGATTGTTGTTTCAAACAGTTTCGCATCAATCATGTTTAGAACAACGGTGTTTGTATTTGTACTTATCTTTGGCATCAACCTGATTAGGAGTGTCGTGCGGGAGGTCGAGCAACGCGAGAAGATACAGAAGCTCGCGGAAGAGCTTAAAAAGACCGACGAGCGGCAGGAGACGCTTATTCACTTCATCGGGCATGAGGTGAAGGGCTCTTTGACCAAGGACGCAGGCGCGTTTGCCTCGCTCTCTGAAGGCGATTTCGGCCCTCTTTCAGAGTCGATGAAGACATTTGTCGACCGGGCGCTCGTCGAGTCGCGCCAAGGTGCCGACTCGGTATCAGGTATTCTCAAGGCGTCAAACTTGAAGAAAGGGACCGTGACGTACACCAAGGCGCCTTTCGATCTGAAGGCGCTTGCCCTTGAGGCTGTCGAAAGGGCGAAACCCGCAGCAGAGCAGAAAGGGCTTACTCTGTCATTTATTTCTGACGATGCGTCATACCAGATGAACGGAGACGGGGCACAGATCAACGATCATGTGCTCCGCAACTTGATAGATAACGCAATCAACTATACGCCCTCGGGCTCTATCACCGTTTCTCTCAAAAAAGAGAATAACCCCTCGACTACGCTCGGGGCAGGCAAGATTATTTTCTCGGTGAAAGATACCGGCATCGGTATCACCGAGGAGGACGAGAAACACCTCTTCACCGAAGGCGGCCACGGCAAGGATTCACAGAAGGTGAATGTACACTCCACCGGCTACGGTCTTTTCATCGCAAAGAACATCGTCGAGGCGCACGGCGGCACCGTCCATGCCGAGAGCGAAGGGGCGGGCAAGGGCTCGACGTTTGTGGTGGAGTTTCCGGCGACACAAATTCCCTTTGATTAAAATACATGCCGTTTGAAACTCTTAACGAGGTTTAATTCTTGCGACCGGATAAAATTTCTTCTAAAACTGCTACAAGAAGACGTGAGAGTTAGTTTTATCAGGTATCGTTATCCCCTGATTGAAGCATGCACGAACACAGAACATCTGCGTCTCGCTCGCTGCCTATAGCGAGGGAGAAGGGAAGGGCTCGACGTTTGTAGAACATGTGCGAATTGCAGGAACGGGAGTGAAGCGCGCGCAGAAGAGGAGTGATAAGATGATTGTTTATGACGCCTCCCGAGAAGAAAAAGCTCGCGCGAGTGTGGCCCGTGCTCCACGCCTACAGCAAGGCGGCCTCCGCGTATCCGTGGTCTCTCGTCTTTGCCGTCGTTGCCGCTATAGTTATCGAGGCGGCGGGCGTCGTCGCGCCATTATATTTACGACAATTTATCAACGTACTCTCGGGAAACACGCCGACGCGGGAGGTCACGCGCGCGGCCTTCGTTGCCCTCATCTTTTTCACCGCGACCAATCTCGTTAGCTGGCTTGGCCAGCGGCTGCGCCTCTGGGCCGTGAACAGGCTTGAGTCGAGGGTGATGGTGGATCTCTATCGCGCGGCCTTCGGCTATCTTCTCGGGCACGCGCACGAATTTTTCATTTCGAACTTCACCGGCACGCTGACCCGGCGCGTGACACGCTACGCGCGCTCCTTCGAGCAGGTGTTCGACAGCATCCTCTTCAATTTCTTTCCCGCGTTCATATTCGCGATCGGCATCGTCGGCGTGCTCTCGCTCAAGAGCCTCACGCTCGGCACGGGGCTCCTCGCGTGGACGATCGTCTTCGTCTATCTACAGTTCAGGATGATGCGCCGGCGCCAGCCGTTGCGCGCCGCGCGCACCGAGAAAGACAGTAAGGTGACCGGCTTCCTCTCCGACGCGATGACGAATCATTCGACCATCACTTCCTTTGCCGCAATGCGCTACGAGAACGCGCGCTTCGCGGAGACGGTGCATCGCTGGTACTTGGCGATGCGACGCGTGTGGGACGCCGACCTGTGGATCTACGGCATCCAGGGGCTCCTCGCGGTCGGTATCGAGTCCGCGCTTCTCGCCGGCGCCGTGCTGCTCTGGCAGCGCGGACTCATAACGATTGGCGACTTCGTGCTCATCCAGGTATATGTTCTCGGTCTCTTCAACCGCATCTGGAACATCGGGCAGAATATGCGCCAGCTCTATGACGCCTTCGCCGATGCGACCGAGATGCTCGATATCATGGAACTGCCGCACGGGATACAGAATATGCCCGGGGCAAAACCGCTTTCCGTGCGTGAGGGGGCGATCGATTTCGACCGCGTGCGCTTCGAGTACCACGACAGCCAGGAAGTACTCAAAGATTTCAATCTCGCAATCGCCCCGCGCGAGAAGGTGGCGCTCGTCGGCTCCTCGGGCGCGGGCAAGTCGACCATCGCCAAGCTTCTTCTGCGTCTCTACGAGGTGAGCGGCGGATTGATTCGCATCGACGGCCAGGATATCTCGCGGGTGACGCAGGAGAGCCTGCGGCGGGCTATCGCCCTCGTTCCGCAGGAGCCGCTTCTCTTCCACCGCTCGCTTCTGGACAATATCCGCTACGGCCGGCCGGAGGCAACGGACGAGGAGGTCATTGAGTCCGCAAGACAGGCGCACTGTCAGGAATTCATCGCGCGCTATCCCGACGGATTCAACACGCTCGTCGGCGAGCGCGGCGTGAAGCTCTCGGGCGGCGAACGCCAGAGAGTCGCCATTGCGCGCGCCATCCTTAAAGACGCCCCCATCCTTGTGCTCGACGAGGCGACCTCGAGTCTCGACTCCGAAAGCGAGCGGCTCATTCAGGACGCGCTCCTACGGCTGATGAAGGGGAAGACGGTCATCGCCATCGCGCACCGGCTCTCCACCGTGATGCATATGGACCGCCTCATCGTGATGGAGAAGGGTACGGTCGCCCTCTCGGGGACGCACAAGGAGCTCTTGGCGCACGAAAGCAATCTCTATAAGAAATTCTGGGAGATCCAGGCAGGAGGATTCCTGCGGGAGGATTAAATTGTCTTGATGAAGCGCATTTGGTAGTGTTTCTCTATTGCCGGTGTAGTTCAAGAGTTAGAACGAGGGACTCATAAACCCTAGACGGTGGCGCGACTCCACCCGCCGGCACAACGAGACATTTTCTGGAGCTTTTGGTAGGATGACTGAATGCGTTGCAGTGGTAAGCCTTTCAGGCTTTCCTCCGCGGCGCTCGGAAAAAGAGCGAACTAGTTTGCTCTTTGTTCCTCGCTTGCGGGGGTAGCTCAACTGGTTAGAGCATCCGCCTGTCACGCGGAAGGTTGCGGGTTCAAGTCCCGTCCCTCGCGCATTCAACAAAACGCGCCGAGAAGGCGTGTTTTGTGTTTTACGCCCGACCGTAGCGGTCTACAAAAAAGAAAACCTCGCAGTCCATTCAGAAATCTCTGAAATGAAACTGCGAGGTTATGGTTGTTGACGAAAGAGCCGGAGATAATTGGCGTAGATCGCATGAGCGATTTTCGGTACCTGGTTTTCTTCCGCGACAATCTCGAAATTACAAATTCCGATATATCGAGAAGATTCGTATGCTTCCAACTCTTCACGCGCGCTTCGCAAGCGGCTTCCGTCCGCGCCCCGTTATCCTTTCCATAACTCTAGTGGAACAGCGAAGGTTGTTTTTGCTGCGCTTCTCAAGTCCGGTTTGTGTCCAAGTATGTTCTCGGTGTTGTCGAAAGAGCCGTACCAGAGAGCCTTAAACTGATTTTCTCTCATCCCTTTCATGTCCATATCAGCGAGATGAATAATTCCAGGCGGCGTTTCTTTCATTGCCCAGTTATAGTCAGGCCTCGGTTTTGTGCGAAATACGATTTCCGCAAAAACCGCTTGACGCGTCTTAGGGAAAAAATCAAAGCTCCCGAACCCTGTCATCCACGATTTCAAGTCGCCAACATTGACCCGGTAGCCAAGACACACCGCACCCTCAAATTCTTCCTCCTGTTCAAGGGACACGGACGACGTTTCTTTCAAGGTCAAGAGCAAATTTTTCAAATCCTCCTGCTCCATAACTGACGGAAAGATGATGCTCTGCGTGGACACACCGGCTAGAGAAATAGCCGACTGTATCAACTCCTCGATTCGAACTTTATCGACATTGCTGACCGAGAGTCTCCACTCGTATTTGGAAGGATCTCTTGCCGCGTGGGCGGCGAACAAGCAACCCGCACCACCCTTTCTGTAAAACTCCAATTGAGTTTCGATGATAGCCTGTTCTTGCATCTCGTTCTCCTTTCTGTTGTTGATGAACTAATGTACCAGCGTGGAGTGTATCATGTAAGACAAATATTACCAAGTTTTTTCACAAGAGAGCACGAGAAAAAATATCTTGGTATTTATTAAGGTAGTCTTGCATCTCCCGTCTGCGGTACTGCATGATGAATCGCGGGTGTTCCAGAACATACACCTCTTTGAACCAGCCGTATTCTAGATTTAAGTCATTGAATACTTTTTGGTTTTTACCACTACCAAGCACGATGACCTTATTTTTTCGAGCACCAAAAGCAAACTGCGCAGTGAGTGT
This sequence comes from Candidatus Kaiserbacteria bacterium, assembly GCA_016217905.1. Classification (GTDB taxonomy): domain Bacteria; phylum Patescibacteriota; class Minisyncoccia; order Phycocordibacterales; family Phycocordibacteraceae; genus C7867-001. The sequence continues at coordinate 4,869 of JACRFL010000006.1, read as the reverse complement.
ATCGACGATAAACGGTCTTACCGCTTTGAGTAATGTGGGATGACTATAATAATTACAATTTACTCCACCTTGCACAAAGCCAATCGGTGATACCGCAGTAAGAAAAAAATCGCGATAAAAGACACGAGGGCCACCCCAGTGTTTAATAAACTGGTATATGAATTCAGATGAGATTTCTCGGCGTTTTACCAACTTATTGCCAATATCACATGCGCTTTCAAGCGCAACAGGGTCGGTAAACGGGATGCCTGTAGTGCCGGAACCAAATCGTCCCGGGTTAATGCCAAGTACAAAAATACGCTTTCTTGTGTCTCGGAAAAATTTGTTGAAAAATTTTTCCATATATCCTCGTACTTCCTGATTCTGGTATGGTTGGATAACCTCTATCCCTTTCAAAGGAATATGTGGTAATGCAAGGGTCTTGTAGAACTTAAGGACTTTATTGCCGAAAGTTAATTTTTTCGTAATCATTATTTCCTCCTTTTTCATGGGATTGGTTTTGGTGCGAAGGCGGATAAACTCCGTCGCTTTTCTTTTTCACAAACGAGCCGTGAATGAGCCGAAACGCCAGCCTTCTCTCCGCCTCATAAACCATTGGCGTACCAATGAGTACATTACACTTCGGGCACTTCAAGTTTGGCATTTCAGTTTTGTTGCTCATCTTTGACTGCAAAAGCGCGAGCTCCTGCGGCGCAAAGATTCGATCGAGATACATTCGGAGCAATCTACCATGCCCGTTTTTTTGATAGAGGGCAAAATATTGATTGCACTTACTGCAAAAAAGATCAAGAAAATGCGAATTACCACCGCGGGTATTCACATACTTGTCTTTTTTGAGAGAATGTTGAGTTGTGTTTTGATCCGCCATGTTTATCTCCTTTCTATTTTAGATTGTCAAAGAACACCTTTGACTAAAGACTACCATACATTAGTTTTTGACTTTACGCCCGACCGTAGCGGTCTTCGAGGCGCTTGATATCGCTTTCGTCGAAGTCGCCGAAGGCTATCTCGAGAAAGACGAGTCCCTCGAGGCCGCCCGTGACGCGGTGCTCGCTCTCGCGCGGACTGAAGAAGGCGTCACCTTCATGGGCGTCGTTGTCCTTCTCGCCGATGCGAATGACGCCCGTACCCTTGATGACACGCCAGAATTCGTCGCGATACTCGTGCGTCTGTAGGCTAATGGATTCTCTAGCATTGACCGTAACGATCTTCACCGTCGTTTTTTCGTTCAGCGTGAAGCGCTCGAAATTGCCCCAGGGGCGTTCTTCTTTCGCGTAATGGGAGAGTCCTTCCATGGGGACAGTATATACGAAAATTGAAAATGTTTGGGAACTCAGCTAGTATGGCTTGGTGCGAGAAATAAGAGTTCGCCGCGATAAGCGTTGCTTGCACGCTTTTCTTTCGGCTCGCTCGGGCGGCGTGGAAATGCATGGGGACATGCATTTCCACGCACCCTCGCTCGCCGAGATAGCTCAGTTGGTAGAGCAGCGCCATGGTAAGGCGCAGGTCGTCGGTTCAATCCCGACTCTCGGCTCCAGAATCAAAGGTAACGACAGTATACAACACGAATTTGACAAATATACAGTGATTCTGTAGTCTTCCGACTGGATACGAGGCCGATGGGAAAGTCCCAAAGCCCCGTTCTATGGTCCTTGTCAGTATCGCAAGGAAATGGTGTAGTTAAACTTGGATTGGAAAGGAACATCATGAAACGTTTCTTAGCCCTTGCGGCCATCATCGTCACGGCATCCCTCGGCGCTACTCCGGCATTTGCCGACAGTGTGTGGGGGAACGTCTCGGTTGCGGGCAGCTCCGCGTTCGCCGGGAGCGGCTCCGCAAGTCTCTTCGGGTCCGTCCAGCAGGTCGCGGTTGCACGCGGCGCAAATCTGGCGGCCTTTGGAGATGTCCAGGGATCCACTGCCGGCTACGGATCTGGGGTAATCTCTGCAAGTATCGCAGGGGGCGGGTTCGCTTCGCAAAGCCCGTACTTCACGCTGTCGGCGTCGAGCGTCTCGGCGGGGGCAAGCAGCGCCTCCTACGGCAACGTCTCGTCGTCCACCAGCACATTCGGCATGGTGTCGGCAACCAGCTGGCACTGGTAAGCCGCGGCGGAAGACCATTCTCCGGGACAGGGGAGCAATTCCCTGTCCCGGTTTTTCATCAAATTGAATTGAAGGAGAAGTGAATGCGCACAAACCGTACAAACGTCGCAGTAAAGGCGGCAGCCGTTGCTGTGCTGCTTGCAATGATCGAACCTGCTTCCGCCGACAATACGGCGAACGCGGATGCGTCCGCGGGATCGAATGCTACCGCGGGAGCGGCGGCAAACGGGAACCAGCTCAATGCGAACCTAAACTCCGGAGCATCGGCGGTAACCGGGCCTTCCAGCGCGACGGCAACCGTGGGCCCGTCCACTTCCGGTGCAACGTCAGTTACCGGTCCGTCGTCAGCGGCAACCGGACCTGTGACGACGACGGTAACGCCGAGTCAGCAGACGAGCTTGACGATCAACAGTGAATCAACAAAGATCCCTGTTGCATTGCCGGCAATGCCTGGCGTCGCTGTTGCTGCACCGCAAGTGTTCAGCTTCGGCCCGCTCTCGAACCCTGCCAACATCAACGGCGTCGCCGCGAGCCTGTACTTCGAGAGGAAGTGTGAGCCGGAGTACACCGGAAGCGACGAGTCGTTCACCGACGCGAGCGGCGGGTTCTCCGGGAACACGAGTATCGTCTTCGCGTCCCTTCCGGACTACAAGGCGAAGCGCACCGGCGAATCGCTCAAGAAAGTGCTGCCGCGCTTTCCGTCCTCAGCCGGTAACTACGTCTGCATCGGCACCGCAATGGTGACCGCCAAGAAAGGTTCTGAAAGCAAGGTCGATATCAACGTCGTCCGCGACGACGTGGTGAAGTACGTTTTCAGAAATCTGGACGGGTATTCCGAGATCTACGTGGTGTCGCCGGAGCAGTCGATCGGGACGGCGCTCGGCACCGCCGCGATAGGAAATGGCTTTTCTCTCGGGGGCGCCGCAGCCGGCATCATCGGCAGTAGCAATCCCGCGCTGGGAGCTGTGGTCGGCCTGGCCGCAGCGTTCTCTAAGACGGAAGCATCGACGCATCCGGACGGCCGCATCGGCGCCACCTACTGGATTCTCGGGAAGCCGAAAAATCCGGCGGTGGGTACGCCCTTTGGCAGTGCGGAATTCGCAGCGTTTTTCGCCGAGATGGTGAAAAGCACAATGCCGCCTTCTGAAGGCGACGGCAAAAAGCTCGAGGCCATCAAGTGAGTTAGCAAGTTCTTCAAAAGAGGCGGCCCGCGGGCTGCCTCTTCTTCTTTTCCCGACGGCGTTTCCATGATAGAAGGAAGAGGTGCCGCCTTAGCTCAGTTGGTAGAGCAACCCCTTCGTAAGGGGTAGGTCCTCAGTTCAAATCTGAGAGGCGGCTCAAAAATATCTTGCTATACTCGTTTTATGGACGAGAAAGGGGAACGGCGATTACAAGAACTCGAAGCGATGATGGCATCGCCCGACTTTTGGGCTGACGTGAATGCTGCGCAACGCACCGTGCGCGAGTACCAGTCGCTCAAAGAGGGCGGGGGAGGCGACCCGCACGATTCCGGCAATGCAACACTCGCGATACTTGCGGGCGCGGGCGGCGACGATGCCGAAGACTTCGCGCGCATGCTCCGCCGCATGTACGAGGGGTACGCGGCGAAAAGGGGCTGGGGAGTGCGCGAGCTGCATGCAAATGAAAACGACCACGGCGGGTACCGCAATGTGACGCTTGAGATTGCCGGAAACGGAGCGTATGGCCGCCTTAAACACGAAGCGGGTGTGCATCGCCTCGTGCGTCAGTCGCCCTTTAACGCTAGCGCGAAGCGGCAGACCAGCTTCGCGCTTGTGGAAGTGTTGCCCACGCTTGTTCCGACCGACAAAGTGGAGCTTAAACCGGACGATCTCGAGATACAATTCGCCCGCGCCGGAGGCGCGGGCGGACAGAATGTGAACAAACGCGAGACCGCGGTGCGTATCCTCCACAAGCCGACCAACCTTTCGGTGCATATTTCAAGCGAGCGCAGCCAGCTGGCGAACCGCGAGAAGGCGCTCGAACTCCTGAAAGCGAAAATATTTGCTAAGGAAGAGGCAGAACGCGAGGCAGTAACAAAAGACCGCTCGATTGCGGCAACGACGGCGAATGAGTGGGGGAGCCAGATCCGCTCCTATGTCCTCCATCCCTACAAAATGGTCAAAGATCACCGTACCGACTACGAATCCTCCAACCCGGAAAAGGTCCTCGAAGGCGACCTCGATGCCTTTATTGACGCTGCTGCCAATAGCGCGTAAAATCAACGGCATGAACACGAAGAAGTCACAAAAAGTGAACACCTTTACCGCGGTTTTTCAGAAAGTACGCGGTGGGTACACAGCATGGATTGAGGAAATGCCAAATGTTATCTCCGAAGGTAAAACGAAAGCCGCGGCGAAAATAAATCTTAAAGATGCTCTTGAGCTAATGCTTGAAACAAATCGTATTATGTCCTTCAAGGATGTTGTGGGAGATGTCGAACGTTCGGCGATTTCATTCCCGGTACATTCGGTTGCATGAAGCGTGCTAAACTCGCCGCACACCTTTTACGTAATGGATGCGTTCTCCTGCGAGAAGGAGCGAAACATTCTATCTATCGCAATCTCCTCACCGGCGTTCAGACATCTGTTCCACGGCATACGAGTTTATTAGCGAAGCCATACCCCGCCCCTTGGGGCGGGTTCCGCAGCCGAAAGTCTGAAAACGTTCGGTTTTCAGGTATGCTTCCTGCATGGGCATCGTCCATTCCAACCACTGCGCATACGATGCCCACTACCACATCGTCTTT
>JACRFL010000005.1 GCA_016217905.1 Candidatus Kaiserbacteria bacterium | reverse complement strand
GGAAAGAGGGAATTGGAAGACAGTCGAACGGTATGTCGCCAACCAAGGAAAGGCGATGCAGAAACCAGGACAACTCACGCTCTGGCACTGAGCCCATGCATCCCGTCATACCCCGTCCGCTTGCGGCGGGGTTGTTGATTGTTCTTGTGATAACCGGTTTGGCGCTCGTCGCCTGGGTTCTTACGAACCTTTTACCGGCAGAAAGGATCATGTACTACCAGTCGGGTCCTTTTTATCTGAAGGAGAACGTCGTCGATCGGTGCAAGTTCGTCGACGATAAAGGGAAGCGGCGGCCCTGCAAGGAGTTCTCTCGAGAGGAACTTTCCCGGATGGCAGCCGCGCCGTCCAAATAGTGAAGGCCCCGCGAGACGATGTCTCGCGGGGCCTGTTCATTTTTCATGCGGCTCGTCGCCGCCCGTTTTTCCCTTCGTCCCAAAGAGGGTGTCGAAGACGAAGGCGGGGAGTTCGCAGAGCGCCACGAACAGCGCGACGAACCCGTATGCAATGTAGTGTTTCGCCGTCATTACCTTTTCCTCCCATTCGTTTTGTCTGTTCGCCGCGCTTTCTGGCGCCTTTCCCGTTGCGATCTCCTGCGCGGCAGTGTCTCGTCGCCGGATACATACGGGAGAACCAATAACCATGGGATAAGGTCAGGGAAACGCCGTGGAGAATCTTCGATCATCATGACCGCCACGGTCGCCTGAAAAGGGAATACTTGTCGCATAACTTCTCCTCCGTTGGTGGTACTTCAGGTCCCATTTAAAGATACCATGTAATCGCAAAAAGGACATAAGCCGCCCCGCGCGAGCGCGGGGCGGTGTGCGGCCAGGCTTCATCTTGGGGCGACCTGAATTCGGATTCTCGGAGGTATAGGTATTCGCCGGACGCGGACGAAAGCATTCCCCGAACGCACTGGTTGATGAATCCAGGCCACAGAGCCAAAAACGGGTTCCACATGCACCACCCGTCAAGAACGTTTTGCCAATCTCTTTGGAAAGAATCAAGAGTCGGCGGGACGTCTTTCTCGTGGGGTTTGAAGATCGGGTGTCGCTCGAGAACCTTTAACGCAGCAGCCATGGTACTCTCCTTTCCATTGCAGAACAGTCCACCTTTTATCATATACCAATTGAAGCGTGCGGCCACGCGCGCAGGTGGAAAAGAAAAAGACCGCACATTGCATGCGGCCTTCAAAAAGAACTCCTTGCCCGACTACATCGTGACGGTAGAACAGTCAATGTCGATCGGGAATAGTTGGTATTTGATCTTCTGAGTGCCGCCTTTCACCCTAAAGCGCCAGAAGGTTACCCCCTCGTCTTTTCGTTCCGACTGCACTCCAAACGGGAAGCACGGGTGTTTCCCGTTATCCACGGACCCATCTGCAAACTGGACCCAGTTGGACCATTCTGGCGTTATGAGGCATGTGCGAGCTTCTTTCGCGCTCATGTCGGGACAGATCGTCGGGGCTTGCTGTGCCTCCATCTGTTGCGAGGGTCTTTCCTTGCCCCAAATCCAATCCACCAGCGGCACAACGACGAAGAACATCAGCACTAGTGCCACAAGAACTCTCTGCAACTTCTGCGCCTTCGGCTCCCAATCCTTCGAGACGAAGAATAAGAGAACAAAGAAAATGCAGAAGATCAGGACGATCCACAACCAGTAGTCCTTCGTTGCCGTCCATACCGTCTTGAGGGACGGTGATTGCAGGGCCTGCGAGAGAGTACCGGGCGTACCTTGTACCCACGCAATCACAGCAATCAGGAGCACGATACCCCCCACAACGAGCAAGGTGGTCCGCAAATGAACCATGAACCATCCATTTTCGCCACCGACCTTGCCACCGGCTTGTTTCCTGCTCCTTAGCAACAATAACAATCCAAGAAGCGCGGCAACAACAACAAGCATTGCAATTACTACGATGAGAGTCTTCATGGTAGCGCCCTCTTATTTGGTTGGTTGTGTTGGGGGTGAAGCGGGAACCATTACCGAAGCAGATGTACCTCCCTCGACATAGGTCGTGACTTTGCTGTCTCGGATGTTTTCCGTCCGAAGCATCGTCTTGATAACTTCTGCCGCTACGTTTGGATCCACTCTCTTGTCGACAAAGGAAGTCATCACTTGATTAACGCGACCCGAGTCCCCCACCGCAGTCGCCAATTTGGCATCACGTTCACCGTAGGCTTTTTGTCGAACACCCTCTGCATTGTGGAACTCTGTTTCTTTGGCGAGAAGAGCTAAGGCTAAAGGTTCGGTGCTTTTATGAGGCTCCCACTCGACGATCCTGAAGCTCACCAGAGCGTACCCGAACCTGGGAACGATTCCACTCGGAATCATTTGAGCGACATTGCCGACAGGTATGTCAGCAGCATCGTCCCCGTGAATCAAGTCGCTTTTGATGTAGTTAACAAGCTTTGTAGCTCCTCCGTTTCTTTTTAGCTTGGCTACGTACTCCCTACTGAAGTTGAGGTGACGGAGACTTTTTTCCAATGGTGATCCTTCACCTGCCTTAGTAAGTTTGAGCCAGTGCGCATATGTCAGAGGACTTGTCTCTTGTGTCTCCGATTGAGCTGAATCGTAGTAGTCATTCGCAAGTTCACCTGCCTTTGGATTATCTTTGCCTCCTTTGTACACAGCGACGCGGTGTTTAGCAAAGAAGTCGACCACAGCTGCTTCTATGGCAGCGTCAATAAGTGTAAAGAAGTCTCCCTTGAGGTTGAATACCGGCAGTGATGGGATCACTTGTCGGAATACTGGGAGAAGCAAGAGATTGATTTTCGAGTTATCTCCCGCAAGTTCTACTCCTTCCATATACACGGGTCGTGGAGCGAGAAACAACAGTGAATCGACTACTGTTTTTTCGGGTGAATCTACTACACGAGACCGAAGTGGTGCATCCGGCCCCACCTCGTTGCGCGCCTCGATTCTTCGCCGACCACCCTTTCTTATGTCGAACTTGTGGACGCGGATCTGTGGCCAGAACCAACTGACAAACTTCACACCGAACTTTTTCCACAGCCATTTCTGGAACTTTTTCGTTCCCCGCATGGAATCGTGGAAAAGTGCGGCGATCTGCCTGTCCCTATCTTTTTCTGGAATAAGCCAGTGTTGGCTCTCGAGGTCGATTTGGTCCGACATCTTGTAGCCGCCGATGTTCGGCAATATTTCCTTTAGACTATCACCGGCGGTTATGAAGGCCGTAGTACCTTGGGCAATCTTTGTGAAAAAGACTCCAAGGTTCGACAGCAGTAGGATGATGACGATTACCAAGATGGCAATCACCACCAACAGACCGATACTGATTAAGAGTTCGCTCATGGTGTTTCTCCTGTATTGAGCAGCCAAAGAGCCGCTTTCCGATGGAAAGAATACACCAAACTAATAGAAAGTCAAGTGCTGGGGAGAGGACTCGAACCTCCATGGGTTACCCCGTCTGCTCCTAAGGCAGGTGCGTCTACCAATTTCGCCACCCCAGCGTTTGGATGATTATGACATATTTTTTCTTCGTTTGTGGTCACAGATAATTTTCTGCTGAAAATTTCCACGACCCCGCCTCGCGCCGTCGCGCTCCGGCCCGCACAAACTTCGCTTCGCTGGTTTGTGCGCCCACCAGGGTTCGGACCTGGGACCTTCTCGTTAAGAGCGAGCTGCTCTACCAACTGAGCTATGGGCGCGCGATATTGACTGGTGGTCGCTGCACTTCTGTAACGTGCGACCAACGCAGTATTTTTGATTCTAGTGCGGGAATCATATCCTGTAAAGCCATTTGAATCCACGCGAGCGCACTGACTAACGAAGAACCGCTTTCTCGACTCGTATCTTCTTGCCGAAGAATTTGCTCCCCAGGTGTTCAAATCGGTCGGTACGGTCGGTCGTATAGAAGCGGGTGCGTAAACGTGTGCCGAGCGTTTCCTCAATCTCAGGATGTCTCGCAAGGTACCTCTTTAATTTTTCCGGCACGACTCCTTCTTCGGACACGATGGCGATATCTGGTCCGATTATTTTTCGAATTTTTCTTTTGAGAATTCCGTAGTGTGTGCAGCCGAGGATGAGCGTATCAATTTTTTTCTCGAGAAGCGGCGCGAGATATTTTTTAAGGATTGTTTCCGTCTCGCACGAGTTGTGCTCGCCCGCCTCGATAAGCGGCACAAGAAGCGGGCAGGCTTTTTGAAAGACGCGGGTATTCGGGTCGAGCTTCGCGAGTTCGCGGACGAATTTGCTCGACGCGACGGTGCTCCGCGTCGCGATGACGCCCACGCGCCGATTCTTCGTCCTTCGCACCGCTTCCTCCGCCGCGGGGATAAGCACGCCAAGCACCTTCTTCCTTGCGCCATATTCGTCCTGTATCTTCCGGAGCGCCTCGCTCGAGGCGGTATTGCAGGCGATGATTACGATTCCGCACCCGCGGGAGAAGAGGAAGTCGACCGCCTGCTTCGTGTAGGCATATATCGTTCTCTGCGATCGGTCCCCGTAGGGCGCGCGCGCCGTGTCGCCGAGATATACATAGTCATACTTTGGAAGAGTACGTACAACAGAGCGGAGAACATGCAATCCCCCAAATCCGGAATCAAAAATTCCTATGCGCAGGGCTCTCTTTTTCTTGAGCATTTTTCTTTGTGCCGAGGGTGGGAATCGAACCCACAAGAGCCTTTAACAGCTCACAACGTTTTAAGCGTCGCGTGTCTACCAATTTCACCACCTCGGCGGGCACCCTTATTTCTACCACGATGAGTGGGCTTCAAGCTATGGCAATTAGGACAAAGGATGCGAAGATTTTCAATCCGATTGTCGTATCGGTTACTGTTTATATGATCGAGCTCGATCGGAATTCTCCCATCCGGACTCTTTTGAGCCCAACCACACTCCTCGCATTTCGACTTCTTCAACCCCACCTTAAAGAGCCGCAGTTTTAAGCGATACAGTCCATAATTACTACCCTGAACCAAAACATCCTCTAACTTATAAATTGATTCTTTAGGTACGCTCATTCCCTTATTCCACCCCTGTCCCTTGAAAGTCGAGGTCTTTACAACTTTTCGAAGCTGCGGAATTGTCCAAGATCGTCGGCCCACCTATTAGTTATATACATAGATGGTAGAGGAGAGTTTATACTTATCCACATGCGTATTCCATCTGGAGGCCCGGGCGGATTGGTCACGGATAATTCTCTTGCCATCGCTCGAGAATTTCCTCGACCCCGTCTCGGCATTCTCGCTGCTGCTCGAATATGCCTGCGGCTTTCAATTCCCGATGGGTTGCGCGCAGGCGCAATCCGCCCGGGCCTCTTTCGAGGACTTCAGAGGCCCGGGCGGGAATTGAACCCGCGCATAACGGTTTTGCAGACCGTCGTGTTACCACTTCACCACCGGGCCGTCTGCCGATAATACTAACTTTTAGGCGGTTCGACCACTCCCTCGCCGTTGTCAAGCATAAAGTCGATGCGTGGAAGACGTAAGCGCGCGTGCGTCTTCAGATAATCCGAAAACGCCTCGCGCTGCCGCTCAAGGAACGCGAGCGCCGCGCGCGACTTCTCAACAGGGAACACACTGACGAAAACGAGCATGCGGTCGCCGTGCGCGATGCTCTGGGCTCGAATAACCGTGATGAGCGATTCAGTTCCCGCCTCGCGCGCAATAAATTGCGCCGCCTCGCGCGCAACGATTTCGGTGGCGCGACTGTCCTGTTTGCGCGGTGAGCGCGTTCTTTGAGCCGGATTCATGATTCACTCACGACGAACGCAACCAGTTCATCGCCATAGGCGGCATTCTCACGACATTCTATCTCGGTGCCGAAGTCGCCTTCAGTCTTGATTTCTTTCACGTCGGCGCGCGCCTGCTGAAGATTCTTGATGCTGCCGCGCGCGATCTCCACTTCTTTTCGCAGTATCTTTACACGATTCCCGACCGCGAGTATGCCCGACACGTAGCGCGCGCCCAGGACTTGTTTCTTCGCACTTGAAGAAAAGGTCTTGAGCACTGTCGCGCGCCCGAGTTCTTTTTCCGTCGTGATGGTCGGCACGCATCCCGCAAGCAGCTTCTCGACCTCCGCCGAGAGTTCATAAATGATCGAAAAGGAAAGGATGCTGACATGGTCGCGCTGCGCGAGCTCGCTTGCGATGGCATCGACGGCAACATTGAAGGCGATGATGGTCCCGCTGGACGCGTGGGCCGACTTCACGTCGCCCTCCGAAACGCTGCCGACGCCCGAAGAGATGATGTAAATGGCGGCGCGTTCGTTAGTAATCTTGTCGAGTTCGTGGATAATGGCATCAACCGATCCGGCGACGTCCGCCTTGACAATGAGCGGCAGTTCCGCAACCCCTTCGACTGCCGCATCGCGCTCAACCGTCGCTGCGGACGCCTTCGCGTATTCCTGGGCGAGGGCCTCCGCCTCCTTTTTGTTTTTTGCAATGCTGAAGAGCGATCCGGCCGCGGGCAGCTTGCTAAAGCCGGAAATGCGTACCGGCTCGGACGGACCCGCGCGCTCAACGCGCGTGCCGCGGAAGTCCTCGACGAAGCGTATGGGAGCGTACGCGTCGCCGGCGACGACGAATCCGTCCAGTGTGAGAGTGCCGTCCTTCACGATGAGCGTTGCAGAGGAGCCGCGTTTCGGGTCCTGCGTCGACTCGAGCACGAAGCCGGTCGCGCTCGCGAGCGGATCGGCGGTGAGTCCGGCGAGATCGGACGCGAGTAGCACGAGGTCGAGCAGTTCGGGGACGCCCTCGCCGGTTTTTGACGAGACAAGCGCATAGGCGATGTCGCCGCCCATGCCCTCGATGAAAATGCCGTGCTCAATGAGCGAATTTTTCGTATGGGCGATATCCGCATTGTTCTTGTCTATCTTCGTGACGGCGACGATGTACGGGATGCCTGCTTCGTTGATCGCGTCGAGCGCGTCGAGCGTCTGCGGCATCACGCCCTCGTCTGCGGCGACGACGAGAATCGCGATGTCCGCGGCCGCCGCGCCGCGTGTGCGAAGCGCCTTGAACGCCTCGTGTCCTGGGGTATCCAAAAAGGTGATTGGTCTCTCGTTGTGGAGCGCAATATACGCTGCAACGTGTTGCGTGATGCCGCCCGCCTCGTCCGCGACGATATTCGCCTTACGGATGTAATCCAGAAGGGAAGACTTCCCGTGGTCTATGTGGCCCATCACCGCGATGACGGGCGGTCTTGGGACTCGCGTCATACCGGGCATGATGGTTCCATTTCATCACAAAAATGACATACATGCAATGTGCGTTAGAATACCGACATGTTTTGGAAGCGGAGAACCTATCTTGATAGCGCGGCGGGGATGAGCGGTAACCCGTCGTCGCCGCACGAGGAGGGGAGGAGGGCGAAGCAGATGCTTGAAGAAGCGCGGACAACGATCGCGCGGCTTGTTGAAGTGCAGAGCGACGATGTCATCTTCACGAGCGGCGCGACCGAGGCCAATGCACTCGCGATTCTCGGGTATGTGCGCGCACTGCGTTTGTGCGCCGGTTCTGACGTACCGGGAAGAAACAATATGCACGTTCTGTACCTGCCGAGCGCGCATACTTCGATCGTCGAGAATGCACGATTGTTGGCGACGGAGGGAATTATCGTCGAGCCTCTTCCGATCAAAGATTATCGCGTCGACACCGATGCGCTTGAGACCATGCTTCGAAAGGAGACCGTGCTTGTCTCGATGGACGCGGTTTGCGGCGAGACGGGTGTGGTGTGGAATACGAGAGAGGTCGCCGAAGTCTTGCGTAAATTTCACACAGCCGCTAATGGTACGGAAGTCAGACTTCCGTACCAAGTAGGGAAGTCAGACTTCCATACTACGCTCTTGCATGTAGACGCGAGCCAGGCGCCTCTGACCGAGAAGGTGACGCGCGCGCACTTCGGCGCGGACATGCTTGTGCTCGATGCGTCGAAGGTCGGCGAGATTCGCGGTATTGGCGCTTTGATCGCGCACCGTACCATCCCGCTCGTTCCTTTCTATGAAGGCGGTGGCCAGGAGCGCGGGCTGCGCCCCGGAAGCGAGGCGCCCGAGCTTGCGAGCCGGTTCGCGGCGGCGCTTCGCGCCGCCGCGCGCGGCCACGAGACGTTCCGCACAGCGGCGAAACGCGAGAGGGCACGGCTTATTGAGGTACTGATGAAAAACATTCCGAACATGCGTGTGCAAGAAGGCCGCGCGCAGGCGCCGAATATCCTAAATCTCTCCCTCCCGGATCGTGACGCCGATTACCTCGTCGCGCTTCTCGACGAAGCCGGCTTCGCCTTATCGACGCGGAGCGCGTGCGAGACGGATTCCGAGGAGGGTTCACGCGCTGTTTTTGCCCTGACGGGCGACCGTGAGCGCGCCCGCTCGACGCTCCGCGTCTCGTGGGGGCCAGAGGTTCGCCCGCGCGAACTAGCCGCTTTTGCGAAGGCTCTTGCGCAGGCGGTCGCCTTTGTTGACAGCAGTGGCCGAAGGTAGCATTATAGTCGTATGAATATCGAGGAGCTCTCCAAATCCCAACTCATACTGCTCACGATTCTTGTGAACTTCGTGACCTCGGTTGCGACCGGCATCCTGACGGTCTCATTGCTTGATAACACGCCAGCCATCGTCACACAGACTGTGAACCGCGTTGTCGAACGTACCATCGAAACCGTGGCAGCGGCGGCGCCAGCAGCGGTCATCCAAGCGCCCGCGCCATCGAACCAGGATCTCGTCACCGCTGCAATCGGAGCGGACGCCGCGCGCGCGGTCGCCATTTACGCTGCGGAGACCGGCACGTCGACGCCGGCGGCAAGCATCGGCACGTACATTTCCAAATCGCGCATCATCGTGACCGCGGCGCAGGACTCCTTGCCGAAAGAAGCGATCATCGAGTTCACGAGCGGCGCATTCATCCCGGCCTCTCTCTCGCGCTCCGGCAAGGGCATCACGATCTACGGATTCGCGGATGATGCCACGCTGCCGAAGATGACCTCGCCCGCGCTTGTCGCCCCGGGCGACCTGAAGCTCGGGGCGACAGTCCTCGCACTTGGCGCCGACGGCTCTGCCTCCACCGGCATCGTCGCGCGTGTGAGCGGCAAGGGCGTTTACACCACGCTGCCGGACATCGGCGTCGGGAGCGCCGCAGTCGATCTCTCGGGGAACCTCGTTGGCATCAGCGCGGGAATCACGCCCGGCTTCCTCATCGGCTCGGATGTCATCACGACGCTCCTTAGTGCAACCTTGACGGATTCGAAAAACTCACCGCAGGTAACCGCGACCTCGACTGCCGCGGCGAAGTAACAGTTTTTATCCATGCCTCCTTTTAATAATTTCACCACGAAAGCCAAGGAAGCCGTGCGAAGAGCGCACGAGCTCGCGATAGAGCGCGGACAGAATCATGTCTCGCCAATCCATCTGCTCGCCGCCCTCGTACTGCAGGAAGAATCGCTCGTCTTCTCGATGCTCGACCGCATGGAGGTCGATACCATCATGCTCGCCGACGCCGTGCTCGAACACCTGGAGTCGCCCGAAAGCGCAACGGTGCTCTCGCCTTCGTACCAGATCTATCTCACTCCCGACCTCGCGCAGGCGCTCGAGGCGTCGGGAAAGATAGCGGCGCGGATGAACGACACCTTTGTCGGCACCGAACACCTCTTCCTCGCGGTGATCGAGCATCCCGGTCCTGCCTCCGACATTCTCGCTCGCTTCTCCATCGTCCGCGACGCGACGCTCGCCATTCTCAAGGAGCTCAAGAGTTCCAAAGACGGCCAGAGCACGGAGCCGAAACGCTTCCGTGCGCTCGCCAAGTATGCGCGCAATCTCACCAAGCTCGCCGCCGAGAACAAACTCGATCCGGTCATCGGCCGCGACAGCGAAATCAATCGGGTCATCCAGATACTCGCGCGCCGCACGAAGAACAATCCGGTGCTTATCGGCGAGGCGGGCGTCGGGAAGACCGCAATCGCCGAGGGTCTCGCCGCGCGCATGGCGCAAGGCGATGTTCCCGAGTCGCTCAAAGGGAAAGAGCTCCTCTCGCTTGATCTCGGGCTCATGATTGCCGGTACCAAATATCGCGGCGAGTTCGAGGAGCGCATGAAGAACGTGATGAAGGAAGTGGAGCGCGCGGAAGGGAAGGTCGTCCTTTTCGTCGACGAGCTCCATACGCTCGTGGGCGCGGGCGGCGCCGAGGGGTCTCTCGACGCGTCGAATATGCTGAAGCCCGCACTTAGCCGCGGCGAGATCCGCGTTATCGGCGCGACGACGCTCAAGGAGTACCAGAAGTACATCGAGAAGGATGCCGCGCTCACGCGCCGTTTCCAGTCGGTCTTCGTATCGGAACCGACGGTGGAAGACGGCATCGCGATTCTGCGCGGTCTGCGCGATAAGTACGAGCTCTTTCACGGCGTGCGCATCACTGACGGCGCGATCGTTGCCGCAGTCGAGCTCTCCTCGCGCTACATCAGCGACCGTTTTCTGCCGGACAAGGCCATCGACCTTATCGACGAAGCGGCAAGCGGGCTGCGCATCGCGCTTGAGAACAAGCCGCCCTTGCTTGAAGAGACCGACCGGAAGATCCGCCGGCTCGAAATCGAGCGGCAGGCGCTTCAGAAGGATCTGGAGGGCGAGCATGCGAAAGAGATCAAAGAGCGCATGAAGACCATCGACAAAGAGGTCGCCGATCTGCGCGAGAAAACCGGCGAACTCGAGCTCAAGTGGAAGAATGAAAAAGAGGTTCTGGTCGGTATCCGCGCCGCGAAGACCGAACTCGAAGCGCTGAAGGTGCAGGCAGACAACGCCGAAATTGCCGCCGACCTCGGCACTGTCGCGGAGATTCGATACGGCAAGATCCCGCATATTCAAAAGGATCTTGAGACAAAATTGAAGCGCCTCAAGACGTTGCAGAAGTCGCGGCGCGTGTTAAATGAGGAGGTCACCGAGCAGGACATCGCCGCGGTCGTCTCCCGCTGGACCGGCATCCCCGTCGCGCGGATGCTCGAGGAGGAGGCGGCGAAGCTCTCCCGCATGGAGGACGCACTTAAGAAAAGTATTATCGGCCAGGACATTGCGGTGAAGAAAGTCACCGACGCGGTGAAGCGCTCCCGGGTCGGCATCAGCGACCCCAATCGCCCTATCGGCTCCTTCCTCTTCCTCGGGCCAACCGGCGTGGGGAAGACCGAGCTCTCGCGCAAGCTCGCGGAGTTTATGTTCAACGACCCCGACGCGCTCGTGCGTGTGGATATGAGTGAATTCATGGAGAAGCATTCGGTCGCGAAGCTTATCGGCGCGCCGCCGGGCTATGTCGGCTATGAAGAGTCCGGGACACTCACGGAGCGCATCCGGCACCGCCCCTACGCGGTAGTGCTCTTCGACGAGATCGAGAAGGCGCATCCGGAGGTGTTCAACATCCTGCTTCAAGTGCTCGACTCCGGCCACCTCACCGACGGCAAGGGGCGCAAGGTCAATTTTAAAAATACGATTATCGTGCTCACGAGCAACATAGGCGGAGAATTCATCGACCGGCTCGCACACATCGGCTTCGGCATCGCGGGCGCGACCGAGGCGACTCGCTACGAAGAAACGAAGGAGAAGGTGATGGACGCGCTCAAAGAGCACTTCCGTCCGGAATTCCTCAACCGGCTCGACGACATCATCATCTTCGATGTGCTTGCGAAGGAAGCGCTCACGCGCATCGTCGATACGCAGGTCGACGAGGTGATGAAGCGGCTCGCCCAGAAGCGCATTGCGCTTGCGTTCGCCCCCGAGGTGCGCACCTGGCTTGCGGAGAAAGGATACAATCCGCAGTACGGCGCGCGCCCTCTGCGCCGCACCATCCAGGACAAGATACTCACGCCGCTTGCGTCCTTGATGGTCGGACAGGGCCTCATGGAGGGCGGAACCGTCACCGTGTCCATCAAGAACGACGAACCGCACTTCTCCGTGGAGAAGCGCGCACAGAAGATTGCGCGCGCAAAAGTAGCGGCAGTTGCTTAACCACAGCCTTTCTGCTACATTTTCTGCATGTCACAAGACCGCCTGCTCCGGCTCAAGTCCACGAAATCGAATCACGTCATCTGGACCCGCAAGAACAAGAAGAGCGTCGAACGCAAGATCGAGCTTATAAAGTTCGACCCGACGCTCCGCAAACGTGTCCTTTTTAAAGAGACGAAGAAATGATTGATGAAGTGAAATCGGGAAGCGCGCAGCTGCTTGACGTGCGCAGGGCTGACGAATGGCAGAGCGGGCACGCAGAACACGCGATACATATCCCCGTCGACGACTTGCTCCAGGGAGCGATTGGTCCGCTCATGCCTTCGAAGAAAATCTATGTCTATTGTTTGTCAGGCGGCCGCGCGGGCAGGGCAGCCACGTACCTACAGAGTCAAGGGTTTCAGGCAGAGAATGCCGACGGTCTCGCCGATTGGCTTCGCGCGGGCGGCACGCTTGCAAAGTCCTAGTGCGGGCCCAGTAGGAATCGAACCTACGCTAACGGATTTGGAGGCCGTTGTACTGCCATTATACGATGGACCCGTGTGTGAACGATACCAGATAGACGCGTAGGGGAAAAGCCGCGCATCAGCCGCTGGTGCGCGGTATGATAAGGACATGCGTTCTCGAATACCCCTGTTCGTGTTCCTGCTCGTCGCGGGTTCGCTCGCGCTGCCCGTCGTCGCGCATGCGGGCGGGATACCGTTCTTCGGCCCCGTTATTCCTCAGGCTGGAGATCAAGCCGTGTGTGCCGCTGGCTGGGGAATGGTTATGACCGTCATCAACAACATCATCAGACTCCTCCTCACGCTCGCGATCGTCTTCGTCGCGCCCTTGGTGATCGCCTACGCAGGCTTCCTCTATGTCGTGAACCCGGTGAATCCAAGCGGCATCAGCAAAGCGAAGGAGATTTTGCGGAACACCGTGCTCGGCATCGTCGTCGCGCTGGCCGGCTGGCTCATCGTCGATGCGGTCATGGTGGTTCTCTATAACGGATCTTTCGGGGCATGGTCTTCCCTCATTACCGGCAATCTCAGTGATGCGTGCATCCCGCTCGCGGGAAGTCTTCGGCCAGCAGTTGCGCCCCCGAGTGTCGCTGTTACCGGAGACGAGGCAGCGGCTCGTGCCACGCTTGCAGCCGCTGGTATTTCGATAAATAAGTCCCCCTGCCCCACCAACACGAGATATCAGGACGTGAGCGGAGGATGCACAACGGTTGGAGGACTTACTCAGAACACTGTAGCTCAAATTATTAACTTAAAAAATATATGTAGCTCGGTACAAGTAACGGGTGGAAATGAGTTAGGACACGCAGACGGGGGACAAAGCCACACAACAGGATACAAAGTAGACCTTGCAACCAATATAGATAGCTGTATCACGGGCGGTTCAGGTGGTTACTTTTCAGCGGCCGGAACGCGCGGCAGTAACGCGCGATACTTGGACAAATGCGGTAACGAATATGTTCGAGAATCCTCGCACTGGGATATTATCGTTACGCGTGGCTGCCCGAAATAAGCTTTCTAAGCCACGTTTTTTGGCGGCGGGCATACTGCCAGAGTTTCGCCGAGAGGGAAGGGAAAAGCACCGCGGAAGCCTCGCTTCCACTTGGAAGCAAAGCTTCCAAGTGGAGAAATTCGCCAATGATGCGATATTCGAGACCGAGCTCGTTCAGACGCACATCGCCGACCTGTTCACGCACGTGCCGTACTTCCTCAACAAGTCCGCGCTCAAGCGCACTTGCAAGGCGCGCGTCTATCCGCGCGCGTAGTTCTTCGCGTGGCGGGTCAATGACAATCCACTCAACTCGCAAAGTAGCGAAGCCAGACTTCGCTAGCTGACAGCGAAGTCTGGCTTCGCTATGGCCACGCGGAGGGACGGAGCCGAGCGTCTCGATAATTTCGAGCGCGCGGATGAGCCGGCGGCGATTCTTCGGGTCGAGCTCTGCCGCCCGGCGCGGGTCGCGCTCTACGACCCGCGCATACAATTCTTCGGCCGAATATTTTTCCAGTTCTTTGCGCAGGTGGTGATTGGGGGCGGTGGTAGCGGGAAGCCCGCGAGTGAGCGCGTCAAAATAAAAATGCGTTCCACCGACAAGAATTGGCAGTTTCTCGCGCGCAGAGATCTCTTTAATGAGGCGCGTTGCATCTACAACGAAATCGCCCGCGGAATAATTTTCTTTCGGGTCACGGATATCGATGAGGTGATGCGGCACGCCGCGCATCTCCTCACGCATTATCTTCTCCGTGCCGATATCGAGCCCGCGATAGACCTGTCGCGAGTCCACCGAGATTATCTCGCCATTCCTCGCGAGTGCCTCCTCGACCGCGCAAGAGGACTTGCCAGAGGCCGTCGGCCCCGCTATGCAAAGAATGGAAATCATAGCGAGTGGGGAGTAGGTTTTAGATGGTAGAAAATATACATTTTGGTATACTCTAGACCTACAACCTATAACCTACAACCTACTAACTTCCTAAATTATGAAAGAAACAAAAAGCAACTATTGCGAAAATTGCGGCGAGTTCCATGACGCCGTACGCGACTATACCTCGCAGGTAAAGGTCGGCGAAACGGTGCCGGACTTCGAGTTTGAGGCATATCAGAACGGGGAAGTGAAGATCATGAGCCTCTCGAAGCTGCGCGGGAAATGGGTAGTGCTCGTCTTCTATCCCGCAGATTTCACCTTCGTCTGCCCGACGGAGCTCGAGGAGCTCGCGAAACTGTACCCGAAGTTCCAAGCTGCCAACGCCGAGATCATTTCGGTATCCTCCGACACCGTGTTCGCCCACAAGGCGTGGCACACCGCCTCGCCGGGCATCAAAGAAATCAAGTATCCGATGGCGGCCGACCCCTCCGGCAAGCTCGCATACGCATTCGGCGTGCTCGTCGAGGGCGGTGAAGCGGTGTTCACGCCGGACGAAGGCCTCTCGCTTCGCGGCTCCTTCATCATCGACCCTGCAGGGGTACTTCGTTCAATGGAGATAAACGATAACTCGATTGGTCGCAAAGGCGCCGAGACGCTCCGCAAGCTCCAGGCCGCTCAATATGTGGAGACGCACAAGGGTCAGGTCTGTCCCGCTTCTTGGGAACCTGGTGAGGATACGCTCGAGCCCGGGCTTGATCTGGTAGGGAAGCTATAACAAGTGCCGGAGGAGCGTGCACTCGCGCGAACAAGTTACTGCTGGTGCCGGGGGAGAGACTTGAACTCTCATGTCTTTCGACGAGGGGTTTTGAATCCCTTGCGTATACCATTTCGCCACCCCGGCTTAAATTGAAGAGTAGCATATGCTAAAATCTGTTGCATGAAAGATGATGCGGCCTACGTCCCGACCAAATATGACTCGGTCTTCTGGATCGACGTCGACCGGATACTGCCGAACCCGTATCAGCCGCGAAAAGAATTCAGCGAAGCGGGCCTCGCTTCGCTCGCGGAGAGCATCCGCCAGTACGGCGTGCTGCAGCCGCTGGTGGTCAGCCGCACCGACGTGGAGAAGCCGGAGGGCGGTCTCGAGAGCGTCTACGAGCTCATCGCGGGCGAGCGGCGCCTGCGCGCGAGTAAGCTCGCTGGCCTGCGCCAGATACCGGTTGTCATCCGCCACGGCGAAAATAATCTGACGAAGCTTGAGCTCGCCATCATCGAAAACCTCCAGAGGGAAGACCTCAACGCAATCGACCGGGCGAAGGCGCTTGCGAAGCTTATCGAAGAGTTCGGCATCTCGCACGTCGAGACGGCGGCGAAAATAGGCAAGAGCCGCGAATACGTTTCTAATTCTCTCCGCCTTCTCTCGCTCCCCGAACATATGCAGAACGCGATTGTGAACAAAGAAATCAATGAAGGCCACGCGCGCCCGCTTATGGCGCTCAACGACCGTCCGGAGGAGCGCGAAACTCTTTTCAAAGAGATTATCCTGAAGCGGCTTCCGGTGCGCGCCGCCGAGCGCATCGCGCGCTCAATTGCCCAGGAGCGCGTGCGCAGCTACCATCGGAAGTCTGCTGAAATGGTCGAGCTCGAGAAGTCGCTCACTGAAACCTTGGGGACGCGCGTAATCATCGAGACCAATGCCGAAGGCGGCCGCCTGCTCATCGACTTCTTCTCTCCCGACGATCTGCAGCAGCTGGTCGCCGCGCTTGCCGCGCAACAGAGGATCGGAGAAATCGCAGAAATTCCCGCGCGGGTATTTCCTCATACCACGCAACTGTCGAACGATCCCGTCCCTCTCGCCGCTCCAGAAGAGCCTTCCGACGACGAACTCTATTCGGTGAGCGGCTTTACCGTCTAACTGGGACATCGGATGTCCGCTTATTTCCTGCCGGCGCGGCGCGTGCGGTGCCCGTGAGAGGGCTGGTGCGGCCTCTCGGCCTCGCTCATGCCGAGCGCGGCGCGAATGTGGCGCCGCGCGAGCGAGGTCCGCGCGATCTCAAGCCATTTAGGAGACGGGTGGGCGGAATCCTTGCGCAATATCTCGACCACCTCGCCGTTGCCGAGTCTCGTCTCGAAGGAGACGAGCTTGCCGTTGACCTTCGCCCCCTGGAGATGGTCCCCCAGATCGCTGTGTATCGCATAGGCGAAATCGATCGGCGTAGACGCCGCCGGCAGGTCGATGACATCGCCTTGCGGGGTGAAGACGAACACCCGGTGCGAGAAGAAATCCTCCTTGAGCCCCTCGACGAACTCTTCGGAACCCGCGACTTCCGCATGCGCTTCTGCAAGCTCGGAAAGCCAGGACGGGACGTTCGTCGCGCTCTTTGCGTTACCATCCTTCTTCGAGACTTTCATAAGGGAAGGAATGAGCGAGCGTATCCAGGAGAAGGAGAGCGACGAAAACCGACTTTTCTGAATTTCTTTGTCAAGCTTCTCGACATTTTTCCCCAGCTGTTTGTAAGACATGTGCGACGCGATGCCGAATTGCGCGCGCCGGTGCATTTCTTCGTTGCGGATTTGAATCTCGACAATCCCCGCTTCGGGCGTCACGACGGTCGTGTGGAGCGACTGATAGCCGTTGGGCTTCGGGAAGGCGATGTAGTCTTTGAACTCTCCCGGCAACGGCTTGTAAAGCGCGTGCACCGTACCGAGGGTCGTGTAGCAATCTTCGATGCTCGGGACGACGATGCGCAACGCGGCGATATCGTGGATAAGACTGATATCGTCGCGCTTTCTCTTCAGCTTCTGGTGCAGGCTCCAGAGACCTTTCATGCGAATGTCGGTGCGAAACGTCGTCAGGCCTTTTTTCGCAAGCTCTTTTTTAAGCTCCCTTTGCACTTTTGCGAGCCCGTTTTCAGTTTCTTTCGTTTTTAGTTTCCGCAGTTCCGCGGTGTGACGCGCAGCGTCCGGGTCGACGTAGGGGAAGGCGAGATCTTCGAGATCGCGCTTCATCTTTCCCATACCGAGACGGTCGGCGATGGGGGCATAGATCTCCAGCGTTTCGAGCGCGATGCGGCGCCGCTTGTGTTCCGGGACGTGCTCCAAGGTCTGCATGTTGTGGTAGCGATCGGCAAGCTTTACGATAAGTACACGGATGTCGCTTGCGGTGGCGACCAAGAGGCGGCGGAGCGACTCGGCGTGCCGCTCTGCGCCGCGGTATTTGTGCGTGCCGAGCTTCGTCACGCCGTCGACGATGAAGAGAAGCTCTTTCCCGAATTCTTTTTCAACCTCTTCCCGCGAAACGCGGGCGTCCTCGATGGCGTCGTGGAGGAGTCCGGCGGCGATGGTCGTCGCGTCCATGCCGTATTCGGCGAGCATCTTCGCGGTCGCTGCCGCATGGATAAAGTAGGGCTCGCCCGAGTAGCGAGCTTGGCCCTCGTGCGCCTTCTTCGAATACTCATAGGCCTTCTCGACGAACGTGATGTCCTCGGAAGTCGCCCCCGTCATCTCGCCGACGATCTCTTTGACGCTTGTCATAAGCGTCTACTATACACCCGCGCCTCTTTTATTTCAGGTATTCTGCCGCTTCTTCAGGTGAAAGAGAATCGGCTTTGGTCGTATCGGGCAGGTAGATGCGGCGGAGGCCTTTTTTCAGAAAGAGACCTTGTTTTGATTTATAGAGCATAAGCATGCTACCAGTGCGCGGATGTTTGCCGATTTCTTTTACTATCTCGACGCCTTTTGGCGGCCTCTTGGGTGTGGCGAGAAGCGCAAGCGCCTCGTCAAGCGTGATGGTATACGGGTCGCCTACCTTCGCCTTGAGTGAGCGGAACTCGCCGTCGCTGCCGACATATGGCCCGAAGCGTCCTGTCGAAGCGAACACCGGTTTGCCGGTCGAAGGATGATTCCCGAGTTCGCGCGGGAGCGAAAGATATTTCACCGCGTCCGCGAGCGTTATCTGGGAGAGATCGGTTCCGGCAGGGATGCTCGCGCGCTTGGCGGCTTTCTTCGGCCGTCCTCTTTTCTTTACGGCTTTCTTCTTTAGGACTTCTGCTCCTACCTCCTGCTCCTGCCAACTTATTTCGGGCAGATCCATCTCCACATACGGCCCGAAGCGTCCACTCTTTACGTAAATCGATGCGCCCGTGTCGGGGTGCACGCCAATAGGTTCGTCATTTTTGAGTTCAGCGCCATCTTCAGTGCGCGCGCCGAGGCAGTCAGGGTAGCGCTTACAGCTCATGAAGACACCGCCGCGACCGAGCTTGAACTCCATTCCGTTTCCGCAGAGCGGGCAGGGGAACTCGCTCGGCGCATCGCCGAGCGCCGTCGCCTTCGGGAGCCTGTCTTTCGCACGCACCGCTTTCTCAAAGGGGCCGTAAAACGCGGCCAACGTTTCGGTATACCCGCGCTCGCCGCGCGCGATTTCATCGAGCTCGTCCTCCATCTCGGCCGTGAAGGTGTCGCTCACATACTCGGGGAAGTTTTCTTCCAGCCAACCCGAGACGACCATGCCGGTCGCGGTCGGCTTCAGCGCACGTCCAAGTTTTTCCACATAGCCGCGGTCCTGGATCGTTTTCATAATCGAGGCATAGGTTGACGGCCGTCCGATGCCGCGCTTCTCAAGCTCCTTGATAAGTCCGGCTTCGCTGTAGCGGCTCGGCGGCTCGGTCTGCTTCTCCTCCGCGCCGAGCGAAAGCAGCGTGAGAGGCTCGCCGACGGCGAGCCCGGGGAGATCCACATCTTCTCCTCGAGCTGCCGTGTCGAGCGCGAGCCAGCCCGTGAAGATCACTCGCGAGCCGTTCGCGACAAAGGGCGGAATATCCGCGTCGGCCTTCGCCGCGACGCTCGTGCGCATGACGCGCGCGGCTGCCATCTGCGAAGAGAGGGCGCGCGTCCTCACAAGCTCGTAGAGCCGCGTTTCGTCGGGCGACGCTCCGGCATGGGTGCGCGCGGGGTCGGTGGGGCGGATCGCCTCGTGCGCTTCCTGCGCGTTCTTGCTTTTTGTTTTATACATGCGTACGTGCAGGGAGTCTTTGCCGAACTCTCTCTCGATGACGTTTGCCATCTTCGCGACCGCCTCACTCCCGAGATTGACCGAGTCGGTGCGCATGTAGGTAATATGACCGGCCTCGTAGAGCTTCTGCGCGGCGCGCATCGTCCTCGACGGAGCGAAACCGAGCCGCGTCGACGCCGTTTGTTGCAGGGTCGAGGTAGTAAACGGCGGGCGCGGATTCCTCTCTTCAGCTTTTTCCGTAATGTCGGCAACGCTCCAGTGCGCGCTTCTGCCGGCCCGTACGATACGCTCCGCCTCCTCTTTTGATGAAGGCTGTTCGGTGCACGTTGTCAGCAGGGTCGAACCTTGGGAATCTGGGCTAAGGTTCGACCTTGTTTGGAATTGCGCATTCAGCACAAAATAGACGACCGGCACAAAGGCTTTAATCTCGCGTTCGCGCTCCGCGAGGATCCGGAGCGCCGGCGACTGCACCCGTCCCGCCGAGAGCCCGTAACGCACTTTCTTCCAGATGAGCCCGGAGAGATCGTAGCCGACGATGCGGTCGAGAACGCGCCGCGCTTCTTGCGCGCGGCGCAGATTCTCGTCGATTGTCCGCGGCTTCAAGAGGGCTTCTTCTACCGCGGCCTTCGTGATCTCATGGAAGATGACGCGCTTCGGTTTTTTCAAACCGGCGACTTCTTTGATGTGCCAGGCGATCGCCTCGCCCTCTCGGTCGGGGTCGGTCGCGAGATAGACGGCGTCGGCTTTTTCCGCGGCGCGCTCTATCCGCTCGATCACCTCGCGCTTCTCGGCGGGAATGACGTAGCGCGGAATGAAGCCGCCCTCGATATCGACGGCGTCTTTATTCGACTTGGGCAAGTCGCGCACGTGTCCGACCGAAGCCAGGACGGTATAGTCCTTGCCCAGATAATTCCCGATGGTGCGCGCCTTGGTCGGCGATTCGACGATAAGCAGTTGTTTGCCCACGTTTTAACTCATAACGCGCATACCTATGTATGGTCAAGCGACTTCTACCCGTATCGGGTGATGATCGGAGCCGATTCGGTCCGGCAGAACTTCCGCATTTTTGACGGAGAATGAGCGGGAAACGAGGATGTGATCGAGTTGGGACTGCGAGAGCGGGTGGGTGACGCCGCCGAAAAGGGCGTTGACCAGCTCATGCTCCACGAAGCGCTGTTCGATGCGCGTGCGCTCGCGATTGTAGAATGCCGAATCGCGCAGCGGGCCGCCGAGGATCCAGTTAAGAGGCGTGATATGCGGCTTCTGGAGCGTGTTGAAATCGCCGCAGACGATCGTGGGTCGCGCGGGGTCGCGCTTCGCCATCGCCGTCTCAAATTCCTTCAGCCGCCAGGCGGGTTGCGCGAGGATGAGGTGAAGATTGAAGACGCGCACCGAGGTCTCGTTTATCGTGATATCGGCGTAAAGGCCGCCGCGGTTGTTTATCCTGCTGAAGAATCGGGACGGCATGAATTGCACGAATAGGCGGGTGCGCAGCGGCAAAAGCGGCCAGTAATCCGAAAAGGGTATTTCGCCCTGCGCCTCGATCGGATATTTCGAGAGTATGACGACGAAATTGCGGATTATACCATTCTTGAACAGGCGCTCCACGTCGATGCGGGAGGCGGCGTGACAGGGAAGCGTTTGCAGCCTCCCAAGAAATTCCTCGGGCACTTCCTGTAGGCAGAAAATATCGAAATCGCTCTGCGCAATAAAGTCAAAAGCCCGGTCGAGCTCTTTATTGCGATACAGCATGTTCCAAGAGTAGATTTGCATTTTATATGCGGCGCCACGCGCCAAACTCTTCCTTAATGAGACCTCGTAGTTCGAGCGCTATAAGTGCCGTGAGAAGCTCGCCTGCGGAAGACTGTCTTCCGCGAAGAATCTCATCGCGCGTTTTCGGCTCGTCGAGCATACCCCATATTTCGAGTTCTGCATCTTCCAGATCGGTCGGCGCGGTTGTGGCGCTCGTCTCGCGCGGCGGGATCTTAAGCGCCTCCAGAATATGAAGCGGCTCGGTGACGAGTGTGGCACCGAGCCGGATGAAGAGATGTCCGCCGAACGCGTGCGGGTCACCGATCCTGTGCGGAACGCAGAGCAGTTCGCGATTGTACTCGCTCGCGAGCCGCGCAGTAATGAGCGTCTCCGATTTCTGCCCCGCCTCGATGAGGAGGACCGCATCGGAGAGCCCGACCATGATCCGGTTGCGTTCGGGGAAGTAGAAGACGCGGGAAGGCTGGTCGGGCGCGTATTCGGAGAGCATTCCGCCGCCTTTTCCCAAAATCTCTTTCGCGAAGCTGCGGTTACTTCGCGGGTACAGAACATCGTCGCCAAGCCCCGAGCCCGGCACCACGAGCGTGTGGAGTCCGGCTGCGAGTGCCGCTTTGTGCGCGCACGTATCGACCCCGAGCGCCAGCCCGCTCACGATAGAAATAGGATAGCCCGCAAGCCCGGTAATGAGCTTCTCGCATGCTTCCTGCCCGTAGCGCGTCATCGCGCGGCTCCCCACAACCGTAAGCAGTTTCGTCCCTGCCGCTGGCAAGGCACCGCGAATCCACAACCGCTCCGGCACTTGCGGTATCTCGAGCAGTTGTGCAGGCCACTCCTCACGCGGCAGTTCTCGAACATCCATAGGTGCAGTATACTAACAGATATGCTCGACATACATTTTATTCGGGAGAACATTGACCTGATTAAGGCGGGGGCGGCGAAGAAACGTATTGAAGTGGACCTTGACCGTCTCGTTAAGGTGGACGATGAGCGCAAGATGATCAGGCAAGAATTGGATGCGAAGAAGGCAGAGCAGAATCGCCGGAGCAACGAGATTCAGATTTTAAAAGATAAGGAGCGCGAGAAGGTCATCGAGCAGATGCAGCACTTGAAGCAGGGTATGGCCGAGGGTGAAGAGAAGTTGAAGGAAGTAATGGTCGAGTGGCAGAAGCTGATGCTCACCGTGCCAAACATCCCCGACATGTCGGTGCCCGACGGCGCGGGCGACGCCGACAATCTGGAAGTGAAAAGGTGGCCTGCCCGGAGCACCGTCGAAGGGGGAGAGCCGACAGAGTTTTCCTTCATCCCGAAGGGCCATGTCGAGCTTATGACCGCGCTCGGCATGGCTGACTTCGAGCGTGGCGCCAAGGTCGCCGGCTTCCGGGGCTATTTTCTCAAGGGCGACGGTGTCCTTCTCGCAAACGCCGTCTGGCAGCTGGCGCTCAAACATTTTTCCGCAAAAGGGATGACGCTCATGAGCGTGCCGAGTCTCGTGCGGCGCGAGGCGTTCCTCGGTACCGGCTACTTGCCGCAGGGCGAAGAGGATCTCTATAAAACGCAGGACGGCGAGTATCTCGCGGGTACGGGCGAAGTGGCGACGATGGGCTACTATATGGACGAGACGCTCGATGCCGGTATGTTCCCCGTGAAGTTCCTCGCCTTTTCGCCCTGTTTCCGCCGCGAGGCAGGCGCGCACGGCAAGGATGTCCGCGGCCTCATCCGCGTCCATGAATTTTTCAAATGGGAACAGGTCGTGCTCTGCAAGGCGGAGCACGATGAGTCGGTTCGCATGCACGAGTGGCTGAACCGTAATACCGAAGAGTTCATCGAGCTTCTCCAGATTCCCTACCACACGGTCGTAAATTGCGGCGGCGATCTGGGGCTCGGACAAGTGAAGAAATATGACATCGAGCTCTGGGTCCCGGGCGAAAAGACATATCGCGAGATAGGCTCGACCTCGTACTTCCACGATTTCCAGACGCGTCGGCTGAATATCCGCTATCGCGACGCGGAAGGGAATATGCGTTTCCCGCATTCATTAAATTCGACCGCCATTCCGACGCCGCGCATCCTCGTTTCTATCGTCGAGAACTATCAGCAGGAAGACGGGAGCATCAGGGTACCCGAGGTGCTCGTGCCGTATGTCGGGAAATCGATCATCGGAGGGGCGGGGTAGCGATCGACTTGCGGCGCGGCGGCGGCGGAGCCGCCGCCGCGCTCACGCCGCGCTCGTTTTCCTTCTCGCCGTGCTTCTTGCGGGAGCCGTTTACGGACTCCGGCAGAGCGTCGTACGTATTTCGCGCGTGCAGATATTCGGCGCGAACCAATCGCTCGCGGCTATAGCGAATACCGCAATACGGGGAAACTATTTCGGTCTTATCCCGCGTGACTCGACATTCCTTTACCCAGCCAAGCGCATTCGCGCCGACATTCTCGCGACCGATCCGAATATCGCCGCGGTCTCGATATTCCGCAACGGGCTAACTGGCCTTTCGATTCGAATAGATACTCGAGCTCCTGTCGCGCGATGGTGCGGTCTTGTCCCGACTCCGCCAGAATCACAGGTACCCTTCGACGGAGAGTATTGTTACGTTTTTGATGCGAGCGGTTTTATCTATGCGGCTTTTGCGACCTCGACTCAAACCGTCAATAGCTTCAAATTGTATGCGCCCCTCGACTCCACTCGGAGCGGGCCGCCCGTGGTGAGCGAAGTCGAACCGCTGCGCGCGACTATCGCCCAGGCGGAAAAGCTTCCCGCCGTCTTTGACTTCGCGCGCGAGCTCAATACGTTTGGTTCGAAAACCTCCTCAGTTGTTTTCCGTAACGATGAAGTTGATGATTACCTCGCGAGCGGCACGCGCATCACCTATGTGCTCGGACACGAGCAGGATGCCTTTACGGCGCTCGTCTCCGCGCGCGACAGTCTCAATCTCACGGACGGCTCCATCGACTACGTCGACCTGCGTTTTGACGGAAAAGTGTATGTGAAACGGAAGAAGTGATACCGTTGTCGTATGTTTTGGGATACTCTATCAAAACCTTTTTTTGTGATGGCACCGATGGCGGATGTCACTGACATCGCCTTCCGCGCGCTCGTGGCGAAGCGCGGCGCGCCTGACGTGTTTTGGACGGAATTCGTCTCCGCGGACGGGCTTTATCACACGCGAGAAATACAAAAAATGAGAGATGCCGAAAATCCGCTTATGCGTGAGCTTGCGTTTGAAGAGAACCAGCGTCCGATTGTCGCACAGATATTCTCAAGTTCGCCCGAGATGATCGCCTATGCGACGAAGCTCGTTGCGAAACTTGGTTTTGACGGCGTGGACATCAACATGGGCTGTCCGGATCGCGCCATCGAGCGACAGGGCTGCGGCGCCGCCATGATTAAGAATCCGAAGCTTGCACAGGAAATTATTCGTGTGGCACAAGGGGTAAGTGATTTGCCCGTCTCAGTGAAGACGCGCGTCGGGTACAACAAAGAATCGCTCGACGAATGGCTCACGGTGCTCCTTGAAGCGAACCCGGCCGCCATCACCCTTCATCTGCGCACGCGCAAGGAGATGTCGAGGGTGCCCGCCGATTGGGAATTGATGAAAAAGGCAGTATCCATTCGAAACAAAGTGAATCCCCGTGTTCTTCTCATCGGCAACGGCGACGTACAGGACTTGGAAGACGGACGAGCGAAAGTAGCGGAAGCGGGTTGTGACGGCGCGATGTTCGGGCGCGCGATGTTCGGAAACCCGTGGGTTTTCGCAGGGAAGAAAAGCGAAGACACGTCGCTCGCCGAGAAGCTCGCGGCGCTCACCGAGCTTGCCTATGGCTTCGAGAAGCTCTCGCCGCCGAAGAACTTCGCCATCTTGAAAAAGCACATCAAAGCATTCGTCACAAGCTTTGATGGCGCCGCGCATCTGCGCGCGAAACTGATGGAGGCCGAGAACGCCGCAGAACTCGAGGCGATTCTTGCGCTATACTGCCGGAATGGCACACCAGAGTTTATATAGAATCCACCGTCCAGCGACATTTTCAGATGTCGTGGGACAGGAGCAGGTGACCAAGTCGCTTGAGGAGGCGGCAAAGGCCAAGAAGATCGGCCACGCGTATCTCTTTGCCGGTAGCCGCGGCCTCGGGAAGACCTCCGTTGCGCGCATCTTCGCGAGCGCGATCGGCTGCACCGAGAACGACCTTTACGAGATTGACGCCGCGAGCAACAACAGCGTTGAAGATATTCGCACGCTGACCGAGGGCGTCTACACGCTCCCCTTCGCTTCGCCCTACAAGGTGTACATTCTTGACGAAGTGCATATGCTCTCGAAATCGGCCTGGAACGCATTTCTCAAGACGCTCGAAGAACCTCCCGCGCATGCGGTGTTCATACTCGCGACAACCGAATTGGAGAAAGTTCCCGAGACGGTGCAGTCCCGCTGTCAGGTGTTTGAGTTTAAGAAGCCGACGCGCGCGGTGCTTGCGAAAATGACTGCCGTGGTGGCGAAGAAAGAAGGCTATACGCTCGTTCCTGACGCCGCCGACTTGATCTCGATGCTCGCAGAGAATTCATATCGCGATGCGCTCTCGGTCTTGCAGAAAGTTTTTGCGGCGACAGAAGGGAAAATGCTTTCGCGCGAAATGGTAGAAGCAGCGACCGGTGCGCCGCGCAGAGAGCAGGTGCACGCGCTTCTCACTGCGCTCGCCGCAGGCGGGCGCGGTGACGCGCTTACGGCTATTGAACAGGCGGCAAAGGCCGGTGTCGATATGAAGCTCTATTTAGAGCTCGTGCTCGAAGCGCTGCGCGCCACGCTCCTTATCCGCTACGCGCCTGAGCTACGCACCTCGCTCGCGGACGAGCTCGGCGCCGACGAATTCTCCGCCCTCGAAAAACTCAACAATTCTCCTGTAGGACGTACGACGTCCTACATCACGCACGCGGCGATGCTCGCATTCCTTACCGCCGTTGAGCGCATCCGCTACGCGCCCATTCCCGCGCTCCCTTTGGAGCTGGCGGTCTTTGAGCTCTTTGGCGAAGAGTAGATTAGCGAAGCCATACCCCGCCCCTTGGGGCGGGTTCCGCAGCCGAAAGTCTGAAAACGTTCGGTTTTCAGGTATGCTTCCTGCATGGGCATCGTCCATTCCAACCACTGCGCATACGATGCCCACTACCACATCGTCTTT
>JACRFL010000001.1 GCA_016217905.1 Candidatus Kaiserbacteria bacterium | reverse complement strand
TTTTTCTGTGTGTCCGCTCGCTTTTATTTCAGCGCCGAGAGATTGAAGGCGCGTGACAATGTCCTCATAGCCGCGGTTTATACTGTACACATTGCGCAAGAGGGATCGGCCCTTGGCACCGAGCATGCCGACCAGGATGATCGTTGCGGGGCGGAGCGCGGGCGGACAGATAACCTCGGCGGGCTTCAGCCGCGTCGGACCCTCGATCGAGATGCGATGCGGGTCGTGGAGGACGGTCGTCGCGCCGAGGCGGTCAAGCTCGGTGTAATAGATCGCGCGTTTCTCGTACGACCAATCGTGGATGAGCGTTGTGCCGGTCGTGACGGTCGCGATGACCGCGAAGAAGGGCAGATTATCGATGTTAAGCGCGGGGTAGGGGCGCGCGTGGATCTTTTCCGGGAAGGCGATGAGTTCGGACGGTTCGAGGTGCAGGTCGACGAGTTTCGTGATGCCATTATCGCTTGTGCGCGGATTGTCGACGGTATAGGCGAGCCCCATCTTGCCGAGTACGAAGAGTTCGACCTCGAGAAACTCGATCGGCGCGGCCGATATCGTGATTGCCGACTTCGTAACCACTGCGGCCGCAATAAAGAACATCGCATCAGTCGGATCTTGGGCGACCGAATACGAGACGTCCCGGTTGATATCGGCGACGCCCAGGACGGTCAAGGTCGGCGTACCGATGCCTTCGATGCCGACGCCGAGCGCGCGCAATAAACCGCAAACTTCTTGCACTTGGTAGTTCGCAGAGGCGTATCTGATGACGGATGTGCCTGGGATGCGGGATGCGGCGAGGAGCGCGTTAATGGTCGCCGTATCGCTGGCCTCGTAGAGAACAACCTCGGCCGGCGTGAGCGCGCCGTGTTCGATATGGAAATGGTCGGTAAGCGCGGCAATCGTCACGCCGAAACGCTCGAGCGCCCAGAGGTGCTGGCGTACCGAGCGGAGCCCGAGCGTACAGCCGCCCGACTGCGGGATGTCAAAGGCAGGGAAGCGGTGGATCAATGCGCCGATGAACATGATGATGCTCCGCGTCTTGGTGGCGGCAGCGCGATCGATCGCCTCGAGAGAGATCGTTTCCGGCGGGATGATGACAATGTCGGAACCTTGCCACTCGACGCTCGCGCCGATGGAGCGGAGCACCTCGATGAGCCGGTTGACTTCTTCAATCTTCGGCATGTGCGTGAGGGTCGTGCGCCCCTTGTTGAGACGCGACGCCGCGAGGAGCGCGACGGCGCCGTTCTTGGACCGGCTCGTTTCCACCCGTCCCGAGAGCGGCTTCCCGCCTTCAATAACGAAGTTCATTTCTCCTTGCATGAGAGCTATCGTACCATCCGCGCGCAGCGCTTTGCATGGGGACATCGGGCGGGCTACTATGGAACCATGTCCCTCTTTTACCCGAAGCTCGGCATCGATCTTGGGACAACCAACGTGCTCGTCTTCGTTCCCGGGAAGGGCGTCGTTATAAACGAGCCTTCAGTCGTCGCGGTGGGCAAGGCGCACGGTAAGCGCGGCGGCAACAAGGTCCTCGCGATCGGACTCGAGGCGAAGAAAATGATCGGTCGCACTCCCGACGACATCGTCGCGTACCGCCCGATGAAAGACGGCGTCATCGCCGACTATCGAGTAACCGAGGCGATGCTCCGTTATTTCATGAAGAAAGCGCTTGGCCACAATCCCTTCAAACCGACGGTGCTCGTATCGGTGCCCGCGGGGGTGACCTCGACCGAGAAACGCGCCGTCATCGAAGCGGCCATGAAGGCCGGCGCGAAGAATGCGTACGTGGTGAAGGAGCCCATCCTCGCGGCCATCGGCGCGGGCATCCCGATTCACGAGCCGATGGGGCGCATGGTCGTCGATATTGGCGGCGGGACGATAGATGTCGCGGTAATCTCGCTCGGCGGCATCGTCGCGTCGACGAGCGTGAAGTGCGCCGGCGACCGGCTCGACCGCGCGATTGTCGATTACGTGAAGAAACAGAACAACCTCGCGATCGGCGACAAGACCGCGGAAGAGATCAAGATAAAGATCGGTGCGGCGGTGCCGATGAACGAAGAGCTTACAATGCCGACCAAGGGGCGCGACCTGATGAGCGGGCTACCGCGCACGGTCGACTTCTCGACCAACGATCTTGTAACGGCGATGGCGCGGGAGCTGCGCGAGATGACGCAAGCGATACGCAAGGTGCTCCAAGACACGCCGCCGGAGCTCGCGGCCGACATCATCGATAACGGCATCATCCTGACCGGCGGCTCCTCCCAGCTGCGCCAGATGCCCGAACTCGTCTACCGCCGCACGGGCGTGGTCGCGAAGCTCGCGAACGATCCCTACTACTGTGTCGCGCGCGGTACCGGCATCGCGCTGAAGCATTTGGATACGTACCGGAAGAGCATTTTGGCGAAGCAATGAGGAATCTCGAAGATTCTCGGCATATGCGACATCACGCATTTGTTATCGAGGCGGAAGCGGAAGCGGGAATTGAGGTAGCGCAGGCGTGGGCGGAGCGAGAGCTCGGGATGAGGACGCAAGGGAATCCTGATATCGTCGTGCTCCAGTACGGGCTTCTCTCGGTCGAGGGTGCGCGACGAGTAACGGAAATTGCCGCAGGAGCGCCATTTACGGGCGAATCGAAGGTCGTCATCATCGCGGCGAGTCGCGCATATCACGAGGCGCAGAACGCGCTTCTGAAACTGTTTGAAGAGCCGCCAAGGGGTACGTATCTTTTTTTCATACTTCCATCGCTCGGTGGGCTTCTGCCGACTCTTCGCTCCCGCGTCCAAATTCTGAATCCATATTTGGACGTACGACGTCCTACATTTGATGTAGGACGTCGTACGTCCTACATTTCGGGGGTAGCGGAGGAGTTTATGAAGGCGAGTAAGGAGAAGCGCAGTGCGATGATAAAAAGACTTACCAGCGGGAAGGACGAGGAGGAGCGGCGCGAACTCCGCGACGAGGCCATCGTGATACTAAAGGGCATCGAAGCCGCCGCTTACAATGACGCAAGTCAGACTTACGTCAAACATGCGGAGCTTTTGAGCGATATTGCGACTTTGCGCGGACACCTCTACGATCGCAGTGCGCCCGTGCGCATGATCCTCGAACACCTCTCGCTCGTGCTTCCGAAGGGTTTGGTATAATGCGTGCAATGACATACGATTTTTCAAAACTAAAGGCGAATATAAAGGAGACCGAGGAATGGCTCGCGCGCGAGCTCTCCGGCGTGCGCACCGGCCGCGCGACGCCGACGCTTCTCGACGGCGTGAAGCCCGAGGCATACGGCACGCGCACGCCCTTGCGGGAGCTCGCCTCCGTATCGGTGGAAGACGCGCGTACGCTGCGCATCATCCCTTGGGACAGGGGGCTTTTGAAAACGATCGAGAAGGGGATTACCGACGCCGATCTCGGCATCGGCGTTTCGGCCGACGGCGAGGGGTTGCGCGTCTCTTTTCCCGAGCTTACGAGCGAACGCCGCACCCAGCTCTCAAAGATAGCGGGCGACAAAACCGAACAAGCGAAGGTGACGCTGCGCGGCCATCGCACCGAGGCGCTCAAGGCGCTCGAGGCCGCGGAAGAGAAGGGTGGAATGGGGGAGGACGATGTCGTGCGGCTGAAAGCTGAGATCCAAAAGCTCGTCGACGCGGGCAACGATGCACTCGCGGAAGCTCTCGAGCGGAAGGAAAGCGAGATAGCGCAATAAATAATGAACATTTTGATTTTCATCGTCGTCATCGTCGCACTTATTGTGGTGCACGAGTTCGGGCATTTCATTGCGGCGAAGCTCTCCGGAATGCGTGTGGACGAGTTCGGCCTCGGCTATCCGCCTCGCGCTCTCACGATAGGGAAGTGGGGAGAGACTGAATACACGCTCAATTGGCTGCCGTTTGGCGGGTTTGTGAAGATTTATGGTGAAGATGGAATACAGGAGCAGCAGGCAGGAGCAGCAGGAAGCAAGGCATTTTCGGCGCGCCCGCGCATCCTGCAGGCATTCGTGCTTGTCGCGGGTATCGCGATGAATCTCCTCTTCGCGTATGCGCTTATCACGAGCGCGCTCGTCATGGGGACGCCGCGCGCTCTCTCGGAGAGCGAGCTTGCGGTTGCGCGCGACACGGAGCTTATGGTGGCAAGTATCCTTCCCGGTACGCCAGCTAGCGTCGCGGGACTTCTCCCGGGCGACGCGATTGTGAGCGCGAAAGATGCGAAAGGGGAGTGGCGCCCCTCGACTCCGCTCGGGACAGGCACAACTGACCCGAAAAGCTTTTCGGCATTTATCACCGCGAGCGGCGGAAGTACGGTAACGCTCGACGTGAAGCGCAATGGGGAAGAGAAGAGTGTCACCGTGACGCCGAAAGAAGGAGTTGCCACAAACGACCCGTTCCGCTACGCGCTTGGTGTCGAGGTCGCGGCCGTCGGCGTGGTACCGCTCTCTCTTGGCGCAGCGATACAGGAGGGTGCAGCACTTACCTGGGGAGCGACGAAACTGACCGCTGTCGGGCTCTGGCACTTCTTCTACGGCGTCTTCACGCTCTCGGCCGACCTCTCGCAGGTCGCGGGTCCCATCGGCATCGCGGGCGCGGTCGGCAGTGCCTCCTCGCAGGGCGTGGGCAATCTCCTCTCTCTCATAGCAATTATTTCTATCAATCTCGCGCTCATCAACCTCATCCCCGTCCCTGCGCTCGACGGCGGGCGACTTCTCTTCGTCATTATTGAAAGCATTATCCGTCGCCCGATCAAAGCGAGCATCGCTCACGCGATCAACTCTATCGGCTTCGTCTTTCTTATCCTTCTCATGCTCGTCGTCACCGCGCACGACATCTTTAAAATCATCGGGTAGCGCGGCACAAAAACAAAAGCCGCCCACATTGCGTGGCGGACGTATAAGTACCTTCTCGTCAACTTTCATTGTACCGAGCATGGCAAGTGGCGTATACTGTGGCGCATGAGGCAATCGAAGCTTTTTACAAAAACGCGGCGCGAAGCGCCCGCCGACGAGGTCGCGAAGAACGCGCAACTCCTTATCCGCGCCGGCTACATTCATAAGGAGATGGCAGGCGTGTACGCCTATTTACCACTCGGACTTCGAGTCGTTGAACGAATCAAACAGATCGTTCGGGAGGAGATGAATAAGATCGACGGCCAGGAGATTATCATGACCGCACTTCAGCGCAAAGAACTCTGGGAAGTTACCGATCGTTGGAACGATAAAAATGTCGATGTCTGGTTTAAATCGCAGCTCAAGAGCGGAGCCGAAGTCGGACTGGGATGGTCGCATGAGGAGCCAATCACAGACATGATGAAGCATTTCATCGCCAGCTATCGCGACTTGCCGGCATACGTGTACCAATTCCAAACAAAACTTCGCAATGAACTACGCGCAAAGAGTGGCATCATGCGTGGTCGTGAATTCATAATGAAAGATATGTACTCCTATTCCGTCAGCGAGGAAGAACATCAGAATTTTTATGGGAAAACAATGGAAGCGTACAAGCGCGTTTTCGAACGGATAGGACTCGGCGACCGGACATTTCCAACCTTTGCCTCCGGTGGCGCTTTCACACAATTTAGTCACGAATTTCAGACACTGTGCGACGCGGGGGAAGATGTCATCTATTTGCATCGAGGGAAGGGACAAGCCATCAATAAAGAGGTACTTGAGTCGGGCATGGAGCAGATGGGTGTTTCGCGCGATGAACTTGAAGAGGTCAGAGCCGCAGAGGTTGGCAATATATTCAGCTTCGGTGACGTTAAATCGAAACAGCTTGGACTCTACTTCCGCGACGAAGACGGCGTCGAGAAGCCTGTCATTCTTGGCTCCTACGGCATCGGCATAACACGGCTTATGGGAACTATAGTTGAAATATTTTCCGATGGGAAAGGCCTCGTGTGGCCCGAGAGCGTCGCGCCTTTCAAATATCATCTCGTTTCTCTGGGCCGCGAAGGCGACGATATTTCGAAGTTAGCTGAAAGCGTTTATGCTGAGCTTGTCGAAGCAGACGTTGAAGTCCTGTACGACGACCGCGACCTGCGCGCCGGAGAGAAATTCGCGGAGAGCGATCTCTTGGGCATGCCGCACAGAATTGTCGTTGGCAAGGATGCGGTCGCGACTGGCGTTTTTGAAGTAGTCCGGCGCGTAACGGGTGCGGTGGAGAAGAAATCTCACGCGGAGATCCTCGCTTCGTGAGTATGAGAAAGTTTTCCAAAAACCTCCTCTTCAGCAACGATATCGCTATTGATCTCGGCACGGCGAACACTCTCGTGTACGTACGCGGGAAGGGAGTGGTCATCAACGAGCCTTCGGTGGTAGCGGTCAACGACAAGACCCACCAGGTTGTCGCCGTGGGGAAAGAGGCGAAGACGATGCTCGGGAAGACCCCCGCGCATATCCGTGTTGTGCGCCCCCTAAGCCACGGCGTCATCTCCGACTTCGAAGTGACGGAGGAACTTCTCGCGTACCTCATCAACAAGGCGCAGGGCGCGCGCGCGCGGCTCTTCGGTCCCCGGGTCGTTATCGGCGTACCGACCGGCGTCACGAACGTGCAGAGCCGCGCGGTGCGCGACGCGGCCAAGAACGCCGGCGCCCGCGAGGCGATCATTCTCGAAGAACCGGTTGCGGGCGCGATTGGCGCGAAGCTGCCGGTCTTCGAAGCGGTCGGCACTATGGTGCTCGACATCGGCGGCGGCACCACCGACATCGCGGTCATCGCGCTGCGCGGCGTCGTTGCGGCGAAGAGCTCGCATGTCGCGGGCGACCGCTTCAACGAGAACATCATCGATTTCGTGCGAAGCGAGTTCAAGCTCGGCATCGGAGAGCGCACCGCTGAGGACGTGAAGATAACGATCGGTGCGGTCGTGCCGCTTACGGAAACGCTCTCTCGCAACGTGCGCGGGCGCGACTATGCCACGGGACTTCCGCGCGAGATAACGTTGACTGACGCGCATGTTCGGGAGGCCGTTACGCCCTCGCTCGACGCCTTGATGGACACGATGAAAGAGGTCATCGAAGCGACGCCTCCGGAACTTCTCTCCGACGTGCTCCAACACGGCGTAACCGTCTTCGGCGGCGGGGCTCTTTTGCGAGGATTGCCCCAGATATTCGCGAAGATGCTCGGCGTGCCGGTGCGAATCGCACCCGACCCGTTGACAGCGGTCGTGCGCGGCGCCGGCGCCGTGACCGAAGATCCGGCGCCGTACGAAGACTTTTTCATCAATGAGGAAGACATTCTTAGCGAGACGTAACGCGCTCCTTTCCTCAACGCGCGCTTCGTGGGGCGCTTTCGCGCTTGCGTGCGCCGTCCTCGTACTCCTCATGCGGCTTGTCGCTCCGAACCTCTTTTGGCACGCGGCCGCTCCGGTATTCCGCGCTGCGGACGCTCTTGCCGCCGCGAGCCGCTCCTTTTTCTCCGGCTTCCGCAACGCGACGATTCTCACCCTCGAGAACGAGCGACTCGCGCGGGAGAATGCGGCTCTCGGAAGCGAGAATCGCGCGCTCCTGCAACAAGCGTCGAGTATCGCGGCGCTCATCGGCGCCGAATCGTCAGCGGAAGGCCTGCGCGGCGTCGTCGCCGGCGTCGTCGCTCGGCCTCCGACGAGCCCGTACGACACTCTCATCATTGCGCGGGGTGCGAAAGCGGGCATCACGGCCGGGCAGGAGGCGTTTGCCGACGGCGGCGTGCCGATCGGCGTCGTTTCGGCGGTGTTCCCCGACTTCTCCCGCGTGACGCTTTTTTCCGCTCCGGGCATGCGTGTGGACGGATGGATCGGACCCCGAGCGGTGCCCGTGACGCTTCGCGGCGCGGGCGGCGGGACGCTGCGCGCGTCGCTTCCTCGCTCTGTCGAGGTAAAGGCCGGGGACGCGGTGTTCGTTCCGGGGCCGGGCGCGCTTCCCATCGGCAACGTCGCGCGCGTCGATGACGATCCGCTGTTGCCGGTAATCACGATTCACATCCAACCGGCGACAAATCTCTTTTCACTCACCTGGCTTGAGCTGCGCGGCCCGAGCGCGGAGCTCCTCGACGCGATCTTCCAGGCGACATCGACGCTGCCATGAACGGGGCGGTCCGCGGTGCGCTCGCGCTTTCCGCACTCTTGTCGGCGGTATTCTTCCCGTGGCCGCTCACTGCGATCCTCGCGCTCGCGTCCGCGCCGCTTGAGCCTTTGGTGCCGCTTGCCGTCGGGATACTCCTTGACGCGCTCTACTTCGCGCCCGAGTCCGGTTCGATTCCCGTTTTAGCGCTTTCCGGTCTCGCGGTATCGGTCGCCGCCTTCTTCGTGCGCAGTCGACTTTTGGCAGGTACTATGGAGTGATGCTCTGGCGGCAGAAACACCGATGGGATTCTGAAATCGCGCCCGACGAGATTTTCCTCGACGCGTCAAATGCTCCCGCCTTCGACCGCGCCCGGCTCGAAGGGAAGATCGAGAAGCCGCTCACGCCCCGCGCCTTCGGCGCGTTCGCCGCGGCGCTCGTTGCGCTGTTCTCCGTCCTCCTCGTTCGCACAGGGAATCTGCAGATAACGAACGGCGCCGCGTTCGCCGCGGCAAGCGCGCACAACAGCCTCGAAGCGACGACGTTGTTTGCGCCGCGCGGCGTCATCCTCGACGCGCGCGGCGCCGTTCTCGCCGAGAATGCCGAGGGCGAAGGGGGCGGCATCGCGCGGGTGTATCCGTTTTCTTCCGTCAGTCGCGTCGTCGGCTACGTCTCATACCCAAAAAAGGATGCGAGGGGTATCTACTACGACACCAAGATGAGCGGCGTCGCGGGTCTCGAGGCGGAGCACGACGCGTGGCTCTCCGGGGAGAACGGCCAGCTTCTCACCGAGACGGACGTGTTCGGCACCGTCCGTTCCGAGGGCACGATCATTCCCGCAAAACCCGGAGGGGCGCTGCGCGTCTCGATCGATATCGGCCTGCAGGAGCCGCTTGCGCGCGCCATCGCGGAAACGGCGCTCGACAAGGCTTTCATCGCCGGCGCCGGCGTCATCCTCGAC
Organism: Candidatus Kaiserbacteria bacterium; assembly: GCA_016217905.1. Taxonomy (GTDB): domain Bacteria; phylum Patescibacteriota; class Minisyncoccia; order Phycocordibacterales; family Phycocordibacteraceae; genus C7867-001. The sequence continues at coordinate 78,527 of JACRFL010000001.1, read as the reverse complement.
GTGCACAGCGGCGCGGTGCGCGCGCTCGTCTCGTACCCGAGCTATGATTCGAACGTCCTGTCGAAGGGCGGTCCCGCCGAGATTATCGCCCGCTACAACTCCGATCCCGGCCATCCGTTCCTCGATCACGCCCTACAAGGCGTGTACGCGCCGGGTTCAATCGTGAAGCCTCTTGTCGCCGTCGGCGCCTTGACCGACGGACTCATCACGCCCGCAACCGTGATCACTGACACCGGGTTCATCTCGATCCCAGACCCGTATCGGCCGGGCAAGGAGTTCGTCTACAAGGGATGGAAGGCGCTCGGTCCGGTCGACGTGAAGAAGGCGATCGCGTGGTCTTCGGACATTTTCTTCTACACGATCGGAGGCGGCTTCGGGAATCAGAAGGGGCTCGGCATCGACCGGCTCGCATATTGGTATGCGCAGTTCGGCCTCGGGAGTCCGACGGGCATAGACCTTGCGGGCGAGGCGCGCGGACTCATCCCGACGCCTGCGTGGAAAGAGGGGACATTCAACGAGCGCTGGTACCTTGGCGACACGTACTTCACCGCGATCGGCCAATACTCGATGCAGGTAACGCCGCTTCAGATGGCACGCGCGATCGCCGCGGTCGCAAACGGCGGAAGGCTCTACACGCCCGCCCTGGTCCCCCGGGAAACGCCGTCTTTTGCGGCCGTGCCCGCCTCTCCTTCCGCGTTTCAGACAGTGCGGGAGGGGATGCGTCAGGCGGTAACGAGCGCGCTCGCCGCCACGCTCAACGTCCCCTACGTGAGCGTGGCGGCGAAGACTGGCACCGCGCAGACGGGCGCGAGGAATCAGTACGACAACTCCTGGGTGGTCGGGTTCTTCCCGTACGAGGACCCGCAGTACGCTTTTGCGGTTGTGCTCGAGCGCGGACCCGAGGGTTCCGGCAGCCAGGCGGTGAACGTCATGCGCTTGTTCCTCGACGCGCTCCACGCAAAAAATTCCTCCTACGTCGGCGGTACCGCTACCACAACGGCACATTCACTATCCTTATGAATGACCAATCGGCCACCGATAAGGATATTTGCGAATGGTCGGTTGTCTAAAAACTTGCAAGTTAGTGCGGGACACGTACAATGCCCGGACAACGTATGCCCGATGCACACACCGCCGTCGTCTCACAAGAGAAGTTCGACGAAATGATACAAGAGCTTGAGCACCTGAAGACGGTGCGTCGCACCGAAATCGCCAGGAGCCTCGAATACGCACGGTCGCTCGGCGACCTTTCGGAGAACGCCGAGTACCAGGAGGCGCGCGACCTGCAGGCCGCGACCGAGGAGCGCGTAAAGAAGCTCGAGGAACTCTTAAAACACACGACGATCATCAGCGAAGGGAAGAAGAAGAGCGAGGTCGGGTTCAGTTCGAAAGTTTCGATACGGAAGGAGGGAAGTGCCGAGGTGCACGAGTACACCATCGTCGGCAGCGAGGAGGCCGATATGCGCGTGAAGAAGCTCTCGCACGTCTCACCGCTCGGTGCCGCCTTGATGGGGAAGAAGAGAGGCGACGTGTTCACGTTCAGCACGCCCTCCGGCAAGCAGACGTATACGATCGAAAAGGTGAGTTAGGCCCCAAAACTGATGTATAGTAGGGCGTATGGCTTTGCTCGACACGGTGCGCGCGGAACGACTCGCAAAGATAGACCGCCTTCAGGCGGCCGGCATGAAGCCGTATCCGGCCCGCACGCTGCGCACCCACGCCGTCGACGATTTTCTCGAGAATCACGGGACGCTCGAGAGGAACAGCGAGCAGGTCGTGCTCGCCGGACGCGTGATGTCCTTGCGGGAGCACGGAGGCTCGCTGTTCGTCGACATATTCGACGGCACGAAAGGGCAGTGTTTCGTGCAGCGGGAAAAGCTCGGGGATGCGCCATACGATCTCTTTACCGGCGCGGTGGACACGGGCGACATCGTCGAATTCTCCGGCATGGCGTTTACCACCAGGCGAGGCCAGCCCTCTCTCGACGCGACCAGCTGGCGCATGCTCGCAAAGTCGCTCCGCCCCTTGCCGGACGAATGGTTCGGCATCAAGGACGAGGACGAGCGGTTCCGAAAACGCTATCTCGATATCTTGCTCACGAGAGATCTCGCCGACCGCATAAAGCGGCGCTCGAAGTTCTGGAACGTCATCCGCTCGTACTTTCTCGTCCGGGATTTTATCGAGGTGGAAACGCCGGTCTTGGAGACGACGACCGGCGGCGCCGAAGCGCAGCCATTCCTCACGCACCACAACGCGCTCGACCTGGACGTGTACCTGCGCATCTCGGCCGGCGAGCTCTGGCAGAAGCGTCTTATGGTCGCCGGCCTTCCGAAGACATTCGAGATCGGCCGCGTATTTCGCAACGAAGGAATGTCCGCGGAGCATGCTCAAGATTATACCCAGCTCGAGTTCTACGAGGCGTTCAAAGATTACGAGGCGGGGATGGAAATGGTCGCCGATCTCTATCGCACCATCGCAGACAAGGTCTACGGTACACATGTTTTTAAAATAAAAGACTTCACGATCGATTTCGATACGGAATGGGAGACGTACGACTTCTGTGCGCTGATGCGGAAGGAATACGACCTCGATCCGCTTGACGAGGATGCTGACTGGACAGCGGTGCTCGCAGAAAAAGGAATCCCCTTTGAGAAAGAGGTCGACATCGGGCGTCTCGTCGATACCGCGTGGAAACAGATTCGAAAAACGCTTTCGGGTCCCGGCTTCCTGGTCAACGTGCCGGTCTATCTGGAGCCGCTCGCGAAGAAAGACGCGAAAGATCCGCGCGTCGTCGAGCGCTTCCAAGTTATACTCGCCGGTTCGGAGGTCGGCAAAGGTTTTAGCGAATTGAACGATCCCGTCGATCAGGCTGCGCGTTTCGCTCATCAACAGCAGCTGCGCGACGCCGGGGATGCGGAGGCGCAGATGCTGGACTCCGAGTTCGTGGAAGCACTCGAGTATGGGATGCCGCCGGCGTTCGGCTTCGGCGTTTCCGAGCGCCTGTTCAGCTTCCTCGAGGGCGTGTCGATACGCGAGGTGCAGATCTTCCCCCTCATGCGCCCGCGATAACAGGATACGGTTTCTGGAACAGCGGCGCGGCCTACAAGGCCGCGCCGCTGCGTGCTGTGGATAACCAACGCAGGGCTGTGGGGGAGAGTGGGATATACTCCAACGATGGTGAGTGGAGTGGGATACGGGAGTGGTGGCCTGTTCCCTCGTCGCATCGCCATCTTCCGCTATGTTCCTCGGAGAATATCTACACACTTTCGATTCTAAGAATAGAATTTCGATCCCTTCGAAATTCCGGAAGGATCTCGGCCGCGTTGTCGTGGTGACACGCGGCCTTGATCATTGTCTGTACGTCTTCGCGCGCAAGGCCTGGGAACGCGAGGCCGCGCATTACGCCGCGCAAGTGAGCGGGAGCGCGGCCTCGCGCGGCCTCGCGCGCCTTTTCCTTGCGGGTTCGTTCGAGAGCGACATCGACAAGGCCGGCCGGGTTCTAATACCGGAAAACCTCAAGTCATTTGCCGGCCTCTCCGGCAGGGCCGTCATCGCCGGCGTCGCGGATCGGGTCGAGATCTGGGAAGAAGGCGCGTGGAAGAGGTACACGCGGGCCATTGAGCGCGACGCGGAGGCGCTCGCCGAGACGGCGAGCGGCGAATCCGCCTAAGTCTCATGGAAGCCCGTCACGACAGCGTGCTTGTGAAGGAAGTGCTGGAGGTGCTTCACATACAGCCAAGCGATACCGTCGTCGACGCGACGCTCGGCGGAGCGGGACATTTCAAGGAGATCTTGAGCAGGCTCGGCGGAGACGGCACGATCGTCGGCATCGACGCCGATCCGGCGGCGGTCGAGCGCGCGCGAGAAGCGTACGGGAACGATCGCCGGCCCGAGCGCCCGGTGGCGCACCTTATCAACGACAATTTCCGCAATCTTGCGCGGATCCTGGAACGGCTCAATATCGTCCCGGTCGACAAGATTCTCTTCGACCTCGGCTGGAGCGGCTACCAGATCGGCTCGCCGCGCGGATTCTCCTTCCGGCGCGATGAACCGCTTCTTATGACCTACGGCGAAGGCGGTCCCTCGACCGGACTCAGGACAAGCGAGACGGCCGCCGATATCGTCAACACTTTTTCGAAAGAAGATCTCGCCGACCTTATTTTCACGTACGGCGAAGAGCTCTTTGCGCATTCTATCGCGCAGGCGATTGTCGCGGAGCGTTCCCGCGGACGGATCCTGACGACCGGCGTCCTCGTGAACGCCATTCTCACGGGCGTGCCGCAGTGGTATCGGCAACGGAAGATTCACCCGGCGACAAAGACGTTCCAGGCGCTGCGCATCGCGGTAAACGACGAGATCGGCGCGCTCCGCGAGGGGCTTGCCGCCGCCTTGCGCGCGCTCGCTCCCGGGGGAAGGCTGGCGGTGATCTCATTTCACAGCGTCGAGGATCGCGTGGTGAAGAACCTGCTACGCGACGCGGCGCAGGCGGGACTTGGCGCGGTACGCCCGAAAAAGCCGATCGTTCCTTCGCGCTTCGAAATTCTTGCGAACCGCCGCGCGAGGAGCGCGAAACTGCGCGTGTTCGAGCGGGTCGTCACCGTCCCGAAAGCGAGCATGGCCGATTCGTTGGAATCTATCCCGGTGTATGCGTAGCGCCCGCTTCCGTCTCCTGTTTTCCCCGCTATCGGCCTGCCTCGGCGCGGTCGGAGTCCTTCTTGTCGCTTACATCGGCCTCATCGCAGTGGTGATGAGCTACGCGGCGCTCACCGTCGAGTTCTCGCAATCGGTGAGAAACGAGGAGGCCGCGGTCGCCGCTCTTGAGTCGGAATATCTCGCTGGCATGGCAGACATCACTCGGACGGACTATGCCGCAGCCGGCTACGCGAAACCCTCCGTCCAGACATTCGTGCGCGCGCAGAGCGCGACCGCCTCGCGCTAGTATGCGCGCGCAATTCCGCTCGCGCATACGCCTCATACTTTTTTTCGTTCTCCTTATCGCGCTCCTTATTCTCCTGCGTTTATATTTCCTTCAGATCGTGTACGGGGAGGATTACGCGCGGAAAGCCGATCGGCAATTCGCTTCCGGCGGGAGCGGGCTCTTCGACCGCGGATCGATCTACCTCACCCGCAAGGACGGAGCGCTCATTTCCGCCGCGACTCTGGCGACCGGTTTTCTCGTCGCGATCAATCCGCAGACGCTCGCCGACCCCGAGAGCGCGTACGCCGCGATAGCCGCGGCGGCATCTTCGACCCTCGTGAGCCGCGACGCGTTCCTTGCGGCCGCGGCGAAGAAAGGGCAGACGTACATTGAGGTCGCGCACCGCCTTCCCGAGGAGGCGGGCCGGGCGCTCGCCGCGCGGAATGTCCCCGGTATTCTGGTACTGCGCGAACGCTGGCGCTATTATCCCGGCGGCTCGCTCGCCGCACAATCGGTCGGGATCGTCTCTTACGGCTCGGGCGACGCGCTCGTCGGCCAGACCGGCCTCGAGACCGTGTATGACGGCACTCTTTCGCGCACCGGCGACTCGCTCTACAAGAACTTCTTCGCACAGCTCTTCTCCAACGTCGGCAACTTGCTCGTCGACGCGAAGGATGCGCGCGAGGGCGACATCGTAACGAGCATCGAGCCCGAGGTCCAGCTTCGGCTCGAGCATGATCTTGCAGAAGTGACGACGCGCTACACAAGCAAAGAATCCGGAGGAATCATAATGAACCCCTCGACGGGCGAGATCATCGCGCTTGCGGCCTATCCGTCCTACGACGGGAACGATCTGCGGAATGTCGATCCGTCGCTTCTCGGGAATCCGCTCGTCGAACACGTGCACGAGTTCGGGTCCATCATGAAGCCTCTCACCTTGGCGGCGGCGCTCGATGCCGGAGTCGTCACGCCGGAGACGACCTACAACGATACCGGATGCATCACAGTGAACACAGCGCGCCTGTGCAATTGGGACCTGAAGCCGCGCGGCGTGATCCCTCTGAAGCAGATTATCGTCCAGTCGCTGAACGTCGGCGCGGCATGGGTCGCGACGGAGCTCGGGCAAGAACGGTTTCGGAAGTACTTCACCGCGCTCTTCGGGCAGAAGACGGGCATCGACCTCTCGAGCGAGACGGGCGCGCTTCTCGGGAACCTCTCGAAGCCCCAGCAGGTCGGGTACGATACGGCGGCCTATGGGCAGGGAATCGCGATGACACCGGTACAGATGGTCCGCGCGCTTGGCGCGCTCGCGAACGGCGGCGTTATGGTTACGCCGCATCTCGCAAGAGCGATACGACTCAATTCCGGCATAGAGCGAAAGCTCGACTCGGAAGAAAGGGTCGCCGTCTTCTCTCCGGAGGCCGTGCGCGAGACGACGCGCATGATGACGGCCGTCGTCGACGAGAAGCTCGAAAACGGTAAGGCGAAGATTCCCACCATGTCGGTCGCGGCGAAGACGGGCACGGCGCAGCTCACCAACGGGAGGGGCGGATATTTCACCGACCGCTTTTTCCACTCGTTTGTCGGGTTTTTCCCTTCATATAATCCGCGCTTCATTATCTTGCTGTACACGAACGATCCGCAGCACGTCGAGTACGCGTCGGAGACGCTCAACGCCGCCTTCCTTGACCTCGTGCATTTTCTCATCGACTATTACGCCGTGCCGCCCGATCGCGGCCTGCCCTCTGAAGCGGCTCCCGCCGCAACGCCGCTTTCATGAAAACCATACTGAAATTCTGCGTCGTTTCCGCGCTCGCGCTCCTCTCGCGGGCCGTCGTCCGACGCTACTCCCCGAAGGTCGTGATGGTAAGCGGGTCGGTGGGGAAAACATCGACAAAGGACGCGGTGGCGGCAGTGCTCGGCACCCGCTTTTTCGTCCGCAAGAGTGAAAAGAGCTTCAACAGCGAATTCGGTGTTCCGTTCACTATCCTCGGCGCGGAGAACCCCTGGAACAATCCGCTCGCGTGGCTCTCCGTGGTGAAAAGCGCTCTCGCGCTCATTCTCCTGCCGAATCAGTATCCGAACATGCTGGTGCTTGAGGTCGGAGCGGATCGACCGGGCGACCTCGCGCGCATCCTGCGCATCGCGACGCCGAACGTCGTCGTGATGACGCGAACGCCCAAGATCCCCGTGCATGTCGAAGCCTATGCTTCGCCCGAGGCGGTGTGGGAGGAAGAATTTTCTCCCGCCTATGCTCTTGCCGCCGCCGCCCCGCTTGTCGTCCCCGCTGATGATGCGTACGCGCTCGACAGCGCGCTGCGCATGCCCGCTCGCGTCATCTCGTACGGTTTTGCCGAAGATGCCTCGGTACGGATAAGCGATAGCGATTTTTACGAAGAGCGAGGGAGGGTCATCGGCATGCAAGCGAAAGTGTGCGCGGCCGGCGAGCGCGGGACGTGTGTTGTGAAAGGATCTGCGGGAAGAGTGCAGCTTCTCCCGGTTGCCGCCGCGCTCGCGACGGCCCATGCGTTTTCGATACCGCTCGTCGACGCGCTTGCTGCGCTTGAGGGCTACGAGCCGCCGCCGGGCCGCGGGCGCATTTTCGCCGGGAAGAACGACTCGGTTGTCGTCGATGATTCTTACAATGCGTCGCCAGCGGCAGTCGAGGAGGCGCTTGCGATGCTCAAATCATTCCCCCATGCGAAACGCCGCATCGCCGTCCTCGGCGACATGCTCGAGCTCGGCCGCTATTCGGTCATGGAGCACGAGCGCATCGGTGCGCTCGCGCGGGACGCGGCTGACGTCATCGCGGCCGTCGGTATCCGCGCCCGCGCACTCGCCTCCGTAGCGGGTAACAGGGAAGTTCTTCTCTTCGACAATTCCCGCGACGCCGCGTCCGCGCTTGTCGGCTACGTGCGCCGGGGCGACGTCGTGCTCGTGAAAGGGTCGCAGTCGATCCGCACCGAACACATCGTCAAAGCACTCCTCGCTGATCCTTCCGACACGACGCGGCTGGCCCGTCAGGAGAAGAAGTGGATAAATAAATCATGACCTCACGGGGAATCGAACCCCGATTTACGCCGTGAGAGGGCGCTGTCCTAGCCGTTAGACGATGAGGCCGTGAGTGTTTTATAACAGAAAAAAGGAAGAGGGGGAAGTTTACAATAAAAAAAGTGCGGGAGCCGAAGCTGCCCGCGCGTCCGCCATTTGTGACTATTCCTCTTCTGAAAGGGCTTCAAGGACTTTCTGGTCCGGGGGCAGTACGTCGCCTCCCGGGCCGACTGAGTAGATCGGCGCCTGTTCGCGGATGAGTTCCTTCACGACTCTTTCTTTAGCGGCCTTTCGGAACACGCGGTTGATGTTCGCCTGTTCGGCGCCCTTTTTGCCCATGGCGCTCAGCGCCCCTCGATCATCCGCGAGGATGGCCCGCCGGACTTCTTTTGGTTTTCCCTCGAATTTGCTCATATCTGTATGCTCCAAGTAACGGTCCGTCTGTCATTGAACATCAATTCGGTCATGATAGCAAGCGGTCGACGACCGCTTTGACGTCACCGCCGTCAGCGCGTCCTTCGAGTTCTTTTATCAGGGCGCCGGTGAATTTGCCTGCGTCTGCCTTGCCCGAGACGCCGAGCTCGGCCATTTTTGCTTTCGCGATGGGCAGAATCTCTTCGCGGTTCATCATCTGGGGTAGGTATGACCCTATGATGGCGAGCTCCGCCTTCTCCGGCTCCGCGAGATCGTTTCGGGACGCCTTCTCAAACTGCTCGATGGAGTCCTTGCGCTGGCTGCCGGCGCGCTTCAAAATCGCAAGCGCTTCTTCGTCGGTAAGGAATTCATCGGGTTTACGTTTCTTGACGACGACTTCGTTGGTCATCGCGGTGACGAGCGAGCGGAGCGTCCGGAGCCTTACGACGTCATGCGCGCGGAGCGCGTCGGGGATGGATTTCTTCAGAGTTTCGTGGATAGCCATAGGGGAAGTATACTGTATCCGTGAACTTGTTTACAATCGCGCTTATCATACTCGCGATGCTGTTTATGCAGGGCATCGGGCTGTATTTCGTACTCCGCCGACGCTCGGCAACGGCGGAGGAAGGGGGAGGCAGCATGATCTTGCTCCAACAGCAGATGCAAGAGCTCGCGCGCACGCTCGACGCGCGAGTATCAGAATCGTCCCGCGCGATGCAAGAGAACGCACACCGCCAGTTTTCCGAGAGCAGTCGCCTCATCAAAGAGATCACGACGGAACTGACGTCGGTGAAAGAGATAGGCAGACAGACGCAGACCTACGCCGAGCAGCTGCAGTCGCTCCAAGACCTTCTCAAGAACCCGAAACAGCGCGGCATCCTCGGCGAATATTATCTGGAGACGGTCTTGCGGAATGTGATGTCGCCCGAGGACTATAAGATTCAGTATCCGTTCAAAAACGGAGAGATTGTCGACGCAGTTATCGTCATCAATAAGAAGCTCGTGCCGGTGGACTCCAAATTCTCGCTCGACAACTACAACCGTTTCGTGAGCACGCAGGTGGGCACGCCAGAGCGCGCGGCCGCGGAGAAAGCGTTCGTGAACGATCTCAAGCTGCGCATCCAGGAGACGGCGAAATACATCCGCCCAGAAGAAGACACGATGGACTTCGCCTTCATGTTCATTCCCTCTGAAGGCATTTATTACGATTTGTTGACTAATCAGATAGGTGGCGGCGAGGATGAAAATTTGATTCAGAGGGCGGCAGGCAAATATAAGGTCATCATAGTTTCGCCGACGTCGTTCCTCGCATACCTCCAGACGGTGATGCAAGGGCTCAAAGCGCTCCAGATAGAGCAGAAAGCCGCGGACATCCAGAAGCGGGTAGGGGAGCTCGGGAAGCACGTCGCGACCTACGAAGAGTTCTACCGCAAGCTCGGCGTCTCGCTCGGGACGACCGTCAGCCACTACAACGCGGGCTACAAGGAGCTCGGCAAGATAGACAAGGACGTCTACCGCATCGCCGAGTCAAAAATAGGCATCGAACCCGAACTCCTCGATAAACCGCTTGCAGCGGAGGAGTAGTTTGGGTGCTGGCGGTTTTTCGTTTTTAATATACAATGCCGGCTGGCTCATTGGAAAATGGAGGCAGAGATGCCGAAGAAAGTGTTACCAAACGCAAACGAGTTTGGGCAATTCTATTGGGCGTTATGGCGCAGGGGGGTTCCGCCCGCTTGCACGATCCGAATTCGCGAGTGATGCGAAGCGTCTCAAACTCGTTGCCCCGACTCCTCGGGTTGGAAGCGAAGTAGGCTACACGTTCACTGCGAACGGACTGACTGTGAACGTCTGGACCACCTATCTCGCTGATGAGGGTTGCGCTAGAGAGAAAGACGCGGGCTGGGTGCTCATTAAAGAGGGCGACACGGCACTCTACTTTTCGCATCCGCTCCACAGGACGCGCAACTTCTTGAGGCGGCTCCTCTGGAACGCCTGCATCGCTCGACAGAGGGTGCTCAACCGTCCGCCTTGTCTTTTACGTAAGGAAATGCTAGATTGTTGGGACTATGGAAGTGGCCGTAATCAAGACCGGCGGGAAGCAGTATGTCGTCGCTAAGGGCGACACTATCGCTATAGAGAAGCTCCCGCTTGATTTGAAAAAAGGTGACATGGTTGTCTTTAGCGAGGTGCTCCTCGTCGACAACGGCTCGGACACGACCATCGGGGCGCCCCTTATCAAGGGCGCAGAGGTCAGGGGCACCGTTGTTCAGGCCGGACTGGATAAGAAAGTCGAGGTGGTGAAATATAAACCGAAGAGCCGCTACTACAAGCGCAAAGGGCATCGCCAGCCGATTCTGAAAGTGAAGATAGACAGTATTAGCTAAACAAATCTACATGCAAATAGGGCGTTGGACTCATCAGTCTGCCGGTACGTCCGGCGGGCATTCAAAATATTCAAAGAACCCGCGAGGCGAGAAGCGTTTTCCTGGCTCCTTCGGGCCGCACAGGGATGCGTCAGTCAGTCGCGGCGGAAACCGCTTCTCGCCTCGCGGTGGATATGGGCGCGGCGGCGGAGTGCGCCGCGGAGGCTTCGGCTCCTTCGGCGAGACCGAGGCGGAGATCGCGAAGTTTATGAACAAGACGGTCGTCACGACTTCGGAACCAGTCTTCGTCCCCGAGCACACATTCTCCGATTTTAACATCAATCCGCACCTCAAGAAGAATATCGAGGCGCGACACTACGTCTCTCCGACGCCGATCCAGGATAAAGCTATTCCGCACGCGCTTCTCGGCCAGGACGTCGTCGGACTCGCCGAGACTGGCACGGGGAAGACGGCGGCATTCCTCATCCCGCTTATCGACAAGGTGATGAAGCAGAAAGGAGAGCGCATCCTCATCATGGCACCGACCCGTGAGCTCGCGGTGCAGATCGAGAAAGAGCTTGCCGGATTCGCGCGCGGCCTCGGCTTCCGCGGTATGGTCGCGGTGGGCGGTGCCAACATCGGTCCGCAAATTTCACAACTCAAACACGACCCGGCGTTCGTCATCGGCACGCCCGGCCGTCTGAAGGACTTGATGGAGCGCAGGGCGCTCGATCTCTCCGGTTTCGGCACCGTCGTTCTCGACGAGGCCGACCGCATGCTCGACATGGGCTTCATCGACGATATGCGCATGATCCTATCAAAGATGCGCAAGGAGCGGCACACGCTCTTCTTCTCGGCGACGATGGGGAAGGAGATTGAGCGGCTCATCGGCGACTTCCTCGACCAGCCGGTCGTCATTTCGGTGCGCAAGAGCGCCACGCCCTCGAGCATCGAGCAGGACGTGGTACGCATCCCGCGCGGGAAGGACAAGTTCGACGTGCTCATCGAGCTCCTCTCCGATCGCGAATTCAGTAAGGTGCTCGTCTTCGGTCGTACCAAGTACGGCGTCGAGAAGCTCGCGAAAGCGCTCTCCCGCGAGCACATCCACGCGGAGTCCATTCACGGCAACAAGACACACGGCGCGCGCATGCGCGCTCTGGACGCCTTCAAACGGGGTCAGGTGACTGCGCTCGTCGCGACCGATGTCGCGGCGCGCGGTCTTGACATTCCCGCCGTCTCGCACGTCATCAACTACGACCTGCCCTCGACCTACGAGGACTACGTCCACCGCATCGGCCGCACCGGCCGCGCCGCGCTCAAAGGCAAGGCGCTGACCTTCGTCCTGAGTCGTTCGTATATAAAAACCAAAGCCGCGCAACGAAAGTTGCGCGGCCTTCTCTGGTACCGATGCTATCGTCAATACCTCAGGTTTCTTTGCGGTTGGTGAGGGCAGCGCGGAGGGTTTCGGCGTCGGAATATTCGAGCTCGGAGCCGGTGGCGAGGCCGCGGCCGAGCACGGAAATCTTCACATGGTCGCGATAGGGAGCGAGGAGTTCACGCACGCGATCGGCGGTGTGTTCTCCCTCGTTGGTTGCCGAGAGCGCAAGCACGACTTCTTTTAATCCTGCCGCAAGGCGTCGCCTCACGGTGGCGTCCAACTCCTTTTCGCGGATTGCACCCTTGCCTGTGAGCGTGAGCACGCCGCCGAGCACGAAATAGCGACCCTTATAGGTGCCGGCGCGCTCGACCGCCACAAGATCCTGGTCTTTTTCTACGAGCATCAAAAGCGCATCGTCGCGTCTGATATCAGAGCAATAGTTGCACAGGGCCGCCGCAGATTCGTTGAAGAAGCGCAGGCAGTCGGGGCATTGGCGGACCTCTTTGCCGAGCGAGGCGATGAGCTCGGCGAGTTTCGCGCGTTCTGCCGCAGGGGCGGCGAGGAGGTAGAAGACGAAGCGCTTCCCTTGGCGCGGCCCGATGCCGGGCAGCCGGGCAAGCGCGGTGGCGAGTTCCTCTATCTTGTCCATGTCGTTTTAAAATTCCTCCGCGAACTCGCCGTAGCCCGAAGTGTCGACCGGCTGGAAGGTCGCGCGCTTCTCGTCGAAGTAGAGTTCGGTTTTTCCCGTCGGGCCGTTTCGGTGCTTTTCAATCAGAATTTCGGCGATGTTCGGCCGGTCGCTCTCCGGGTTGCGCTTGTCCTCGCGGTGAATGAACATCACCACATCGGCGTCCTGCTCGATAGAGCCCGAATCGCGCAGATCGCTTAGGCGCGGCTTGCCGCCGCGAGTCTCCACGGCGCGACTGAGTTGCGAGAGCGCGATGACCGGAACGGAAAGCTCGCGCGCGAGCGACTTGAGCGAGCGCGATATTTCGGTTACTTGCTGGACGAGGGACTCGGACGACTTGGTCGAAGTCGGCGACATGAGCTGAAGATAGTCGACGATGATGAGTCCGATGCCGCGCTCGCGCTTCAAGCGTCGCGCGACCGCGCGCATCGCGAGGATATTGTTGCCCGGCTTGTCGTCGATGAAAATGGGCGCTTTCGAAAGCGATTCGAGCGCGTCGCGTATGCGGCTGAAATCTTCCTCGTCTTTCACCTGGCCGGTGCGCAGTTTCCAGGAATTGACAAACGATTCGGCCGCAAGCATGCGGTCGATAAGCTGTTCCGAACTCATCTCGAGCGAGAAGATGCCGACGGGGACATTGTGGCGCACGGCGGCGTTCCGGGCGATATCAAGCGCGAGCGACGTCTTGCCCATCGAGGGGCGCGCCGCGATGATAACGAGATCGGAGGGGTGGAAACCGGAGAGGAGATTATCGAGAGCGGGGAAGCCAGAAGGAACTCCACGAATGCCGCCTTCCTTGTGGGAGAGCGCTTCGATGCGCTCCCACGCCTCGTGGATCTTGTCGCCGATCGCGGTGAATTTGTGCGCGGCGGAGGCGTTGCCGATGGCGTAGATGCTTTTCTCGGCTTCGTCGAGGACCTCCATCGTCTCGCGCGCATCGTCATACGCCGATTCGGTAATGCCGTACGCGGCGTCGATCAAGGAGCGCATCAGATATTTCCGCGACACGAGCTCGGCGTAGTGGGGGAAGTTGCCGGGGGCGGGTGCCGAGCCGGCGAGCTCCGCGAGATAACTCCTGCCGCCGGCGCGCTCGAGCAGTCCCTGGTTCTGCAGCCGCTCGGAGAGCGAGAGTTGATCAATCGGTTCTCCGCGCTCGGCGAGCTCGCGCATCGCGCCGAAAATGAGCCGGTGTTTCTCCGCGTAGAAAGAATCGGCGCGGATGAGATCCGAGACGTCGTGAATGGCGTCCGGCTTGAGGAGGAGCGCGCCAAGGAGCGCCCGCTCCGATTCGAGCGATTGCGGGGGGACGCGCTCCGCAGGGGTGGCCATATACTCCCCGATTCTACCACTACGGCCGTTTGGTCAACACCGGCCCGCCGGAGGAGTCTTCCACACGATATCCACTCTTTTCGATCTCACGCCGGATGCGGTCGGCCTCCTCAAAATCCGAGGACGCGCGCGCCGCTTCGCGGCGCGCGACCCTCTTCCGTACCTCTTCCGGTATATCCGCTTCGGCCAAGGCGCCGGGAAGAGGAGGGGGGGTGCGAAGCGCGAGGCCGAAGTGCGCCTCGGCGTCCTCGAGAAGTCCCCACTTCTCTTCGGGCGCGTATTCTTCGCTTCGAAGCGAATCCCAGAGAACGCCGAGCGCCTGCGGAGTGGCGAGGTCATCGCGTACGGTAGCGAGGAAGCGTTCGCGCGCCTCCGAAGGCACGCCGACGCTCTTGGATTCCTGGGAGATCTCTCGCGAGAGTTTCCAGAGCCGATCGAGCGCGCTCGCTGCACCCGCAAGCGCGTCCCAGGAGAAGGAGAGGGGAGTACGGTAGTGCGCCTGGAGAAAGAAGTAACGAAGCGCGAGCGGATGGAATCCTTTCTCAAGGATGTCCGAAAGATAGATAACGTTGCCGAGCGATTTTGAAGCTTTCTCTCCGTTCATGGTGAGGAAAGCGCTGTGCATCCAGTAGTGGACGAAGGTGCGCCCATTTGCCGCTTCGGATTGCGCGATCTCGTTGTTGTGATGCACGCTCACGTGGTCTTCGCCTCCGGTATGGATGTCGATCTCCTGCCCCAAGAGCGCGCGAATCATCGCCGAGCACTCGATGTGCCAGCCTGGATTGCCGCGGCCCCACGGGCTGTCCCACTGCTGGAGATCTTCCGGTTTCGCCGTGCGCCACAGCACGAAATCGGACGGGTGGTGTTTGCCCCTCACCACTTCCACGCGCGCACCGGCTTCCAGCTTCACACCGGAAAGTCCGCCGAGCTTCCCATAGCCCGGGAACTTTTGCGTGTCGAAGTAGAGGCCGTCGGAGAGACGGTAGGCGAAGCCTTTTTCTTCGAGCGTCTTGGCGAGCGCGATCTGCTCTTTGATGTAGTCGGTAGCGCGCGGGAAAAGAATGTCATTCGTATCGATATTCAGTTCGTCGATGTCTTCTATGAACAGTTTGGCGTAGCGAAGCGCGATTGCTTCAGGTGTCGTGTGTTCGCGCGCTGCACCCACGCTCATTTTGTCCTCGCCGCGATCGCCGTCGCCGACTAGATGCCCCACGTCCGTTATGTTGATGACGCGACGTACATGATACCCGGCGGCGGCGAGGGTACGTGCGAGAGTGTCCGAGAACACATATGCGCGCAGATTCCCAATGTGCGCGCGATTGTACACGGTCGGCCCGCAAGAATAGAGGAGCGCGGTCTTCGGTTTCTGGGATACAAAAAGTTCCTTGTTGCCCGAGAGCGTGTTCGTGAGAAATACTTGCGCGAGTCGATGCTGTACCGCGGTCTTCCGTCTTCCCCTGATGCGTGCGAACCAGTCCATGCGTCAGAAAATCCAGCGTTTCCTCGCGAAAAAGGCGGTCAAAAGAGCGGCGACGCCGAGCATGATGCCGATCACGATCCAAAAAGCGTTCGGCGAATCGATAAGCGGCGTGCCCTCTGTGCGCATCGCGAATGTCCACGTGATGAGTCCGAGCGGAAGGAAAATGAAATTAACGGTGGTGAGCGTCTTCATGATTTCGTTTTGACGCGACCCGAGGAGCGCGCTGTTGGTCTCGCGCAGCTCGGCCGCGACCGCGCGGTGCGTCGCGACAAGTCGTGCGGCCTGTTCGCGCTGCGCGAGGACGCGCTCGGCCCGCTCGGCGAAGGCGGGGCCGAACGCGTCCCGTCCGGCAAGCATCTTCAAGAAGCGGGCCAGGGAGTCCTCCTGATTCGCGAGTGTCGCTTCCATATGCAGGAATTCCCGGCTGATATTCGAAATCGAGCGTATCGTGGTGCGCTCGCGGCCGTCGAACATGTCCCGCTCGACGCGCGCCAGTTTGTCGAGAATGTGGTCGGTGTGATCGCGCACGGACGCGTAGAGATGCGCGAAGAGGATTTCAAGCAGGATGTCGGTCGTGATAAGATTTTTCTTTTCGACAAGTGTCTGGGCTTCAAGCAGCTTTTTAAGGTGATAGAGGGGCGCGACGACCTCGTACCGTATCGTCACGATGAAGCGGTCGCCGACGATGAAATCGACCTCTTGGCTTTTCGTGTCGTCGTCCTCGCCGTGCGCCGGGAAATGGAGGACGAGAAGCGTCATACCGGCATCCCCCGCGACGAGCGCGGCGGGGGTGGGGGAGAGCATCTCCTTTTCGAACGAGGAACTGATCGAGAACTCCCGTATGACGTCCCGTATTTCGTCTTCGCTCGGCTGTTCAAGGTCGACCCACACCCCTTCGCGGTATGCATGCCGAAATATCATGCGTCCAGAATACCACGCGTCGCTTTGCCTGTGCTACACTCTGCAGGATGGAAATAGAAAGCCGGTATCGTCGAAGGAAAGGCGTCGTCGCCCGCGGCGTCGCATTCGCTCTTGTCGCGGGGCTCTCTTTCGGCGCGGGGCTCTCTTTCGGCGGCGGTTCTCCGGCCTCGGTCATTGCGCGCGTTCCGCTTCTCGGGGACGGCCTTGACGCGACGCCGGACCAGAAGACCGATGTCGCCGCTTTCTGGAAAGCGTGGAACGCGCTCTCCGAACATTACGTCGCCACACACGCGTCCTCGACGCTGCCGACCGCCAAAGAACGCGTCTACGGCGCGATCAGCGGGCTCGCCGCCTCCTACGGCGACCCGTACACCGTTTATCTGCCGCCCGAGGAGGCGAAAGCGTTCGCGGAAAGCATCTCGGGGAGTTTCGCGGGCGTCGGCATGGAGATCGGCATACGGGACAACATCCTGACCGTCATCGCGCCCCTGAAGGGGACCCCCGCCGCCGTTGCCGGCATCAAAGCGGGCGATCAGATCATCGCAATCGATGGGAAATCGACCGAAGGTCTCTCCATCGACAAGGCGGTCAGCAAAATCCGCGGCCCGGCGGGCACGAGCGTCGATCTCACCATCATCCGCAATGGAAAGGCGACGGACATCAAGGTCGTCCGCGACACGATCCAGGTGCCGGAAACCGATGACGGCCTCGACCAGGCGAGCGGCGTCTACCGCATCGCACTCTACGAATTCACCGCCAATTCCGCGGACCTCTTTAGCCGGGCGTTCGAGCGCTTCAAGGCGTCCGGTTCAAAAAAGCTCGTTCTCGACCTGCGGAGCAACCCCGGCGGCTATCTTGACGCGGCGGTCGACATCGCGAGCCACTTCCTCCCGCAGGGCGCGACGGTCGTGACCGAAGATTTCGGAGGGAAGGAAGCGAACCAGGTGCATGCGAGTCTCGGGTACGGGGACGTACCGGCGGGGACGGACATCGCCGTTCTTATCGACGGCGGATCAGCCTCCGCTTCGGAGATTCTTGCGGGAGCTCTGAAGGATGCCCGCGTCGCAACCCTGATCGGTACGAAATCTTTCGGCAAGGGTTCCGTGCAGACGCTCATCGACCTCGACGGCGGGTCGCTGAAGGTTACCGTCGCTCGTTGGGTAACGCCCGCGGGCCACTGGATCATGGGCAACGGGATTGCGCCGGACATCATCGTGCCGTACACGCCCTCCGATGCGGCGGCGAAGAAAGACCCGCAAATGGCCCGCGCGATCACATTTTTGACGACGGGGAAGTAATAGGGTAGGCTGGGCGCACATGAAGGTTGTTTTGACCAAGGACGTGAAGGGGGTCGGGCGCGCTCACGAGTCGGCCGTCGTGGCGGGCGGGTACGCACTCAATTTCCTTATCCCCAATAAGCTTGCGGTGGCCGCGACCCCCGCGGCGATGAAAGAGGCCGAATTGCGGATGAAGCAGGCCACCGACCGCGCCGTCCTCGATGCGGCGCTTCTCGCGCAAAACCTCGCGTCGCTTGACGAGGCACGCATCGTTATCAAAATGAAGGCAAACGAGAAGGGGCACCTCTACGACGCGGTGGGGAAGCAGGAGATTCGCGCCGCCATGAAGGAGCAGGCGCGCGTTGATGTACCCGAGGACGCGATCAAGCTCGAGAAGCCCCTCAAAGAGCTCGGCACGTTTGACATCCCCGTTGCCGCAGGAGAAACGTTCGGAAAGTTTTCTATTACAATCGAAGCGGAGTAGTCTCCCTGCCGCTCGGCCGAGTCTTACTATTTTTTTGCTTTGCTGGCTTTGGCTTAGATGACGTCGGCGACTTTTTTGGCGATGATGCGTCCGGCGAAGTTGGTCTTGCGGCGCGTGCGGAACGCGACGGTGCCGTTTGCAAGCGCGAAGAGCGTGTGGTCGCGGCCGACACCGACATTCTTCCCCGCCTCGATTTTCGTGCCGCGCTGACGGACGATGACCATGCCCGGGCGCGCTGCAGCGCCGCCAGCAAGCTTCACCCCGAGATATTTGGGGTTGGAATCGTTGAGGTTTTTTGCGGAACCGCCAGCCTTCGTCGATGCCATAGTGTTATAGTAGTACTCGATGACTGTAGCAGAAGTGCGCGAAAAATGCAAAAGCCTCGTCGCGAGAGTGCCGCGGGACGCGAGCGTCCTTGCCGTCCTCGTGCTCGCATCGCTGTTCTCATTCGGCCTCGGCTTCCTCGCCGGACTTGATGCGAGGCGGGGGGAGGGCGGCATCGTAATCGAGGAATCCCCCGCAGTCTTAGGTGGGGCCGTGGAGCCTGCGGCCAGACAGGGAGGGGAAGTGGTGGCGTCGAAAAACGGAACAAAATACTACTTCACCGAGTGCGTCGGAGCCGGCCGCATCGCGGAGGCCAACAAAGTGCGATTCGTCTCCGCTTCTGCGGCGATGCAAGCAGGTTATACGCTCGCCGCGAATTGCGCACCCCGGTAGTCTGGTAGTATGCACTCATCATGAATGAGGATTTGACCCGCGACGAATCAGCCGAGCGGCTCGCGCAGATGCTCCACGAAGGCCGGCGCACCCTGCCCGAGAAACGCCCGCTCCTCGTCTGCAAGCCGAGGAAGATAGAATCATGGCGGATCTTCAAGATCATGTCGGAATTTGTGGAAGGATTCGACATCATCCGCCGTCACGGCCTCGCGGCATCCTTTTTCGGCAGTTCGCGCGCGTCGTTCGAGGATCACGTGTATAAAGACGCCGAAGAGCTCGCGCGGCGGCTTGCGAAACGCGGCTTCGCGATTATCACCGGCGGCAGCGCGGGCGTCATGCAGGCCGCGAACAAGGGTGCGTTCGAGGTCGGCGGCGCTTCGGTCGGGCTTAATATCAATTTGCCGGAAGCGCAGGAGTATAATCCGTATCTCACCGAGAGATTCGTTTTCGACCATTTTTTCGTGCGGAAGGTGATGCTGACGTATGCGTCCGAAGTCTACATTTACTTTCCCGGCGGTTTCGGCACGCTCGACGAGCTGTTCGAGATCATCACGCTCGTGCAAACCAAGAAGATCCACAAAGTGCCCATCGTTCTGTTCGGGAAGAGCTACTGGGAGCCGCTCATCGGCTTCATCGAGAAAGTCCTATACGAGGAGCACGCGGCTATCGACAAGGGAGATTTGGCGCTTTACGCGGTCGTCGATTCGGTAGACGAGGCGTACGACTACATCGTCGCGAACATTTCCTGCTGAATACGTTATTTACGCAAAAGATATATTGTGCGAACTATAGATTCTTCTCCCTCGCCCTGTCGGCAAGCTATCCGGTTGGTCGAATCCAATAAGTTGCCCATTGCCAAGCGCGAGAGAGGAGGTCGAGGAGATAGGAGAAGTTCGCCTGGCCGGCCGGAGAGTTGACGATTGCCTGAAGAGAGATGCCAAAAAACGACAGCGCAAGCAAGAGGATAAGCATCCAGAAAATGAGTTTGAACATGGCGGGTAGCCGCATTATACAACGGAAGGCGACGGATGGTAATATCTCGTCATGTCGAGGTGGCCTCCGTATCGCACATACGCTTCCCTGCTTCTGTGGCGCACTAGAGATACGAAAGCGGATTGAGGTAGGCAGAGAGAGTCGCCACCGGCATCGGCGCGTCGGCGCAGCCGTTTTTCGCGCCGCGGAATTGGCGCAAGGTCAGAATCTGAGTGCCCTCGGTCGCATACACGCCGAAATGCAGGTGCGGCCCGGTCGCGTAGCCGGTCATACCCGACAGTCCGATCGTCTGCCCAGTTTCAATCGACTGCTCTTTCGTCACATCGATCGCGGAGAGGTGCGCGTAGAGCGTGCTGATGCCGTTGCCGTGGATGACCATCACCCATTTCCCGTAGGAATAACATCCCCCGTAGATATCCGTATTTCCGGTGGCGAGGACGACGCCGGGGAGCGCCGCTTTAATTGGCGTGCCGATGGGCGCGAAGATATCGATGCCGGGATGCCCACCGCCGTTGTAGACCTGCGGGTTCGCCGTCGAGAACGGCGTAGTGCCGAAATATTGGGTGATGCAGAAGAGATTTCCGAACACGTTCTTGCGTTGCGTGCAATTCAGCATGAACGAGCCGCCGAAGGGCCAAGAGAGAACGCCCGAACCGACCTTCGGCAGGCGATCCGGATGCACGATGAGATTCAGTTGGCCTTGCAGGTCGACAAGCTCCTGTTCGAATGCCTTTTCGGCGGCCTGCTTCTGCGCGATGAGTTTCTGGTAGTTGGCTTCTTGATTCTTGGTTTGCGCGAGCAGCTGCTGCTGGGCCGCCTTGTTCGCGTCGACGGAGCGTTTCTGTAGCGTGAGGTCGTTTTGGAGCGACACGAGCTCCGCCTTCGCTTTCGTCACCCGATCGCGATTCGTCGCCAATTCGGTACGCGCCGCGCGCAATTCGGCAATACGCCCGCCGAGCGCCCGGTTGAATAGCGCTGCCTGGTCGGCCGCCTGCCACGCTTCGCCGAGCGAGTCTGACGAGATGAGTGTGGTGAAAAGGGACTCCCCTTCGTCCTGAGCGACGCTGCGAAGCGCCTTCGCGACCGCGTCCCGACCGGAAGCGATGGCCGCCTCTTTGTCGCCGATGGAGAGCGTCAATTCCCGTATCTGCAGATTCGCCGAGGAGATCTTGTTTTGCGTCGCTCTGATCTGCGCCGCGAGCTGCTTCTGGGATAGCGCGAGCGCGTTCACCGTGGATTGGAGCGTGTTCTTCTGCGTACCGAGCATATCCAGCTGCTTCTGGTACGCGGCGACATCTGCTTTGAGGGCTTCAAGCTGCTGATTGTTCGCGTCTATCTGCGCTTGAATGTCGGACGCGGCGTCGGCGCGCGCGAGGTACGGCGTCCCGAGCACGAGTCCCGCGGAAAGAATGAAAAACCCGAGGCGCGTCATTTCTCCAGTATAGCAATGGCTGTCTGCACGCGCGAAACGGCTTCGGCGTGGCCGAGGATGGAGACGAGCGTGAACGGGTCGGGCGAGCGCTCCCGTCCCGAGAGCGCATACCGCAGCGGCCAGAGCAGTGCTCCCCGTCCCCCTTTCCCTTTTGCCTCTTCGAGGTCCGCAAGCGGCATAAGTGCCTCCTTTACCGCCTCGGCGGAAACGCCTTCGGGAAGGGCTTGTAGAGCCGCAGAAAGGGCTTCCAAGGCTCTTTTGGTCATTCCCGGGCGTTCGGGAAGTTCCTTTACGAGGAGCAGGGTGTGGTCGAGGGAGGTTTTCGCGAAAAGGCAGGAGAGCTCGCCGAAGAGCATCTCCCGCGCCTCGGAGAAGGTGTGGGCGCGTTCCTTGAGGAGCGGAACGGCTCTCCGAAGCATCTCGGAATCCATGTAGGACGTCGTACGTCCTACATTCAAATGTGCGATAAAATCGTCAACCGAGAGTTTGCGCATCCAGTGCTGGTTTACCGAGAAGAGCTTCACTTCGTCGAAAACGGCACTTCCCTTCTGAACGCGGGAGAGATCGAACGCCTTGATGAGTTCGTCGCGCGAGAGATACTCGCGATCGTCACCCGGATTCCAGCCAAGAAGCGCGAGATAGTTGAGGAACGCTTCGGGCAGCACGCCGATGTCGCGATATTCGGTGAGCGCCTTCGCCCCGGTGCGTTTCGACAGCTTCTTGTGCGCCTTGTCGAGGATGAGCGGCAGGTGCGCGTACCGTGGTTCGGGGAGGTTGAGCGCGCGCTGAATGAGTATCTGGCGCGCGGTGTTCGAGATGTGGTCTGCGCCGCGGATGACGTGCGTCACGCCCTCGTCCGCGTCGTCGACGGCGACCGCGAAGTGGAAGACCGGTTCGTCGAGAGACCGGGCGATGATGAAGTCGCCGAGATCGGTAACGTCGGTCGCAATGGAGCCGCGGATGACATCGGTAAATGCGATGACGCCGCCCTGGTTCCTGAATCGGATGACCTCCGCGCGGTCGCCCGGAGCCTGCGGGGCTTCTTTCGAGACGTACGCGACATCTTCAACGATGAGTTTCTCAAGGAGCTCGCGGTGGCGCGCGCGGTGATCGCTCTGTCGGTACGTTTCGTCGGCAGGAAGATCGAGCCATACGAGCGCTTCGAAAATATTTTTTTCATATTCCGGTTTGGAACGCGCCGCGTCGGTGTCCTCGATGCGTACGATGAATTTCCCGCCGCTGTGTTTCGCGAAGAGGTAGGCGAATATGGCCGTGCGATAATTGCCGGAATGGAGAAGTCCGGTCGGCGAGGGGGCGAAACGAGAGACGACGGGTGTCATGAGAGTCTTTAACCGGATTCGTGGGAGAGCGCGATGGCGAGCACTTGGCGGGCGAGTATGCGCGCGGCGTCCGGGTCGGTGAAGCCCGCGGCTCCCGCCGCCATGCGTTTCCCGAGCTCCAGATCGTCGATGATGCGCCTGGTCTCGGAGGCGAGAAGATGCGGAGTAAGATTCTCTTCCTCAATGACGATCGCCGCCCCCGTGCGGGCGTAGGCGTAGGCGTTGGTGCGCTGATCGTGGCTTATCGCTTCGGGAATGGGGATGATAATCGCCGGTTTCTTCCAGAGGCCGATTTCGGCGATGGAGTTCGCGCCTGCGCGCGAAACGACGATGTTCGCCGCACCGGCCGCTCTCTGAAGGGCTATTTCGGAAAGGTAGTTGATGGGGTGATAGCGGGAAGCGTGCGGGCTCCTCTCAAGCACGACGCGTGCGACCGCCTCCACATTCTTGAAATGAGCCGGGCCGGTCTGGTGGATGACGTTCGCGAAGGAGACGAGGTCCGGAAGAGCGGAGAGCACGACATCATTTATCCGCGCGGCGCCCTGCGAGCCGCCGAGGATGAGCACGGTCGGGACGTCTCGCTCGAGCCCGAGGTACTGTGTCGCGCCCTCGGCTTCGGTGCGCATGAGAGCCTTGCGGATCGGGATGCCCGTGCGGGCGATCTTGCTTTGAACGCGGTCCGGGAAATAGCGCGCGGCACTCTCGAACGAAATGGCGATCTTCTCGGCAAACCTCGCGGCGAGAAGATTCGCGCGACCCGGCTTGGCATCCGATTCATGGATGATGACGGGGATGCGGAGTATGCGCGCCGCGAGCACGGTCGGCACGCTGCCGTACCCACCCTTGCTCACCACGACGTCCGGGTACAGGCGGAAGAGCTTTTCGGACGCTACGAGCGTTCCGAAAAGCGTGGCAAACAGATCGATGACGTTCCGGAGCGATGCGTAGCGACGCATCTTCCCCGCCGGCACGCGCACGAAGGCGATGCCGTTCTCAAACAGCGCTTTTTCATCGAATGCGTTCGGCGCGAAATAGTACAGGGAGGGCGCGATAAGGCGCTCCTCGCGGACGAGGTCAGAGAGCGCTTCGGCGATGGCGATTATCGGATAAAAATGTCCCCCGGTCCCCCCTCCCGTAAACGCGATGGTCATACGCGTACTAGTATACCGCGCCGGCCTGCGTTCGCCGATGGGCGGCGACGTTCAAAATAAAACCGCACATGAGGAGGACAGAGAGGAGAGCGGTTCCTCCGTGGGAGATGAACGGAAGCGGGAGCCCGGTAAGCGGGATAATACCGATCATCGCGCATATGTTGATGAACGTCTGCAGGATGATGATGACCGAGAAGCCGAGGGCAACGAGACCGCCGAAGAGGTCGCGCGAGTCCCCCGCTATCACGATGCCGCGAGCCGCGAGTGCAACGAAGAGCGAAAGAAGGAGCGCGGCGCCGACGAAGCCGGTTTCTTCGGCGAAGACGGCGAAGACCGAGTCGCCGGACGGCTCCGGCAGATAATTGAACTTCTCGACGCCCTGCCCAAATCCTCTGCCGAGGAGGCCGCCGGACCCGACGGCGAGAAGGGATTGCTGGATCTGATACCCGCTCCCGAGGGCGTTTTCCGACGGATTGAGGAACGTCTTGGCGCGCTCGAGCGTGTAGGGTCGCAGGAGGAGGACGGCGGCGAAGAGGAGGACGGCGGCGAGCGCAAGAATGCCGAAGTCACGCCACGGAGCGCCCGCGGCGAAGTACATGAGCGCGCCCGCGGCAAGAAGAAGGATCGTCGTCGACGTGTTCGGCTGGGCGATCAGAAGGGCGGAAGGCGCCGCAAGAATCGCGACGAAAGGAATGAGGCCCGTCTTCACGCTCCCCAGCTTCCGGGCGCGCGGCGCAAGCCACCGGGCGAGCGCGAGTACTACGCCGATCTTTAGGAATTCCGCCGGCTGCACGGTCGTGAAGCCGAGATCGAGCCAGCGCGTCGCGCCGCCGGAATGGAATCCGATTCCGGGCACGAAGACGAGGGCGGTGAGAAGGATCGCGAGGACATACACAAGCGGCGCGAAGCGCTTCACGTAGGCAAGCGGCGCGGCGCGAGCGGCGGAAAGCGCCAGGAGCCCGAACCCGAGTCCGAACCCTGCCTGGAACAGGATGTCCCGCGACACCGAGCTCGTTTCCCGCGCGAGAAGGCCGAGCGCGGCCGAGGAGTAAATCGCGAGGCCAGCGAGGGAGAGCGAAAGCGCGAGCATGAAGAACATGCGGTCGCCGGAGACGGTTTTCATGGTCATTTGATGAGCGCGACGGTCATGCCGACGATGGCGAAGACGATCGAGATGATCCAATAGCGCATCGTGACCTTGTAGGAGGGCCAGCCGATCGCTTCGAAGTGATGATGGAGCGGCGCGATCCTGAATACCTTCTTCCCGCGCAGTTTTTTCGACGCAATCTGGATGACGTTTGAGAGAACGGTGATGACGAGCGGGAATGCGATCAGGGGGAGCGCTGCGACGCCGAATCCGTTTCCGAGCGTATCGGTCAGAAACGCGATGACGGCGAGCGTCATCGTGAGGCCCATCGTGCCGGTCTCGGTCATCCAGAAGCGCGCCGGCGGGATGTTGAACCAAAGAAACGCGAGTATCGCTCCCGCCAAGGTCGCGGAGAAGGCCGCGAGGTTGATCTGGTTCTGGACGTACGCGATGCCCGCGTACGCCATGAACGCGGTGCTGAAGACGCCGCCCGCGAGCCCGTCGACGCCATCGATGACGCCGCCCGCGTAGAGCCCGAGCGTAACGAGGACGAAAAGAGGCACAATGAGTGCGCCGAGAGTGAACGTGCCGTCTCCCGGGATGCCGATCGCATCGACGCCGAGCTTCGCGTAGAACCACCAGCCGATGAAGAGCGACACGAGCGTGACGAAGAGGAGGCGAGTCGAGAGCCGGACGCCGCGTTCGCCCGAGGGAAGGATGTCGAGCACATCGTTCACGAAGCCCATAAAAGCGCCGGCAAGTAAGGTAAAGAGCGGTATCCACGTCTGGCTGCGGCTCAAGAAATCGAGTTTTTCGAAAAGCGGAATGGGCACGAGGCGCGCGAGGAGCCAGAATCCGAGCGTGACGAACGTGACGCTCGTCCAGATGAGGATGCCGCCCATGCGTGGAGTTTTCGTCTCGGTGCCGGCATGAACGCCGATGCGGAGCTTTTCGAACTCGACGGCCGTCGAGCCGTCGAGCGCCGTCTTCCCCGCCACCTTCTTCCAGACGCGATATTTGTATAAGTAGTGCGTGAGAAAGGGGGCGAAAAGAATGCCGGCCGCAAACGATGCCATCGCCGGGATAAAGATCTTGATGATGTTCGAGGCGAGCATGGAAATTTAGAGAGAAGCGACACCCGCGAAGTGGGCGATCGTGGCGGCGACGAGCGCCGTTCCGTCCGTGAAGCGGGCTTTCTCCGAAGAGCCGAGGACGACGACGGCGATCGGGTGCCCGATGCCGCTGTCAAATACGAGAGCGAGATTGCCGCCCGCCAGGTCGGTGTAGCCGGTCTTCGAGAGCAGAAGGCGCGGGATGGTGTCGACCATCGGATCCGTGTTCTTCACCTTCAGACGCGTGCCGCCGGTCGAAATGGCTTCGGTGAAATGCTGCGTGGTCGCTTCCGCGATCATCGGCGCCCGCTTGACGAGCGCTCCCGCGAGACGGGCGAAGTCGCGCGCGCTCCCATATCCTCCCGAGATCGCAGTGCTCACGTCAAGACCGCTCCCGTTGACCGCATATGTCTGCGAGAGGGAGAGCGCCGCGGCGGCGCCGGCGAGAATGTCAGTCCCGGAACGATTTTCTCGCTCCGCGGCCGCTTCGACGATGGCGGCCGCGCCGTCGTTCAACGATGCGGTGAGAGTGAGGCGCGCAAGGTCGACAAACGAAAACGTCTGTCCTGCGGAGAACGCCCGGGGCGCCTCAAGCTGCGTCGCTCCCGCCCGGATGGTGACCGGCGTACCCGGGAGAAGCGCGTCGAGCGCGGCGTACACCGCGAGAAGCTTCGTGAGCGAAGCGAGCGGGAGCTGCGCGTCGGCGTTTTTCTCGTAGAGCGTTTCTCCCGTGTCGAGATCGTAGACAATAGCCGCTTTCGCCTGAAGCGGGATTTGCGCGAACGTGTCCGGTCCGGTCGGTGTTGCGACGGCGGTGGGCGCCGGTACCTTCGTGCCGCCGAGCGGAACGAAAAGGAAGACCGCGAGGAGAGCGGAGCCGAGGATAAGCGCCATGCCGGCTTCGCGCGCGGAGCGCGCGTGCCGGGCGAGCTTCTGAAGTTCGTATGAATCCATAGAATATTCCGCGCTACTCCGGGGCTTGCGCCGCCATTTCCTCTTCCTTCACTGCCGCGTCGGCGCCCGCACGAAGTTCCTTCGCCCGCGGAAGATCCTCCGCGCGGGCGATGCCCAAATGCGCGAGAGCCTCCGTCGTAAGACCGTAGCGGGTGCGGCGCTTGTCGCGGGGGTCTTCCCTCCCCTCGACGAGGCCGCGCAAAAGAAGCGTCCGAAGCGAGGCGGAGGAATTGACGCCGCGCACCCAGTCGATCTCGCCGCGCGTCGTTCCCGCCCGATACGCGACGACCGCAAGCGTCTCGAGACTGGCTTTGCCAAGATCGCGCGCGAGCTCGCTCTCGCGCAGCTTCTTCACGAGATCCGCCGCCTCGGGGACGCTGCGCAGCTCCGCCTCGGTATCCGTCTCAATGAGTGCGACCCCGCTTCCTTCGAGCGCGCGAGTAAGCGCGCAAAGGACGGCCGCGAGTTCGGCGTCTTTCATCCCAAGAAGGGCTGCGATGCGTTTTTTTTGAAGGGACTCGCCGGAGGCGAAGAGGAGCGCATGGAGGGCGGCGGGCGGGGTAAGCATTCCTGTCAGTATAATCGCGCTTCCCCTCCCGGGCAACGATCTTTCTTGGGGATGTTAACCGTATCGCGGGACAGCGGTAGCGGCGGCGTGGCGGATGCGGATATCGCCGTGCGCCTCGTACTGCTCGGCGGCGACGGCGCCCTGCCGCACGAGCTCAAGCAGCGCAAGGAAGGAGACGATGATTTCGATCTTCTCCTTCGCGCTGCCGGCGAAATCCTTAAAGGAAATGGTCATCGCGCTCTGCACGCGCTTTGCAAGCCGGTCCATCATTTCCTCGATGGTAACGAGCGGCTTCACGCGCGCCTCCGGCAATTCCTCGACCGTCTCGCGCGCGGCGAGCACCCGTGCGAGAGCTTCTGCAAGCGCATTCGCCGAGAGGTCACGGGACGGCGCGAAGACGACCTCAAGCGGCCTTTCGCCGGCGCGTGCCATGACGGAGCGTCCGTAGATGCACGCGAGCTCGCGCGCGGCCTCGCGCACCCTCTCATAGGCCTCGAGACGACGCTTCAAGTCTTCGACATCCGCATTCTCCTCTTCGGAGAGCGCGAGATCGGGGATAAGCGACTTCGATTTGATGAGAAGGAGCGTCGCCGCGATCTGAATGAAGCTCGCGGTCTCTTCGACCGGGAATGTCTCCTGCGAGCGCACATGCGCGATAAAGTCTTCGGTGATGCTCGAGAGCGCGAGATCGTTCACCAAGAGCTTGCGTGCCTCGATGAGGTCGAGCAATATCTCAAATGGTCCTTCGTACGAATCAGTTTTTATGGTAAAGGGCATGTTCTATAAAGTGTATCAACAGCCGCACCGGCTCTCCGGCCGCTCCCTCGGCAAGTTCATCCCCTTTAGCAGCGGTCATTCTTGGAGCTATGTCGAGATGCGCCCACGGGCAGTCGAGCTCCTTGGCAAATTGCCAGAGGAACATTCCCCCGTCAATCGTACCTCCATAGCGACTTGTGCTCCCGCCCGGCACGTTCTTCAAGTCGGCAAAGGTGCCTTTCACCCGTTCCTCGTATTCGTCCCAGAGCGGCAGTCGCCAGACATAATCGCCGGACGCTTCTCCGCTCTCTGAGATTTTTTCGGCGAGCACGTCATCGCGCGTGAGAACGGCGCTCGCGTGGAGACCGAGCGCAGAGATCGCCGCACCGGTCAGCGTCGCGACATCGATGACGACCGAGGGCTTGAAGCGTTTTGCGTACGTGAGCGCGTCCGCGAGGATGAGCCGGCCCTCTGCATCGGTATCGAGCACCTCGATTGTCTTCCCGGAGAGAGATTTCAGGATATCGCCGGGTCGAACCGCATTATTGCCGGGCATATTTTCGACTGCGGGAATGAGGCCAACGACCGATTGCTTGAGTTTCAAGCGCGCGGCAAGCGCGACGGCGTGGATGACCGCCGCCGCCCCCGACATATCCATATGCATTTCATAAATGCTGTTCGAGGGCTTCAAATTCAACCCGCCGCTGTCAAAGGTGACCCCCTTCCCCGCGAGCACGATGGGAGCGCTTTTGCCGCCCTTGTATTCGAGAACAGTGAAGGTCGGCGCCTCGGTCGAACCCTTCGCGACACCCAGGAGCGCGCCCATACCGAGTTTCTTCATATCTTTGGCGCCAAGCGTGGTCACCTTAACCGGCAGGCCTTTCATCGCGTCTTTCGCGGCCCTCGCGAGCACGGTCGGCGTCATGTCGCCTCCGGGCGTATTCGCGAGCGTGCGACACGCGTTCACCGCTCGACCGATCTCCTGACCTTTCTGCACGGCTTTTTCAATTGAGGGCGAAGATTTCCCGTATACATATATTTCTTCAACGGCATCGAAACCTTCTTTCGGCTTCGTTTTGAACATAGTGAAATCGAAGTTCGCCATCTCGAAATTTTCCGCCGTGAGCTGAGCGAGCTCTTCGCGCGTGCTCCCCTTAAGGTTCCTGAACAACCCGGGAGTATGGTTGAACTGGAGCGCGATTTTCTTGCATTTGTTCGCCTTCGCAGCTTGGATTATTGAGCGACAGAGGATCATAAACTTTCGTCGGTTCAATTCTGCAAATTTCCCCACGCCAAGCTCGAGCGTTTCTGCGCTCCGTTCCCTCACGAGACGCTTCGTCTCTTTGGGTTTTTCGGTAAAGCTGATGCGGACACACTCCTTCGGGGCGTTCTCGAGAGTTCCTTGTTTCGAAATGATCTTCATCGGATTATTTCCCATCAATCTTGAGACCGAGTTCTTGGAGCTGTTTCGGAGAAAGGGGTTTCGGTGCTTTCTTCACGGCCGTCTGCCCGCCGCGCGTCATCGGGAATGCTTGCACCTCGCGGAGCATCGTCTCGCCAGTGAGATTCATGAGGTTGCGCTCGACGCCGAGCGCGATGCCGCCGTGCGGCGGCGTGCCGTAGCGAAATGCTTTCAGCATGTGTCCGATGCGGTCTTCAAGCTCTTCGGCCGAGAATCCCATGACCCTGTACACCGCCTCGAGTATCTCCGGCTTGTGTGCGCGGATGGAGCCGCCGCCCGACTCGAAGCCGTTGCAGACGAGATCGTACTGCGTCGTGAGTATCTCGCCGATGCGCTCGCCCTTCATGAGCCAGTCAAGATGCTCGGGGATCGGCATCGAAAACGGATTATGCGTAAACGTCCACCCGCCTTCCTCCGTCTTTTCAAAAAATGGGAAATTCACGACCCAAGCGTACGCAAGAATGCCTTTTTCTTTATCTTCGTCAGTGCGCAGGTCGAACTTGTCGGCGCCGTATTTCTCCATCGCGTCTTTGTAGGAGATGCGCGGGAACGGCTTCTCTTTGATCGTGTGCCCCATCGCCTCGACGACGGTCGTCACCATGTCTTCGACGGCCGCCATCACGTTCTCCATCGTGACAAATGACATCTCGATATCAACCTGTGTGTGCTCGAACCCGCGGTCTGCGCGCAAATCTTCGTCGCGCACCGCACGAGCTATCTGAAAGTACCGCTCGAAGCCGGCGGTCATCAAGAGCTGTTTATATTGTTGTGGCGATTGCGGGAGCGCATAAAACTTGCCAGGATTAAGGCGCGAGGGCACGACGAAGTCGCGCGAGCCCTCGGGCGTCGATTCGGTGAGGAGCGGCGTCTCTATCTCGGTAAAATCGTGCGCGAAAAGGTATTCGCGACAGCGGCGGATGAATTCGCTCCGCACGCGCATGTTCTTCTGCATTCGCTTTGAACGCAGATCAAGGTAACGGTACTCGGCGCGCACAGACTCGTCGATGCCGCTCGTGTCGCCAGAAATATCGAACGGCATTGCGTCTGACGGGTTCAAAACTTCGATCGCAGCGACTTCAAGTTCGATATCGCCGTTTTGCCGATCGGCTTGCACGTTTTTCTCCGGACGCTTGTTCACCACGCCCTCCACGCGGACAACGTATTCGTTCCTGATGTCCTTCGCAATTTCCATCGCGGGACTCGCAGGGAGCACGACGCCCTGCACCTTGCCGGAGCGGTCGCGGAAATCAAAAAAGACCATCTTTCCTTGGTCGCGGCGGACATCCACCCAGCCCGATATCGAGACTGTTTTACCGACGTGTTTCTCGAGCTCTCCGATGAGCGTCCGTTCCATAAAATTTATTATGCCACGCCGATCGCGCGGCGCACCTGCTCCATCTTCTCCTCGCTTATCGCGCGAGCTTCTCGCTTCCCTCTCGCGAGTACTTCGTCGACGATTCCCAAATCACTTGCAAGCTCTTCATATTTCGCCCGCATGGGCGCGAGGTAGCGGTTGAGATCTTCGATGAGCATTTCCTTTAGCATTTTATAGTTGCCTTTGTGTTCCGCATAGACCTGCTCCAGCTCCTGCGTACTGCGCACTAATCTGTGTATCTGGTAGACATTTTCGGGCCGCTCTCCGCTGGAGTCGGTAACAATGCTCATCACCGCTTTCGCGAGCTCGTCGCGCGGCGCGAAGAGCGGGATGACGTTGCCGTAACTCTTGCTCATCTTCGCTCCGTCGGTGCCGGGGACGACCGCAACCTCGGGCATGATGAATGACTCGGGCAGCTTGAAAATGTCCGTCTTGAAAATACGGTTAAACTTCTCTGCCGTGTCGCGAGCGATCTCGATATGCTGCTTCTGGTCAGCGCCGACCGGTACCACGGCGGCGTCGTAGAGGAGAATATCGGCCGCCATGAGCATCGGATAGTTAAACGTGCCGACGCTGATCTCCTTGTTCTTTGCTTCGGCATCTTTGAAGGCGTGCGCACGCATCAGGTACGGCATCGTGGTGATGGTGTCGAATATCCACGCGAGCTCGGTGTGCGCCGGTACATCCGATTGTTTGAAAAGAACGACTTCTTTCGGGTCGAGGCCGACGGATATGTACGCCGTTACGAGTTCGCGCGTGCGCCGCCGCATCTCCTGCGCATCCTGCATCGAGTTGAGCGCGTGGTAGTCGGCGACGAAGATGAAAGGGCGATACTTCCCTCCCCTTGAGAGTTCGACCAGCTGACGCATCGCGCCGAAGTAGTTGCCGATATGCAGGTCGCCGGTCGGCTTCACGCCGGAGATGAGGACAGGTTTCGCGTCAGTCATAGGATTACGATATCACGAAGCGGTCTCTTCGGCATATCGTTCGCAGATCTGCTTCATAAGCCCGGGACCCTCGAAAATCATGCCGGTGATCAGCTGAACGAGGTCGGCGCCCGCCGCGAATTTTGCCATCGCATCGTCGGGGGTGAAGATGCCGCCGACACCGATGATCGTAAAGCGCTTGCCTGAGTGCGCCCGCGTCTTGCGAATGAGCTCGTTAGAGAGCGCGAAGCAGGGCGCGCCCGAGAGGCCGCCACGGAATTCTCCAGACGTGTCTTCAGGATACGCGAGGTCGCGGTAGTTCTTATTGAGATTGCCGATTACGATGCCGTGCACGCCATTTGTGTCTGCGATGTCGAGAATAGCGGCGAATTGCTCCCACGGGACACTGATCGGCATCTTGAGATAGAGCGGTTTGTCGCAAGGAACTTCGCGGAGGCGCGGCAGGAGCTCGGTGAGAAGCTTGGGATCGGCGAAGGTCTCGCCGGTGTAGGCATTCGGACACGAGATATTGATAGTGTAGTAGTCGCCGATGCCCGCGGTCGTGAGCTTCTTGAATGACTCGACATAATCGTGTATGCCCGCCGTGGCATCGGTCGCGGCGGCCTCTTCATTGGTGCGCGCTATTGAAATGCCGAGTACGAAGCCCGGTACGCGCGGCGTGTGCGCGAGACGCGCTATAAGCGCATCGACGCCGCGATTACGGAGCCCCTTGTAGACTACGATGCTCTTATTGCGAATGAGCCGCGTGAGTCGTGGGCGTGGATTGCCCTCGCACGAGTGTGCAGTTACCGAGCCGATCTCCTCGCCGCCGAATGCGAGCGCGGGCAGTATCCGGGTGAGGCGGCCATTGTAATCGAATCCCGCCGAGAGCAAGACCGGCGTGCGATAGGCGATGCCGTCGACTACCTTGCTGATGTCCACACCGCGATAATCGTAGAAGAATCCGAAGATGCGCCGCAAAAGCGTAAACCGCCCCGCAAACTCGCCGAGCGAGACGAATACATCGTGCACCGCCTCGGGATCGAACTTGAACAAGACGGGTTTTATTATGCGTTGATACAAAGCATTCACGAAGACACAATAGCATGCTTGGTACGCTTAGGATGCGTGCCCCGGCGCACAAAATGATAGTAGCCCGCAGCTTTCGCTACGAGCCACTTCATTTTGTGCGCCGGGAAGGATTCGAACCTTCGTAGGGCTATGCCCGACAGGTTTACAGCCTGTTGCGATTGACCACTCCGCCACCGACGCGATGGTGTCAGTATAGCGGATTCTCCTCCTTATTTCAAAACGAGGACGAGGACGCCCTGTTTACCTTTGCGCACCAGCGCATAGCCGCTTGAAAGGTCGCCAGGAAATATTTTCTGGTCTGGATTTTCAATCGTCTGCCCGGAGAGCGTGATGCCCTTCCCTTCTATCAAGCGGCGCGCATCGCTCCTTGAGGACGTGAGACCGCCTTTTACGAGCGCCTCAGCGAGCGGCGAGCCGTCGGCGACATTTTTTTTCGTAAGAACAACCGAGGGCGCCTCGGCGAGAGCGACCGCGAGCGCCTCGCGGGAGAGCTCGCTGAAGGGCGTATTGCCGAAGAGCGCATCGCTGGTAGCGGCCGCTTGCGCGGTTGCAGCCGGGCCGTGCACGATCTCGGTCACGAGCCGCGCGAGCGTCTCTTGCGCTTGGCGCTCGCCGGGGTTGCGCCGATGAAGCTCCATGAGCGCGCTGATATCGGTGAGCGGCAGGAGGGTGTACACCTTCAGATAATTCTCGATACCCTCGTCCGGAAGATTTATCCAAAATTGGTAGAAACGGAAAGGCGAGGTCTTCTTCGCGTCGAGCCAGATTGCATTGCCCTCGCTTTTGCCGAACTTCTTGCCGGCGGCGTCAGTGACAAGCGGCATGCCGAGCGCGTACACCTGTTTCCCCAGGCGTTTGCGGACGAGGTCGACGCCCGAGAGGATATTCGTCCACTGGTCGGAGCCGCCGATCTGGAGATCGACGCCGTACTTCTCATGGAGCGTGAGGTAGTCGAACCCTTGAAGGAGCGCATAGGTGAACTCGGTATACGAAATGCTTTCGTCCGGCGTATCGAGGCGCTTCTTGATGATCTCACGCTTTATCAGGTCATTTACCGTGAAGTGCTTGCCGACGTCGCGCAGAAACGGCAGCAGCTTCACGCTCGTGAGCCAGTCGGCATTATCGACCATTTTGAAAGATGTGTTGCCGAGGATTTTTTTCAACTGTGCCTTGAGCGCGCGGGTGTTGGCGGCGACAACCTTCTCGTCGAGAAGCGTGCGCTCGCCCCTCTCCTTCGGGTCGCCGATCGCGCCGGTCGCGCCCCCGACGAGGAAGACGAGCTTGTGGCTCGCCTCTCCGAGCCGCTTCATAAGGAGCACGACGGCAAGGTTTCCGACCTGCATCGAGTCGGAGGTAGGGTCGATGCCGAGATAGGCCGTGCGCGGCGCAGCGAGTATAACTTCCGGCGGCGCGGATGAAAGCTCTATAAGTCCGCGGGCTTTCAGTTCGTCGGCTAAAGTCATGCGAAAACTATACCACCTGTACTGAGCAAGATCGAAGTGCTATCGGGCGAGGAAGAAGAGGCCGATGGCGGGGGCGGCGAACCACCAGAAGAAATACTGTTTTGCCGCGAAAAGCAGGTCGATAGCGGGAGTGAAGCGGTAGACCTCGGCGACGGGAAATACGTGGTACGCAAGCGCGATAAGAAACGTCGCACCGAGAAGCGAGAGTACGATCGTCCCGACTATACCGACGTAGAGGAAGTCGGAGACAACTACACGGCGCAGGATGATATAGAACACGAGCGATAGTCCGAGGTAGAGACCGATATGCGCGAGGAGTGCGGTCAGGGCCGGCGCGGTGGGCAGATAGTTGGCATAAGGAAACACGACGTAGATTGCGTACGCGGCATAGAACGCGAGGAGCACGGAGACGAGCGTGGCGCGCCCGATGTACCACGCGAAGAGGAAAAAAGTAGCGAATAATATGAGAACAATAAGAAAATCGCTCGCGCCGTTCCAGACGGTAAGCGCAGTATGCGTCGCAAGCGCGTTCACTTGGGCTATCGCGTCGGTGGTCGTGGTGGCGATCATGCGAGAAGTATACATCCGAATTAGAGAAGCGGCGACATCCCAAAGGGGATGCCGCCGCTAGTTGTGTCGTTCTGCGGGCCGCATAACCACGATGATTCCTTTCGTGTACGGCTCGCCCGCCACGCCCGTGAAAATCCACGGAATCGGAGGTTTCTTTCGAAAGTCCCCGAACAGCTCGTCGGGGTGAGTGACATTCGCGGGAGGCCCCAGGAGTTCCCGAAGCTGCGCGTGTGTCGGAGGATGGACCTCCACGCATATCCCGAAGATCTCGCCGCCG
The DNA here is from genome assembly GCA_016217905.1 of Candidatus Kaiserbacteria bacterium. Taxonomy (GTDB): domain Bacteria; phylum Patescibacteriota; class Minisyncoccia; order Phycocordibacterales; family Phycocordibacteraceae; genus C7867-001. Next base: position 42,949 of record JACRFL010000001.1, on the reverse strand, counting down.
AACGTTACGGTTCCTTGGGCCTGGTAGAAGGCAAGGTCCACAATCCGGACGGAGAGTTCCGCGCTCCAGAGTAATTTCCCGCGCTTTTCGCCCTCTTCAAGAAGAGGAACGATGAAGGCCTCCCTTAGGTCCTTCGTCAGAAATTCTCCCCCAAGGCTGACACCAGGAAATATAAGCCTAAATACGTCGAGCAGTTCGCTCATGGCCGTCCCCTTCCCTAGCCACGGAACGCACGGGCTGCGCGTTCATCCGCAATCCACTTTACAGACAATACGGCGATTGTCCAGAGTTTTTCGCCGGCGACACGAACTAGAGCCCCTCGCTTTTCAAGTCTTCGACTGATTTCTTCGCTTTGCCAGAGAGCTTGTGCGGGAGCGCGACCTCGAGGCGGATGATGAGGTCGCCGCGGCCGCCGTCGCCCGGGATGCCCTTGTCCGCGACCCGGAGCAGCTCCTCCGCGCGTTTCATCGGCGGGATTTTTACTTCCAGCGTCTTCCCTTCCAGAGATTCTATAGAAACGGTTGTACCAAGCAGCGCGTCGGTCAGCTTCACCGGCAGATTCATGATGAGGTTAAACCCTTCGCGGCGAAAGGCCGCGTGCGGCTTCACATGTATCTTCGCATATAAGTCGCCCGCGGTACCGGCCTTGATCGCCTCTCCCTGCCCGGGCAGTCGTATCATCTCGCCATTGTCGATGCCCGCAGGGATAGAGATCTTGACCTCTTCTTGCTTGCGATGGACGCCGTGGCCCTTGCACTCCGCACACTTCTCCCTCGGTATTTTCCCGCTACCGTCGCAAGCCGTACAAGCACGCACGCTCGTAAACTGGCCGAGGATAGAATTGCGCGTTTCGTGTATACGACCGCTGCCGCTGCAGGTCGCGCATTTCTCCAGCTCGGTGCCGTGTTTGGCGCCCGTGCCGCGACAGAGACTACAGGTAGAGACCTTGGCGATAAGCACCGTGCGCGTAGTGCCAAACGCCGCGTCTTTAAACGGTATCTCGAGGTCGATAGAGATATCGCGACCTCTCGGTGTGCGCTCACGAGTACGGCCGCCGCCGAATATGTCGCCAAAAATATCGCCGAAGTCGAAATCGACGCCGCCTTGCTCGAAGCCCTGTTGGAACTGACTGAAATCGAACCCTCCAAACGGGCTGCCGTGTGCTCCTGCTCCTGCACCAGCTCCTCCCTGAAATGCCTGCCCGTAGGTATCGTATTCGCGGCGCTTCTTGTCGTCGCTCAGAATCGAGTATGCTTCGGTAATCTCTTTGAACTTCGACTCGTCGGTTCCGCCCTTGTCGGGGTGATATTTGTGCGCGAGCTTCCGGAACGCCTTTTTGATGTCGTCCTTGCTCGCCTTCTTATCGACGCCCAGCACGTTGTAATAATCTTTGGTCATCGTCATTATTCCTTCTCCTTAAACTCTGCATCGGTGGCTGGAGGGGCGTCGGGCGGTGGTGTCCCTCCACTTGAGTCGGGACCTGCGGCTTCGCCTCTGCCCGGCGGGGTCTGGGCTTTGGACATGGCTTCGCCAATCTTCGAGAGTGCGCTTGAGAGCGTTTCAGTCGCGGTCTTGATGAGCGCTGAGTCTTCACTCGCTCGCGCGGTCTTCAGCGCATCAATTTTATCCTGCACCTCCTTCACCACTTCTGCGCCAGCCTTTTCTCCGTGCTCTTTTATTGCCTTCTCGGCAGCATAGACTGCTTGATCGGCGATGTTGCGCGCCTCCACAAATTCTTTACGTTTCTCGTCGTCAGCGCTATGTGCCTCGGCATCGGTTTTCATTTTCTCAATGTCTTCTTTGGAAAGACCGGTTGAACCCTCGATGCGAATACTTTGCTCCTTGCTGGTTGTTTTCTCTTTGGCTTTCACCGTGAGGATGCCGGAAGCGTCGACGTCAAAGGTCACTTCCACCTGCGGCATGCCTCTTGGCGCCGGCGGAATACCGTCGAGCATAAACTTGCCCAAGGACTTGTTGTCGGCGCTCATCGCGCGCTCACCCTGGGTGATGTGAATCTCTACCGACGGCTGGTTGTCGGCGGCAGTGGAAAAAGTTTGCGAACGGGAGGTCGGTATCGCGGTGTTGCGTTCGATGAGTTTGGTCGCGACGCCGCCCATCGTCTCGATAGAAAGCGAGAGCGGAATCACGTCGACGAGCAAGATATCCTTCACGTCGCCCTGGAGAATGCCCGCCTGGATAGCCGCGCCGATGGCGACCACTTCGTCGGGATTCACGGTCATGTTGGGCTTCTTACCGAAGAACTTCTCCACTTCAGCTTGAATTTTCGGCATGCGCGTCTGACCGCCGACGAGAATCACCTCGTTGATCTCGGGAATCTTGAAGGGTGAGGCCTCCATTGCCCGCTTAGTGATAGCCATCGCGCGCTCGATAAATTCGCTCGAGAGCTCCTCGAGCCTCGCCCTAGTCATCTTTATTAAAAGATGACGGGGACCGGAGGCATCTGAGGTAAGGAACGGAATGTTGATTTCCGTCTCCATCGCGCTGCTGAGCTCTATTTTCGCCTTCTCGGCGGCCTCGTCGAGGCGCTGACGCGCGAGCGCGTCGCCCCGCACATCGATGCCGCTTTCTTTCTTAAACTCGTCCGCGAGCCAGTTGATAATCTTCTGGTCGATGTCTTTGCCGCCCAGGTGCGCGTCGCCGTCGGTCGACTTCACCTCAATCACGTCGCCACCCACCTCGAGCACGCTGATATCGAAGGTCCCGCCGCCGAAGTCGAAGACCGCGATCTTTTCATCCTTCTTCTTGTTAAAGCCGTATGCGAGCGCAGCTGCCGTCGGCTCGTTGATGATGCGCAATACCTCGAGACCGGCGATCTGGCCAGCGGCCTTGGTTGCGCTGCGCTGGTCGTCGTTGAAATAGGCGGGGACGGTGATGACCGCCTGCGAGATCTTCTCGCCGAGCTTCGCTTCAGCGTCGGCCTTCAACTTTCCGAGTATCATCGCGGAGAGCTCTTCGGGGCGATACCATTTGTCGCTCATCTTGACCTCGATGCCGCCGTTATCGGCCTTGCGCATCTCAAACGGCACCGCGGCCTTGTCCTTCTGCACCTCCGGCTCGTCGAAGGAGTGGCCGATAAAGCGCTTGATTTGGAAAATGGTGTTCAAGGGGTTCGTCACCGACTGGCGCTTCGCGAGAGTGCCGACGATGCGCTCCCCCGTCTTGCCAACCGCGACGATGGAGGGGGTCGTGCGCGCGCCCTCGGCGTTCTCGAGAACGCGCGGCTCGCCGCCCTCGACGATCGCCATCGCGGAATTGGTGGTGCCCAAATCTATGCCGAGAATTTTTGCCATATGTTTTTAAAAGTTAGAAATGCATTTTACTCCTCTTGCTATTCGCTTGCAAAGTGTGCGACACGAACCTTCGCCGGGCGGATGATTGAGCCGTTAATCTTCCACCCACTCTCCAGTACGGCGGTGATGGTATCGTCGGCCTCGCTGTCGTCGGTCATGTCCTGCCCGAGGGCTTCATGGAGCATCGGATCGAATTTCTCGCCGATCTCTCCCACCTCTTTCAGGCCGAGTGTGGCAAATGCGCTCTCAAGTTGCCGCGCGATGGCAAGAAAATCCTCGCTACTTGGAGGCCGGGCCTCCAAGTGCTTCTTCGCACGTTCAAGAGCGTCAAAGGCAGGCAAAAGGGTCTCGACGGCACCCACTTTCCCCTTCAACTCCGACGCTTTCGCACCGGTTTCAATCCGCTTCAAGAGATTCACATAATCGGCCTTCGCCCGCTGCCAACCGTCCATGTACTCCTGTTTCTCCTGCCGGCAGCTCTTCAACTCCTCGCGCATTTTAGCGATTTTCTCTTCCGGCTTCCCCTCCCCCATATCCTCGCCGTGTTCCGGCTCGATTACAACGTCATCTTTTCCTTCATCCATCCCTCCACTATGCCTGAAATGTTGGGCGGAGTCAAAAAGAAAACCGCCTGGAGGCGGTCTTAAAAGAAGGTAGGGACGTGGGGCAAGAATCTTATTTGAATTGCCACAAAAACTGGAAGATGGAAATCTTCACATTTGGTGAGTCGTATCGCGCTATCCAATACGTTCCCCAGATATCTCGTTCGTTCAGCCCTCGAATGTTCTCGGATATCTCGGGAATAAAAGTCTTCAGTATCCCCTCAATAACGGGCACCGCTTGTCTTTCGAGTGCTATGGGCACCAGGTCCTTGTCGATTTTGTGTACATTGGCGAGAACGAACCCTTCCTTGACTGCCCGCTCTAGAGCAATCTCGAGTTGCCGAGCGATAAACACATTGACTTCGTCCTTGAATAAGTCTCTGACTTTCATGTGTCCTCCTCGCGGTGAACTGAAAAGTCTCCTTGCGGGAGACCATATCCAGACGGAACAATACAACAAATTTAGCGCTTTGACCACTGTGGCGCCTTGCGGGCTTTCTTGAGGCCGGGCTTCTTGCGCTCCTTGGCGCGCGGGTCGCGCTTGAGGAATTTCGCCGCCTTCAGTACTGCGCGTGTGCTCGGTTCTGCCTTCGTGATGGCGCGAGAAATAGCGTGGCGCACGGCGTCTGCCTGGGCAGCGATGCCACCACCCTGCACGTGTGCGCCCACGGCGTAGTGTTCGGCACTCTCGGCCTTTTTGAGGGCCTCTTCTGCGATGAGTGCGCGGAGATCGGTCTTGAAATATTCCTTCGGCGTTTTGCCGTTGACCTTCAGACTCGATGTGTCCGCCTTCTGCATGCGTACGCTCGCGATAGCGGTCTTGCGGCGTCCGACGGCGGTGATGAATTGCGTTGTCATATTATGCATTCACAATGAGATTTTTCATGCGTGGTTTGCGCAGCTTGTTGCGCGGGATCATACCATCGACCGTTTTCTTAACGACCTCGGCGATGCCCTTTTTCGTAATCATTTCTTCCATACTCGTCTTGCGAAATCCGCCGGGATATCCGGTGTAACGCGTGTAGACCTTGCCCTTCGTGCGACGAGCAGGCAGATGAAGCTTGCTCGCATTTTCGATGACGACCGTAACCGGCAGCGCCTGATTCTTGGCGAAGTGGACTGATTTTTTGCCAAGAAGCGCGCTCGCGGCCTCGCTCGCCACGCGGCCGAGGGTACGGTCCGTCGCGTCGATAGTATAAATTGTCGGAGAGGGCTTCGTGTTACTGGTCATAATGAGATATGAATACTAAACAAAAGCGATATACGCAAGCGTGCGAGCGTCGTTGCTCCCGCGCTTCGCGCGCTTGACCACGCGCGTGTAGCCGCCGGTGCGCGAAGCGTAGCGGGGGCCGATGGTGCCAAAGAGCTTCTTCACCGCCTCGTCGGAGCCGAGACGGGCCTTCGCGAGCCGACGGCTCGCGAGCGTGTTCGTCTTCGCATAAGTCACCAGCCGTTCCACGAACGGACGGAGAGCCTTCGCCTTCGCTTCGGTGGTCGAGATGCGTTCTTCAAGGACGAGAGAACGCGCCAGGGAGCGCAGGAGCGCTCTCCGTTGATTGCTCGGACGACCGAATGTTCGGGCTTTTTTGGTGAACGCCATGGCGGTTACTCGCTTTTGAGCGTGAGGCCGTGTCCGGCGAGCGCTTCGGAGATCTCTTCGATCGCCTTTTCGCCGATGCCGTCGAGCTCCTTCAGCGCGCTCGCGGCCTTTCTCGCGAGACCGGCTGCGCTCTTGATGCCCGCGTTCTCGAGCGCCGAGGCGACGCGGGCGGAGAGACCGAGATCGGCGATCCTCACCTTGGCCGCGTCGGAGGCGCCTCCGGCGGCCTTTGACGTGGCGAGGACCTCTCCGGCCGTTTCGGCCTCCTGGAAGCCGATGACCGCGCGCAGCTGGTGAACCATCGTCTCGATGGAGCGCTCAAGCGCCTCCCGCGGCGCGATCGTCCCGTTGGTCTCGATAAGAATGCGGAGTCGGTTGAAGTCGGTGCGGTCGCCGACACGCATATTCTCCACTTCATAGTTCACGCGACGAATCGGCGTGAAGGTCGCGTCGAGCGCGATGGTGCCGATGTCGACTTTTTCTTTGGTGAGCACCTCGCGTGAGACGTAGCCGAGGCCGCGCTCTATAGTCGCCTCAAGCTCGAGCGTCACCTTCCCCGAGAGGTCGCATATGTGCTGTTCTGGATTCTTTATCTCGACCTGGCTCGGAAGCTTGAAATCTTTTGCGGCAACAGCGCCCGGCCCTTTGGCGGCAAGCGAAATGGTCTGCGGCTCGTCGCCATGGAGGACGAAATGAACGCGCTTGAGGTTAAGGAGGATCTCCATGACCGTCTCGCGCGCGCCGTCGATGGAAGCGAATTCGTGCGGAACGCCCTCGATCTTCACCTGTGTCACCGCCGCCCCGGGGAGCGAGGAAAGGATAATGCGGCGAAGGCTGTTCCCGAGCGTGTGACCGTAACCCGGATAGAGCGAGTCGATCTCATAAATGCCCTGCGTGCCCTCTTCGGAGACAATGCGAGGCTTGCTCGGAAGTGTGATGTGGTATTCCATAACGCAATCGTAATTACCGGTTGATTAATGTAAAAACTATCTCGTGTAGAACGAGAGCACGGCGACCAGGTCGCCCGCCGCATCGCTCGACGCGGCGGTCGGCACGGCGGTCGGCACGGCGACAATCGAACCTTCCATCGTTTTCGGGTTCCACGAAAGCCACGAAGGGAGCGGTCGTTCGAGGAATCGCTCGTTGAAACCGGTGAGAACGCCGTGCCCCTTCGAGCCCTCGCGCACTGCGATTCTGTCGCCCACCGAAAGCGCCTGCGACGGAACGCGGCTCCTCTTTCCGCCGACCGTGACATGACCGTGCGCGACCATCTGGCGCGCGCCGCGTCGCGTCGGAGCGAGGCCGAGGCGCCATACGACGTTGTCGAGCCGGAGCTCGAGAAGCTCGTGGAGGCGGTCAGACGGCTGCGCGCTATGCGCCCCGAGCGCCTTGTTCACGTAATTGCGGAACTGCCGTTCCGGAAGGCCGTAGGTGACGCGGACTTTCTGCTTCTCGAGCATCTGCTTCCCGTACTCGCTCTGCCGGCCGGAGCTGCGGCGTTTGTTTTTCGCGGAACGGTCGGCGGACAACGCGAACTTCTGCGTCTGCGCTTTTTCGAAGACGGATGCGCCGAGGCGTTTTGCTGTTTTGTATCGCGGGCCGGTTTTCATAGGTTATATGCGGCGGGCGCGCGGCGGGCGCGGGCCGTTGTGCGGCACGGGCGTCATGTCCTTGATGGAACGAATCTGGATGCCCTTCCCCGAGAACGCACGCAAGACCGACTCGCGGCCTGCGCCAACGCCGCGAATGACGACCGACGCCTCCTTGAGCCCGATCATGGCACCTTTCTCGCCGATGAATTCGCCGACCTTCGCCGCCGCATAGGGCGTGGACTTCCTCGCGCCGGAGAAACCGAGCGCGCCGGCCGAGGAAGAGACGACCGCGTTCCCCTTCTCGTCAGTGAGGGTCGCCTTCGTGTTGTTGAACGTCGCCTCGATGTGGAGGACGCCCTTCTCGAGACGGCGCTTCGTGGCCTTGCCGAGGGCGCGTTCTTTCCGTCCCGCGTCGAGACCTTTCCCGCTCTTCTTGATGATGCGTTTTTTCCCCATAGGTAATTATGTTTTCTCGAGCGTCCGGCGACCGGAGGTCATCGTCTTACGGACGTTGCCGCGGCGAGTCCTTGAATTCGTCTTGGTGCGCTGGCCGCGCACCGGAAGACCGCGGCTGTGACGGTCGCCGCGCACCGAGCGGATATCCTTCAGGCGCTTGATGTTCTGCCCGATCTCGCGCCGAAGCTCTCCCTCGATAGTGAAGGCTTCCGCGAGCGAGCGGATCTTCTGTTCCTCGTCGCTCGTGAGCTCGGCGCCTTTCTTGGTGGGCGCGACGCCGACCGTCTTGAGGATGTGTCGGGCGCGCGCGGAACCGATGCCGAAGATGAGCGGCAGCGAGTACGCGAGCTGCTTGGTATCGGAGATGGTAACGCCGGCAATACGCATGTTTAAATATTTAGATATGACAAGTTATCCTTGTCTCGCTTTACGGCGGGGATTCTTCTTATTGATACGATACAGACGCCCGCCGCGGCGGACGAGCTGGTCTCCTGTCTGCTGTACTTTGATCGACGCGCGAACTTTCATTGTAAAAGTGTCCTTCGTTAGGTTACGTTAAGCGGCGAACTATCCGGGCCCGTCCTCCGTAGGGGTCGAGCACCATCTCCACTTGGTCGCCGACCAAGACCCGGATGCGATGGAGGCGCATCTTGCCTGCAAGGTACGCGAGTATGAGCGGCTCGCCTTTTTCCTCCGCGACGCCATCTTCAGGCGCTTCGGGGGACGGACTCGTCGCGGGAGAGAGACGAACTCGAAAAAGCGAATTCGGCAACACCTCCTCGACGGTTCCCACCGTCGTTGTCATACTTTCACCGTCACTCATGCTGATGCCTAGTCAATGTAGCAGGAGTCCAGAAGGACGTCAATATGCGCCCGAATCGACCGTTACCGAGATCGCGGCGGGATCCTGGGGGAATGTCTGTCTCCAGAACGGACGAAGGATGATGACGGCCCGTTTGATCTCCGGATAGTTCGTGAGAGCCACCTCCGCCGCTGAGCGCGTTTTTCCGCTCACGGCCGCAGCGATGCGGGTCGGATCGACCGAGTACACGAACGACGCCGTCCCGGTAAGCGTGAAGGGGAAAGAGGAGGCCTGCGTATCGGTGAGATCGCTCCCGGGCTTGAGCATGAGCGAATTCCCGGATGAGAGAGAAAGAGTAAGCGGCTCGCCCTGATAGTTGAGGCCGGAGACCGATGAAGCGACCGCCTTCGCGAGCGCGGCGGTCGGGAAAACGATCGCGGTGATGGTCCCCTGCTCTTTCACCTCTACCATGCCTGTCGTCGAGGAGGGTTCGAGCGCGAGATCCTGGTACGTCGTCGTCGTCGCGCCCGGGAGGAGAGTGTATCCCTCGGGTATCTGCGTCCCAATGCTTGCCACAAGATCCGGACCGAGCGCGCCGACAAGCGCGCTGCGCGCCTGCGCTTGCGCGGGCGCGTCTACGATCGGGATGATTCCGGAAGCTCCGCCGGTCATGGCACTGGTCGAGCGCGCATAGACCTGGGTCGCCTGCGGGGTTCCCGCGAATCCGGGGATCGTGAAAGAAGTCTGGCCGACATTGTACAAGCTACCGGGCTGGTCGGCATAGACCTTTACCCTTATGCTGCCGGGCTTCGCAGTGCTACCGCCCGGAATCGTTATCGCCGAGTGGATCCGGAAAATGAGGCCGGCCGTGGTCGCGAATCTGGTATTGGTTACGAGCTGCTGGGCCTTGGACTGCGTGTTGTAGATGACGATGGTCCCGGAAGCGGATGAGGAAACGGTCTTGGTCCCGCTTCCTTTGACGCTCTGTGAAGCTATTTTTTGCGCCGTAATGATTTCAAAAGGCAGATCGCCGGAACTCTTGGTCGCCGTGAAGGATCCCTGTACCGCCGCGGAGACGGTGTGAGGCGTGATCTCGACCTTCGCGCTCGAGAAGTAGAAGAGCGCGCCGACGGACACGGCAATAACGGATACGATGGTAATGAGAGTAACGTAAGGGAACCGTGGAGGACGGTCGCTTGAGAGGCGCGATGATTCGCGCCCGTCATTTGGGGGCAGTTGGCCGAACGGCTCCGTCTCCTTACGCCGTGACGGCGGTATGATGTCATCAAGTGTACGCATGCACGCAGTATACCAGTTACGGGGGGAACGTCATGCTGCCTCTGTGCATTACGTTTTTTCGCCGAACGCGGAGTGTTGGTAGAAGAGGGCCATAAGGAGGAGCGGGAGGTCCGCGGGGGCCGTCGTCGCCTGGTGGACCAGTCCGCCGATATGGCTCGCGAGCACTGAGACGGTGTGCGGCGGCGTGTCGGAGAGCCATATTTTGCCCAGGTTCGCCGCGTCGAGTTTCTCGCGCAGAACGGTTATTTCCGGTTCGCGGGCGAGCAGGAATATCGTCCGCGGCAGCGGATAACGCTTCGCAAGCTCGGCAAGCTCGTCTATCACGTTCCGTGTCCACGAATCGGTGTCGTGTGTATTCGCCGCCTCGAGGACGGAGACCGAAAGTCCCCTGCGTATAAGCGCGAGGGATGTCTGCGGTCCCGTCGCGTCGATGATGAGCGCGTCCCGCTCGTGCGGGAAAGCGGCGTGCATCGCCTGGTAGCGCAGCGAGCTTCCCGCGATTGGAAGAATGCGCTTCGTGTGGTACACGCTTCGAAGCACGGAGACGATGTGGTCGGCGATGCTCTCATCGATGAGCGACGTGAGGATGATGAGGGTTGCCCGGTGCGCCCTCTTTCCGTAAGGACTGTTCGTCCGATAGCCGTTGAGGATGGTGCCGATGACGGTCTCGTCGGCGAGAATCTTCCGGGGAACCGTAACGCTTGTCTTTTTCACTATCTCGGAGGCAAGGCTTTTCGTAAAAAGAAACGGCATTTTCTGCTCGAAGCGTTCGGTGCGTACTGTGGTTTTCTGCCAGGGCGCGTCGATCGACGCAAGGATGAGATCGCTCCTCCCGCTGCCGGTATGACGCATAAGCGCGGGAGCCCCCTCGCGGATGAGCGTATCGCCGAGGATTTTGAGAGCGCGCAGCATCGCGCGCTCCTGCGGTTCTCCCTCGCGCGGCTCGACAGGGAGCCGTCTCGTGTACAACAAAATCGGGAGCTCTCCTTCCGTAAACCGCGCGTACGCGCCCGCGACCGACGCGGCACCGATGTCGACGAGCACGACCGACTCTCTTTTTTTCCCTTTGCGGAAAAAGCCGGAGAACAAGTTCATCGGTTCATTCTAGCACCGCCTTGATGCGGCGAACGCCGGCAGACGACGTTTCTTCCTTTACGATCTTGAAGCGCTTCCCTGCTCCGAGCTCGCCCGTGTTCTCGACATGCGGCCCGCCGCAGAATTCTATCGAAAACGCGCCCTCGAGCGGGCCGATCGAATATACCGACACGGTGTCGGGGTAGGACGCGCCGAATTCGCGCTCGGCGCCGAGCTTCTTCGCCTCATCTCTTTTCATATCCGTACGAATGACGGGAATCTGTTCCGCAATCTTCTCGTTCACGATTTTTTCAACCGCTGCGATTTGTTCCGGCGTCATCTTGGCTCCCCAACTGAAGTCGATGCGGAGTCGTCCGCTCGTGATATTGCTCCCGCGCTGGTGCACGTCGGGACCGAGCACTATCTGCAGCGCCTTAAGAAGCAGGTGGTGCGCGGTGTGGTAGCGCACCGTCTGCTCGGCGTGGTCAGCAAGCCCACCCGCAAATTTCTGCACCGCGCCCGCTCTCGAGAGCGCTTGATGCACTTCTATCTTTGCCTTCACCGCGGCCATATCGAGCGCAATACCGCGCTCTTTCGCAATTTCTTCAGTGAGTTCTACCGGGAATCCATAGGTGGTGAAGAGCATGAAGGCATCGACGGCGCCTCTCATCTTTTCGAGCTCGCGCAGGCCGTGCACGAGCGTCTTCCTGAATTGCGCCTCCTCCTTCTCGAGCTCCCCGCGAATGGTCTGTACCGTCGCCTGAACGAACGGATAGGCATCGGCGTATGCAGCGCCGAACCCTTCGGCGACTTCGGCAAGCACCGCATCGACGATCCCGAGCTTGTCAGCTTCGCGAATCGAGCGGCGAATGAGGCGGCGCAGCACGTAGCCCTGCTCGGTGTTCGAGGGACGGATTCCGAAGGCGATCATGAAAGTTGCCGCGCGCACGTGATCAAGGATGATGCGGAACGATCTCATGTAGGACGTCGTACGTCCTACATCCCCATAGTGATGGCCGGAGCGTTTTTCGAGTATGGTGCGCGCAGCGTCAAATGCATCGATGAGGAACACATCGGCGTCATCTCGGGTCGCTGCAGCTAGACGTTCGAGCCCGCCGCCGAAGTCGACGTTCTGTTTCGGAAGCTTGCCGAAGGTGCCGTCGGCATTCTTGATGTATTCCATAAAAACCGAATTGCCGATCTCCATGAAGCGCCCGCAGTCGCAGTTGGGGTGGCACGTTTCGCCAAATGCCTTGTCGTGCGGGGTTTGAAAATCAAAAAAGATTTCAGAATCGGGGCCGCCCGGTTCTCCTGTCGGCATCTTCTCCGGCGTGCCGGAGCGGCTCCACCAATTTTTCTTCGCGTCATAAAAAAGTACACGATCTTCGGGCATTCCGATTTTTTTCCATATGTCTGCCGACTCGGTGTCCTTCGGCAAGCCGAGCGCTTCATCTCCTACAAAACAGGTCATCCAGAGCCGCTCCTTCGGGAGATTCAGTTCTTCAGTTAAAAATTCGTAGATCCACGGCAACTGCTCTTTCTTAAAATAATCTCCGAGCGACCAGTTGCCGAGCATCTCGAAAAACGTCGTGTGACGGTTGTCTCCCACTTCTTCGATGTCCCCCGCACGGAACGAGAGTTGCGAATCGACGAGGCGGTTCCCTTCGGGGTGTGGCTGGCCCAACAGGTACGGCACGAGGGGCTGCATCCCGCTCGAGGTAAAGAGTGTCGTCGGGTCGTTCTCGGGCACGATCGGCGCGGAGGGAATCACTGCGTGCCCCCTCGCTGCAAAAAAATCGATATAGCGCTTGCGTACCTCGCTAACAGTCATACGAAAAAGATAGCATGAGATGAAAGATTCATATACTATGCGCGCATGAGAAAAAACGGATGGGGATTTGATACGCGGGATATTGATACGAAGGTGCGCCCGCAGGACGATTTTTTTCACTACGCGAGCGGGGCGTGGATGAAGCGCAATCCGATACCTAAAGCGGAGGCGCGCTGGGGCTCTTTTACCATGCTGCGCCACACGACCGACAAACAGCTTCAAACACTGCTGAAGAAGGTCACATCAAAAAAGCGCACAAAGACCGAGAGCGCCGAGCAAATGATTCGCGATCTCTACCGTTCCGGCATTCATCTCAAACGGCGCCGCTCGCTCGGCCTAGCGCCGCTCCAACCGCTCTTGAAACGCATCGAAAACATCAAGACACCGGAGGATGTGGTCCGTACCATTGCACACCTCGAGCGCATCGGCTCGGGCGGCATTTGGGGCATCGGCATTGATCAGGATATGAAAGATAGCGAGAAGTACATTATCCATCTCGGCCAGGGTGGTCTCGGTATGCCAGACCGTGATTATTACATAAAGGACGACGCTGAGTCGCGGCGCGTACGAAGCGCCTATGAAAAGCACCTGGTGCGACTCTTGGAACTTGCCGGTCGTCCTAGGGAGGCCCGACAGGAGGCGGCAATTGTGCTCGAAATAGAAACCGCGCTCGCCAAAGTCTCGATGAAAAAAGAAGACCTGCGCGACGTCGATAAGACGTATCATAAAAAATCGCTGTCTCAACTCCAGAAACTCGCGAAAGGTGTCGATTGGAAGGAGTACTTTAAAAGTCTTGGCGCGAAGCCGGGGGAGGTTGTTGTGATGCAGCCTGATTTCTTTATCGCCGCCGAACGTATGCTCCATACCTTCCCAATCGAATCGTGGAAGACGTATCTGCGCACCCATATTGTCGGTGATTTTTCATCCGTTCTTACGCCCAAACTCGAGAAAGAAAGTTTTACTTTTTACAGCATTGTGCTTTCCGGCACAAAGCACATGAAGCCCTTGTGGCGGCGGATACTGCGCATGGTCAACGGGGGCCTCAGCGAGCTCCTGGGCGAACTCTACGTGGCGGAGTACTTCCCTCACGAAGCGAAACATAAGGTTGAGGTCATCGTTGCGGATCTGTTCCGCGCGTATGAAACGCGTATTAAGAATCTTGACTGGATGAGCGCCGCGACCAAGGTGAAAGCGATACGGAAGCTCCGTCAGATGCACCGGAAGCTGGGCTATCCGAACAAATGGAAGACGTATCGCGGGCTTCGGATATTCGTCAATGACTTCGCCGGGAATGCGATGCGCGTGAGCGAATATGAACACCGCCGCGCGCTTCGAAGACTCAAAAAACCGGTTGACCACGACGAATGGTTCATGAGTCCGCAAACGGTGAATGCGTATTGCAGCTTCGGCCTTAATGACATAGTCTTCCCTGCCGCGATACTTCAACATCCTTTCTTCCACGCTACCGCGGACGACGCGTTTAATTATGGCGCGATCGGTTCGGTCATCGGACACGAGATCACGCATGGCTTCGACGATCAGGGGTGCAAATTTGACGGCAATGGAAATAGGAAGACGTGGTGGACGAAGACCGATTCGAAACGATTCGCGGCGAAGGCAAGGCGCCTGGTGAAAGAATTTAACGATTACGAAGTCGCGCCCGGGATGAACGTAAACGGGCGGCTCACGCTCGGCGAGAACATCGCCGACCTTGGCGGCATCTCGATCGCCTATGACGCATACCAACTCCGACTCAAGAAAACCGGCCGCAGGAATATCGCCGGCTTTACGCCCGAACAGCGCTTTTTCCTCGGCTACGCGGCGACCGAGCGCGAGCAGGAACGACCGGCGTACCGCAAGACGATGGTGATGACGGACCCGCATTCGCCCTCGTGCTTCCGTGTCAACGGCCCGCTCTCCAATCTTCCCGAGTTTTATGCGGCATTCGGGGTGAAAAAGGGCGATACGCTCTATCGAGAGCCCAAGGAACGGGCGAAAATTTGGTAGGCCTCGGCATACCGTTTCGTGAGCAAATGTTCCGGCAATCGCGCTTGCGCGATACGGAGCGCCTCGCCATAGAACCACAGATACTCTTCTTGCGGCCGTTTCCAGTGCTGCAAGAACGTCGCACCTTCTTTTTCGAATGTTTCGTTCCAGCTCTCGACATTGTCCACCTTGTCCGCAAGAGCGATGAGGAGCGCGTCGTCGCTCGCATCTTCCAAATGCGCGAGGTAGTGCGTTTTGCGCCCCTTCCAATCAAGGATCTCCCCTCCCGCTTCTTTCACCTCGCTCACCGATTCGACGAGCTCCGCGACCCGCTCATTAAACGCGGCGACGATTTCTTCGCGCGTGGTGGGCGTGTCTTCAATCGTGTCATGCAGAAGCGCCGCCGTGACGACGTTATCATCAGCGCCATCTTCGGCCACCAGGAGCGCCACCGAGAAGAGGTGGGTAATACACGGCAGCGGCTCCGTTTCTTTGCGAAACTGTCCGTGATGTTTGCGCGCCGCAAACTGTATTGCTTTCTTTATCTGCGGCGTGTGGTTCATAGATAAATAGCGTGAGTGCCGACATCGACATAATACACCGTTCTTTTTTCTATCTTAATGAGTACTCGATATGAGAAGTTTGCGGAAAAAGCGCGGTACAATTTGAATTTGCCGTGTAACTTATGCAATTTCAAAACACCATTGCTTTCCCCGGTCTCAAACAACTTCACGGCACGGAATATGTCATCCCGTACGGCCTCTTCGCACTTCTTAAGCGAACGCAGAAATCGCGCAGTATATAAATACCGCATATTAAAACTGCTTGAGCAATTTCTTCAAATCTCCTTGGTAAACTCGACCCTCCCTGATATCTAATTCGGCTTCTTGAAGACGCGAGAGCGCCCTTTCTTCCTGAAGCCGAGAGAGCGCATAACGGACGAGATGCGCCTTAGAATCGCTTGTCCCTGCCCTAAGCTCTCCTTCGATAAAGGATTCGAGTTCTTTGCTAAGCGGTATTGTGATGGTGGCCATGTACTACATATTAGTACTATCTTGTAGTAGATGCAAGTGGATTAAAGCCAGTCTATCGGTGTCCCGCCGTGCGTAGCGAGATAGTCATTCGCCTTGCTGAAATGTTTGCAGCCGAAGAAGCCGGAAGCGGCGGAGAAAGGCGAGGGATGCGAGGCCTCGAGGACCAGATGCTTGGAGCGGTCGATGTGCGCGCCCTTCGCTTTGGCATAATTGCCCCAGAGCATAAAGACGAGATGCTCGCGTTCTTCGGAAAGCGATTTGATGGCAGCATCGGTAAATAATTCCCAGCCCCGCTCTTGGTGTGAGCCGGCAGTATGCGCGCGGACGGTCAAGGTTGCATTAAGGAGGAGGACGCCCTGTCTCGCCCATCGAGATAAATCTCCATCGGTATGCAAAAGCGGCTTTCCCATATCGCTCTGTATCTCCTTAAAAATATTTTGGAGCGACGGGGGCAATGTCGCGTTCTCGTCGACAGCAAACGCGAGGCCGTTGGCCTGCTCCGCTCCGTGATAGGGATCCTGCCCGAGTATTACCACCTTCACCTTCTCGAACGGACACAGGTCAAACGCGCGAAAAATGTTCTTGGGGTGCGGGTACACCCTCCCTTCTTGATACTCCTTTTTTACGAACGAGGTGAGCTCGGCGAAATATTCTTTCGCAAACTCGTCTTTCAATCTCTCCTTCCACGACGATTCAATTTTGACTTCCATTTTCAGATCCCTTTGACACCCTCGGCCCGCAGGAGCGCCCGCTTCTTTTCTTTTCCGCCGCGATTGTAGTCTCCGATCTTCCCGTCGCTCCTGATAACGCGATGACAGGGCACGCTTGGGTCATAATTATTTTTCATAATAGTGCCGACCGCGCGTGCCGCGCGCGGGCTTCCCGCCAGCCTGGCTACTACCCTATAGGGTAGTGTTTCACCTTTTGGAATTTGACGTACTACATCTCGCACTCGATCGGCAAACGAACTTTTCATACACGTTTTATTTCTCGCTGTTTTTTGCGTGAACTTTGCGCAATATCTTCCCCGCGCTCTCCCGATACGTGCAATATTCGCACGGCCCGCCGCCGAAGGAGGTGCCCACGGGCGGAATGTCGTCGCTCATGAGCACCTCCCTCATGTCGAGGATCGCCGGCTCGACCCACGCGTCGCTGCCGGTGTATGGGATAAGCTCGATATCGAATTCAAGTTTGCCGTCGAATGCTTTTGCATCGGATTTCCCATTCACGTAGACGAAATAGCCGGTCGGCGAGACGGCGAAGCCATTTCTGCGGAAGAGCCATTGGTAAATTTCCATTTGCCGTTTATACGAATCATATAAATCTTCTTCGGTGCTCGGTCCCACCTTCTTGCTGGTCGCTTTGTAATCCACAATGATGAACTCTCCCGCCGGGTTGACCCACACGTCGTCGATGCCGCCGCGGATGAGCAGATTCGTCGGTTCGTGGAGGAAGCGTATGCCGCGGCGAAGCGCGTCGCGCCACTCCTCCATCCGGTCGTCGTTAAGCGGTACCGCGTCGAGACCGTAGCGCAGGACGAGCGGGTGCTTGGAGCCCTCGGCGCGGTGAATATCGAACTCGCGCTTGAGGAGTTCGTCGACCGCGTTGTTGAGCGTAAACGCCGGCATCGACGGACGCTTCACGCCGAGCCGCATGTCGAGATACGCACAGCGCGGGCATTCGGTAAAGAGATCGATCTTCGATCTGCTCACCCGAAACGGTTCGGGCGAGAACGGGTCGAAGACGCCGTAGCCTTGTGACTTTGAACTTCCGGAGGCCATAGTCGAAGACACATCACTCGACGGTCGTGAAGTACGCGACAACTCGCGCTCCGGTATCGAAATCAACGTACACGCTGAACGTCGCGGGGTCGAACGCGCCGCTTTCATCGTCGCGATAGAGCTCAATCGCGTAGGCTCGGCCGGGTTCGGTCGCGCGCAAGAGAGAGATGACGACCTGGCTTCGGGGTCCGCCGACGCGCGCGGCTCCGAGCACGTTCCCCAGACTGCCTCCGATTACCTCGCGCACAGCGACCCATACGCCGGGCGGCGGGACGGTCACCGATTCCACGATAACGCTGTCGCCCGCGGGCTGGTCAGCGACGGAAATCGCACTGCTTCCCTGCGCCGCGCTAGGGACTCTCGACGCTTCTTCGGGCAGAGATCCGCTTCGCATGGCGGCGAGAGGTTCGCGCAGAAACCACGCTCCCGCGAACAGGGCGCCGACCATGACGCCGGCGACAAAAGAGTAGGGAGAGAAGCTTTTCATCATACGGGAACAATATCACGGGACGCCTACGGAAGCGCAAGGAGACCATCCGCTTCCGCGAGCAATTCGCCCACGCGGGTGGCGGAGAGGCGCAGTACGTCGAGACGGCGTCGATCCGCGAGGATCTCGTCGGCGGCGACGACGCCGTGCTCGATAAGCAGTCGCTTCTCGGTACGCGAGAGTCCGGTGAGCGCCGTAAGAGGATATACCTTCGCGCGGGCCATGCGCTCGAAAAGGTTATTCTCCGCCGGGTACCCCCAACCGAGGAGCTCTACTCCGACGCATGCCGCATAGACGATCGCTTCCGAGGTGAATTTGGTATTGGTGACAAGAAGACCGCGGTCGATCGGACAGGCGCGGACCGCGGGATTGCAGCTGAAGATGTCGTCAAAACGGCTCTTGACGTAGAGCGCCACCTTCAGATCGGTCTTGTAGCCCGGATCGTTGTGATACTTGAGTTCGGCCGCGATATGGGTATTTTCTCCCGGGTGCGACGCGTAGAAGTCGACCTCGTGCGATACGCATTTTCCTTTTATTATTTTGCGCGTCTCGACCTGCCAGCCTTCCGCCCGATATAAGTGCGAAACGAAGTCTTCGAAGGGGTGGCCGGACGGACCGAGCTCGAGGAGCGCGCGCCGGAGCGCGTAACGTGCGGCGACGGGACGTGCTTCCTTGCGCAAAAGCGCGAACGCGCGGGAGTAAATCTCTTTCGAGGACATGCCCGAAACGAGCCCGCCCGTAATCGCTTCCGCGATACTCTCCGCGGCGTGCGCGCCAGCGCCCGCCCTGCGCAAAGAGGAGACCAGACGCATCGAGTCGAAGACTTCGCTTGTCCCGTCGGCTTTGCTGATGATCGGCAGGGTCGTCATGGCGCGCTCGTGCTTGCTGCCGCGCCGTTTATCGTTACGGCGATCGGCAAATTCGCTGGCGCCGCAAGCGTTGTCTCAAAGGTCATGCGCGTCGGAAGCTCGAGGCAAACTCCCGTATCCTCCGACAGAGACACTTCGACGAGGATGTCCCTGGTGCTCGACGCGTTGTCGCCGCGAGAAGCGCGGGCGGAAACAATGGAGCACGCGTCCGGAGCAATGATCGAGCCTGTGAGGGTATGCATGCCCCTCTTAAACGCATCCCGTATGGTGACAGACGGAGCTCCCGCGAACGCGGAGGGAGGAGCCGGGGTCTTCGGAACGTCGCGGGTGTGCGGTACCGAAAGCACGAATCCGGCAATGACGAGAGTCGCGATGATGGCCGCGGCGGCCCACAGGCGCGTTTGATTCATGCGACAATAGTACCACCACCGACGAGCTCTCCGTTGTGATAAAAGACGGTCGATTGTCCGGGAACGGGGATCTCGGGAAGCGGCTCTGTGCTCACAAAACGGTCTTTTTCGACATGCCCTTTTACGCGAGGGCCCCGATACCGGTACTGCGCCTCGGTGGCGCGGGCCGATTCAGCGTGCCAATTCGCATCTTTAAATTGAACCGAATGCGCGCCGGAGATCCGCGTTCTTGAAACCGTGATTTCTTTTTTCGCGACATCGTTTTTACCGACCACATACCACGGGCCGTGCGGGCGCGAAATTCTCTGGCCGATGGTATAGAGAAGCGCGGGGTTGTCGTCCCCCAATTCCGCACGCAAAAACTCCTCCATCGATCTGTTCCCGAGGAAGCAGACGCCCTGGCTGTCCTTTTTCTCCGCAACCGACAGGTTGAATCGTTTTGCGAGCGCTCGCACTTCATCTTTTTCAAGGTTCCCCACCGGAAAGAGCGTTGCCGCCAGAATCTCTTTCGGCACGGCCCAGAGGAAGTAGCTCTGGTCTTTTTCTCCGGAACGATAATGCCCCGTCGCTATCGCGTCCGCCCCGGCAGCCTTCGCGAAGCGGTAGAAAGCGCCGAACTTCACTTCCCTGTTGCACATGACGTCCGGATTCGGGGTGTGCCCCACGCGATACTCGGCGAGAAGGTAATCGATAACCCCCTTTTTATATTCGGTGCCCGCGTCGAGCGTGAGAAACGGTATCTGCAGGCGCGCCGCCACCCGCATCACATCGCGGCGCTCCGCGGCCCAGGCGCACGGGCCGAAGGCCGGCGGATACCAGCCCTTGATGAATACGCCCGTTACTTCTGCTCCGGCTCGTTTTAAAAGTGCCGCAGAAACCGCCGAATCCACGCCTCCCGAAAGCCCTATGAATATGTGTTTGCCGCGTACATCCATGCGCCCATTCTAATCTAAATACTTTTTTCGGTTCGTCTGGTGACCGGCGTATGTTATGGCATAATGCATTACACCGTCCTTGCCGGTGAGATAGTAGAGGTAGTCGGTTTTCGTCGGGTGTACCACCGCCTCAAGCGAGTCGAGCCCGGGGTTATCAATCGGTCCGGGAGGGAGACCCGTGTGCGTGTAGGTATTGTAAGGCGAATCGACGGTGAGATCCTTGAGCGAGGGCGAATACGTGTCGCGGTCGAAGATGTAGCCGAAAACCGCGTCGACCTGGAGCGGCATGCCGAGTTTTAAACGATTGGAGAGGATACCGGCGACGAGGCGTCTGCTCTCGCTCGTGCGCGCCTCTTTTTCAACAAGCGAGGCCAGAATGACGATGTCGGAGAGCGTGCGGCCGGTAGCGGAAATCGCCGGCGCCAGAGCCGATATTTTCTCGTTGAAGTTTCCGCGCATCGACGCGGCGACGGAGGCGGCATCGGAAGAAGGTGAAAAAAAATACGTATCTGGGAAAAGATAGCCTTCATACGGCTGCGCCTCCTTGAGAAAATCCTCTTGCGATATGTCAGGCAGCGCTTCCGTGACTTTCTCCGCAGCTTCCCGCACCGTTATTCCCTCGAAAAAGGTTACGCGTACCGGAGGGAGACCGTACGCTCCGGTCACGAGCCGCGAAGCCACGACGAACAGATTTTGCGGTTTTTCAAAACGATACGCGCCCGCTTGTATCGCGGCGCTTTCCCCCGCTGCGTACAAGAGGAGCTGCAGGAGCGCAGGGTGCTTGATGACGCGCGCGTCAGCGAGATCTTCCGCGATGCGCGTCGCGGCCGTCCCCCGGGCAATCCCTATCGTGCTTCCCCGGGGGAAATCGTCGGGCGCGGCAAAGAGGATCTGATAGCCGGCGAGAAGAAGCAGCGCGAGCGCGAACGATACGAACCACGGGGCGTGCCGCCGGAAAACATCCATGCGATTCACACCGGCAGATTCGCGGGGGCTTCGCCGGTCGCCGAGGGAATACGCTCGAGGCCGGGCGCTTCGATCGCGCGCGACGGGATATGGAAGACGGTCGCGAGTTCCTCGGTGCTCATGACCGGCGTTTCGTTCGGCGGCACATCTCCCTCGAAAAAGGGGTCGTAGAAAAATTGGCGACGGCGATACTGCATCACCATCTCGCGGCGGAAGAAGCTTTTCTTTTTTTCCACGCCGACTTCCCACGGATAGTCGTCGAAACGCTTCATGCCCGCGGATGAATTAAGGCCGTTCCAGCCCTCGCTCGTAAAGGGCTTGAAGAGCGCGATGAGGTGGGCAATGGTCGGGCCGTGAAAGTGTTCCGGCTTCGCCATGTACAGGCCG
Source organism: Candidatus Kaiserbacteria bacterium (assembly GCA_016217905.1). Taxonomy (GTDB): domain Bacteria; phylum Patescibacteriota; class Minisyncoccia; order Phycocordibacterales; family Phycocordibacteraceae; genus C7867-001. Next base: position 21,527 of record JACRFL010000001.1, on the reverse strand, counting down.
CGTATGCCGACATCGAAGCCGAGCTTCGAGACGTTGCGTTCGATGGCCGCGATTTTCTCGATCTGCCCCTTCGTCGGGTTCGGGAATCCTTCCGTCTCCCGCATTTCTCCGGTAAAGACGTCCCGATATCTCACCTTGTTGACGGTTTCCGCGCGGATCTTCTGTACAAGGTCGTTTGCCTCATCCTTCCAGGTGTACGGCTTGTCGTCTTTATTGCGTTTGGTGCTCGTAATGCCCCCGGGCGTCGTGCCGTAGCGCTCTCCCCGATGGGCGCGGATGATGAATTGAAGCCAGATCTGTTCTCCTTTGCCGACCGAGTTCATAAACTCGATGAGGTTAGCGAGAGGATCGACCTGTTCCGGTTCCTTTTGCACCTTGTCGAGTCCGTATTCGACGTAAGTCTTGATCGGCAGGGGCGTTTCGGCGGTATGTTTGAAGTCGCATCCCCACATAATCCAATCTTTCGAATTGGGATCGATGAGCCGGGTGTAATCGATTGCCTCGACGACCTGCACGCCCGGATACTGCGCATACAATTGGGACTCGACCATCCGGCGATACGCTTCCCTCCCCCAGAGGTAAAAATGGATTTTTCCTTCAAGAGAAACGATTTCCAGAGACCAGTACGGCCGGACCCCGCCCGTAAAGCGCTGGTACCAGGTCGATTCACTCCCCGTAAGGTGGAGGGATGAGAGGAACGCCTCCATGGCGAGCGGCGTCTTCACGAGGCTGCGCGGCGGCTTGATTTCGAGCAGTATGTATTTTTGCCCCGCAATGAATTCGGAGCGTTTGAGCACGTACCATATCTTCCATGCCCCGCCGACGAGTACGAATGGGAGCCATAAGGGCGCAAGAAAAAGCGCGATGGAAAATGCGAACGAAACCGTGCCCGGCATGAACACGAACGCCATGAGGAGGACGGAGAGGCTGACCAGAAGAAGCGGCCACGGCTCGACCCGGACGCCGATCGTGGTGGTGAATTTTCCCCTGAATTTTTCAACCGCGTGTGCGAACGGAAGCATGCGGGTCAGTATACCAATAAAACAAGCGCGCCCGCGCTTAAGCGGGCGCGCTTGTTCAAAAACTAGATCGCCGCGTAGCGGCCATCCTTCAGGCGCTTGAAGTAGCGAGGATCGTTGAGGTTCACCAGGATGGTGTTGTCTTTGACGAAGCGGGCCTTTTTCACCTGCTTGATGATTTCGTCTTTTTTCAGCGGGCCCGTCCGTTCGAGCGTTTCGCGGATGACATCGCGCACGACGCCCGGCTTGTAGCCCCATTCGGTGAGCGCGTAGAGTCCGCGGCCCACAAGCACGAAGCGCGGATCTTTGATGAGTTCGTTGTGAGTCGTCGCGACGTGCGCTTTTTTGGAAAAGAGCGTCCCGATCGTTTTAGCCACGGTCGAGAAATGCATGGGTTCGCCATGGCGCTTGATTGCGAGATACGCATAGTCGCGGATGCCTTTGATACGGATGGCGGGCGCGGTAACGCGCCCCCACTCGGCAAGCGGGTTGCTCGCAATGTGCTTAGAGAGCGAGAGCCAACGCTTCAATACCTCCTCGTTCTTATACGCGTCGTTCACGTCCTTGAGTTCGTCGAGGAAACGGTCCAGAATTTCTCCCTCGGGGACGACCTCCTCGTCGGAAAGCGAGGTATAGAGCTTCGAAAGCGCGTCGTGGATGTTTTTCGCAGTCGCGCTGTCGATGTGCCAGCGCGCGAGAAAGTCGTTCGTCTCGCGCTCGCGAGAAAATGCCGAATCGAGCACGAGGAAAAAGCGGAACCGGTTGCGGCTCTTTTCATCCTTGCCGAGCGCGGCAAGCAGCGTATCCTCGGGCACAATGGCGCCAAGGGAATCTATGTAGCGCGCGATTTCTTCAAAAACAGCCTTTGATTCTTTAAAAGTTTTGCTTGCCCGTACCGCGTCGAGCCCGGCGGCCTCGATCTGCCGAACCCTCTCGCGGGTGATGCTGGAGCGGTCGCCGATCGACTCGAGCGTCTCCCGCGCGGGATTGCTGCCCAGACCGAAACGGCGGATGAGTATTTCGCGGGCGCGCTGCGGCACCGCGGCAAGGAGCTTTTTCACGAGCGCCGCGCTGTCGAAGGAAAAGGCGGGCGGAGTAGCCGTCCGTACCCGTTTCTTCATATTGCCGGCTGTAGCCATGTGGTCTAATTTATAGCAAATACCTTAAAAAGCGTCAATAGGCGCAATTATACCACAAGGTTGACGATCTTGCCCGGCACATACACCACCCGCTTCGGCTCTTTCCCGCCGAGCGCAGCGACTACGGCCGGCAGCGCGCGCGCGGCGTGCACGGCATCCGTTTCGCCAGCGCTCGCGGCAAGCGATATTGAACCGCGGCGCTTGCCGTTGACTTGCGCCACAACTTCGGTTTCGCGCGCGACGAGCACGGAATCGTCGTAGGCAGGCCACGGCGCCACGTGGATGGACGACGTTTCGCCGAGTTCTTCCCAGAGCTCCTCCGTGATGTGCGGCGTAAACGGCGCAAGGAGCCGCAGGTAAGAACTCCATTGCGCGCGGCCGATCTTCCCCTCCCTTTCGAGCGCGTTGAGGAAGATCATCGCCTGACTCACCGCCGTATTGAACTTGAACGCCTCGATGTTGTCGCCGATCTTCTTGACGGTCTGCTGCAGGAGAGACTCGAGCGCCGAGACGGCATCGGCCCGGACCAGGCCGCGCGCATTCCAGAGGCGCTCAAGAAAGCGGGCGGTACCCGCGATGGACGCCGTGCTCCACGCGGTCGTATTTTCGAACGGACCCATGAACATTTCGTACGCGCGGAAGGCGTCAGCGCCGTACTGCGCGACCACGTCGTCCGGATTGATCACGTTCCCGAGCCGCTTGCTCATCTTGCGGCCGTCCTCCGCGAGAATGAAGCCGAGGAACTCGAGGCGCGCGAACGGCTCCGGAGTGCTCACCACGGCGATGTCGTACAGGAATTTGTGCCAGAAGCGCGCGTAAATGAGGTGGCGTACGGCATGGTCGCCGCCGACGTACACGTCGACCGGTGCCCAGTATTTCTCCCGCTTCGCGGAAACGGGCTGGGAATCGTCGGAGGGGTCCATGAAGCGCAGGTAGTACCACGACGAGCCCGCCCACTGCGGCATCGTGTTCGTCTCGCGCTTCCCCGGTCCGCCGCACTTCGGACACGCGACATTCACCCAGTCGGTGATCGCGGCAAGCGGAGACTCGCCGGTGCCTGTCGGCTCGTAGTGGGTCACGTCGGGAAGCCGCACCGGCAGGTCCTCATAGGGAACCGCGACCGCCCCGTCCCTTTCGCAGTGGATGATAGGGATCGGCTCGCCCCAGTAGCGCTGGCGGGAGAACACCCAGTCGCGGAGCTTATAGCGCGTGACTTTTTCTCCGCCCACGGCACGCACGATGTCCCCCATCGCCTCGCCGCTCGCGCGCCCGGTGAAGTCGCCCGAATTGATAAGTGTCCCCGCACCGGTATACGGAACCTGTTCTCCGGAATGTTCAATAACGACGCGTACGGGCAGTCCCATCCTCTGTGCAAACGAGCCGTCGCGTTCGTCGTGCGCGGGCACCGCCATGATAGCGCCCGTGCCGTAGGAGGCGAGCACGTAGTCGGCGACGAAAACCGGGATTTCCTCTTTCGTCGCCGGATTAACCGCTGCCACGCCTTCGAGCCGCACGCCAGTCTTCTCCTTGTTCTCGCTGCGCTCGCGCTCGGTCTTCTTCGCGGTTGTTTCAACATAGGCACGCACCTCGCTGGCGTTCATGATGGACATCGTAAGTCCATCATTGGAGAGCAGCGGGTGCTCGGGCGCGAGCACGAGATACGTCGCGCCGAAAAGCGTATCGGGTCGCGTGGTGAACACGGTAATGGGCTCCAAGGTTCGACCTTGAGAACCTTGGCTAAGGTCGAACCTTATTTCTGCCCCTTCGGAGCGGCCGATCCAGTTGCGCTGCGCTTCCTTGATGTGCTCGGGCCACGCGAGCGCGTCGAGGTAGGCGAGCATGCGGTCGGCGTAGTCGGTGATCTTCAGCACCCACTGCGGGAGGCGCCGCTTCTCGACGATCGTGTCGCAGCGCTCGCACACGTTGCCGTCGAGGTCTTCGTTGGCGAGGCCGGTCATGCAGGACGGGCACCAGTTGATCGGCTCGTCCGACTGGTATGCGAGGCCGTGCTCGAAGAGTTTGAGAAAGATCCACTGCGTCCAGCTGTAATATGTCGGGTCGGTCGTGTTTATCTCCCGCGACCAGTCGTAGTCGAAGCCGATGTGCGCGAGCTGTGCCTTAAAGCGAGCGATGTTGTCCTCGACCGCTATGCGCGGATGGGTCTTGTGCGTGAGCGCGAAGTTCTCGGCCGGCAAGCCGAACGCGTCCCACCCCATCGGGTGCAGCACGGCGTACCCCTGCATGCGCTTCTTGCGCGAGTAGATATCGGTGGCGATATATCCCTTCGGATGGCCGACATGGAGCCCTTCGCCCGAAGGATACGGGAACATGTCGAGCACGTATGCCTTCTTCTTTTGCGGGTCTTCGGCGGTGCGGTAGAGCGCGTCACGTTCCCAGCGTTCCTGCCATTTTTTTTCGACGGAGGAAGGCTCGTACCGCATGGTGCGCAAAAGAGATCGATACGACCAGCTACTTGCTTAGCGGCGGGTAGAAGCTCGGGTCGATAGTGCGATCGAAGCACACGCGACCGACGCCGTGTTGCCAATTGTCGGCAACGGGCTTGTTGTCGATCGGCGAGATCGCACGGGGTACCGCAGGCATCCCTTGGATCGTGCGACTCTCCGCATTGAAGACAGCGCAGAGCTTGAACGAGAACGTGCGAACCGCTTGGTATTCGTAAGACTGCCCCGACTGGGCGTCAACCGGCAACGGACCGTACGCGAGAGAATTGCTAAGATCGCCAAGTGTTGCCGGCAATTTCTGCTTCGCCTGCCAATAAGTGATCACCTGCGACTGGATGTTCTGTAGGTCACTGACCTTCTGCGCATCAAAACGCGCGAGGCGCGCCGCAGCCGGCGTGCCGACGATGAAGAAGCCAGATACTATGCTGACGACAGCGAGAATCGCGACGCCGCCAACCACCGTGTTCTTGCGCTTCGGGAAGAGGTCCCAGTAACCGCGGAAGTCGGCGATAAAGTGCAGGAACACCCCGCCCGCGACCAGGAAGACGACGAGCACCTTCAGCAGGAAGGCAAGCGTCATGTCCTCGCCGCTAAGGAAGCTCGTGAGGAGCGTGATAAAGTCGCCCGCCATCGCCACCCCCGCGACGAAGAGAATCAGGATGAGCGCCCAGCGGCGCACCCAGATCTCTTTGCGGGAAGGGTCGCGCACGATGTCTTTGCGGATGATGCGCAGGAGCACGAGCGCAAGCGGCAAGAGCACGATGATAGACGCCATCTCGGAGCTAATGCCGCTTTGATACGGGTCGGACGGGTAATAAGCGAGCGGATTCGGCAGCGCGTAGCTGATGTAATCGAAAATGAGAAAGATAAACGCGATAACGCTCCAGTAGAACGCAACCATCGCCCCTGCCCAGAGGAAGAAATCCTTTGGTGTTGTTTTGGGTTTGTCCATAGGAGCGTATTATACCACGCCAATGGAAATCAGCCGTGGAGGAAGATCATCACGTCGCCATCGCTCACCACGTATTCCCTCCCTTCGGTGCGGACCATTCCCCTCTCGCGCGCGGCGGCATAGGAGCCGAGCTCGAGGAGCTTCCGCCATTCGATAACCTCGGCGCGGATAAACTTCTCTAAAAAATCGTTGTGGATGGCGGCGCCCGCAACGGGCGCCGTGCTACCGCTCGTAACCGTCCACGCACGCGTCTCGTCGGCGCCCGTGGTGAAGAATGAAATGAGACCGAGCGTGTCGTATGCTCCGCGGATGAGCCCAGCCAGCCCATCCTCGGAGGTGCCGAGCTCTTGACGGAAGCTTTCGCGATCATCGTCGGCGACATCGTTCAACTCGCGTTCCGTCGCCGCGTCGACGAATACGTGCCGCCCTCCGAGCGTCTCGATAAGCTCGAATGCGCGCGCCGCACGCCCGTCCGCAAGCTCGTCGAGATTGTGCCCGCCGCTCTTTTTATTCAACGCATAGAAGATCGGCTTCATGGTAAGGAGATTGAGGCCCGAAATGAGCTTCATCTGCTCTTTCGTGAGTCCGGCGTGGAGCGCAAGCTTCCCCGCGGCAAATCCTTGCGACAATTTCGCGAGTGCGACGTCCTCGGCCGCCGCCTCTTTCAATCCCCTTTTGATATCGCCGGCAATCTTGTCGCGGCGCTTCCTTACTTGCTCGGCGTCGGCGAGCGCGAGCTCGAGATTGACGATCTCGATGTCTTTGTACGGCTCGACCTCATCCGCGACGTGCGTTACGTTCGGATCGTCGAAGAAGCGCACGACCTGGAGTATCGCGTCCGTCTCGCGGATGTTCGCGAGAAACTGATTCCCCAGCCCTTCCCCCTCCGCGGCGCCCTTCACGAGCCCTGCGATGTCCACAAACTCGACCGCCGCCGGGACGACTTTCTCGCTTGCGGAGAATTTCGCGAGCGCGCCAAGCCTGTGGTCCGGTACTCCCACGACCCCAACTGAAGGGTCGATGGTGCAGAAGGGATAATTCTCCGCCGGCACGCTTGCTTTCGTGAGCGCATTAAAAAGCGTGGACTTCCCCACGTTCGGCAATCCGACAATCCCGATTGTTAGTTTCGTACCAGCCATGACTTATGAGCGGAATGTATCCATATACCTGTAATTGTTGTTGTGTGCCGACGATTTTTTCTACGGTATTAAGCACTATCGCGCGTTTCTGCTCGAACTTCAAGTCTTGCAGAGCCAGCGTCGCCTTACGAACAAAGACCTTGATTTCACTTTCGCTTGGCAACGCGTTTCCACTTATCTTCTCTGCGTTCTCTTTTGTGGATTTCATCTCTGTCTCAAGAGCAAGTACTTTCTCACGGATGGGCGTTATATATCCATTTAATTGCTCAATGGAGAAAAGCCCTGCTCCATAAGCTTTGTTGTAACGTTCCTGCTGGTTCTTGAGCTTCTCGATTTCTTTCTCAATAGCTGGAATATCCGCGACGGCAGATTGGGCACGAGTACGCTTCTTGTTCATCCAACGCTCTATCTGCTTTGTGAGCAATTCGGGAGAACTCATTAACGCAGAGATTTTTTGCCACACCAATTCATCTGCGACCCGAGCATTGATGGGGTTCTCGTGGCATCGTCGTGGCAACGGGAAGCATAGTATCTTCTCACAGCAATCGTAGTACAGATTTCTGCCAAGGTTTCTTGCCGCACCAGTCCGTTTCTGACCACATGTGCAGTACGTCCTCCCGCCGAGCAGATACTCATATTTCTTACTCCTTGGATTTAACTGCGCATTTTTAGCGAGTTGAGCACGTGCTCGATTGAATAAGTCTTCTCCGATAATCGGTGGAACGGGAACGTACATCCATTCGCTCTTTGGCCGTTTCTTTGAGCTACTCTTTTTTACCTTTCGATACTTCTCTTTATTGAGCGGATTCTTTGGTTCAACAGCGACGGAGCTATACCAATGCGCTTTGCCGATAAACGCCTCGTTTCGCAACAGGGTCGTCAGAGTGCTGGTGCTCCAGACACCTCGCTTGCTTTGCTTGGGCGGGATATGTAGCTCTTGCAGTCTCCGTACTACTTGGCGAATATTTAGTCCCCCGTCGGCAACCCAACTGAACATTTTTCTCACGACTACCGCTTCCTCTTCATTGATGACGTAGTAACCGTGGTCGTTGCCGTTTCTGGGAACGCGGCTATACCCGTACAGCGGACGACTCGCGATGATATGGCCCTCCTTTATCGAACGCAGTTTACCGAGACGAAACCGTTCAGCAATTTTCGTTCGTTCATATTCAGCGAATAGTCCTCTTACGCCGTGAAGGATTTTGTCTTCACTATTCTTTGGGGCTGAAATCGTGATAAAAATGACTTCAATTCCCGCCTCTTTCAATTCATCCATTACCAACTCTTGGTATGAATATCTTCGAGCTAATCGGTCTGGGTCATAGAAAAGTACTGCCTCCCATAGCTTGCTTTTTGCATCTTGCCGTAACTCGTCCAGAGATGGACGAGCGAGAATATCACCACTCCAACCATCATCAAGATACTCTTTGACAATGATGAGGCCATTCTTTTGAGCATACTCCCGTAGCACTGATAACTGCGTCTCGATGGTTCCTTCGTTCTCCTGCCGCGAAGTCGAGACACGCGCGTATATCGCTATGAGCTTCGATGGTTTTTCATTCGTATCGTTCATTTTCTGTTTCGATACCCAGACTGCTCTGAAAGCCACTTGAAGAACTTCTGAACACGGCGAAGATAGTTATCTTGCGTTACCAGAGCAAGTTGCCCCGACTCCGTCTTACTGGCTCTCGAATGGAGCCAATCTACAAAGGCAGTGGCCTTCGATTTGTTGAAGCTTGCGAAATCTTCGTTATCGGTGAAAATCTGCCACTGGCCAATCGCTTCAGCGAACTTGTTTACCGAGTCTTGTGAGAACCCTTGGGCACCTTTGAGATGCTCAAAAAACTCTCGCTTCCGTTGCTCGTTTTCGTACAAAGTTTTTGTCATAATATCGGTAGTTGTGTTTCCCCCCGATAATGGACATTTGAATGCTGGGCGAGGGTATCAAATAGTCCTTTTGGTAGGGTTTAATTATCTTGCTCATTTTCCCGCTACAAACACAGCAGTCGCCCGTTTTTCTATCGCTTAGAGTCTTCAGCGAACCCCTTTTTGCTCGCCGCGGGGCCTTGCATGTGAGGCAGTAGAACTCATTCCGTTTCAGCTTGACCTTCTTTTTTGCATCCTTATTTTTTAGGAACCCTTTCAAGTCAGAACCGAGAATAAGGATGGGGCGTTTACTTCCTGGAACGACTTTCAAGCCCCTATCTATCCATCGCTGGAAGCTCTTCTCTCCAACGTGTAAGAGGGGCAATAGCTCTTTTATTTGTTTACGCGCCTTTTCCTTGAGGCGGCGACCGTAGCTGAACTTGATGAGAATATAGAAACAAAAGGTCAGCACGTTCATCCCTCTTTCATATCTGATTGGAAAACAGGAAACATTGACATGATTGCGGGAACGCACCTGCAAGCAAACACAGAACTCGATACCGCAAGCGACATGGACTTACAGAGATTATTTGATTACTTCGTCCGTAAGAACCTATCTCCATTTCACCCAGAAGACCGCTCCGTTGGTCATGTCAAAGAAGGGATATATCAATTCTTCGGTAAGCACATGAAGCTCGACCGAGTTAAGGATTTCCAGACCATAATCAATATCGTCTTGAGCGAAAATAATCGCCAACGTTTCGCCAATGCCATAGACACGGCAAAGCAGTCATATATCGCTCATACCGAGAAGCAGGATAAAGAGCTTGTTGAGGAGATGTGGGATGTACCAGAGAAAATTGTATATGGCGAAGGATATGTCGAAACGGAAGCAAAGAAATCGGTCATGCAACCATTCCACTCCGATGAGAGCTGGAAATCAGAAACGAAGTTCTGTGCTTTCTTGGAAACGCCCCGTAACGGGGTCTCGTGGTGGCTCAAGAACGGCGCACGAGATGCCACATTCTTCGCAGTCCCCTACTCTGTCGGGAAAGACAAATCCCCGTTCTACGTTGATTTCGTAGTTCTGATGAAAGACGGCACTATCGGCCTATTTGACCCTCACGGCATCCATCTCGCTGATTTCGCGGCAAAGTCTGATGGCTTACGGTCATACGTCTCTGGATTGAAAAAGAGAGGCCGCAAGGCCATAGGTGGCATCGTGGCTAATACAGACCCTCGTGATTACACTGGTGATGGATGCTCTACATGGGTGAAGGAAAAGACGCACACGAGGGTAGTTGGGAGGACTGGGTACAGTTGGAAATCTGATAAGCGAGATGAACGACAAGTTGAGCGATACTGACATCAAACAGCTTGCCGATTTCTTTTACCTCCTCTGGCAGTGCGATGAGCGCAATAAACGCGAAGGCAGATACGATAAAAACGAAGCAGTTGAGTTGGCAGGTGAACTCTGATATAGTTGCTTCATAATGCAACGAAGGAACTTTAGATAGCCGCCTCGAGCCTGCCCACATTGCAGGTCTTCGTGGTGGCTTTTCTATTTGTCTTTGTAGCTCAACGGTAGAGCGCTCTTCCGAAAAGAGAGAGAGAAGAAGGTTCGACACCTTCCAAGGGCACACGCCCTCGTAGCTCAACGGATGGAGCAAGCCGCTTCTATCGGCAAGGTTGCAGGTTCAAATCCTGCCGAGGGCACAAACAGCATTACCCACACCTTCATTGCCCGCTCATTTTCTATCGTGTATAGTAGATATATGCCTGTGGGGCGTCAGCCCTATTTCGGCTAATACATAAGCCGAAGGCAGGCATATCAAAACCACCGACCTCGCGTCGGTGTTTTTGTTAGTCCTCGTCGGGATTACCCTTCATCGTGCTATAGAGTTTCATATCGCGGTACTTGTTCGTCGTCCACGCGGGTACGATGCTCCAAAAGTGAAGCTGACCGTTGTCGCCGATTTTACGCAAAATGACCTTTATCTTGCGACCATCAATGATGGCGATGAGACCCCAGTACTTGACGGGTTTGCTCTTACGGACTTTCTTCTTGTAGCTTTTAACCTCAAACTCCTTTAGTGTCTCTTCGTATTCCTGATAGGTCGTAGAGAGTCCGATGAGCTTCACTGCTTTCGGCAAGAGCTTGAAACGTAGTATCTGCGATGGGCGCTCACGCTCGCTTCGTGCACCCTTGAAGACGATGTGGTTGAAACCCTCGGCAGTGAAATATATATACTCCCCGAGCGCAGGAGACTGAACAGGGCGCGTACTCGTATAGAACTTCTGCGCATCCTCGCGGAGTTTTTCGTAATTAGATACATCTTCCATGAAGAGCAGTTTACACCAATTACACACGCCGAACGGTTCGGTAGTCAGGCGGTGGGAGCTTTATTACGAAGGAGAACGGGACGAGCTTATTGCACTCTATACCCAAGGAGTTGCTTGTTGTGTTCACACTATGCCTATCTTCAACATCTGTTCAAACTACCGTGCCGACGGAGAAAAAGGAAGTGGCGGTATAAAAAAGACCCCGCCTAACCGGCGGGGTCCCGAAGAGACGCGGCTGCGCAATCACGCAGCGACGACAAAGGAACTTGAAGACCTTCGAACGAAGCCGAGCAGACCGAGGACTGCGACGGCGAGGAAGATCGTGCTTGGTTCCGGCACCGTGTTCACCCAGCGCGCGACGTAATCGTTCGCGACGGCCCCGCTCAAGCTGGGGTCGTTGAAGTTATATGCCTGCATGATGACACGGTCAAAGTTCTGCGTGCCCGTGTAGGCGACAATTGTCGCCGCCAACGCTCCGTTCACGAAGTACTCGTAGGCCGAGCCCGTGAACAGGAAGGACAACGTGTTCCATGCGTCGTAGTTCACGACATTGAGCAGATTATCCCAGACCCCGTTGCTGTCGTCCCACACCCGGAATCCGACGAACCCGCCGTTGCCGAAATTGGTGTACCCGATAATCGGATATCCGCTCACGACATCGGCGGCATCGGTCATCACGCCCCACAGATCGGTGCGGCGCGCGCCATTCGCCGCATTTGCCCAGTCCGCCGGGACCCAGAGGTCCGCCGACAGCGAGTCCCCAGCACCGCCGGAAATCACTGTCGAACGGCCCTGGGTGTTGTAGAACATCGACTGATAACCCCCCCCCCGGGGGCGATTCAACAGGCCGTCGGCATTGCTGATGCCGATGCCAAGAACGTCAGAGCGGCCCTGGAAGGGACCAACATCCGTAAAGGACGCCGGCGCGTACCGATCGATTGCCCACCCCCGCGGGGAGCGAGTTGTCGAATGCCGGCATGAGTGGCGCCGCTTGCACGGCGGCGGCGAACACAAGGGCTGCGAGAGCCCATAAAATGCGATTCATTTCTTACTCCTCTCAATTTGAGGAACAAAAAACAGGCCGATAAAGGTGGCCTGCGCCGCCTTCTACACTACAACAAACGCCGATGGAACGCAATATACCCTTATTCCGGACGCATGAGCATGCGCGCGTAGGCGAGTATCGCATAGAAAATCGCGGTCGCGACAACAAAGAACGCAATCGCAGCCCCGAAGGAGAGAACGGGCACGAGTCCGAGCGTGAGATAGGCGAGGAACCACCACGCCGTGAAGAGAATCGCGCTTCCGAGCGCGAAAGAAATGCGGCCCCTTGAGAGCGCCCACGATACGCCGATGATCGAGAATGCGAGCATAAGGAGCGTCCAATAGCTCCCCGACACGGCCGGTTGCGGCGCCGTCTGGAACACATACGCGACGACGACGAGACCGAGCGAGGAGAGAAGCGCGAGCAGCATGCCGAAACGCAGGCCGTGGGCAATGCTATCGAGGTGTGCGCGCTCGGCGTGATCTATCTTTCCGTCACGGATGGCTTTGACGTATGCGAGCTCGCCCCAGACTGCGGTGAAGGCTCCGACACTTGCGCCGAGCGCTTGGCAGAAAACGAGAAGCGAGACAAGCGCCGTCATGATTATTTCTTCTGCATGAGCGCAGAGAGCTCGGCGCGATATTTCTTCATCACCTCCATGCTCGCCTTCATCTCGCTCTCGCCGCCCTTCTTGCGCCGCTCGATCTCCTCGCCGATTTTTTTGAAAAGTTGGGGATCCTTCGACACGAGCGCGGTCATTTGCTCGCGCTGCGCCGCCGGCACATCCTTCAGCTTCCATTTCGCGTACTGGTTCAAAAGAAAACTTTGGATGGACATTGCGAGGAATGATACCACGATTGGCGCGCCCGCCGCCGTGCTAGGGTGGCGTCTCGTGCAGATAGAAGCCGCGGATGGTGCGCGTCGTGAAGTAGAGCGCGATAAGCGAAAGGAGTGCAAGCGCTTCGACGTATATAAAGGACGTGTCGAAGACGCTTATCCCCGCGCGATAGCGCCCGACGGCATTCGCGCCGAAGAGAAGCGCCCCTCCGACGGCGATGCAGGCATTCAACCAGTGGATCTTAGACTGCGTCGGGTTGGTGATTCCGGCGGCGACCACCAGGAGCACGGCCGAGACCACCGCACCGGCCGTCGTGAGCGGGAGGTCGGCGCCGGTCGATTGCGCGACGATAAGCACAATCGCGCCGACGACAAACAGCACGCGCACGATGTCGCCATGATAGTGCGGTATCCGGCGACGCTGCGGGATACTCTCGCCGCCATCGTCATAGGGCATATCCACCAGTATACGCCCCCTGTGCCCTGTGCAAAGGCTAGAGGAGGATAGTCGTCTGATTGCGCGACACCTCGGCTATGCCACCGCGAAGGATCTCGAAACGATACGTTCGATTGCCTACCGCCGTAACGCGCACCTCTCCCAACGAGAGTTCGGAGACGAGCGCTTCGTGCTCGGCGAGAATCTGGAACACGCCCTCCCTCCCGGGCAGGGTCGCGGCAACCGCCTCGCCGTCGAAGAGATTTTCGCCGATTCTCGCGACCGTGAGATGGAAAGTCTTCATTGTACGTCGTCAATCGCCCCCTTCATATAGAACGCCTGCTCGCTCTTGTCGTCGTGTTTCCCTTCCACAATTTCTTTGAACCCGCGTACGGTTTCTTCGCGCGAGACGTACTGACCCGGCGTTCCGGTAAACGGTTCGCCGACGAAAAACGGCTGCGAGAGGAAGCGTTCTATCTTGCGCGCGCGCGTGACCGAGAGCCGATCTTCTTCAGAAAGCTCCTCCATGCCGAGGATGGAGATGATGTCCTGGAGATCCTTATAGCGCTGGAGCACCTGCTTTACGCTGCCCGCGACGCGGTAATGATCTTCGCCGATGATCTCGGGCGTAAGCGCAGCGGAGGACGATTCGAGCGGGTCGATGGCCGGATAGATGCCAAGCGATGCCAGGGCGCGGGAGAGCACGACGGTGCCGTCGAGGTGTGCGAAGGTCGTCGCCGGCGCCGGGTCAGTGAGGTCGTCCGCGGGGACGTACACCGCCTGCACGCTGGTGATGGAGCCATTTTTAGTCGAGGTTATGCGTTCTTGGAGTTTCCCCATCTCCTCGGCTAAGGTCGGTTGATAGCCCACGGCGCTCGGCACGCGCCCGAGGAGCGACGAGACTTCGGATCCGGCTTGGATAAAACGGAACACGTTGTCCATAAAGAAGAGCACGTCCTTGCCTTGCCCTGAGCCTGTCGAAGGGCCGCCGTCTCTGAAGTATTCCGCCATCGTTAAACCAGAAAGTGCGACGCGGGCGCGGGCGCCCGGCACCTCGTTCATCTGGCCGAAGACGAGCGCAGTCTTCGCAAGCACGCCGGATTCCGCCATCTCGTGATAGAGATCATTGCCTTCGCGCACGCGCTCGCCGACGCCGGCGAAGACGGAGTAGCCGCCGTGCTCCGTCGCGACGTTACGAATAAGCTCCTGGATGAGCACCGTCTTCCCGACGCCCGCGCCGCCGAAGAGTCCTACCTTGCCGCCCTTAAGAAACGGAATGATGAGATCGATCGCTTTGATGCCCGTTTCGAAAACCTCGGCCTTCGTCGTCTGCTCGTCAAACGACGGCGGCGCGCGGTGGATCGGGAGGCGCTCTACGTCCTTCGCCATCGCGCCCTTCCCGTCAACCGGCTCGCCGAGTACGTTGAAAAGGCGCCCGAGTGTCGCAACGCCTACCGGTACAGAGATCGGCGCTCCCATATTCGTCGCCGTCTCGCCGCGCGCGAGTCCTGCCGTTTCATTCATGGAAATCGCGCGTATGCGATCGAGCCCAAGATGCGCCGCCACTTCGAGCGTCAGGCGCCCGTGCGCCTCGTTCTTCTCGACGATAAGCGCGTCGCCAATATTCGGCCGTGATTCTTTGAAGTGTACATCTACGACCGGCCCGATGATCTCCGTGATAATTCCGTTCATACGAATGCTGTTACGTTGCTAATGCTTCGCGGCCGCCCACGATCTCGGAGACCTCGCGCGTGATTCCCGCTTGACGGATTTTGTTGAAGAGGCGCGTGAGCTCGTGCGCGACTTCGCGCGACTTGTCCGAAGCGTTCTTCATCGCCACCATGCGCGCGGAGTGCTCGGATGCCTTCGCCTCAAGCAGGAAATGGTAGAGGGATACGGCGACGAGCCGGGGCACCAGGTATTCCAGCACTTCCGCGTCGTCGGGTTCCACCGAGTACGACGCCGGTGCTTCAAGAGCGGCAAGCTCGCTCCACTTGCCTTTCACCGGCACTATATCTTTCACCAATTGTTCAATTCCCGCGAGCGAGAGCGGGAGCAGGCGACGCACGGAGGGAATCTGCTCAAACGTAGATTTGAAATTGCTGTACGCGACCAGTACCTCGTCATACGACGCACGCACGAACTCGTCTGAAATGTCCGCCGCCAGTTCCTCAATCACGGATAACTCCACGCTGTCCTTCTTATTTTCGTACGTGCGCCTGATGACGTACCCGCGGCGCGCAAAATACTCCTCGCCTTTCTTCCCGTATGCGTACATGGTCACCGCAGACGCCGGGTACGGGGTGATCGCCTCGGCCGCAGCCTTAATGACGCCGCTGTTGAGCGCTCCCGCGAGGCCCTTGTCGCTCGTGAGGATGACCAGCGCAACCTTTGATGAAGGTCTGACTTTCATCAAAGGTTGATAGGACAGATCGGCACTTCCGGAGAGGCGCGCAAGAATAGCGAGCGCGGCGCGCGCATACGGACGCCCGGCAAGTGCGGTACTTTGTGTTTTGCGCATCTTCACCGCCGAGACGGCTTCCATCGCGCGCGTCACTTTGTGTGTACGCTCGGTGGCTTTTATTTTCGATTTGATATCTTTCAGCGCCATGAGCGTTACGCGGACGCGTGCCGCGCGAGGAAGGCATCGAGCTTTTCGCGAAGCGTCTTCTCCGTCACTTCGTGTATCTCCTTGGACTCCTTGATGGCGGCGAGTACGCCGCCCGCTTCGTGCGCAAAATAGTCCTGCAACTTTTTCTCAATCGCACTGACCTCCTCCGGCGCGAACGAGTCCAAGTAGCCGTTCGTCGCTGCAAAGATAACAGCCGCCTCCATTTCAAACGGCAGCGGAACGCCGCGGCCCTGGTTCAGCATCTCGGTCATGCGCCGGCCCGCGTCGATACGCCTTTTCGTCTCGATATCAAGATCGGAAGAGAATTGCATGAATGCTTCGAGTTCGCGGAACTGCGCGAGTTCCAGCTTGATCTTCCCCGCAACTTTCTTCATCGCTTTCGTCTGCGCCGAAGAGCCCACGCGCGACACCGAGATGCCGACGTTAATGGCCGGGCGCTGCCCCTTGTTAAAGAGATTCGCTTCGAGGTAGATCTGCCCGTCGGTGATCGAGATGACATTCGTCGGGATGTATGCGGAGATGTCGCCCTCCTGCGTCTCGATGATCGGAAGCGCGGTCAGGGACCCGCCGCCTTTTTCCTTGGACAATTTCGCCGCACGCTCCAAGAGTCGCGAGTGAAGGTAGAAAATATCTCCTGGATACGCTTCGCGGCCTGGCGGACGCCGAAGGAGCAAAGACATCTGGCGATACGCGACCGCCTGCTTGCTCAAGTCGTCATACACAACAAGCGCATCTTTCCCCTGCTCCATGAAGTATTCTCCGATCGTCGCTCCGGCAAACGGCGCGAGGAATTGAAGCGCTGCGGGAGCGGACGCGGGAGCGGTCACGACGATCGTGTACTCCATCGCACCGCGCTCTTCGAGTTCGGCGACGAGCTTCGCCGTCTTCGACTCCTTCTGGCCGATAGCGACGTAGATGCAGACCGGGCGCGTCGCGGAAGATTCGCTTTTCTGATTGATGATGGCGTCGACGGCGATACTGGTTTTGCCGGTGCCGCGGTCGCCGATAATAAGCTCGCGCTGGCCGCGACCGATCGGGATCATCGCATCAACCGCTTTGATGCCCGTGTGGAGCGGAACACTCACCGGAGCGCGATCGATAACGCCGTACGCTTCGCGTTCGATAGGCCGCAGATGCGCCGCGCTGATCGGACCCTTACCGTCGACTGGTTCGCCAAGCATGTTCACCACGCGTCCGATGAGCGATTCGCCGACAGGAATCGAGAGGAGCCGTCCGAGCCTGCGTACGAGCATTCCTTCGCGGATCTTCGACGCGTCCCCGAGAATGACAGCGCGTACGCCGTCCTCCTCGAGGTTTAAGATGAGTCCGTAGATCGGACTCGGGTCCTTGAGCGCTTCAGCGAGCGTCCGATCGAACGTCGGGTCGAAGAGCACCATTTCGGACAGGGCGGCCTTCGAAAGGCCGTCTATTTCCGCGATGCCGTCGCCAGCCGCGCGCACGATACCCGTCTCCTCTGCACCCGCAGACGGCGTCCATGCGGCGATTTCCCGTTCGATTCTCTCGATGATGCTTTGCATATGCTATGCGATACTCTTTTGGTAAATACGCAGAAGCGCCTGCTTTGCGGAGCGGTCGACGAGCATGTCGTCCCCTCGCGCACGCCAGCCGAAGATGAGCGACGGATTCACGCTCGCGTATCGGACGACGATGCCCGAAGCGGCGGCGGCCCGAAGCGCCTCCCCCTCCTCTTTCTTGTGAGCGACTTCCACCCGCGGACGGAGCGCGTGGCGCCGCGCCGCGACCTTCTGGAGTTCGCGCACGATCGCGGGGAGCATCTTCATGCGCCCGGCGCTCTTCAGGTGCAAGATGAGCTTCGTCACCGCCGCATCCGATGCCGCCTTATCTTCAATCTCGACCGTGACCTCAAGGAGGCGCGTGTAATTATCAATCATGATGCTTTTTCAAAATTTTTTCGGCGGCAAGGACGGCGAGTCGGGCGATCTCTTGTTCACTCTCCCGCCTTTGGCGAGCCGCTGCTTCGTTTGCGCGCGCCTCGGCATCTCTCGCGACGGCAAGCGCGCGCGCTTCGGCTTCCTTGAGAAGTCTTGTTTTCTCCCTGGTGGCCGATTCGCGCGCGGCGGAAATGATGTCCTCTGCCTGCTCGTCTGCCGCCGTTATGCGCGAAAGCGCCTCGCCGTCGGAGCGAGAGAGCGCGTCCGCGGCGCGCGCGGCATCCTCGACGCCTTTTGCGACAATTCCCCGGCGCCTCTCGAGCATCGCCAAAACCGGTTTATAGAGGAAGTACCAGAGCGCGATGAGCACAATGCCGAAATTCACCGCTTGCGCGAGAAGGAGGTGCCAGTCGATGCCGAATACCGAAAAAAGCTGCTGCATTGTCGTTAAGTGGCGGCTGATTGTCGGCTGCTGCTTCGCCTTAGACGAACTTGATGATGAACGCGACGACCAGCGTGAGGATGCCGAGCGCTTCGGTGAACACAATCGCGAGAATCATGTTCGAGACTATCTTGCCGGAAGCCTCCGGATTCCTCCCGATGGCGTTCATCGCGCCGCTTCCGATGAGTCCGATGCCAATTCCCGGTCCGATGACGCCGAGACCGGCTGCGATCGCCATTCCGAACATGCGTGCCGATTCTATATCCATACTTTACTCTGTATTTAATTATTAATGCGCTTCGTCCGGAGCGATGATCGCCAATTTTATAAAAAATAGCGTGAGCATCGCGAAGACGAGCGCCTGGACGAGGCCGATGAACATCTCGAATCCCATCAGCGGTGCCGGAAGGAAGTACGGAACAAAGTAACCGGCGACGAGCACGAGTACTTCACCCGCAAAAATGTTTCCGAAAAGACGGAATGAGAACGAGACAAGCCGACCGAGATTGCTCACGAGCTCGATGAGCCCGACAGCGAATCCGACCGTTGAAGTCAGATTAACATACTTGAGCGCATATTTGAAAAAACCGAGCATGACGATGCCGGTGACCTCGATGGTGAAGAAGGCGATCATCGCAAGCGCGAGGGTGAAGTTGAGATCGGTGGTCGGCGCACGCAAGATCGGCAAGAATTCCGACGCGCGGATGAGGCCGAGCGAACCGACGCCCGGGAAAAACTCGATCTCGTTGATGAGCGCGATGAAGAGGAAGATGGAAGCGACGAGCGGGAAGAAGCGCCGCGCGAGCACCTCGCTCCCGAGCACCTCGCTCATGTACGCGAGCGCGCCCTCAAAGGCCCACTCGATGCCGGCC
Organism: Candidatus Kaiserbacteria bacterium; assembly: GCA_016217905.1. GTDB lineage: Bacteria > Patescibacteriota > Minisyncoccia > Phycocordibacterales > Phycocordibacteraceae > C7867-001. The sequence goes on along the minus strand of JACRFL010000001.1, from coordinate 2,430 downwards.
TGAAGCCTCCCGGGGATCGTCGCGAGCGAGCGTCCGAAGAAATAGGCAAAGCCGATGAGGATCGCCATCGCCACCCACGCCATAACAAGCGAGTTGGTGATGGGGAAACCGAAAACGGAGCCCAGTTGCTCCGCCTTAAGAACGACCGAAATACCCGAATGCATGTGGGTGCATTCTAACAAACGATGATTAAAAAGATAAGGGCGCGAGCTGTCGCTCGCGCCCTCGAAGGCAAATCACTAGGAAGGATATCGTCTGGCCACGACGAAGGACCCTCTTTCGTGCGTGACCAGCTCCACGGGAGTGAGGTTTTCGCCGGGTCCGCGCATAATGACCAAGAGCTGCATGTTCGCCGGGTTGAGAGCCTTGATGATGATCTCCGCCAGGTGCCGCGTCGCCCTCGAATTGTCCCTGGTGAAATTACAGAGCTGCACTTCGCCCTGCACATGGCTGTGTTCTGGCCATGTTTCCACTCGGACATGCGACTCCTCCAGCGAGTAGAAAAGCGACGCTGGGCCGCGACGCTTTGATCCCCACGCGTCGAGCAAATCCGCACGAAGGGTCATCTCCGCTTCTCTAATCGCGGCACGGATGAGCACGCCAAGATTCCGCGGCGAAAAAGCTGTTCCGCGCTTGCTCTTCCTGTCGAGGAGCAGATCGAACATGACGTTCGTACTTCCACACCCCCGAGGGGGGCTGACTTGTTTCATTTCAGTCCTCCTGTTTGAAAGGCATCCGCGGGAGTGCGAATGCTGACTACCTGACCGTACTGTAGGACATACGCGCAAAAAAACAATGCACTTTGGGGAAACTCGCGGCCCCGCGACGTTCGTGGTATATACTGAACTGGTCACGTTACCACTAAAGAAATCAAACTAATATTATGGCAAACGCAGCTCTATCAAAACCCCTTACGCTTTCTCCTGAACTGGAGGCGGTTGTCGGCTCTGGCCCGATGCCGAGAACCGAAGTGGTCAAACAGCTTTGGGTATACATCAAGAAGCACGACCTTCAGAATCCGAAGAACAAGAGGAATATCCTTGCCGACGACAAACTGAAGGCTATATTCGGTGGCAAGAGCGAAGTGACGATGTTCGAGATGACGAAGCTTGTTTCGGCGCATCTGAAATAGTCGACGCTCCCTTGCGCTGTCGAGTATAGATTAAAAAGTGATGCCAACATAAAACCCGCCACAGGCGGGTTTTATGTTGTGTGGTCATTATACCAAAAAGTTCGGACTCATTTCCAGCAGAACCCCGACTGATGTGCCACGCGCTCCGCGCGTGAGATGTCAATCTTTCTTCAAATTCGTAATTGTGGACCTACGGGGAGTCGGACCCCGACCTCGTCCATGCCATGGACGCGTTCTACCGCTGAACTATAGGCCCGTTGCACGGCGGTGTTATTCTAACATTTGCGCGAATCTTTTTTGAGAAGAAGCCCTGACCGCATCCCGCCTCTTTTGTCTGGGGAAATGGTGGCGGGGTGCGGAATGCGGTCTCGCCCGCGCGGAGGAGGGGTCTGGGGAGGAATCCGCGCGGGCTTCGGCTTTCTTTTTTGAAAAAATTGGCGGCTACTAACTACAAAACTGACTTCAATTTATCCTTAACTTCAGCTAATAACTCGGCTGAAGTTTTGAAGCTGTGGTCAGTTTTGTAGTTATGTCCATAGAGTTTGTCCTCAAACACAATATTCATAAATGTTTTTGGTTTTGCGTAGCGAGGAATAAAATGTCCGTGCAAGTGTCGCGTCTCATTTCCCAAAAACGAATAATTGAGCCAGTCGGGTTGAAAAACTTTTCCTATCGCTTCCCTTAAATCTCGCAAAACCAAGTGAAGTACCACCGACTCCGTCGGTGGTACTTCGCTTTCTTTCGGGGTTCTGCCCTCCAAGTATTCGGGTAGTCAGAGTGCTCTACAATTTCTTTTTGTACTCCAATCGGCGGAAGAGGGATTTTAATCTTCTTAAATGCCTTAACATCTATATTTTCTGTGCATGACCACGCGCACAGGCATAAATCTTTGATTGAATTGAGAGTAAATACTTCCCAACATATTCTTTCATTACTTCTTGTTTTTTATCCAACTTAATAGAAAAAGTAAAACCAGAATCAAGCATGAAGAATTTTCCATTCACGAAACGAACACAGTTTTCAGACATCGCAAAGCGAGAAATGATCATTTCGTTCTCTCGATTGAAGGAATCTGTCCTGAAGCTTTCTCCTCCACCCCCATACACGGGATACATCGAACCCTCATCATTCTTTTTAGTGATTCGCGTTCCAAAATCTAATCAACAACCCCGCCGCAAGCGGACGGGGTATGACGGGATGCATGGGCTCAGTGCCAGAGCGTGAGTTGTCCTGGTTTCTGCATCGCCTTTCCTTGGTTGGCGACATACCGTTCGACTGTCTTCCAATTCCCTCTTTCC
>JACRFL010000015.1 GCA_016217905.1 Candidatus Kaiserbacteria bacterium | reverse complement strand
TCGATTAGCTTTTCACTCCTTGCCACAAGTCATCCCAAGACGTTGTACGATCTACGAGTTCGGGCCTCCATGCGTCTTTCGACGCATTTCACCCTGCTCATGGCAAGCTCATCTGGCTTCGGGTCGTATGTATCCTACAGACGCGCTATTCACGCTCGGTTTCCCTTAAGCTCCACCCCGGAAGGGCTTAGCTGCGCAAGATACACACACTCGCCGGCTCATTCTTCAATAGGCATGCCGTCACGGTTCGAATAAACTCACCGCTCCGACCCCTTGTAAGTACACGGTTTCAGGTCTATTTCACTCCCCTCTCGGGGTTCTTTTCACCTTTCCCTCACGGTACTAGTTCACTATCGGTCATAGGACGTATTTAGCCTTACCGGTTAGTTCCGGCAGATTCAGTCGAGCTATTCGTGTCTCGACCTACTCAAGAATACGAACAAGAGTCGTCATATATTTCGCGTACGGGGCCATTACCCTCTGGGGCGCTGCTTCCCAGCAGCTTCCGCTATATAGACGATTGATAACTCTTCGCGTACAAGTACGCTGTTCGCATCTTACAACCCCAGCAACCGAGGTCGCTGGTTTGGGCTTTTCCCTTTTCGCTCGCCGCTACTTAGGGTATCACGCGAGTTGCGTTCACCTAGCACGAACATACGCGCCAGTTGAACACAACTCATATTGTTCTCTTTTCCTCCTGGTACTGAGATGTTTCACTTCCCAGGGTTCGCACCAAGCAAGCGTTACCTCGCTGGTTACAGTTCGAAACTGTAGGGTTCCCCCATTCGGACATCTCCGGATCAAAGGCTACAAACCGCCTCCCCGAAGCTTTTCGCAGGTTAGTCGCGTCCTTCATAGCCGTCCTAGGCCAAGGCATCCACCGTGTACTCTTATGTCTCTCGTACGGAGACCTACATAGCACATTCATTCTATTGCACTCCCCCCACGCACAGAAACCACTCCCTATGCGGGGTCTTTTTTTACTTTTGCGTATTCGTATTGTCAAAAATCAGTGTCCCTTCGAAACGAAAACCGCCCCAAGGGGCGGTTTTCCGTGCGCTTCATGCGCGCGTGGCCTTACGGCCTATCCGCTCCTAAAAGTGAAGTTTTTCGGTTCGTAGACACGTAGAGAGAGTATAGAGGAAGGCGCTTTTGAAGTCAACAATTTGCATGAGTCCGGTACGTGCTTTTTACACGGCCATTAACCAACCCCGCTACCTTTCTGATTCTGTATCTTGAAACCCGCTTTGAATAAAGCAGCGTAAAACTTCTCTCGCCGCAAGAATCGGAAGTAAACTGATGGACACCAAGGTGTCCATCAGTTTACTAACCCTAGTCCTTCATCTCTGATTGGAGATGTTCGAGGTAGCGGGCCGCCGCAGCCTGGCCGCCAAGTCCGAAGGCGAGACCGACCGCGAGCGACACCGCGATCACGACGCCAGTGAACAAGGTCTGGACGAACGCTGTTGCAACGTTCAACTGCGCGAGTGCTGCGAGGATGGCGAATATCCAGATCGCATACCGCGCCACTTTGCCGAGGAATCCGGCGGCGCGCAGCGAGGCCGCCCGAGCCGAGCCGACGACGATCCGTTCCGCCGCCTCCGCAACAATCGCCGCGATAAGGAGGATAAGAACCGCCACGATCACCTGCGGGAGGTACCCGAGGACCACGTCGCTGATGAAGAGATTGACGGTCGTAAGGCGCAGCACGTCGAGCGCCGCGACCAAAAAGACAATGATGAAGAACCACTTGACGAGGAAGCCAAGAAACCTGCCGGAAGAGAGCTCAAATCCCGCGCGCGAGAGCAGGCGCTCAATGCCGGTTGTTCTTAGCGCCTGGTCGACGCGCAGCGAATTGACAATCTGCGTGACTACCCTCCCCAAGCCCACGCCGATGAGCCAGCCGACGATGAAGATAATGACTGCGACAACCAAGTTGGGGATGAACGAGACCAATCCGTAGAAGAGACTCTGGAAGGATTGGCTGAGCACATCCGCCCATGTAGTGAAAACCATAGTGAAATAGCGCTTTGTTTATGCGATTAATTACTCGCGCCTTATCTGCGAGTATCTGCGTTGAAGTATAGCACTTCTATAGCCCGATTTTATCGATGAGGACGCGGTGTGGATAGTCGAAAACGTCCCGAAGGAGGCGGTCGTACACCCCGCGGCGGTACTTGAAATCCGCCGTAGGAAAAGACGCGTACCTTATCTCGCGCCCGAGCTCTGCTTCAAGCGAATGCACCACGCTCGCAAGAGTGCGCTCCTCGATGTTGTCGCCCACGACAAGAAGGTCTATTTGCGGCTCTACGATCCCGGTGAAAAGCCCCGAGAGCGCGACGAACCGCAATGTCCCGGCGCGCTTGAGCACTTTCAGGATGTTCTGCGGCTGCACGGCGGTCGTCTCGCGGACAAACGTATCGAGCGCGTCGAGGTGTTCGAAGCGCGGATTCGCCTGGTACCGGGTGGGCGATTGCGCGCCCCTTTTGCGCAGGAGGCCAGCGGAGAAAAGTTCATTGGCCTCGCGCCGTGTGACATCTCTTGTCAGCTTTGTCCGTTCGGCGATGTCGGCAAGCGTGAAGGAGATATCCTGATTGAATAGAAAGAGCCGGAGCACCTTCAGACGGGCGCCGGAGCCGAAGAGCTTCGCAAGCGATTCCATAATGAATGCCGCCAGTGTAAACGCCCGTGCAAAAAAACGCAAAACGCGCCCCGCCTCTGGCGGGACGCGTTTTTTGTGTCTTTATTTAAGCGTGACTTTCGCGCCCGCATCCGTGAGTTTCTTCGCGAGCTCGGCGGCATCCTCCTTTTTCATACCCTGCTTCAGCATCGACGGCACGCCGTCGACGAGATCCTTCGCCTCCTTCAACCCGAGCGCGAGCGCCTCCTTCACCACCTTGATGACGGCGATCTTGCTCGCCCCCGCGTCGGTAAGCTCGACGTCGCTGGTCGACTTCCCTTCCTCTGCCGGAGCGCCCGCTGCCGCGGGGCCGGCGACCGCGACCGCGGCGGCACTCACGCCGAACTTCTTTTCCAGCACCTTGACCAGTTCGGAGAGTTCGAGGACGGTCATCGCCTCGACTTCCTCCACGAGCTTCTTGAACTTGCTCGGTACCTCGACTTCGCTCGGTGCAGGCACTTCTACTGTTTTATTTTCGTCCATAATTATTGTTTTTTCTTACTAATCTGATCGAGTGCCATAACAAGCCCCTGGATCGGGCTGTTGATGACGTTCACGAACATCCCGCGCAGGACGACCATCGGCGGTATGGTTGCGATCGCCGTTATCTTCTCCGCGTTGAGAAATGTTCCCTCGAACACTCCCCCAAGGAGCGACAACGCCCCCTTCAACTTCTTGGCGAACTCGTGCACGCCGCGCGAGGGGGCCGTCGCGTCTTCCGTCGTCCATGCGACAGCGACCTCGCCGGGCAGTGCTGGCACGTCGCCCGTATAGCCGCGATCTGCGAGCGCTCTTTGAATGAGAGTTTTCTTCGCGACGAAATAGCGCACACTCTCTTTCGAGAGTTCGGTGCGCAGTTTTGACGCGTCCTTCACGGTAAGCTTGGAGAAACCGACAAATGCGATCGAAGACGCTTCTTGGAAGGCGTCCGCAAGCTTCGCGAGTATCGCGCGTTTCTTGTCTTTTGATATTGCCATACGATGTTTCGTACGAACGAAATAAAGGAGAGTTCGACCGTTTACGGTCTCCCTGCGCCGGACTTATGGTCGCCCCTCGATTGCTCTCGGGATGTTCCGCCAGCGGTCTTCGGTTCGTACAAAAGCCATCATATCAGAGCCAGCAAGAAATGTACATCGCAGCGCCCGCGGCGTGACGATGCGTCACAGGGCGGCAGAAGCGGCGTGGAGCGCGAGGAGAGCGACAGCGACGATGGCCGCGAATCCGGTGGAAAATTTCACGAACTCCACGAAAAACGGCAGCATCCGCCTTTCCGAATCCTGACGGTCTTTATTTTTTTGATCGTTCATACTCTCGTATTTTCTCGAGATCGCTCCGCGCCCCCGCGTCTTGCGAATCGAGACGCACGACTTCCTCCAGGAAGTAGGCGGCATTCGGAAGGTCGAGCACGGTCTCATAATAAGTCGCGGCGCGGCGGGCGGCTTCAAGATTCCCCTTATAGTATTCCTTCCCTTTCGCGGCCTCCGCCGCAGCCTCTGCAGGCTTGCGGGAGGCATAGAACAATTGCGCGAGTACGAAATGCGGCGCGGAAAGAGTCGGCACGAGATCTATGTAGCGCGTGAGGATGTCCCGCGCGGCCGCATAGCCGGCGATGCGCTCCTTGGAGGAGGGCGGATACGCATTCGCATTGCTGATGGAAAGATTCGCGAGCACGTACCAAGGCTGTTCTCTCTTCGGCGAAGACCGGATCGCGCGCTCAAGCGCCGCCGAGAGCAGATCTTTGTCGACCGTGATGCCCTGCGGCGCGAGCGAGAGCACGTGCGCGAGGTAGAGCGCCGTGCGTCCGTCGTAGGAATACCGTTGAAAGGCGGTCGAGACCAGCGAGAACGTCGACTGGTAGGCGTCGATGCGCGCCTCGCCCGCAAGCGCCGCGACTTGGTTGTTCGCGTACATATCGTACGCTTCGTAGCCGTACTCGAGATCGCCGTATGTAGCGAGCGCGGTACCGCGCGAAAGCGAACGTACTTCTCTCGCGACATCGGTGAGCTGATACGTGTATGCTTCAGAGAGATCATGCGCCGCGAGCGCCGGGCGCACGCTCGCAGGAACGATAAGAAAAACAAGCGCGAACGCAAGAACCCAGAGCGCGGGAGATGCGCCTGCGGGCAACGGGAGCGTATCACGATGGGCGTCACCAGACGCCGCAGAAAAGGAAGCGAGCAGCGCGAGCAGGAGCCAGAACGAGGAGACCGTGTCGAAGACGAAGAAATTTTGGACGGCGTAGGTGACCGCAAGGAGGACGAAGAATCCTGCGGTCGGGCGATCACCGCGGCGCGCTTCGCGCGCCGCGGTGATGAAGAACGAACCGATGAGCGCGAGATAGAGCAGCAGTCCGCCAATCCCGTACTGTGCGGCGTAGTCGAGGAAAGCGTTGTGCGAACGATCGAACCATTGTTCGGAAATCTGCGTCGGATCGTAAAAGCGATTGAAGAGTACGTCGACGTGTTCGGCCCCGACGCCGAGCCACGGGGTCTTTTGTATTTCCGCCACCATATTTTTCCAGATAAAGAGGCGGCTACTGACCGTTCCATCAGAAAGCGAGAGGGAAGCGATACGCGCGACGGGTTCAAACGGCACCTTCGCAAGTTCGGCGCGCAACGCGAAAAAGATCCCGCCGAAGACAAGGAGCGCCGCCAAGAGGCGCGCCGACCAGACGCGTTTCTTCCCGCTCGCGCGCGTCGCAAGGTGCACGAGCGCGACGAGAAGCGCGATCACGAGCGCGAGAAGCGTGCCGCGCGTCGCGGTCAGAATGATAGCGATGACTTGCAGTGCCGCACCGGCGTATGCTGCGCGCTGCCAGCCGCGCGCAAGCGTGCGCGCGGCAGCGAGTGTCGCGAACAGCGCGATACCGAGATAACCGGCGAAGAACGCGGCGTTCCCGAGCAGGCTCCCGATGCGCCCGCCGCTGATAAGCCACTCCCCGATGCCGTAGAGCGCGGCGGCGCTGCCGACGACGGCAACAACGCGCAGTAGCCGCTCGAAGAACGCTCGATCCGCAAAAAGCAGGATAAGATAGTAGCTCGCCACTGCACTGGTGAGCATCAGGAGCCCGTCGCCGCGCGCAAAGAGGCTCCAGAAGCTTCGGTAGAAATCAATTCCGAAGGCGCTCGCGGCATACGCGAGCGCGAGAAGCGCGACAGGGATCCATGTCTCCCGCTTCGCGAGCCGCGCCCAGAAAAACGGACGACCCTGCGCGACAAGCAGCGCGAACGCTCCGGCCGCGGCGAAGCTTATCGCATAGAAAAGGAGTGTTTTCGGAACGAGATAGGGGTAGATGAGGCCGCCCCAGACCACGACCGGCAGGATGACGGGCGCGAGAAGGAGCCAAGGGTACGCGCGCTCGATATATTTCATTGTTTCCTTTTGAGCCGCGCCATTTCGGCATCAATCGCCGCCTGTCGATCCTTGGGTGAAAGCATCTTTACGACTTCCCATACTTTGATCGCGTCGGCGTAGCGCTTCTGTCCGGCGAGCCACTGCGCCTCTATCGCGAGGACGGACGCGTTATCGCCGAACTGCTTTGAAACGTCGGTGAGCGCAGCGAGAATTACGGCATCGTCGCTCGCGAAACGTTCGGTCAGAAATGTCAGCCGTTCAATGTGGTACTCCAGCATTCCCGGCTCCGCCTGCACCCCTGCCGTGTAGGCATCGGCGACAGTGTGATACGCGCCGAGTTCGTCCATCAGGTGCGCGATATTCATGTAGGCAAGACCCTTGCCGGGATGCACGCGTATCGAGCGGTTGTAATACCGATACGCCGCTTTACCGTCTCCGAGAAGGCCATAATCGTTTGCGATGCCGAGATAGAGATCGTAGTCGTCGTATTCCCCCTTCCCCAGGAGACCGATGAGGTGAGCAATGTCCGCATTCGCTCGTGCGACGAGTACGTCGTTGCCCGTATACGCGCCTTTGAAACTCCAAGAGGCTATCGTGTCGGACGCATTAATCGGGAACGCCGGCGCGCGCGTTTTCGCATAATACGACCAGCCGCCAGCCGCCAGCACAGCCGCGAAGAGTCCAATGCCCGCTATCACCCAATACTTTTTCGTAATCCGCATACGCAAAAAATAATACCACAACCCAAAAACCATCTCAGCGAATTTTAAAGGGTCAGACCCTCCAGAAAAGCTGGGAATAACAGAAAATGGCTACCAGGTTTCGAGCACCAACTCTTTGAATTCCTCGCCGTGCGAGGACGTGTGCAGAGCAAGAAGCTCTTTCATCTCTTGTTTTGATGCGTCTCCGCTACCGAGAAGGCCCGTGAGCAAGCCGTCAGGATCGTCGACGAGCGGAGACGACACGCCTGAAATATGATCCTTGAAGCTTGAGAATGGATACTTTTTCGCCCATTCCCACGCGTCATCGAAATTTGCAGCGGCCATCGTGAGTCCGCCCGGATACGTCTCAAGTATGTTCTTCACGAGGATATAGAAAACGAGGTAATTCATATGCGAATCCTTGTTCACAGCTCGTGCGTGATATGAACTCTGAAAGAGACTCCCTTTCTCCTTATACTTCAAATTGAAACACAGGGTGAGGCTCCCGCCGAAACGCTGCATGAATTTTGCAGTCCCGCCCTCTCGAGTTTCTTGCAGGAGCAAATGGAAATGGTTCGATAAAAGCGTCCAAGCAAGAATATGTACCAACGGTTCGCGTTCCGGCCAGTGCTCCGGTCGCGTGAAAGGCGGTAATTGTGCGGTATCTCGATGCCAGTTGGTATCCGAGTGAGTATCATTTAGCAGAAAGAGTGACTTGATGAAACGATTTTTATCACCAGAATCACGCACGATATCCATTCCATGAGCACCGCGTTTTGTGACATGGATGACAGAACCCACAGAAAAATGTTCTACCCTCATCCGGTCACAATAACAAAACAAAATGATTAAAGTCAGACTTACGTCATCGAACTGTTGATAACCGAAGCGAAACGAGAGTATGACTTAAGTCTAACTTGCGTCAGGGGATTGGGGGAAGGTAAGGTTATGTAAAGCAAAAACCACCTCGTAAAGAGGTGGTTTTTGCGTCTAAAAAGAAAGAACTCCCTTGCGGGGGTTCTTTCTCTTGCCAGGCCGATTCCCTAGCCGGAAGTCCGAAGACTTTTGAACTTAGGTTGTTTTCCTTTCGGAAGTTCACCCAAGACGAGACTACTTGGTGTAGGTCGTCGCGTTGCTGGTGAAGTTCTTGAGGAGGTAACCGTTCGTCCAGTCAGTCGAGGTAACCGAGTGGGTTGTTGCCGAGCGATCAGACCAATTGGTGTTGCCCGCAATCGGAGATCCGCCCGAGACGTAACCATTCGTGATAGCCGAAGCATCTGATGCGAGCGAGATTGTGACCGTCGAGCCGGAAGCGCCGTAGCTGCTCACCGTGCCGTAGAGATCGTAGATCTTCGTTGCACCCGCCGCGACCTGCTGGTACTTCGCCAACGTGTTGTTGTTCGTTACCAGGTTGACCGTGATCGTGGTCGCCGTCGTGGACGCATACGTTCCCGAGTCAAGCAGGCTTACGCCCGAAGCGTCGTCAACGACATACGCATTCGTAACGCTTGCCGTCGTGGTCGCGATATTGAAGACGAGCTTGCTCCACTCGATCGCGCCCGCCGGATCAGCAGTGATGCTGAACTTGTAGATCGGCGAGCCCGTCGATGGGACCGTGACACCTGTCGTGAGCATCGCGAAGGTCGGGATCGACTTCCTCACGTAGAACGTGCCGTTGCTGGCGACATTCGTACCAGAGTTAATCGAAGTCGATACCGTACCGGCGCTGTTGGTCGCCGAGAAGATGCCCGAGGTCGCGCCCGCGTCAAACGTGACGTTGATCGCCGCGCCCGAGGTGGCGCCCGAGGCGATAGTCGGCGTGCCGACATAGACATCGAGATTGGCCGAGTCGTTCATCGGGACGTACATGCCGAGACCGGTGAAGGTCGCGGTCGCGTACGCAGTCGACGAACTCGGCACGAGCGCCTGGGTCTGCTGAACGACATTGCCGTTCTGGTCCTTACCCTTGACCGTGACTGTGGTCACCGAGGTCGCGACGTTGTTCGGAACGAGGATGGCGAAGTTGTTCACCGTGTACGAGGAGTTCGCACCGGCGAAGTTGAACTGGCCGACCTGTACCGAAGCGGCGCCTGCGAGCACGTTGGTGCTGACCGGATCACCAGCGCCGCGCGTGAGCGTAAGCGTGCCCGAGCCGAGCGTGATGGTCTGCAAGGCCTGCGCCGAAGCGACCGAGGCGGACGTGTTGGTCACGAGGCCCGAGCCGGTCGTGCCCGTGCCCACCGACGCGACAATCGTACCTGCGTTCGCACCCGAGAGGATGTTGCCGTAGATGTCGATGGTCTTGGTCGAGGAAACCGGAACGCTGAGATTCACCGAGACGGAATTGCTCGTCGACGGGGTCGTAACGACCGAGCCGAGAACGGTACCCGTCGCGTTGTCCTTGAGCGTCAAGTTCGTGATCGTCGAGGAAACCGCGTTCGGGAAGGTGATGTTGATCGTGTTGACCAACACTCCTTCCGTTGCGCCCGCCGAGAGCGTGAACGAGCCGATTTTGGCGTTGTTCGCGCCCGCGATGACGGTCTGGTTACCATAGCCGGTTGCCTTCGTCGCCGTGAGGGACGAAGAGGTGACCGTTATGGAGTTGCCCGCGACGTCATTCGTGCCCGCCGTACCGTTCGGTACGCCGGTCGAGGTGAGCGACGACTGACCCTGGGCATTGCTTGTGTTCGCCGCGAGGGAGACGATGACCGTTCCGCCGGTCGTGAGGTTCGTACCGGCCGTATCCTGCGCGTCAGCGTAGATATCGACGGTCGTTACCACGCCAGCCGGAAGGATAAGCGATGAACCGAGCGAGAAGTCAGTCTTGGCCGCGACGAGTTGGCCGATGTCCTTCGTCGAACCAATCTGCACGCCGTTCACCATGATCTTACCGTTGTTGAGGCCGCCGACACCATTGGTTCCGCCTGTGGAGCTCGTGGAGCTCGCGTAGACGTAGAGGTCGATGACCTTCACGTTTTCACCCGAAGCGAGAATATCGAAGGAGGCCCACTTCACGCTTGAAGCGCCTACTGCGATGCTCTGCGTCGGAGATGACGGATTACGAGAGACCGAAACGCCCGCCACCGAAGCGGAGTTGAGCGTAACGACCGCGGTCGTAGCCGCCGAGAAAGTTGTCGAACTGTACGTCGGCGTGACCGGCTGATTCAGCTGGTTGTCGACGAACATGCCGTCCGAGCTGCGCTGTACCGAGAACTGGATGGTGCGCGAGGCAGCACCCGTACCGATATTCGCGAGGACCTTGACGACATGGCTCTGCGTCGAGAGCAAGAACGGATTCGCCGTGAGGTCGAAGGTGACCGAACGATCCGCCGCCATCGACGGAAGCGCCGAGCCGACCTGGACGCCGTCGACGTAGAGGCGCAGGTTCATGATGTCGGACGAATTGGCCGAGCCGAGGTTCACGAACTTGAGCGACGAGAGCTTCACCGGGTTGGTCGACACGCTTACGGTGTCCTGCCAGACCGGATAGTCGTTCGACGGGCTAATAGTGACCACTGAGGAGGGGGTCGGGTTCGCCGCGTAGTTGACCGTCGCGAGCGTAGCGGCCGAGATCGTCTGGAAGCCAGAATTAACCGGGAAGCTGACTGAGGAGTCGAGCGTACCTCCGCTGGTTACCGAGACAATCTGGACGCCGATCTGCTGACCGGAGGTGCCGCCCGCGATATCCGAACGAACCGACACCGTGTAGGTGCCGCCTGCCGGGACTGTGAAGAGCGCGACCGGGTCAGAGAAGCTGAACGCCGAGTTGCTAACGCCTGCCGAATCCGTAATGCGCGTACCGCCGTTATAGAGGTACACGTTCGTCATCGTCGAGTCGTTGCTGACGCCCGTGCGCTTGAGGCTAAGGCCCGTTACGCTGATCGGAGCCGAGGTCGGGTTCGCGAACACGAAGTCCGCGAGATCCCCGATACCCTGACCCTGAACGAGGGCCGTGCCGTTCGGACTGGTCGGCGAGAGCGAGACCTTGAGGCCGTTGCCCGTCACCGGAGTCGTCGTGGTCGTTGTTGAGCTGCCGCAGAACGCCGCGCGGCTCTTCGCACCGAAGTAGCCGGCCGCGGGCGTAATGCCCTTGGCCTTCTGCCAGGCGATAACGCCAGCCTTCGTGAGCGGGCCGAAATTGCCCGTCGCGTTGGCTGTCATATAGCCGCCCGCCTTCAGTGCATCCTGAAGCGCCGTTACGTCTGCACCCTTCGAGCCGACCGTCAAGTCCTTGGTAAAGGAGCAGGAGGAAGCCGGTGTCGAAGGAGTCGAAGGTGTACTGCCCGTAAGCGATGCCTGGACGTCCGCGATCGTAGCGCTGTCAGCGCCGAACGATTGGAGAAGCGAGACGATGGCCGAGACTTGCGAGCTGGTCAGAGCCGCCGCGTGCGCGAGGGGCGCGAGCGAGAGCATTGACGTCGCCATCGCGAGTCCGGTCGCCACCGCCGCGACCTTCGCGATCGCTTTTGTAGTTACCATTTGCATAACGATTGTTAAGAATTTAGGGAGCACGTGATAATCAAGTTTGTGGCACATTCACTTTCATTTCACACTATCCCACAGCGCACGGTATCGACCAGCGCGCCATGGGTTAGTTGGCAAGGGTTGATGTCTATCTTTCGATAGACTATTCCGTTATCAAAGTACGCCCTCCCGGGCTCGACTCCGCCCACCGAAATGAGAACGAAATCGTCCCCGCAAGGACTACGGACAGTATAGCGGAAACAAGCATTCCCGGTACCGGCCCGTGTGGATAACGGCTAGGAATTAGAAACGCAAATAGGGGCCAATCCGCGGGATGGCGGACGGCCTCTATATCGCTCCTATACCCCAGTTGCTATCACGACCGTAATACTAGCAAAAACGGTTTGACGAGTCAAAACCCATCAAAATGGGACATCGGATGTCCCATTTTACTCCCGGGTGAGCAAGTAGGTGCTCCAGCGGCGTTCGCCCCGCTTGCAAACCACGCCGGCCTCGATGAGCGCCAGGAGCTCGCGTTGAATGGTTTTCTCGGAAACAGAGCGGATGAGCGTGGAAATGTCTTTTATACTCGCCTGTCCTTTATTACTTATAACGGACAGAATAGCATCTCGTCTGTCTTTTATACGCTTGTCCGATACATCGGTGTCCTTTACATGTTCTTGCGGTGCCCCCGCGGAATTTCCCGAGACGGCGCGCGGACGCGCCTGCACTTTTGCGGGGCGACCGCGGTTCTTGACGTCGCCGGAAGAGAGGGCTTTTTTCGCGATACCGGAGAGAGTCGGGGCTTCGTCGAGAAAGAGGCGCGGTTCCTCGTATACGGCGACATCTTGAAGCAGAGCGTGGGTTTCGCGGGCGATGAGCTCTACATTCATGAGGGAGAGGAGGCCTCCTGCTCTGGCCATGGAGAGGACGCTCGAGAGCGCAAGGAGTTCCCGGGAGAGCGCGGCGCGCGCGGCCCCGGAGGGGAGTACCGCCGCGTCGACGAGGCCGAGGGCGATCGCGTCGATACGGTTTCGGAGCGAGGGCGATTCTGCAAAGGCAGGGGCAACGAGATGCATGGCTTTGGCAAGCCGCTCGGCCTTCTTGTATATAAAGACCCTGCGTATGTCCTTTTCAAAAATGTTAGCAAATATGCTTTTTTCTAGGACAAAATCATCCAGATTCTGGCTTTTGCCGTTAATATTTGTTTGTCTGATACCGATGTCGTGTCCTATATTCAACGGTTCGTGTCCCATATCGTATGGGACAGTATACGCCGTACCTCTCTCCTCGCAAGCGGCGCGTGCGCGAACACGCAAAACCCAAAGCACCTACGCTGTGGAGACGACGCGCGGCGGTGCTACAATGTACGTATATTATGGGCCGCAAGAATAACAACGGCGCACGGCGCACTCGCAAGGGGCGCGACGAAGAGGTCCGGGGGTACGACGCTCTCGTTCGCTACGCCTCCGCAATCGTGCTCCTTGCCGCGGGAGTCCTGCTCATTCTCGCGATGTTCAACGCGGCGGGTCCCGTTGGCGGCGCCGTCCTCTCCGCAAGCTACGCTGTCGTCGGCGTCGGCGCGTTCCTTCTGCCCGTCGCTCTCATCCTGATCGGCCTCTACGCAGGCTTCGGCCGCCCGACGATCGCCCCGCTCACCGCCTCGGGCACCCTCATCATCTGCGCATCGGTACTCACTTTCGCCGGTCTCTTCCCCGATTCCGGCCTCGGCGGGGTTGTCGGCGTTTGGGGCGGGAAGATGCTCGCGAGCTTCTTCGGTTTCTGGGGAGCGCTTGTGCTCCTTATCGCGACGATTAGCGTCGGCCTCGCCATCGTGGCCGACCTTGAGGCGCTCGGCGCGCTCCTGCGCGAGAACGCGGTTTCGATCTGGCAACGCCTGCGCGCGCACAAAGGGCGCGACGAGGAGCCGTTCGAGGAAGACGAGCTTTCCGTCGTCGGGGTCCCCGAAGACGGCGACGCTTCCAGAACGGAGAGCGCCGATGAAGAGCCGGAGCGCGAGCCGGTGGTCACCGTCTTCAACCGGATGACAGAAACCCCCGGAACCGGCATCGCAAACTTCGATGCCGAGTACGAAGCGCCGCCGCTCTCCCTACTCGGAACGGACCGCGGCAAGCCGGGCGTCGGCGACATCAAGGCGAACGCGAATATCATCAAGCGCACGTTCCAGAATTTCGGCATCAACCTCGAGATGGACGAGGTGTCGGTCGGCCCGACCGTTACCCGCTACGCGGTGAAGCCTGCCGAGGGCGTGCGGCTTTCGAAGATCGTGTCGCTCGCGAACAATCTCGAACTCGCGCTCGCCGCGCACCCCGTGCGCATCGAGGCGCCCATTCCGGGGAAATCGCTCGTCGGCATCGAGGTGCCCAACTCGGTAAAGGCGATGGTCGGTCTCGGCGGGCTCCTCGGCGCTCCCGAGTGGTCCGAAAGCGCGAAACCGCTCCTCGCCGCGCTCGGACGCGATATCACCGGAACGCCGCATTACGTGAACATCGCGAAGATGCCCCACGGTCTTGTCGCGGGCGCAACCGGCTCCGGAAAGTCCGTCGCCATCCACGCGATCATCACCTCCCTTCTCTACAGGAACGGCCCGAACCAGCTGCGCTTCATCATGATCGATCCGAAGCGCGTCGAGCTCACCGCCTACAACGGCATCCCGCACCTTCTCACGCCCGTCATCACTGATCCGAAGAAGACCATCCTTTCGCTCAAGTGGGCGGCCAAAGAAATGGAGCGCCGCTACAACATCCTCGAGGCACAGCGCGTGCGCGATATCGATTCTTACCACGCCACCATCTTCGAGCCGGCGAAGAAGAAGGGCGGCGCGGAACTCCCCGAGGCACTTCCCTATATCCTCATCGTCATTGACGAACTCGCGGATATCATGCATACGTACCCGCGCGAGCTTGAAGCGGGGATCGTCCGCCTCGCGCAGATGTCGCGCGCCGTCGGCATCCACCTTCTCCTTTCCACCCAGCGGCCGTCGGTGAATGTCATCACCGGCCTCATTAAGGCGAACGTGCCGACGCGCATGGCGCTCCAGGTCGCCTCCCAGATAGACTCGCGCACCATTCTCGACGGCGCCGGCGCGGAGACGCTTCTAGGCGCGGGCGACATGCTCTACCTCTCAAGCGACATGCAGAAGCCTGTGCGCATCCAGACGGCGTTCATTAGCGAGAACGAAGTGAAGAAAGTGGTGAGCTACATCAAGAGCCGCAACGCCGGAAACCTCTCGAGCATCGACTTCGGCCCCAATGGGGCCGAGTCGAATGACGTCATCGGACTCATACGCAACGGCTTCGATGACGAAGACATTGATGACGATCTCTATGAGGACGCGCGCGCCGCGGTGGAAGAGGTCGGTCGGGCTTCGACGTCCTACCTGCAGCGAAAACTGAAGATCGGATACTCGCGGGCGGCGCGGCTCATGGACGTGCTTGAGGCAAAGGGCGTCATCGGCCCCGCCGACGGCAGCAAGCCGCGCGAGGTGCTCTCCGCCACCGGCAGGCACAGCGCGCCGTCCCCCGCCGACACGCTGGAGGAAGACGGGGCGGCTTTCTAGCCGCAGGCACGCGATGACGAAATACCTCCTGCTCGCCGTTCTCTTCCTCCTCGCCGGCTACGGGGGCGTGGAAGCGTGGCCGCTTGCGGCCGGCCCCTCCCTTTCCGTAGCCTCCCCCGCAGACAACGCTTCTTTCCCGGACGGCATCGTCACTGTCCGGGGGAAAGCACCGCGTGTCGCCCTCCTCACGATGGACGGCGCTTCGGTCCTTCGCGACCAGGAAGGAAACTTCTCGTCAACTCTTACCTTTCCCCGCGGAGGCTCTATACTTACCTTCGTCGCTACCGACCGTTTCGGGAAGTCGGTGACCGCCGTGCGCAGCATTTTCGTACCAACTTCAAACAGCCAACCACAAACTAACAATTAACACTATGGCATTCGGAAAACCAAAAAAGGAAAAGATAGCGAAGACTGTTTCCGCAGCGAGCGCAGACAAGAGCGAGAAGCAAAAATCCATTGAGCAGGCATTGAAGGAAATCCGCACCAAGTTCGGGGACGAGGCGATCACCACCTACGGAGCCGGCACGCCGCAGAAGATACCCGCGATATCGACCGGCTCCATCGGGCTCGACGCCGCCTTGGGCGTGGGCGGCCTTCCCCGCGGGCGCATCGTCGAGATATTCGGGCCGGAATCCTCCGGCAAGACGACGCTCGCGCTGCATGTCATAGCCGAGGCGCAAAAGGCCGGTGGCATCGCGGCATTCGTCGACGCCGAGCACGCGCTTGACCCGGAGTACGCGCGGCGCATCGGCGTGAAGCTCCCTGAGCTCCTTATCTCGCAGCCGGACACGGGCGAACAAGCGCTCGATATCGTCGAGAGTCTTGTCAGGAGCGGGAACATCGACGTCATCGTCATCGACTCCGTCGCCGCGCTCACGCCCAAAGATGAGATCGAGGGCGAGATGGGCCAGCAACACGTGGGCAAGCAGGCGCGGCTCATGAGCCAGGCCTTGCGGAAGCTCACGGCAATCGTGTCGCGCAGCAGAACAATCGTCATCTTCATCAACCAAATCCGCATGCAAATCGGCGTCATGTTCGGCAACCCTGAGACCACCCCGGGCGGCAAGGCGCTGAAGTTCTACACCTCGGTGCGCCTCGACATCCGCCGCATCGCCTCGATAAAAAAGGGCGAGGAGGTGGTCGGCGGGCGCGTGCGGGTGAAGGTGGTGAAGAACAAAGTCGCCGCACCCTTCAAGACGACGGAGTTTGATCTCCTCTACAACGAAGGCATCAGCCGCGAAGGCGAGCTTATCGCGCTCGGCGAAAAATTTGAAATCGTGGCAAAGTCGGGCGCTACCTACAAGATGGGCGAACAAAAGCTTGGCGTCGGCTACGACGCGACGCGCACCTACCTGCGCGAGAATAAAGACGCCGCGAAAGAGCTCCTGAAACAGGTCAGGGCGAAGCTTGCCGATAGCTAAGCGCGAGAGACCAGGAAGAAACGAACGGTTTCTCGCGCGAGGAACAGAAACGACAGGAGCGTGAGTATCACGAGCGCCTGGACGATAAGGCGGGTGTGCATGAACGCGGCGAGATAGAACGCGAGAATGTGTTCCGGGCCGACGGGGGCATTCTCGAGCACGCGTGCGACCCATACTTCCCTACCGATACCCCAGAGCGCGGCGACGAATGAGAGAGCCGCGAATATGGCCGTCGAGATGACGAGCTTGAGCATGCGAATGAGATGCACGCGCTGCATCACGATGCGCTCGATGTTCGACGGTTCGTTAGTCATAGTGTTGTTCATCATACGCTTGTTTGAAAAGTTTCTTGGCGCGGTGAATGCGCGTCTTCACGGCGGGGATCGAGAGGCGCTCCGATTCCGCGATCTCCTCCTGACTCTTCCCCTCCACGAATTGCAGCCGCAGGATCCTCGCTGCGGCTTCGGGCAGCCTCGCGAGCGCGGCGATAACCTCATCCCGTATCGAGAGGTCCTCGAGGAATTCTGCCTTCGCGTCCGGCAACGATTCGTACTGTGCGGGTTCTAGTTCCGCAGTCTTTTCCCACTCTTTCCTTCGCGCAACGTATTTGGTATACGCAACGCGGTTGAGTATCGTGTACGCCCAGGAAGAAAAACTGGCACCTTCCTGCGCATGATACTTGTCCGCATAGAGATACATTCTCGTGAAGGCGTCCTGCACCGCCTCTTCGGCGTCCTCGGGGCTTTTCAGTATCGTCTTCGCGCGGCGGAGCAGAGCGGCTTCATAACGGCGAACAAGAAGTGCGAAGAGATCGGGCTCTTTCCGAGAGCGCGCGAGCACCTCTGCGTCGGAGAGCGCGTCGGGTTCTGCAGTTGAAAAACTCATGGCATCTGGTAGCATACCCCAATCTGCCTCCGGCGGCACTTTTTATAACGATTCCCATACACGCTACGTTTCAGAACCATGGCTGTATTGTCCTATAACGAAATCCTTCCGAAGACCGTGATCGACTATAACGGCGAGCCTTATGAGGTGCTTTCGTCGCATGTCTTCCGCATGCAGATGCGAAAGCCGGTGAACCAGACGAAGCTGCGGCATCTCGTCTCCGGCCGGGTCATCGAAATCTCTTTCCACCAGAACGAGACCGTGACTGAAGCGGACATCAGCAACATGCAGGCGCAGTACCTCTACACCAACCGCGGCGAGAGCTGGTTCGCGGAGACGGGCAACCCGAAGAACCGTTTCTCGTTTCCTGAAGAGACGGTGCACGACAAGGTGCAATGGCTTGTACAAAATGCGCCCGTCGAAGTGCTGACCTATGAAGAGCGGCCGATGACGATAAAGATACCGGTCAAGGTGGAGCTTGCGGTGAAAGATGCCCCGCCAGCGGTCAAAGGCAATACCGTCTCGGGCGGTAATAAACTTGTCGAGCTTGTCACGGGAGCAAAAGTGAATGTACCGCTCTTCATCAGAGCGGGCGACATTATCAGAATAAATACGGATAGCGGCGAATATGCTGAGCGGGTGGAGAAGGCATAACAAAAAACCGCCTAACGGCGGTTTTTTGTTATGCGGAAACGTACGGGAGAAGCGCCATGTAGCGGGCGCGCTTGATGGCTTGCATGATGTCGCGCTGCTTGGCGGCGGGGATGCCCGTGCGCTTCTTAGAGAGCATCTTCGCGTGCGGATTGGTGAAAAGCTTTAAATATGCGACATCCTTGTAGTCGATAAACTTCTTGATCTCTATCTCTTCGCGTTCAGCTTGGTAGGCCATAGAAATAATTTAAAAGGGGATGTCCTCCGGATTGATTTCCTCGTCCGGGTACTTTATCGCTTCGTCGTCTTTGGGCGCTGGCTGCTCTTCGTGAGCGCCGTCCACGCTCGCCGGCAAACCAGTTCTGCCGCCATTTTCGCCAGCTGCTGACGAACCAAACTGGAAGTTATCGACGACGATCTCGGTGCGATAATTCTTCTTGCCGCTTTCCTTATCGTCCCACGAGCGCGTCTGGATGCGTCCCTCGACGAAGATCGGACGGCCTTTTTTCATATACTGCGCGATGACTTCGGCGGTGCGGCCAAAGGCGACGATGTTGTGGAACTCCGTCGCTTCCTGCTTCTGCCCGTTCTTGTCCTTGTAGGTGCGATTCGTCGCGATGCCGAAATTCGCAACCTGCCCTCCGGAAGGCAGCGCCTTCAACTCCGGATCGCGGGTGAGATTGCCGTAGAGGAATGCTTTGTTGAGGTACATGGTTTACATTATCGCATTCTCAAGCGCCGCGTCCAGCTCGGTGCCTAGTGTTGCATTCGCGTCTTCCGCGCGCTCCGGCATTTTCATGGAAATCGCGCGCATCTCGACGGAATGGCGGGCTGCGTCCTTTGTCGTAAGAAGATCAATGAAGCGGACGATGTGCTTGTTCGCAGAAACTGCGGCGATGATATCCGCATGGTTCGATGCGTCCGCCTCGTACACGATCCAAGAGAAATACGCCGAGTCGAAGTCGCGGCGACCGGCGACTTCCTGACGGGAGATGGTGTACGCGAGCTGGGTCTTCTCCGGCTCGCCTTCGGCGACAAGGGTACCCTTCCCGCTGATAAGCCCGCACACCGCCTGATACGCCTTTTTCACCTCCTCGGTGGGAAGTTCGGGATCAAGGTGGAAACCGAGCTCATACACGCGCGGCTCGGAGCCCGCATCGTCGAGCATCTCATCCGCGAACGTCTCTTCGTCCTGATTCTTCGACATAATGGCGATATCCTAGCACGACATCTCTCACAGAGCAAACAGGCACTCCGCATTCGCGAGGAGCGTTTGACGAACAATTTCCGGGTCCTCGCCCCTGATGCGGGCGATGGTGCGCACGACATCTGCTGCCGCAAGCGGGTCATTGCGCTTGCCCCGGCGGCTCTCTGGCGCAACGTAGGGAGCGTCGGTTTCTGAAAGTATCGAGGCGAGCGGTACCGCCTTGATAACCTCGTCGTAATCGCGCGCGAACGTGACGACCGCGGTGAAGGAGAGCGTGAAATCGAGTGCGATGAGCGCCTCGGCCTCCTTCACACTACCGACGAAGAAGTGGACGTCGCCGCGAAGGTTTGGTTGTTTCGTTTTTTCTTCTTTCAAAATTTCTATCAGGTCGTGGTACGCATCCATCGTCCCTCGCGAAGGTCGCACATGGATAATGAGCGGCTTATCGAGTGCGACAGCGAGTGTGAGGTGTTTTTTAAAAAGCTTTGTCTGTGCATTTTTGACGGCTTCATTCACTTCCGCAGGTCTGAAATAATCTAAACCACACTCCCCTATCGCGACTACTTTCGAACTCGCCGCAAGCGCGCGGTACATCGCTTCGTCAAACTGTTCTTCGGCAACACGATTCGGGTGAAGGCCGACGGCGGCATAGAGATGCTCGTGTTTCCCCGCAAGTACGAGCGCTTTCTTCGATGACGCACGGTCGACGCCGACAACGATGCCCGCGACGCCCTCCTCGCGCATCCGTTCGATTATTTCAGCTTCGTCATGCGCATACTGGTCGAACTGGATGTGGCAGTGCGCGTCCACATATTTTGCGTTCATACCCTGGGGAAGAGATTCTCGGGTTTTTTGTTTTCACGCACCGCACGTTTTATTATTTCGCTTGTTTCGGGCATGAACGGGTTCAAGAGACGGGCTATCCAATAGAGTTCGGTGACGAGTTCGCCGATGAGCGCGCGGCCTCTTTCGGGGTCTTTTTTCACCAGCCTGAAGGGCTCTTCGCGTGTAATGCGCTCATCAAGCGCCTGTATGCGACCCCACACAAAATCAATCGCGCGATTCAATTCAAACATGTCGAACATATCCGAATATTCTCGCGGAAATGGCGCCGCCTCCGGCCGCGCAACAGACTCTCCCAAATGCGTTTCGGCGAGCTTCATCACCCGCGCGACGAGATTACCGAGGCCGTTGGTGAGATTTGCGGTGTACGCGTCCTTGAACCCTTCGCGCGTGATATCCCCGTCCTCAAACGGCGAGATGTGCCGGAGCAGGAAGTAACGGACGGCGTCGGTGCCGTAGGTTTCGATAAGCTCTTCGGGGTCGATAATATTGCCGAGCGTCTTTGACATTTTTTTCCCGCCCGAAGTGATGAATCCGTGCACGAAAATCGTTTTGGGGAGCGGCAAGCCAGCGGAGAGGAGCATGGCAGGCCAGATCGCCGCGTGAAATCGCAAAATATCCTTGCCGATAACATGCACGTCCGCAGGCCAGAACTCACGGTAGAGCGCGTCATCGCGGCCGAACCCGAGCGCCGTAATATAATTCGCGAGCGCGTCGCACCACACATACATGATCTGCGAATCGTCTCCCGGCACCGGAATGCCGAGACCTTCCGGCCAACCGCGCCGGCGCGGACGCGAGAAGCTCACGTCCTTCAAGCCGTCCCCGATGAACGAGAGTATCTCATTTTTGCGAGATTGCGGGACGAGGCGAAGCTCATCGCTCTCGATTTTCCCCTTCAGCACATCCGCGTAGCGCGAAAGGCGGAAGAAATAATTTTCCTCGCGCAGATGTTCCGGTTCGGTCCCGTGATCGGGGCATTTCCCGCCGACCAGGTCCTTTTCCGTGACAAACGCCTCGTGCCCGACGCAATAGAGCCCCTCGTACTTCTTCGTATACACGTCGCCGGCGGCATCGAGCCTTTTCCACAGAGCTTGCGCGCCCGGCCAGTGAACCTTCGTATCGGTGGTGCGGATAAACTGATCGTATGAAATATCAAGAGAGGCGTAGAGCTTCATGAAATTCTTCACGATGTCGTCAAGGAACGCCATCGGCTCTGTTCCCGCTTTCGCCGCCGCATCGACCATCTTCTGGGTGTTCTCATCCGAACCGGCGAGAAAATACGTCTTCTTCCCCGCGCCGCGCTGGTAGCGGATCAGCGCATCGGCCAGCGTCATGGTGTACGCATGTCCGAGGTGGAGCTTTGCGTTCGGGTAGAAAATGGGCGTCGTGAGATAGAAAGTTTTTTCCACGTTACGCGCTTTTGTGCGCCTCGCGACGCTTGCGCTTGTCGAAGTCGGTGATGAACTCAAGGGCGACCGCCGCGACTGGCACCGAGAGCAGCACGCCGAGGAATCCGGCGAGCGTGTAACCGGCGATGAGCGCCACGATGACAAGGAGCGGAGGGATGCCGACAATCTTTTTCACGATGAGCGGATAGATGAGGTTCGACTCGAACTGGTTCACGACGACGTAGAGGCCGGCGACGATCGCCGCGATCGGGAAGCCGCCGGAAGAGTACCCAACGATGACCGCGACTGCCCCCGCCATCAAGGAACCGAACACGGGAATGATTTCCGCTATTGCGGTAAAGACGGAAAGGAGAAGCGCATACGGAATGCCGATAATGAGGAGGCCGAGATATACGAGTATGCCGACAATAACCGAGAGAAGTATTTGTCCCTGCATCCAGAGTCCTATTTTCTTCTGTGAGCGCTTCCAGAGATCAACAGAGTATTCTTCATATTTCACCGGCATCACCAAACGAAGGAAGTCATCGACCCCGGTATCCTGAAGCGCAAAGTAGAAAGAGAGTACGATAATCATTGCCAACGAGAAGAGACCGCCGAAGAAAGCAATGAATAGTTGCAGCACGCCGCTTGACCCAACCGTAAACACGGACTGGAACGAAAGGAGCGTTTGCACGAAGGGCTGTATCCCCTGCTGGTTGCTTATGAGGTTTGTCGTGTTCGCGATATTCGAGAATGACGAGGGAATGTTGATTGTGTCGAGATACCGCGGCATTGCGGAGAGGAAATCGGCGGCGTCCGCAATGATAGGCGGGAAGAAAAAGTAGAGGAGCGAGAACACTGAACCGAACACGAGTACGTAGACGAGCAGGGCGGCCACGAAGCGCGGCAGGCGCTGCCGGATGAAGAAAGCGATCCCCGGCTCGATGGCCGAGGCGATAATAATCGCGGTCAGGACGAGAAGCGCGAGATCGCGCAGGAGCCAGAAGATATACACGCCCGCGACAACGGCCAGCGCCGTGACGATGGTACCCGAGGTGATGGAAACGCGGATGTCCTTATTCATTATGGGAATCCTAGCATATTCAAAATAAAAGGGCTCCGCACGCTGGTGTTGCGTGCGAAGCCCAAAGATGATGGGGCGCGCAGAGGCCCCAATCTACGTGGGGACACCGACATGCCACCAATTTTTTCCGTACCTGAAGAAGCGACGCTTGGCGTCCAAGCTACGCTTCCCTCTCCATCGGTAGAAGGCGATATAGTTCCAGTTTTTGTTTTCATCCATCCACTGGGTAAGGTTCGGATGGCCGTCTGAAAATGCCTGATCGGCTTCGTTCGCCGAAACTATCTCGTCAAAGTCGGCGGGCCTCAGGCCAAGCCGTTTGCGCTCTTCGTCCGCTTCGGCACAACTGGCGTACCAGTCAATCGGGAAGAAGACCAGGATCGTTTGATCGCTCCGGCCCCGCGGCACTGTCGCGATCACGGCATCATCGACATACGCGTGCCGGTTCAGGGCCGCGATTGCCTCCGGTATCGGGCGACCGCGAACCACGTCTACACAACGGGCAATCACCTCGCCGGTGATCACCTTCGCGCAGCTGCGAACTGGGGCAGGGAACTCCCCTGTGACAGCAACATCCATGGCCATCTCCTTAATATGCCGAACAGCGAGAACGGGAGTCCGTTTCGCCACAGCAGAGAAAGGCCTATACAAGCCGCTCTCCGCTGCGGCGAACCGCGTACTCAATAAGCACCTAGCTCCTCAAGAAGCATACACCGATTTTTATTTTCGTCAAAGAGAGAGGGAAGTGCTGGAGCGGATGCGCTCGACAACCTCGGGGACGGTGAGGCGTTCCTGTTCGCCGGAGTCGCGGTGGCGGAGCGTGACCGTATCCTTTAATTCTGACTTCTCACCCAAAGTGTCAAAGTCAATCGTAACGCAGAAAGGCGTGCCGATCTCGTCCTGGCGGCGGTAGCGCTTGCCGATGTTGCCGTTGTCGTCCCAGGCGATGGCCGGGTGCACCTTCTTGAGTTCCTCGCGCACTTCCTTCGCCTTCGCGACGAGCTCCGGCTTGTTCTTCAAAAGCGGCGAGACCATCGCCTTCACCGGCGCAATCTTCGGCATAAGCGCGAGATAGGTGCGCGTCTCACCGCCGAGCTCATCTTCGCGGTACGCGTCGGCGAGAACTGCGAGGAACATCCGCCCGACGCCGACCGACGACTCGATCACGTACGGCGTGAGACGCTCTTTTGTTTCTTCGTCAAAATA
This sequence comes from Candidatus Kaiserbacteria bacterium, assembly GCA_016217905.1. Taxonomy (GTDB): domain Bacteria; phylum Patescibacteriota; class Minisyncoccia; order Phycocordibacterales; family Phycocordibacteraceae; genus C7867-001. The sequence goes on along the minus strand of JACRFL010000015.1, from coordinate 24,637 downwards.
ATTCAAATCTTGTCCGCTTGCTCGCGCGTGTCCCGACAGATCGAAGTTTGTCCGGTTATGGGTGCCCCACAGCTCTTTGAAGCCGTGCGGGAACTTAAAATAAATATCGTGAGCGGCTGCGGCATAATGCGCGCGCTCATTCTCCGCGTGTTCGTGCCACTGCAGATTTTCTTCGCGCACGCCAAGCTCCGTGGTCATAAAATCCCACGCGAATTGTCGCCACGATTCGTACGCCGCCGCCTGCATCTGCGGGTCAATAAAATACTGCATCTCCATCTGTTCGAGTTCGCGGACGCGGAAGATGAAGTCGCGCGGCGCTATTTCGTTACGGAACGCCTTTCCTATCTGCGCGATGCCGAACGGCAGTTTCGCATGCGTGGTGTCAAGCACGTTCTTGAAGTTCGTGAAGATGGAACCGGCCGTTTCCGGCCGCAGATACGCGAGAGAGGAATCGTCTTCGATCGGACCGACCCACGTCTTCATCATCATGTTGTAGGTGCGCGGCGGCGTAAGCGCCTTTTCACCGCACGTCGGGCACGCCGCGTCCTTCAGGAGCTCGGTCAACTCGGCGATATCCGTACTGCCGGTGTCGGCCAGGTGGTCTGCGCGATGGCGCGCGCCGCACTTCTTGCAGTCGACGAGCGGGTCGGTAAACCCCGCCACATGCCCGCTCGCCTCCCACAATTTCGGGTGTTGGATGATAGCGCCGTCAACGCCAAAAACGTCGTCACGCTCTTGCACCACCTTGCGCCACCAAAGCTGTTTTAGGTTATTCACCAATTCGACCCCGTAGGGGCCGTAGTCCCAAAATCCAGCGAGACCGCCGTATATTTCGCTTGCCGGGAACACGAACCCGCGGCGCTTGCAGAGTGAGACGATCTTCTCCATCAGGTTCAGATCAGACATAGGACGACATTATTGCACGTTTGCGTACGCGGGGACATATCCGGGGTCTCCCTTCGTTTCGGTAGTCGTCGGATCCGCGACTGCGGCAATCTGTACGCCCGCGAAACGATCGTAGCCGGAGAAGGACACCGCGCCCGTAAGAGGCGGCGCGGTGCCCCGCTGCGAGGTCGAGGGGACGAGTGAGACTTGGAAAACGCCCTGCGCGCTTCCCCTCTGCGCGAGTTCGCCGATATTCCACGTTACCGTGCGAGATTTGTCGTCGTAGGTAAAGGATCCGGCACCGGCTGTCGTGCCGGTGTAGGAGACGTAACTCGGCAGGACGGTCGAGACGGCGCCTCCCGCAATCGTGCTTCCCGTATTCTCCGCGTTCCAGACGATCGAATACGTCGTCGCCTGATTGGCGCGCGGCGGAACGGGACCGCCATTGCGCAGGATACCCGAGGAATGGAGCGCGGAAGCCGAGAGAACCGCCGCCGTCGCGACTTTCGCGGTGCGAGTCACCGTGGAACTCACCTGTTCCGGAACGTTCGCCTGGCCCACGCGCGTGCCCGACACCGATATCGCGAAGTTCACCCTCGGCAGGGGAGCGAGCGCGCCGACCGGCAGCGTCGAAAAGGTGAACGTGCCGACACCGGAAGCGCCGGGAGCGAGCGCCGCGAGAGCGGGATCGGTGTCCCTGCTAAAAACGACAGTGCGCGTGGCGGAATTATAGAAACCATTGGTGGTCCGGATGCTGTCATAGTCGATCGCGGAACCGCTGAGAGTAATCGCGACGATCGCATTCCCGACGCTCGTCGCAAGAGTATTCGCATAAGAGACGGAGACGCTCTGGATGCTGCCGGGGCTGATGACCGCATCCGCCCTCGTGTCGCCGTTGAGCGCGAGGGTCGCGTCGATAAAGGGCGCGACGATGGCGACCGTCGCATCCTGGGTCATGTAGGTGACGGCGAGCGTCTGGGTGTCGGACGCGCGTGCCGTGCCGACGGAGAAGCGGAAGACGCGCTGCTCCTTATTCTGCCCCGTGAGCGTCCCTGTGAGCGTTACCGTTTTGCTCGCCCCCGGCGAGAGCGTCCCGAGAAGGAAGGTGGAGCCGTTCAAAGGCATCGAGGAAGACGTGATGGAAAAGCCGAAGGGCAGGTCGCCCGAAAGGACGACGTTGTCGAGCGGCACCGCCGCGTTCGAGCGGACCGTGAGCGTGAGCGTGAGTGGCTTGTTTGAAACGGTTTCAGCGAGCGTATTGACGGCGATCTCGAGCGGAGCCGCGGAAATCGCGACCGTGTAGGAAGATTTTTTAACGAAGACCGCGTTGCTGCCGGTAGCGCCGTACGAGAGGGAGACCGGGAAAGAGAGGGTCTGTCCCGTTCCCCCGAACACGACGGCCTTGATCGAGCGCGTAACGTTCGCGCCGCTTGCGAGCGTGCCGAGGTTCTCGACATAGTGAGGGTACGCCGCGAAGACATTCGACGCATCTCTCGTTCCGGCCGGGAAGTCGATTTCGACGGTCACATTCTCGATTGCGACCGGATTCTTGTTCGTGACGATGAGCGACAGGGGTACGGTCTCTCCGCCGGCGACGGTCGTTGGCCCCTGGATATCGATCGCGATCTTGTCCACCGAAACCGCGTTGCCGCCGAAGTAGAAAAAATAGCCGGCGGCACTCAGCGCGACGATGAAAAACGCGGCGGCAGTAAAGAAAAATACGCCGGCGAGGCGCACATGCCGCGCCGCGCGGGGCGCGGGGCGCGGCAATTCACCCTGCCACGCATGCGGCAGCAACCGCTCCGGAACGGCAGAAAGCGGCGTGCGCGTTTGCGGGGCGGCCTCTGGGTCATAGAGGCGCTTACGTGCGCGTTCGAGAGAACCGGTATCGTCTTCGGGCGACAGAGGCATTGCGTATCAGTATACAAGAGTTCAGAGACCAGAAGCGGCGATGCCGCGGTTGATGCGCGTAATGTACTCCGCACGCTTTCTGCGAACATCGGCGAGTATCGCGGGTGTGAATTCCGACGCTTCGCCCGGAATCTCCCCCGCCACAAGACCGAGTGCCGCGAGTATGCAAAGCGCGGCACGTATCTCGGCCGCCTCGTGGGCGTCTTCGGGTAGTGTCGCCAGCGCCCTGAAAAATCCGGTGACTAGGGGAAAAAGCTCCGGGTCAGGGGTCTCACCGGCGACAAGGCGAAGAAAGAGACCCGACACCCGTGACGCCGCCGCACGGGACGCAGGGTGCCGCATCTGCGTGAACCATTCCTCTTCGAGGATTGCGCCCGCGACGCGCCACCCTTCCTTCCCACGCACAAGTACAAGAGAACTCTCGGCAAATGTAGCGAGTGACGCAGCGAGCTTCGCCCCCTGCGCGCGCACGCCCTGCGCGCGAGCACGCACGAGACCGAGCTCACGGGTGAGCAGCGTCACATACGCGTTCGCTTCTCCCAAGGGCGTCCGCGAGAGTACGATGCCACGTGTTTCGTATTTATGACGCATCGCGTATGACGTCGAAGCGCGACATACCTGTCGACAGTACGGCCGAATGCTTCCCCTCCGGGTGAATCTCTACGCGCACCGTATCGTGCGTGAGGAATCCTTCGAGCTTGCGCGCTTCGGCAACCGCGCGCGCCATCTCCCGTTCGTCACCCTCTCTAATGAGCTCGGGTGTGAGAGTGGTGTCGAGCTCGACAGTCGAATGACCCATGACAACCTGCTTAACATTTACTTCTTCGGCGAGAATCCGCATCAATTCTTCCGAAATCATGTCGGGCACCATGAGCTTCGCGAGCGGCTGCCGCACCTTGATGCCCTCCCTCTGCCGCAGCTGGAGCGCGTCGGAGACAAGCGCACGCGCGCGCGCCATTTCTGTGATGAGCAATTCGTCTTTATTGCCGCCAAACAAACGCCAACGTTTTTTTATTTCAGGCCAGTCGGCTAAATGCACGCTTTGGGGGTCATTCGCACTACGCACGCCTTGAAAAATTTCTTCCGCGATAAAGGGCGCGGCGGGCGCTAGGACGAGCGCGAGTGTGTACAGCGCCTGACGCAACGTCGCGAGCGCCCCCTCTCTCGAAACATCTTCCGCCCTGAACCGATCGCGGGAGCGACGCACATACCAGGTAGAGAGGTCGTCGATGAACAGTGCGGTCGGCCGCGTTGCTCTATCTAGTTCATATTTCTCATATCCTTCGGTCGTTTCTTTTATGAGCTCTGCGAGACGCGCGAGAATCCATCGGTCGAGAATATTGGTGCTCGCTTCCGAACGTTCGGTCCCGTCTTCGTAGAGTTTATAGAACGCGAGCACGTTGTTGAGGCGTCCGATATTTTTCTTGGCGACCTCATCGACACCGCTCTCTGAAAAAGCCAGATTTTCTGCTTGCACGACGGGCGAGGAGAGCAGGTAGAGGCGGAGCGCGTCTGCGCCATACTTTTCCACGATTTCCAGCGGGTCGGGATAATTTTGAAGCCGTTTGGACATCTTCTTGCCGTCCTCGGCCAAGACGATTCCGTTGACGATAACGTTCTGAAAAGCATTTTTACTAAACAGCGCGCCGCCGAGCACGTGCAGGTAGTAGAACCAGGCGCGCGTCTGGTCTATTCCCTCTGCGATAAACTTCGCAGGAAACGCCGCCTCGAAACGTTCTTTCCCCTCAAAGGGATAATGCTTCTCGCCGTACGGCATCGAGCCGGAATCGAACCAGGTGTCAAGCACGTCCGGGATGCGGTGCATCGTGCCGCCGCACGCGCACGGCACCGTAATCTCATCCACGATGTGTTTGTGGAGATCGGTTATCTTTCTCCCGCTCGCCTCTTCTAATTCCGTCGCCGAGCCGAAGACGCGCTTCGTTTTGCATTTCTCGCAAACCCACAACGGAATGACACTCGCCCAGAAACGCTGGCGTGAGATTGACCAGTCGCGCGCGCCCTCTAGCCACTTGCCGAAGCGGCCTTCTTTGATATGCGCGGGCAACCATGAGATGTTCTTCGCATTTTTAAGCACATCGTCTTTTATCTTTGTGATGGAGACGAACCAGGACGATGTCGCGTAGTTGAGGAGCGGCGTATCGCAGCGCCAGCAGTGCGGATAGGAGTGCGTGATGTTCTCTTTTGAGAAAAGCGTTCCGTGGTCTTGCAAATATTTTAGCACGGCGATATCCGTTCCGAGGCGCACCGCATCGTCGTCGGAACGCGGCTTCGCTTCGAGACCGGCAAAATCTTTCACTTCCGGTTTAAATGTCCCATCCATGTTCACGTGCTGCACGAATGGCAGATTGACTTTCTTTAAAAGTTCCCAGTCATCTGCACCAAATGCCGGCGCCTCGTGCGCAATACCCGTGCCGGTATCGGTCGTGACAAAGTCTGCCGCATACACTTTCCATCCGTTCTCGCGATTTTTGAGCGCTGTGTCGTTAATGTAGTAATCAAACGGTGGTTCATATTCAATACCGACAAGCGCAGCTCCACTCACCTCTTTCTCTATGGTAAATTCGTCAGAAACTTTGTCGCGACCGAGAATGAAATGTTCTTCCCCCTTTCGCGCAATGACATATTTTATTTTCTCCCCGACCGCGAGCGCGACATTCCCCGGAAGTGTCCATGGTGTCGTCGTCCACGCGAGAAAATAGGTATTCTCTGGCAGGCCGTGTTTCTCCGGATTTTTCACTTTGAACTTCACTGTCACCGCGATGTCCTTGACGTCTCTGTACCCCTCCGCGACCTCTTGCTGAGAGAGCGTCGTCTCACAGCGCGGGCAGATGTGCATGGAGCGGTAGTCCTCGTACACCAGCCCCTTATCGTAGATCTGTTTGAACACCCACCAGACGCTCTCCATAAACGGCTTGTCCATCGTGAGGTACGCGTGCTCCATATCCGCCCAGCGGCCGATGCGCGGGATGAATGTCTTCCAATAATCGACATAAGTTAGGACCTGCTCGCGGCAGCGTTCGTTGAAGTTCGCGACGCCGTATGCCTTGATATCTTTTTTGTGCTTGAAGCCGAGCTCTTTCTCGACGATATTCTCTATCGGCAAGCCGTGGCAGTCCCACCCCCAGACACGCGGCACATGGTAGCCGCGCATCGTCCAGTAGCGTGGTACGACATCCTTGGTGACACTCGTGACAATGTGACCGTAGTGCGGTGTTCCGGTCGCAAACGGCGGTCCGTCATAAAAAACATATTCTCCTTTCGGGGACTTCTTCGCGAGCGACTTCTCGAAAATGCGTTCCTGCTCCCAGAACGTGAGCGTCGCCTCCTCGCGCTTCGCTGCCTCTGACTTCTCGGGCATATCCGCCATATTCAGCTAGTCTAGCGTTTGCCGGCCAAAAATGAAACAGCCGCAATGTTTTGCGGCTGCTGGTTGCATTCGGCGAGTATCAGCGCCCGCCCATCGACACCGAGAGTCGGGTTGACAGCTTTCGGCCAGGTCTGCCCCGAGAGGGCGTATGGCGACTTCCGTTACCGAGCACCTTCTCCGAGAACCGCAGAACGAATTGTGGAATCTTGTAGCCGATCGGGGTCTTGGAAAGGCCGTACGTCTTCATGTCGTAAAACCTCGCCACCTCGACCTCGAGGTTGAATCCTTCCGGAGCATCTTCGCTTCCCATCGCGCTGATGAAGAACGCGAGTATCGAGGGCGATCCGTACTTCTGTATTGCCTCCAACACGCACCGAACGGTGGTGCACCCGTCCGGTTTCTTTTTTGAAGCCATGGAGCCTCCTTGTTCTCGACGCACGATATGTGCAGTCTGGAGAAGAATCTAGCGCACTACTCGCTTCTACACAACTCACATTTTCTCTGGTGTGGGGATACCGAGGAGCGTGAGGCCGTTTGTCATGGTGTTCACGAACGCGCGGGCGAGCAGGAACTTGTGCGCCTCGTGCTCACCGTCGATGATGCGCTCCTTTGCATAAAAAGAATTCCACTCCCCCGCGAGTTCGGTGAGGTAGGTCGTGAGCAGGTTCGGCGCGAGCTCGCGCGCCGCGCGCGCAGCTACCTCCGGGAAGTGCAGGATGAGCCGCTCAATGGCGTACGGTTCGGCGGGTTCCTCTTCGCCGCTCGCTCCGTCGGAGGCGTACGCGAGGATCTTCCTCGCGCGCACGAGGGCGTATTGCAGATACGGCCCCGAGTCGCCAAGGAGTGAGAGTGATTTCTCTTCGTCGAAGACGATGTCCGAGCCCGGCGCCTGGCGCAGGATCATGTACTTGATCGCGCCGAGGGCGACCTGCTCCGCGACAAGCGGGTCGGCGTTCTTCTCGCTCGCTTCACGGATAACGCTGTGGATGAGTTCGTCGGCGGTGATGACATTCCCCTCGCGCGAGGACATCTTCCCCGAGGCGAGTTTCAAAAAGCCGGTCGCGACATGCACGGTTTTCTCCGCGAGCAAGGGAGCGATGTCGGCAAGCGCCGCGAGTACCGTCTTGAAGCGGCCCGCCTGCTCGCTTCCGGTGATGATGATGCTCCGGTCCGAGGGCCAGCGCCCCTCCTTGAGAAAGGCGAGTCCGATGTCTTTCGCCTCGTAAGTGGGGGTGTTGTGCGAGGTGATAAACACCATTGTGTGCACCCCCTTCTTCTCTCCGTTATAAATAATCGCTCCATCGCTTTTCTCAAACACCCCTTTATTGAGCCCGTCCCCTACGACGCGCACGCCAATCTCGGTCGTATCGCTGTCAAAGAATTCAAAGTCAAAGTGCGTGCCGAGAAGCTTCCATATGCGGCGGAACTCTTCCATCGAGACATCACGCCCTTTGCGCCAGAGTTCCATCAGCTCGCGGTCTGTACCCGCATAGATCGCCTGATTGAGCGCGTCTATTTCTTCTTTCGCCTCTGGGCTTGTCTCATACGCGCGCGAACCCTCGGCGTATGCGGTGCCCATCTCCTGCGCAGTTGTCGGATCAGTAACGTCGTTCTTGCGGAGCCCCCAGAGCGCTTTCGCCACGTTCGGGCCGATATCGCCGCCGAAGGTATCGCGTGCAGTCGTCGCACCAGCATTCTCGATGAGGCGCGCGAGCGCCTCGCCGACGACCGTACCGACCAAGTGCCCCACGTGCATTTCCTTAAACGCGTTCGGATTTGAATATTCAACAATGATGTGCTTGCCTGCATTCTCGGTGCCCTTCCCCCATACTGGTCCCTGTGCGCCCGCCTCGGCGACCGCGAGCGCAATTGCCTCGCGCGAGAGCATGATGTTCACGAAGCCCGGGCCTGCGACTTCGATTTTTTGAACCGAGGTCGGCCCGAGTGAAGTCGAGGACCTAAGTTCGTTCACCAATTGTTCTGCGAGCTCGCGCGGCTTCTTCCCAAGCGGCTTCGCCGCCGCGAGCGCGGCATTTGTTGCATAGTCTCCGTATGCGGGGTCGCTCGAGCGCTCTACGACGAACGCAACATCGGCCGCGTCCATTCCCCTGAGCGCTTCAGAGACTGCCTTCCGTATACGCTCTTCCATCTCCTGCAGTATAGCCGTTTCCTAGAATGAAGCGAAGGTATTATATATAATTCTTGCATGCTCACCTGGAACGAAGTACGCGACCGTGCGGCTGGCTTCGCTCATGCGTATGGCGTGGATGCGCGTGCCGCGCACCCAGGTGCGACGCTCGTCGACCTCTACGACCCGAATGCTATGCCGAAGGACTTGCTCGATGCGCGCCACGCGCTCGACCGCGCCTACGGCATTACCAAACCTTTCCCTTCCGAATCCACCCGCCTTGAATTTTTGTTTGAAAGGTACCAAAAACTTATGACAAAGGGTCGCGTCTAGCGAGTTCTTTTTTCACTTCTGAGATATACGCGTTGTATCCATCTTTTTTGTGATGCCCTTCATTTTTATAACCAAGATTGTCGCGCTCTTCTATAAAATCAAGATTAACAGTAGCGGTCTGTAGGTCAAGAAAAAATACCAGACGGTATCCACCACGTTTACCTTTATTGCTGTTTGGATTCGGGATACGCGCATTCCATGCTTCATAGCGATTATTCGGCGAGCGGTAAATGAGTTTTTGAGATGGTATTTCGTATCGACTAACGGAGGGTGCCCAAGTCCGAATAAAATCACGAACAATTTCAGAAACCTCAATCTTGTCGCACATACGCACAAACTGTTCCCGCTCGACAAGTACCCACGCCATAACGGGAATTTATTTCTTAAAAAAGTCGATGTCGCGCGCGTACTCGTAATCGACTATTTGATAGGGCTTCGAATAGAACCACGGGGCTTCAAGATGAGTTTGTGCAACAATTTTCTCGGTTGGCCAGCTTCCGAACTCATCACATATGGACTTTAAAAGCCCTTTTTGTTCTTTTGAAAATATCTTTTCATCAAATTGAGTGGCGTCACTAATTTCAAATTGAATTTTTTCGCCATCTTTATAAGACACAGCCAAAGCATCAATTGCTCCATCGCTTTTGAGAGTCGTAAGAACTTCGCCTATAGAAGCAGGAACCGGTCCGTATTGGTCATGGATGTACGTGTCGCCGGTGAAAGACTTGCCCCGGTCTCGATATGAGATGAAATCGAGATAATAGAGAAGTTTGTTGAGTTTCGTAACGCCCAAATATTTATTGTTGCAGTACTTAATGAAATACAAAACCGCGTTCTTATACAGACGCTCATCAAGTTGCACTTCCAGAAGGGGAAGGACCGCAGGCCCCATATATGAAAAGAATAACCTTTCTGTAACGAAATTACAACGCATAACTGAGTTCTGTGTATAACGCTACCGGAACGATTCAGGAATAGGATGCGAGAGTGCGAGTTTCTTTATCTCTTGTTTTGCGCGCTTCACCGCCGCCTCATCGCGCTTGGTGAGAACCTCAATCATAATCTCCGCGACCTGCGCCGCTTCTTTTTCCTTGAAGCCGCGTGTCGTCAAGGCTGGCGTGCCGAAGCGGATGCCGGAAGGATCCATCGGTTTGCGCGTATCGTCGGCGATCGCGTTCTTGTTGAGCGTGATGCCGGCCCTATCGAGGAGTTTCTCCGCCTCGCCGCCCGAGATGCCAAAGGAGGTCCACACGTCGAGCAGGATAAGGTGATTGTCGGAACCGCCGGTGATCATCCGCGCGGCATGCTTTTTAAACACTTTTTCCATCGCTTTGGTATTTGCAATGATCTGCTTCGCATATTTTTTAAACGACGGCCGGAGCGCCTCGCCGAAGGCGACGGCCTTTGCCGCAATCTGGTGCATATGCGGGCCGCCCTGAAACCCGGGGAAGACCGCCTTATCTATCTTCTTCGCTATTTCTTCATCCTTGTGTACCAAAATCATCCCGCCGCGCGGACCGCGGAGCGTTTTGTGCGTCGTCGTGGTCATAACGTCGAAGCCATCGTCAAACGGATTCTTAGCTGCTTTCCCTGCAATAAGACCCGCAATGTGCGCGATATCCATCACCGCGAGAGCTCCCACCTCGCGTGCGATGCTTACGAATTTCTTATAATTGAGCTCACGCGGATACGCCGAGAAACCAGCAAGAATAATCTTCGGCTTAATCTTCTTCGCGACGCGGCGCATGTCGTCGTAGTCGATCTCGCCGGTCTCGATGTTCTTCATTTTGTACCGCTGGAAGTTGAATATCTTAGTGAGGTACGTGACCGGATGGCCGTGGGTCAGGTGCCCGCCGTGCGAGAGGTCCATGCCGAGGATCGTGTCGCCGGGTTGCAGGAGAGCAAAATACATCGCGATGTTCGCGTTCGCGCCGCCCAAGGGCTGGACGTTTGCATACGCCGCACCAAAAAGTTTCTTCGCGCGCTCGATGGCGAGCGCTTCCACCTTATCCGTAAACTCCTGCCCGCCGTAGTAGCGCCTGCCCGGATACCCTTCCGAATATTTGTTCGTCAAGGACGACGCCATCGCCTCCTTCACCGCACGCGAGACGTAGTTCTCGGATGGGATCAACTCCAGCCCCTCCTTCTGTCGTTTCTCTTCTCCCACGACCGCGCGATATATCTCGCGGTCCTCTTTTCGAATGTGTTTGTAAAGATCCATAAGTTATCGTTTAGTCTTTTTCTTAGCGCGGTGCAGTTTCTCGTTGTAGCCGCCGACGACCGCTAATTCCGCTTTGATCGGCGGATGCGGATCGTAATCGACGAGCTCGACGAATCCCGGGCGGAATGAATCGAGCGTCTTGAACGACTTCGTGAACTTCACTTTCGGGAAGGGTCGCGGCTTGCGCGCAAGCTGTTCTTTCGCTTGTGCGCGGTGATTCTCGTACACATGCAGGTCGCCGAACGTATGGACGAATTCGCCCGGCTCGCGGCCGAGTATCTTCGCAATGATCATCGTGAGGAGCGCGTAGCTTGCGATGTTGAACGGCACGCCGAGAAATATATCGGCGCTCCGCTGATACAGCTGTAAACACACCTTCCCGTGCTTGACGTTTACCTGGTACAGGTTGTGACAGATCGGGAATCGCACGCCTTCGCCCGGCTTCGCCATGCTGTAGAGATAGTGCGGATTCCACGCGGTAACGATCGTGTTATGCGCATCCGGATCCTTCCGGAGCTCTTCTATCACCCAGCCGAGCTGATCCACGGTCCGCTTGCCCTCCGCCGGCCAGCGCCGCCAGAGCTCGCCATAAATATGGCGGAGTTCTCCGTGCTTTTTCGCGAATGCGGCGCTCTTGGCTATTTTCTCTATGAATGTCTCCTTCGTGAGTTCAGGCTCCTTCCCCTTCGCCACCTTTTCTTTGTAGATCTTGTAGGGGTAGTCGTCCCAAATATGAACGTTGTTATCCACGAGATATTTGATGTTGGATTGACCTGAGAGGAACCAGTAGAGCTCGTGGAGCACGCCGTTCCAGTACACCTTCTTCGTCGTGAGGAGCGGCAACCCATGTGACAGATCAAAACGGATCTGCCTCCCGAAGACGCTGTAGGTCTTTACGCCCGTCCCCGCATCCACCTGCTTCTCTCCGTTCTCAAGCGTGTCGCGAACGAGGTCGAGGTACTGGTATTCGGGATGGCGTTTTTTCATACGAGTGAAATTATTTCCTTTTCTTCGCCGCTTTCTTTTTAGCCGGCTTTTTCTTTGGGGCGATTCCCCGTTCCTGAGCGAAATGGTTCGAGTTTTTTGCGCCATACCGTCCCGTTTCCTTATAGGTCCGTCCCGCCGGGCCCGTGAGCCGAGCGAACAGGAGTTGGGCGATGGTCATGCCGGGCCGCAACACGATCGGTACGTTGTTCGTATTCACCAGTTCGAACGTCGGATAGAAATAGTGGCACGGATTGAAGAGCATCGCGGTGTTGTGCACCACAAGTCCGACGCGTGCAAGCGACGATTTGCCGGAGAGGATGATGAGGTGATTCCGATCAACGCCGATGAACTCGCGCTGTTTGCCGAGCACACTCTCGCCCGGGTGGAGGATGAACGCCTTGCCGTCTTTTACTTTCACCGTGCGGGTCTCCGGATAAATTTTGTTCACGGTATCAATGGCAGTCATCGCATGACGGTTGTTTACCTCAAATTCATTTCCGAGCGTGACGTCGTAGCTCACCGGCTGCAGATGCTTCGAATTGAACGGGTGGATGACGATGCTACCATCCTTAAGCCCCTTCTTGATGTCATTGTCAGATAGGAACATACCTAAACTTGGGTTTCCTCTCCGTGCGAGACGCGGCCGCCCTGGTGTTGTCCGCGATAGCCGATGGCATCGCCCTCGATCTTATGGAACACAATGTTGCAGATGCGCGCACCGAGCTGGAGCTTCACCGGAAAGGAACTCAAGTTCGTAAGGCCGAAGGTGAGCTGTCCCTCATACCCGGGGTCGGTCTTTGTTGCGAGCAAGAGCAGTCCTGCACGAAAGAGAGAACTCCTCGGATACGCCATCGGCATAAGGTCGAGCGGCGTGTGCACGGTTTCGGCTGTCTGCACGAGATAGTATTCGCCGGGTTCGATTATGAGTTCGTCCTGTACCTCACCTTCTTTGAGGCGATAGAGTTCTTCCGTCTTTACGCCGCTGCGCTTCCCGAGGCCTGCGGGACCGTCGGCTTCAATATACGCACCGCCCTCCGTCATTTTGTGCACCGCTCCGAGACGCAGATCAATGCCCGTCCCTTCCGGGTTGGAGAGATCGCGTCCGGCGAGACCGGTGATCAAATTGTCTTCTTTGATCCTTCGGACGACTTCGTGGATGCCGATAACTGACATCCTGCTAGTATACGGGAAATGCCAAAAGGTACAGATATTGACACAGAATATAGTTCGAGGCGCATTTCGCTCATCGCCGCAATCGGGAAGAATAGAGAATTAGGGAAAAGCGGCCAACTGCTCTGGCACCTACCCGAAGATATGCGGCGATTTAAGGAGCTCACGATGGGACATCCAGTCATCATGGGCCGTAAAACCTGGGAATCCCTGCCGGAGAAATTCCGGCCGTTATCGAACCGCACTAATATCGTCGTGACGCGACGGGCGGACTATAAAGCGTCGGGCGCGGTCGTGGTTGACTCGCTTGAGGTAGCGCGCGCCGCTGCGGCGCGCGCACCGGGCTCCGATGAAATGTTTGTTATCGGCGGCGGCGAGCTTTATGCTGCCGCACTTCCCTACGCGAATCGCGTGTACCTCACCCTTGTTGATGATGAAGCTGATGCCGATACGTTCTTCCCTCCGTACGAACAAGAGTTCAGGATGATTTCAGAAGAAAACGGTGCGGGAGTTCCCCCTCACCGTTTCTACACACTCGATCGAAAATAAAAACTATTTCACTTCCACGCCCATGCTCCGCGCTGTGCCCGCGATTGTACGCGCCGCCGCTTCGGCGGAGCTCGCGTTCATATCCGGCATCTTCTCTTCAACAATCGCCGCGATCTGTGCCTTCGTGATGGTGCCTACCTTCGTCTCCTTCGCCTTGCTTGAACCCTTCTCAATACCGAGCGCCTTGAGGATAAGGCGCGAAGCCGGCGGATTCTTCATGACGAAAGTAAAGGAGCGGTCGTCGTAGACCGAGAGCTCGATCGGGATGATGCTCCCCCGCTTATCCTGTGTCGCCGCGTTGAACTGGGTCACGAACTGGCCGATATTCACGCCGGCAGGGCCGAGCGCGGTGCCGACCGGAGGCGCCGGCGTCGCAGCGCCGCCCGGAATCTGGAGTTTTATCTTCTTTACAACGGTAGCCATAGTGAATGTGACTCTACCTTAGAGTTTGCGCACCTGCAAGAAATCAAGCTCGACCGGCGTTTCGCGCCCGAACATCGAAACCATGACCTTCACCTTGCCGCGGCTCTCATCGATTTCTCCCACCTTGCCCTCGAGATCCTTGAATGGGCCGTCGCTGATGACGATAGGATCATCCTTCACGAGGTCGATGCGGTGCTTCGGCGCCTCGGCCGTCATACGCTTCATGAGGCCCGCGACCTCTGACTCCTCCATCGGGACCGGCGTATTGCCACTTCCGACGAAGCCCGTCACGCGGGGCGTATTGCGCACCACGAACCATGAATCATCGTCCACAATCATCCGCACGAGGATATAGCCCGGATAGATCTTCTCTTCTTCGATTACGCGCTTTCCTGCCTTCACCCTGATCTTCTTCTCGGTCGGGACAACCACGTCGAATATCTTCCCTTCCATACCGAGTGATTCTATACGTTGCTTCAAATTGCGCTCCACAGCATTCTCGTAGCCGGCGTAGGTGTGGATGGTGTACCAGCGCGCGTCCTCCGACTTCGGCACGGTCTCGTCGCGAATCTCTTTGCGCACTGAGGGTGCAATGTCCGCCATGCCGATCTCTTCCGGCAGATCCATCTCACCGCTGTGCAAGGGTTGGGTCGTGTCCATAAGATTAGCCGCCCGCGATGCGGCTTACCGACAGGTTCAGGACGTAATCCAGCAGGCTGACGAGAAGCGCGATGGCCGCCGCAATAAAGAGAACGACGAGCGTGTGCGCGACCGCCGTCCGATTCGTCGGCCAGACGATGTGAGCGAACTCTTCGCGGACATGCTTCAGGTAGGTGAGAGGTGAGATCATGAAGATATCGTCAGTCAAATAAAAAAGCCCCGCGGGCTCTCTATACCGAGAGCATACTATAACACCCCGAACGCGTCAATTCAGCGGATCTCGTAGGTGATCGAGACCGACGCGCGATACGTATTCTCCCCGACCGGCACTTCCGGCGTCGCGGCTTTCGACTCGGATATGCCGCCGCCCATGCCGTACATCATCGGGTACGGATATCCGCCCGAGGACTCGCTGAAGTTCACGATCTTCTTGAGCGAGACGCCGAGCTGACCCGCAAGCAGCGCCGCCTGCGCCTTCGCCTTTGCGATAGCGTCGGCGCGGGCGGCAGCGTAGCCGGCCGTCGCGTCATCAAGCGCGAAGGAGGGGCCGCTTACATTCTGCACTCCGAGCTTCCCGAGCCCGCCGAGGAGCGCGCCGACCGCGGAGAGATCGCGCGCCGTCACCTGAATAGTCTCGGAGACCTGATAGCCGGTGATCTTTGGCGCGCGGTTGTAGTCCGGGCAGAGTGCCCCGCCCGTACAGGGGTTCGGATATGAGTATTGCGGAGAGATGTTGTAAGAGAGCGTCTTCACGTCTTTTTCCGCAACGCCCTGGCTTGTGACGAAAGCGAGCGCCGCATTCGCCTGCTTGGTGGTCGCGGCCTGAGCATCGACAACCGTCGGCGAGGTGTGTTGCACCGTGAAGGAAACGCGCGCGACATCCGGCGCCATCGTCGCCTGACCGTCGCCCTGTACAGTGATGGTGTCGGTCGCCGGAGCGCCCGGTCGGCCGAAATCCCCTGCGACGGCTATCGTCTGCGCGAGCAGGAAGAGTGCGAGAATGGCGAGGACGCCGACAACCGCAACGCGCATGACGCCATTGTTGAATATGCTGCTGAAAAAATCGTTGTTCATGTGGGAAAATCGATTACGGAGTAAAGCTATCCCCAGTATACACCGCCGCGCTACTCTCACTGCAAGGTTGCGAGAAGTTTCCGGAGCGCCGCGTGCGCCGGGAGCGTCGAAGTATCGAGATTCGAATCGGTCCAAACCGCGACGCCCCGGTCGATCGCGTCGAAGCGCAGCACGTCCGCGCCGCGCGCGAGGTAGTACGCTGTGTCGACCACGCCCTCGAAGCGTTCAATCGAGACGATCGTGAAGCGGCGATTGTCGAGCACTGTGGAAGAAAACGCCACTGCACCGACCGGCACCCCGGATGTGCCGCGTAGTGCCGTTTGCTCTATGGTCGCAAGCGCGGTCGAGGACGCCGCGATCGCGTAGCGGCGAATCACGATTGCGGCGCCCGAAAGTGAGTCCGCGCTCGCTGACGCGTACGCGGCGATGCTCGCGGCATCCGGAAGTTCGCTCTCCTCAAAGCTGCCCGGGAGCGCGAACGAGATGCCGACGCCCAAAAGCGAGACATTCGGCGGCGGACAGGCGGGGAATGTGCACGACATCCCTTCGCGAGAGACCGACGTGCCGTCGGGACACACGAGCGCGTCGACCGGACAGGCGATCGGCCGTGCCGAATATTCGAGCGCATTGCGGTACACGAGCCCTCCGAAACCCGCGATGATAATCACCACAATACCGAGAAGCAAACTCTTCATCCGCACATAACATAGTATCACGCCAAAAACGGGGGCGGTTATCGGGAATTGAACCCGAATCGAGAGCTCCACAAGCTCCAGTGTTAACCATTACACCATAACCGCCATGCTTGCCCCGTCGCAGTTTTAACGTAGGCGGGCACGAGATTTTTATAACACGAATACGAGAAACATGATATTGTGCGCCGCATGCAGGACGAATACGAGGAGTTCGAGAAGCTTGTGGAGGCTCTGAACGACGAAGCGACTTTGCGGGCGTATAAAGAGCCGCTCGACGCATATAACGTCGGTCTCGTGCCTAGAATCCTCGGCGTGGTGCTCGTATGGTGCGGCAACGCAGTGTATGGAAAACCTTCGTATCTTAAGTTTCGCGCCGTCGAGGTTATCGCGCGCGTCCCCTATCACTCATGGACCTCGGCTGCGTTCACGCTCCTCACTCTCTTCTATTCGAACGAGCGGCGCGCGCTCAAACTCTCGACTATCGCGCGATTTGCACACTTCGCTTCTGAAAACGAAACGATGCATGTTGTCGTCATTTCCACCCTCGCGCGCAAAGAGAAGCGTGCCGGTATCGTCCGCCACACGCTCATCCCGACGCTTTTCGCTTTTTTCTATTTCTGGCTGTCATACCTTTTGTACTTCATCAACCCGCGCTGGTCGCTCGAGACTAATTACCTTTTCGAGCAGCACGCATTCGATCAATACTCCCTCTTCCTCGCGGAGAACGAAGAGATGCTGAAGAGCAGATCTATCGAGAGCGAGTTCCTCGCCCAGTATGGTCGCCACCCGAGAAGCCAGTATGAATTCTTTCGGAGTGTGCGGAACGACGAGATCATCCACCGCAATCGTTCAATCCACGAAATCGCTCTGCACGAGAAACGCGCCGGCTAATACCGCGGCGTTTCCTCCGCAACGCCGGCGAGGTGGTTGGCAAGACGCGCGAGCGCGAAGAGGAGCGAGGAGAGACGGTTCAGATACGCGAGTGTCGCCGGAGTGACGTCGCGCAGATTCATTTCCTTCACCGCGATGACGCGCCGCTCGGCTCTCCGCGCGAGCGTCCGCGCGACGTCAAGGAGCGCGGAGAGCTCGGTGCCACCCGCAATGGAGAATCCTTTGAGGGGAGGAATTTCTTTCTCTATATCATTCACTATTTTTTCGATACCTTCCACTGCGCTCTCCCCCACCCTCTTATCCGCGCCCGCGACTTCGGCCTGGATTATAAAGAGCGTATCCTGTGCATCGCGCACCGCTTCTTTTATGCGCGGCTCTGCCGCGCTCCGCATCTTCACAAGTCCGAGATACGCATTCAACTCATCGAGCGCCCCGAGCGCCTTCGGCAATTCGGAAGACTTCGAGATCCGCTGCTGATTACAGCCAAATGCCGTCGTCGTCCCGCCGTCTCCTTTTCCTGTATAGAGCATATATCCTCAGTATACAGGTCGTTTTGCGATGCTTGACTTTTTATCAAGAGGTGCTACGCTTTAGTTCGGGATTCCTTCGAGGAGGAGAGAGATTATGTACGACGCAAAACCCCCCTACCAAAATTGGTGGGACAAGAAAGTGTTTCTTGGATTGTCCAGGGACACATGGATGTGGCTGGCGCTGGTTGCCATCCTCAGCGCGGCGCTGTGCTTCGGTGTCGATTGGGACCGGGTCGGGCACACCGTGCTCGGGTCCCGTCCCCGATGATCCGCATGCAACAAAGCCCGGAGCGCATGCGCTCCGGGCTTTTCCTTTGTGCGTTTGTTTGACGAAATCCGAGCTTTTTTGAGCGGAACTGACCCGCGCCGACGGGATTTGTGCCAGCAGAAAGCTCACGCACCGTACATTAGAGATAATCTTCCCGTTTAGGCCACTTCCACGCGTACCAAACAATCAGCGATAACAGTAAACTCTCTACAATACTGCCAAATATAAAAAACCAGACCTCTCCTATAAGGCTAAGTAAAATACTCACAATATAAAGTATGCCGACTATGATATTTGCCCAGCGATTTATTACAGGCTTCAATACTAGAGATAGAAAAACCATAATGCTCGGAATCGTTATATAGAGAGTAGTTAGGAACAAGAATACTTGATCAATCTGAAAAGCTGCTACTTTCCCCGCCATTATTCCCTCAATAATTCCGGGCCTATAAAATGCAAAAATATCCACATAGGCAAATACAAACAGCATGGCTATCCATAATGCTGAAATCTTAAACTTTACATTTATTTTTATATCTTCCATTTCAGCGCTCCTTTTATTGATTGTGTTCAATTTTGGTTCCATGTGGTTATTTTTGCATAGTTTTTCTTTGGTGGTCTTAACGGTCCTGTTGATTTGTTTTCGAGCCAATCCAAAGCCAAACAAGGATAGCCGGTATCCAATATGGGAAAATCCCATAAAGGGTATCGCTAACAGAATGAGAATTCCTATCAATCGCTATAAAGACCTGAACCAAAAATAGAATAAGCAAGAAAGTTACTAATGCCCCCTGCCAAGAAACAGGTTGATAAATCCATCCCATTTTTTTAAACCAATTTTTATTCATAATGTTATTATATCAGTTTTTTATTTGGCGGCTATAAATAAGAAAGGCGTTAAGAAGCAGTAAAATCATCAATCCGATGTAAGAAACTATCTCAGGAGGGGTTCCTTGGAATCCCTCATTTATTCCATTGTATAAAATCCAAAGAAAGAAAATTATATTTCCGGCAATGGCGAGATATCTAAAGAGATTATATGTTTTTGAATTTTCCATAATTGTATTTTAATTGATTTAATTTTTGGCGGCAAATTCTTTTTTAAAGATAAAAGCAATAATAACTCTTCTATTGGAACGCCTAACGACTTGGCGATTTTTTGGATCGTCTGAACGCTTGGCTTAGTAACGACACCACCTTCAATTTTTGTAAGGGTAGAGTATTTGATATTGGCTTTTTTCGCCAAGCCGTCTTGCGTTAATCCTTGTTTTGCTCGTATTCGTTTAATGTTCTGTGATATAGTTGCCATAGTATGCTACTTTTGATAGTATAGAAATATGAGTCATTACTTTCTTTGCCTACAAAACAAGCGTAGCAAAAATCTATGATTTTTCAACGTATGGTTTCTGATTTTGTATCCAACTGTGTGTCTCTATTGTACCAAGCTCGCACCTATTTTCAAAACAAATGATGTCGCACGCGCGAAGCGCGTGGTGGCTTGAAACTAAATCCTACGCTCCACGAAAGCCCCGCCGCCGCCTTGCTTCACTCGGCAACACCAAAAAGGAAAAATGTTCCTTGGTGTCCGCCGAGGCTCTGCGAGGCGGTGGCGGGGCTGATTCATTCAGTTTCCGCTCGAAAAAGGTTCGAGCAAAGTGTATAATTACAGCACCAAAACTAACTTTGTCGGAAATGACTGCTCCGCGCGGCGAGTACGCCGCGCTCCGCAGGGTAAAATCCGCTTTTGTTTTCGCCGCAGGCGGAAAGAGTTTTGCCGAAAATCAAAGCGCGATTTTGGCTCCCGCAAAATCGCTCCTTATTCTTAATTCCGAACAAGTTACTACTGGTGCCCAGGAGAGGACTCGAACCTCCAATCCCTTGCGGGAACCACCACCTCAAGGTGGCGTGTCTGCCGTTTCACCACCTGGGCAGACTGAAACACTATACTACAACTTCTTCCCGTTCAACAACGGGCGCGACGACTTCTGTTTCTGTTTCAACTTCGCGAGCTACCTCTGCTGAAGCGATTGTCTCATCGCTCTTGAGCGACATCATGCGCGTATTGCGCAGCTGGCGACGCACCGCCTTGGCCGCCTTCGCGCGGATGAAGTACAGCTTCGCGCGGCGGACCTTGGAGCGCTTTACGATCTCGATCGAGTCGATGGAAGGCGAGTAGAGCGGGAACGTTTTCTCGACGCCGACGCCCGAGAGCGTCGCGCGCACGGTGAACATCCCGCCCGCCTCGCGCCCGTGCTTGGTCGAGAGGACGAGACCTTCGAACGTTTGTTTGCGGGCGTTCTTGGTCGTCTTCTCCTTTTTGTCGGTGCCGCGGCCTTTCTTGAGCTCCACGATGTTCTGCACAACGCGCACCGTGTCGCCCGCGCGGATGCCGAGCTTCGCGCGCCCTTCTACATTAACCGGAGTGATTACTTTTCGCATGTGTCAGCGACTGTAGCACGCGTCAGGAAATTGAGCAAATGCGCTCATGAGATCGTCCGGTACGGGTGCCGTAATGAGCGTACGGCCCCCCAAAGGAAGCGGGAGATCGAGCCGGTAGGCATGGAGGCCGAGTCGCGTAATGCCGAGCGCGGGCGGATGGTTCGGGGCGTAGAGCGCGTCGCCGACAATCGGGTGATGAATAGCCTTGAGGTGGACGCGGATCTGGTGCGTCCTGCCCGTCTCCGGGCTCACGCTTAGGAGCGCGAACTTCCCCGCCTCGCCGAGTACCTCGTAGCGCGTGAGCGCTTCGCGCAGGCGCCCCTTCGCTTTGGGCTGAGCGCTCCGGAGGCGGAAGTCCTTGCGCGAGCGACCGATGTCGAACTCTATAACGCCCTTCTTCTCTTTCGGCACGCCATGAACGAATGTGAGATAGGTTTTCTGTACCTTTCTATCGTGAAATGCGTTGCGTAAGAATTCATAGGCGGCGGCGTTCTTCGCGAAGACGAGCACGCCCGAGGTGTCGCGATCGAGCCGATGCGCGTACCCGCCCTCCGCGCGGGGATATTTTTCTTTAAACCAGTCCTCCGCCGTTTCTTCCTGCGTCCGCCCATCAGAATGCGTGATGAGCCCCGCGGGTTTCGCCACCGCGACGACATCATTGTCTTCGTAAAGGACAGGGAGATTCATTTTCCGCGGCGGCGTTCGCGTGTCGCGAATTCTGCAAGAATTGAATCGAATTCTTCTTTAGTAAAGTCGGGCCAGAGCGTATCGGAGAAAAAAAGCTCGCTGTAGACCGACTGCCACGGGAGGAATCCCGAGAGACGCTTTTCACCAGAAGTTCTGATGATGATATCGGGATCCGGCATAGTGCCCGTTTGCAAATGTGCAGCGAAGTAGGCGTCGGTAATGTCTCCTTCTTGCGGATTTTTCGAAACGATGTTGCGGACTGCGGAGAGAATTTCCTGCCGCCCGCCATAGTTAAGGGCAAAATAAACATGTGGGCCAAAATTACGCGCCGTTTTTATTTCAGAATCCTTCAGTGTCCTTTGCAACTTTTCTGAAAACCGCGACAAATCACCAACATAATGCAATACGCCGCCCTCTGCGTTAAAATGTTCCAACTCTGTTCCAATGAATTCCTCAATTAAGTTAAGAAGGTACGATACTTCTTCTTCCGAGCGGTTCCAATTTTCTGTTGAAAAGGTGTAGAAGATGATGTGTTCTACTCCGGCATCTTTTGCCCACCTTACTACGCTCTTTAGCGTTTCTCCTCCCGCTCTGTGACCCTCAAATGCGGGCAGTCCGCGCGCCTTCGCCCAGCGGCGATTGCCATCCATGATAATGCCGACGCATGAGGGCGCCGAAGGTGCTTCGTTCATATGCATACAAACGTATATAGCATACTGTTTGGTTTCATCCGTGCCTTAAAATCAGAGAAACTGATCATACCTAGGTGGGACTTGCCTGTTTTTCTCTATCAGCCGATTATACATGCCTTGCATCCATCCCATAAGTCTTAAGTAAAGTATGGTATCGTAAATTCCGATTGAAAAAGTTCCAAGTGGCAAACTATCTTTTTTGTTCTGACTTGCTTTATTGTGTTGCGTTGATGTTTTGTGAAATCGAGTAATCGGAATACCTGAGATTCGGCTCCAGTAGCGTTCAGCTTTTTGTGCGTCGAGGTGCGGATGTAGTATTACATGACCTCTGAATTTTAGATCTGGTACGTTACACCATTCTTTGAAATAGCGCATCATGATCTGGATGCTCTGCGGGTCGCTGATAGTGAAATTGACTGTACCACGATTTGTCTTAGAGCCTTCACCCCAATAAAGAGCTGTGCCTAGAAAAAATAGTTCATTCTTTGATACTCTTTCGATCTTAGTAATCCACTCTTCAAAGTACGTTCGTCTTCGAGCACGTTCGTTGGTTAAGCGGGCGAGACGTCGACGTTCGACTGACTCAACAGATCGTCCGTGTTCAGATAATTTCTGTTTTTGTCTAGAGGTGAGTTCAATGTCTCCAGTCCACAAACTCACACTATCCTTCGCAACGCCGAGGATGCGCGCTATTTCATTCATTGAATGACCTTGTTTTCGCAAAACACGCGCACGATCCTTCTCGATTTTTTTTCATATTGAACTAGTTAGTTATGATTGTAATATAGGATGTTCTATAGTTTGTGGAGATGGCGTTTTAGACGAGTTGTGGATACACTAAAAGGATCGGGCGATTAGCTCAGTTGGTAGAGCGCTTCGCTTACACCGAAGATGCCGCGGGTTCGAGTCCTGCATCGCCCACCAATACAGAACTCAACGGCTTTTTCAAAGCCAGAAGGTGGGACGCGCGAAGCGCGTGGTGGCTTGAAACTAAATTGTACGCTCCGATTGCGTGGCGAAGCGAATGGGCGCGCCTCGTCCGCTCCCTGCGGTCGCGGGAGCAAAAACCAAAAATTTTCCTTCCTTATTTATGATTTTCGGCGGGAGGTGTGGGGGGAGCCGACAAAAAATGGAAAGGAAATTTTTGGTTTTGCTTCGCCGTTTCCATATTATTTAGGCTGAAATAAAACCTCGCCCTGTTTTAACGCAGTTTTGATTTGCTTGATGAGTTTTTCTCGATTGTTTTTCGCTTGAGCGACAAAGTCTTTTGGCGCGGCGGTTTTTGAATCGTATTTTGCGCTCCACACTATTATTTCAAGCAACATCGGCAAAAGGTCTACTCCTTTTTCAGTTAATTGGTATGCGTCTTTTCGTTTGTCTTTTATGTTTGGGATTTTTCGTATGATTCCAACCTGTTCAAGCCGAGCAAGTCTGTCGGCAAGAATATTAGTTGCTATGTGTTCATCGGATTTGAGAAAATCTCCATAGTATGTCTTTCCGAAAAACATGAGGTCGCGAATAATTAAGAGCGACCACGTATCGCCGAAAGTCTGAAGTGCAAAATTGATTGGACAGTCTGATCTTCTTGACTTCTTCATGTACACAGAGTATCATACTTGCATATTGCAAGCAATATCTGCTATACTCAAAAGGTCGAAAATATTAACTAATAACTTAAACTTACTATGGAACATCAATTTGTTTGGTTTGAACTAGCCTCTGATGACCCGACGGCGGCCAAGAAGTTTTATCAAGATATGTTCGGTTGGGACATGAATGAGATGGGCGGGTACGTTATGATCAAGGTAGGAGCCGCAAAAGAATTGGGTGCGGGAATAAAAGAGAACCCGGGCAAAGGACACATTCCTTCCCACTGGACACCATACGTTTCGGTCGAAGACGTAAAAACTGCAACGGCAAAAGCGTCTAAACTCGGCGCAAAGGTTTTACACGATACCCATGAGACACCGAACGGCATCGTCAGTGTTGTTCTTGACCCGACTGGCTCGCCTCTTGCGCTGTGGTCGCCATTGCCGAAGAAATAAAAAATGGAAAATGTTACGGTCAAAGTCATTGAATACCAACTTGCAAAAGGAGTTGAGGAACAGGCATTTTTAGATGCGTCTGCGGCACTCATGTCTGAACTCGCGAAACTACGCGGGTTCATAAAACGCGAGCTTCACAAGGGAGAAAACGGAAGATGGCGCGATATTGTCTATTGGCAAAGTCGCAAAGACGCTGATCAATCGGATCTCGATATTCCAAATATTCCCGCATGTATGAAATGCATCGCCCTGATGGATCATAAAGACATGACCATAGCACATTTCGAACAAATACAACTATATGACAAATAAGAAAAAATACATCCTCGGTGCTGTTGCCAGCACGGTCATCGGTTTTGCAACCGCATTCGTCTGGCATCTAGTACTCTTCCAAAATCTGTATCAGCAACTGGGAGTTATCGGAAGAATTGAGCCGAATATCCCTCTTGGATTTATTGCCAATCTTGCGCTGGCACTAACTCTTTCGTATCTCTATCCGAAGTTCATATCTTCTGAAGAAAATAATAATCCTATCCTGGGTGGTATTCGTTTCGGGGTTATCATTGGAATTCTTAACATCATCTTCTGGGTGTTAAAATTTTCGGCAACTCAACCGCTTTCTTCGATACCGACGTTCATCGGAATTGAAAGTGCATTTGAG
>JACRFL010000002.1 GCA_016217905.1 Candidatus Kaiserbacteria bacterium | reverse complement strand
GGAAGCATACCTGAAAACCGAACGTTTTCAGACTTTCGGCTGCGGAACCCGCCCCAAGGGGCGGGGTATGGCTTCGCTAATAAATCCACAACCCAACGCGTCTTTTAGAAATTGTTTTGTCATGTTTTATTTTTTAGATTTTACTGGTTGTCTTAAAATTGTTTTCATTTTTTGCGGAGGCGTTTTTCTTGGGTCGGACAGATAAATTTCATGATGTAAGCCATTCTCGATAAAATTATTCAATTCCATCATCTTTCTCATTTCCGCAATGGTTTCCGGCTCGGTTGTGTAGGGACCGACATATAGAACTTGAATACATTTTCCTTCTGTCATTTTCTCAAATTTAATATCTTTGAGCAAATCAACTTTTTTCTTTTTAATGACTTCCAATCGCGCCTTCTCTGCAATCTCTGAAGTGACAAAATCAGGAAGCCGAATAAGTAATTTCCAGTACCATTCTTGGCGAGGAACTTCTAAAGCAGGCTTATTTGATTTTACCCACCAAAGACCCTCAAGTTTTACTACGGTAAAATCTTTGCCGGATTTTTTACATATGCCTTTTATGCCATAGGCAAATGGATATAGGGCTTGAACTGCTTCGGTAAATGCTTTTCCTGCCGGTTCACCCTTGCCCTCTATTGCAAGATAAGGAATTTTAGGAAACTCAACAATTTGTGGCTTTGTCTTAGCAGTATAATAAATCTTGTCCTCTTTTGCTAAGTCGATTTTTGTAGCCATACATTTATTTTATCAAATCCTCTATTGAAGCACCCAACGCCTTCGCGATTTTGGCGGCATATTCTTCTTAATATTCATACCCAACGGCGTACTTTAGATTTATATCGCAGATATTCATCACCAAATTTTTTAGTCAGGTATGACTCCTCGCGTACGATAACTCCGAATTGCATAATAAGAAGTACCGGAACGAGCGTAACGAGTATCCAGAGTGAATTAGCCCAAACCGCTATTCCAAGAACGAGAAACGTCATGGAAAGGTAAATTGGATTGCGGGTGAGGCGATATGGTCCTGTGGATACTACGCTTGTCGTCGGTTTCCGTACGTCAATATTTGTCTTTGCTCTTATGAACGCACGGAATGCCAAAACGACAAGAACAACCGAAACCGCAATAATTGCAACCCCAAGAGGCAAGGTGAGGCTCTTTGGGAGAAAGGGTAGTGGTTTGAGCCAGTGGAGGGCAATTCCCGCCGCAAGCCCGCCTAGATAAATAAATGGCGGCGGAGCAATTACCTGTGGAGAATCAGATGTTAAGGTTGTTTTATTCATACGTTTTATTTTAGCACAGACATCATCTGATTGAGTTTCCTCACGGTATTCACGCTTCGCACCGTTACTTGTTTCGTTACCTTGGTGCTAATAAATTTGCACATTGCGCTTTTGCTCCAATTCTTTAAGTCCACATTCCACAACAATGCACCTGTAACATATTTTACTCGATCTACTTTTGGATTGATGGATACTTGTTTCAGAATGTCAGGGTTATCGACTTCTTTCCACAAAAAAGCAATATGCGGGCGCGTCTGCCATTCTTTAACAAGCGGAAACACTTTGTCCGTGATCGTCGACACACCGGGCTGTGACATATCGACACCTTGGTGCATTTTCATGTACGAGGCGATGTCGCGGGTGGTGAGGCCTTTCGCGTATAAAGAGATGGCCATCGCCTCCTTAGAGACCGTATGCAAATGAGGCACCTCGATCATTTGAGTTGGCACTAGCCTGTGCAGTATTCTAAAGATAGTCCGAACGCATTTCGCCGCCTGTGGCGGCGAGGAATTCCCCCCGCGAAAATTCGGAAAGGCGGCGGAGCCGCACCGCTGACAATCTCAAGTTTTTCTTTGGCGGCATTCAACCCAAAAATTCGCGAAGCGAATACAAAAATATTATCAGGTCTAATTATGAATATCAATGTAACCAACCAACTCCTTCATTCTCTTTTCGGAATACTTGGAATCAGGATCAGGGGTTGCGACTACATAAAAGTGAGGATAAATCGGGTCAAGCAAATGATCAATAACTTTATTAGCAAAATGAAAACCGCGCGTAGTAATTGGTTTCCACCCCCCCCTTTCGGCAGTTTTTATGAGCGTGTCGTGAGTGAAAAAATTTATATGAGCAACTGCCAAACTACCGCGAAACTTATTTATGTATAAAAGAGAAACAACTTTTGGGATACAAGGAACTCCGAGTATTAAAATACCATCCGGTTTGAGATATTTTTTTATTTTACAGAGAAAGTTATGCGGGGAGTATAAATGTTCAAATAAATTATTCGCAAAAATAGCGTCGTATTTCCCCTCTAAAACAAAATTGTCTGACTCGATATTTCCATACCTGATATCCAAGCCTCTTTTTATTCCGTACCCAACCTCGTTTTTGATAATAGTTATTCCGGTGCTTCCTTTGCCAAAACGAGCAACGAATTCACCAAAAGAACACCCGATGTCTAAAACTGATTTCTTGTCCAAATCAAAAATTCTGACAATGTTATTGAATGTTTTTGATTTCGACGTATTTTCGAAGCGTTTTTCTATCTTTGGATCCATAGGGTGTAAATTTATACCGCGTTGTCCCCACCCAGCCGTTTCGCATACTGCGCCGATTTCTCAATCGGTGTCATTCCCAGGGTACCATGCACTCGCTCGTGATTGAAGGAGTCGACGAAAGCATAGAGCGAACAACGTCGCTCGTCCTGTGAGGCGCTCTTAGACTTTTCAAGCAGTTCTGCTATCTCGATTTCAAGTTCGGCGCGGCGCGCAAGGATTTCTTCTTTGGTTTCTGACATATGCAGATTATATGGGCGAAAGCGGACGAAAGGAAGACGCCGGGGCGGTTCGATTTCTGGTCGAGTCGGGTCTACAGAAATCGAACCGGCACAGCAAAATATGGCTTAGTTAAGCCGAGGCCTCTCGGTCTGTTGAATTAGCACCGATTTTCAATCCCGCCCGCCCTCGCTTTTTCGCCGCCGAATTTTGTGTTTCGCTTTGCGAAATACACCGCAGAAAAATTTGACAGGAAATTTTTAATTTTATATACTTACAATATATCATATATGCGAAACTCTGCAAATAGATACTTATGACTGATAAAAACCATCTGGAAAAAAGAATTTTTGAGCTTCACGCCACGGTCTGCAAAACCTTAGCTCACCCCAAAAGACTGGAGATTATTGATTTACTCCGTGATGAAAAAGAAATGGGCGTTTCTGAAATGGCTGAAAAACTTGGTATTACAAAAGCCAATGTTTCCCAACACTTGAGTTTAATGCGTCAGCAAAATATCGTTAAAACTCGGAGGGACGGCGTCGCCATTCTGTATTCTCTAGCCAATCCAAAAATTCTCGTGGCTTATGACGCTTTAAGAAGGGCCCTCAAAGAGCAACTGGCAGCCGACGGTAGATTATTAGAAAAATTTTAAAACGATGCGCAGAATCATTATTGTCATATTTATCATAGTAATAGCCTTTATCGGCTTTTTGCTGTTTCGTAAATCACAACAGCCGGCAACCACTACCGTGACTCAAGTTAAAATTAAAACAATGCCAGCGCCGGGACAAGCAGCCGTTAATTTTACCGCATTAAATAGTGCGCAACTGGCTACGATGTTGCAACAAAAGAATTTCTTTCTGGTGAATGTCCACACACCTTATGAAGGAGAAATTGAGAACACCGACGCTTTTATCCCGTATGACAAGATTGCGGATAATCTTGAAAAATTGCCCCAAGATAAAAACGCCAAAATAGTCCTTTATTGCCGGAGCGGCCGGATGAGTGAAATAGCGGCACAAGAGTTAGCGCGGCTCGGCTACACGCAGGTAGCGCACTTGTCGGGCGGCATGATCAGTTGGAAAAATAACGGTTATGAAATTATAAAAAAATAGTTAGAGACAATCAATTAAAAAATCCTATGGAATTCGACTACACCACAACTACAATAAAAACTTTTGACGCGGCGGTTCAGGGCGTGCAAGACGAAATTGCCAAAGCCGACATGCGGGTTTTGTATGTTCACGATGTACAAAAGACTTTAGCCGAGAAAGGTTTTGAAAGGGAACCGTTTAAGATTGTTGAGTTTTGCAACGCAAAGTTTGCCAACGAGTTCTTGAATAAAGATATTAAAATCGGCCTTTGTCTGCCCTGCAAGATAAATGTTTATGTCAAAGACGGGCAAACTTTTATTTCCGGTATGCGGCCGATTATTCTGCCGCAGTTTTTCCCGCAAGCCGATTTAGGCGAGAGGCCAAAAGAAATTGATCAAATTATTCAAAATATTATTAATAACGCGAAATAACGTATGAAAAAAATCTTTTTCATCACAACTTTTGTTTTTGGTTTTGCCTTGCTCCCCAACTTTTCTTTCGCCCAAGGAATGACGGGCTTCCAAAATTCATCCTCCGATAGTGCCTCCATACAAACCCAGCAACAGGAAGAGCAAGAAGGTAAGCAGTTTTTGGACAATTTAAACAACAAAACAGTTACTTGTTCGCAACTTAAAGACGCGGACTTTGAGAAAATCGGCGAATATTTTATGGGTCAATCCATCGGAGATACTTCAAGGCACATTGCTATGAACGAAATGATGAAATCAATGATGGGAGAACAGGGAGAAGAACAGATGCATATCGCTTGGGGCAAACGAGGTAGCGGTTGTGATACTTCCGCCGCGTTTCCATCGCAAGGTGCGGGATTTGCGCCGATGATGAATATGATGTGGGGAGGGTGGTCGTCTCCCTTTGGCAGTAATAATTCAACAAACAATATGATGAATTTTGGATATGGAGCCATGGGCGGGTTCGGTTGGATATTTATGGTTGTCTTTTGGGGTCTCGTCATCTGGGCGATTGTCACCTTAATACGAGGCAGTTTTGGAAATGGCCACGGGTGCGGACACGATCATGGTGATGGTGCACGTGGAAAAGATAAGTCTCCGCTTGAAATCCTGAAAGGACGCTACGCAAAAGGCGAGATTGATAAAAAAGAATTTGAAGAGCGTAAAAAAGATTTGAATTGACACGAACCAAGAAACTCAGGAGGCGTAACATCGCCAAGCTGGGCAAAAGCCGGTGCGGTCGGCAAAATAATAAGAGACAAAACCAGAGTAAAAGCTAAAATTCTCGAACTGCTAAATGAAATTTTCATAGTGATATTTTATTGAACCAGGGTTGTTCTATTGAACATGCTCAATAAAATATCTGGCGATTAATTATTTTATAAAACTAATTACTTACATTATAGCACTTTTGAAAATATACTTACATGGTTAGTCAAGGTCTATTTCTTAACTTCTTTTCTCCATCTGATTTTTCTGAATTGGGTAAAGAAATCAGTAAATCCCAAAGCTGACGTACCCGATCTTTTTTATCCGGCACTTCTTTATAAATCACTTCAACCTTAAATTTTGGATTCCGCTTTTTTCTCATTGTTTTCAGCTTTGAGCTTTTGCTCATGTTGATGATCCAAGAGCATGACAATAAGATTAGCCAAGCGATCGGCAAATATCTCCTCCATTTGTCCGAGCGTCATGCCCTCAGGTAATTTTTTGAATTCTCGTTTTTTCATAATCATTTTTATATCTGTTGCTTATCCGTAACAGTGCTGTCTTGTAGATTTTTTCGTATGCCACGGCCAAATTTAAAGAAGTCATCCGGAATGGGATTCTGTGCATTAGCATGATATGCAAAAAGAAAATCAGCACCAATTTTATGACCGTTTGGCTCGCAGTCATAAGCAAGGAAAATATCTTGAGCTCGAAAAGATACTGGAGAAAATAAGACGTAAGAGCTCATAAATTTATGTTAACGATTAAAGCCTGTAGAAAATTATTACCAAAATCCTACGCTTCCAAAAGTGACAAGGAGATTGAGCTCATGCGAAACCAGTACTACCAAATGGCCGCTTTCATGTTCGACGTGTGGCACGAAGGAAAGAATCGACCAGTCGTGATCAAGGTTTCCATTGAGATTACCTACCGGTTTTCGATGGTGAACATATCCACTTAACAACTGCTTGGCTTGTCTCGAGGGATAGCATAGGGTGTCCTTGCAAGCTCTTTCAAAGAAAAACTTATGAATGAACAAATTGAACAAAAGAATACAACGATGCGAGCCGTGATTTATGCTCGTGTTTCCACCGAGGAACAGGCCAAGCACAACTTCAGCTTGGAGTCGCAAGTCGATCTCTCAAGAAAGTGGGTCGCAGATCATCACTTCAAACTTGCCTGCGAGCCATTCATTGATGCCGGTGAATCGGCCAAGACTATGAATCGCAAAGCTCTAGTTAAACTTTTAGAATACTGCCGAACACACAAAGGCAAAGTAGATGCCGTCCTGATTTATAAAATAGATCGCATTGCCCGGAACATGGCCGACCATGTGGCGATCCGGTCCCTCCTTAGCCAATACGGAGTGAGGATTTACTCGGTGACCGAACCGATCGGTGGCGACAACTCCACGAGCAAACTTTTAGAAAATGTCATGGCGTCATTTGCCCAGTTTGATAATGATGCCAAAAGCGAGCGCACCAAAGACGGCATAAATAAAAGAGTAAGCAAGGGAGAGATTTCATGGGTCGCCCCGGTTGGCTACAACAACGTCATGAAGCCGGGAGGATATAAGACTATCGTGCCTGATCCGGAACGCGCACCGATGGTGAAAAAACTTTTTGAGGAATATGCAAAAGGAATTTACAAAGAGTCAGAGATTACCCGAATGGCAAACAGCTTGGGATTTACGACAGGCAAAGGAAATAAAATCAGACAGCAGGTCATTCACAAAATGCTTCGAAGCAAAATCTATACCGGCACATTTATGCATAAAGGTGCGGAAAAGCAGGGAGTATTTGAGCCACTCATCACCACTGAACTATTTGAGCGGGTCCAGTTTTATATACGCACCAAAAGCGGCCGACTCACCAATCATCCAAAGCGTGCTCTCAATCCGGACTTTCCTCTCCGAGTCACTGCCCGGTGCGTGTGCGGTGGCAGATTTACCGGAAGCTGGTCACGAGGCCAGATGGGTATACGCTATGCCTATTACCACTGTGCCAAGTGCCACAAGAAAAGCGTCAAGAAAGAAGTCTTCGAGGAACAGTTCATGGAATTTCTGACACGACTTGCTCCTAAGAAAGAGGAAATGGGTATGTTCAGAGGCCTGATCATCGATTACTGGGAAGGCAAGCATACTGAACTCAATACCGATATAGCCACCATCGATCGGAATATCGAGAAAGTCGAGGAGGAGAAAGTGAGAGTCGTTGAATTAACCAAGCAGAAAGTTTTTGATGCCGAAACTGCAAAAGAGGAGTTGGATCGCATCAAAGAAAGAGTAACCGTCCTGAGATTAAACAGAAATGACTTACAAATCGAGGAGTTCGATGTGGAAGCTTGCGTCAACTACTGCCTGTACTTTATGGTCAACATTTACAAGCTTTGGTACGAGGTAAAACTGACCGACAAGATCAAGTTTCAAGAGATGATTTTTCCAGAAGGCGTTTTATACGACTATTCGACATTTGGAACCACAAAAACAGCCCATATTTACACGCTTAAACAGCTAATTGATACTCCAAATTCTACTATGGTGCCCCCGCGAGGAATCGAACCTCGAATAGCGGCTTAGAAGTCCGCAGTTATATCCATTTAACTACAGGGGCGCTCCGAAGACATCGGGGCACAAGGAAAATCTAACCTATTTCGGCCCCTAGCGCGAAGGGTCGGCGTAGCGATAGACACCGGTCACATATTTTGCTTTCTCGGCGGCACGCTCCTCGAAGACTGCGCGAATGGCGTCGAGCGAGACCGTGTCCACGGCCGAGGAGGGAGACGCTTTGGGGTCGCCGATGACGCCGCCCTGTGCGACCGTGTCGAACGCCCACACGTTCCACACGATGATGCCGAGAAGCGTGATGGCCGAGAGCGTGACGAGCGCCAGCCAGTCGCGCACCGGGTCCTGGCGTACGCCACCGCCGCGCAGCCGCTTGAAGAACGAGGTGACGGCGTTGACAGTGATCATGGCGTGCTTGTCGCGACGCGGACGGGCGTCGAACCGACGGACAGCTTCAGATCGGCGCGCCAGCTGTTCTTGGCGTCCTGCCCGATCGAGAATTCAGACACTGAAATGGCGTACGGGGCGTACTCGATCGCGCCAAGCGTGCGCAGGACGGCGTCGAACGCTCCCTGCACGGAGAGCGTAAGCGCAAGCGCGGGCTGCACGGGCGTGCCGGCGGTCGACACGGAGAGGACATTGACGGCGGCCTTGAGCGCGCGCCCTTGCGCTTCGAGATCGTTTATCAACGAGACAACCGCGGCTTCCGGAACGAAGTATCCCTGAACGATCTGTTCATCGTTCGCTATTTTCGCCAGTGTGGCGCGCGCGGCGGCCATCTTGTTTGCCGCCTCGGTCTTCGCGTCGATCTGATCTTGCAGAGCGGTGACGGCCGCGCTCTTGGCGGCGATGGCAGCGTAGAGGAATACGTAGCCGGCGGCGGCGGCGGCGCATACGACTCCCGCGAGGACGAGATGAAAAATGGAGCGCTTCATGGCGAGAGAGTCACGGTGATGGTGAATGCGATATCGCTGTCCTTCGCATACGCGGAAACCGGAAGATTCGCCGATCTCGCGAAAGACGCTTTCTCGAGCGAGAGCTGATAGCCGCGCAGGGCGTCGCGCGTCGCGGCCGTCCCGGAAATGCTTAGCACGCCCGGCCCCTTTGCGCTTTTGGGAGTGAAGGCGAACCCGGAAAGCGCGACGCCCGGGCGCGGGATCGCGAGCGCCGCGCGGACGATCTTGCTTGCGGCGGACGCCTGCGCAAGAGCGGAGAGCGCCGCAGCGTTTTTCGAGAGCGCGGCGATGCGGGCGGAGAGCGCCGCGTCGCCCGCTGATGAAAGCGTCGACACGACATTTGCGAGATGAGCTTCCTTCGAACGCGCGTTCGCCGCGAGGAAAACGTAGGTCGGCGCGAGGAGCGCCATGGACACGATGATGAGCGAGGAGGCGAACCATGTGGCGACGACGGCGAGACGCACGTAGTAGTCGCGCATGAGCGCGTCGCGGCGTTCAGACGGAAGCAAGTTGGTAAGTTCGTTACGCATAGGGTTCCACATCGTCGCGCAGCGAAAGCCCGATCGACGTCGCGTACGCGAGCGACTCGGTGAAGTCGATCTGGGGAATCCAAGCGTCGCGCGAGGCCAGGTTGGTGAACACGTCGCCGGCGGTGACAGGCACCTTCAGCGCTCCCTCGAGGTACTCCGGCAGGCCGCGCACCGAGGCGTTGCCGCCGGCGAGCACCGCGTGCGATACCGGCTCGTACGCGCCCGAGGCGACTTCCCTCCCCTGCCAGTACTCGAGGCGGCGCGCGATCTCGTCGCGGATGGCGGACGCCGTCGAAAGCATCGCGGCGAGATAGTCCTCATTCCCGGGAGCGCGCACGATGCCGCGGTCCGCCTTCACTTTGCGCGCTTCGGCCTCCGTAACGCCGAAATGTTTCTGAACGGCGAGCGTCAGCGCGTGTCCGCCGATCCCGAACGTCGTCGCGAAGCGCGGTATCCGCTCCGCGACGATGGTCATTTTCGTCGTCGTCTTTCCGACATCGATGATGAGCGTCGTTGACGCGTCTCCCCGAGGGAGGAGCGCGCGCGCCATCGCGAACGTTTCCCCCTCAAGCGAGCGCACGCCGACGCCTGCCTCGTCAAACGCCAGGAGCGTATCGTCGACGATGCGACGCGCGAAGCCGATACCCGCGATGCGCGTATCACCCTGCTTCCCGGGGCCCACGCTCACGATGTCGAACTCTGTTTCCGCCGGAGGAAGCGGCACGAGCTCGTCGAGCTTTTGTTCGATCGCGACGCGCCACTGCGCCTTCCTCGCTCCCGGGGCCGTGGTTTCAAAAAGGTACGACTTCGACTCCGGCAGCGCCGCGTTCGCTGTGGAAATACCAGCCGCCTTGGCCGCGGCGGCGAGCGCTCCGGCGACCGCCGCATGATCAACTATCTCGCCGTCGGTGAACGCTCCCGACGGAAGGAATACTTCCGCGTATCCAGCGAGAGTGAGCCCCTCGGGACCTTCCGCGAGACGAACCGCCTTTACGCCGCTCGTCGAAAGATCGATGCCCGAGAACGGGAGCGCGATGTAGCGCGGCGGCGCGAAAGCCGCGCGCAGACGTTCGCGAAGAGCAAGGGCCATGCGTCCAGTATAGCGCGACTGCGCGCATCAGCGCATCAGCGCATCAGTGCATCAGTGCGCGCTCGTACCGGACGGCACTTCTCGGTCCGGAACGAGAAACGCGAACGACTCGTCCGCTCCGACGGCGAACAGCATCCCGTCGCTTTCAAGGCCGTGTATCGTGCGCGGCTCGAGATTCGTTGCAAACGCAAGCTGTTTCCCGACAAGCGTAGCCGGATCCGGCGCGTACGCGGCGATGCCGGAAATGATCTGGCGCGGACCGGCGTCCTCGTTGAAGTCAACGATGAGTCGGAGCAGCTTGTCGGTGTCCGGCACGCGCTCGGCACTTCGCACGGTGCCGATTTTCACCTCTATCTTTCCGAATTCGTCGATGGAGATGCGGAGTTTACTCATGGTCGGCACGAGAGAGATAGCTGGTAAGAATGAGCGCGGCGGCGGAAGCGTCGACATTCGCGCGCGGCTTCGCCGCGCGCGATTTCTCCTCTTTCGCCGGCGCGCGACGCGCCTCGCTCGTCGTGAACACTTCCGATTCGAAGAAGACGGGGACTCCCGCACGCTCGGCGATCAGATTGCCGAGCGTGCGGGAGTCCCTTGCGATCGGGTTTTCTCCGTCGGAAAGCGTCCGCGATTCTCCGATCACGACGGCTCCGACATTTTTTCTGGCGATGAGCGAACAAAGATCGTCGACAAGTCGCGGCGTACGAGAGACAATCGCATGCGGGAAGCCCATCGTCCCCGCCTCGTCGGAAAGGGCGAGGCCTATTTTTTTGCTTCCATAGTCGACGCCAAGATACCGCATATACTGGATATGGTATAACTTCCAAGCACGTACGCATAGGGATGGGTGGCAGAGTTGGTCTAATGCGCCGGACTTGAAATCCGGAGTCCTGGAGACGGGACCGTGAGTTCGAATCTCACCCCATCCGCTTGTGCACACAGACACACGCGGCGGCTCCGCCGCCGCGCTCTCTCTGTTATCATGCGCCCATGGCCCGCACCGCCCTTTTTGAATGGGAGGGGAGAGAATACGATCATAATCCGAAGAGCGCTGATTGGTATTGGGCGCTCGGCATCATCGCCGTCGCCGGTATGGTGGCCGCGGCGCTTTTCGGCAATTATCTCTTCGCTCTTCTCATCGGCATCGCCACCGCAGCGCTCGCGCTCCACGCCGCCAAAGAGCCCCCGCTTCACCGTTTCCGCCTCGTCGAGCGCGGAATCGTCATCGGCGAGGAGCTCCATCCATTCGAGCGCATGACCTCGTTCTCCGTCCTGGAGGACATCGAGGACGAGCTTCCTCCCCTGATCTCCATCAAGACCGAGAGCTGGCTCTCGCCGCATCTCGTCATCCCGCTTGAGGGCGTGGACGCCGATGCGATTTACGCCTACTTCCTCCAGCATGTCGACGAGGACGAGCACCGTCACACGTTCGTCGATCTGGTGGCGGCGTGGCTCGGATTCTGATATACATTCATTCATTGCTCTCGTCGTTCAACGGATAGGACACCGGATTGCGGATCCGGCAATGACAGTTCGATTCTGTCCGAGAGCACCAGACAAAATTCTGTAAGTTTTTGGCCCGAGATTGCCCTATCAAATCTTGTCCACAGAATTGGACTCATACATCTATCGACAGTTAATTATTGCTATATAATGAACCTGTGGCTGGTACTCGATATCCAGAGGAGACAAAAAAACGGGTATTGGAATTAGGCGCCCTTGGAAATACCTATGCGCAGATACAGAAAAAATATCCGATCCCGAAAAGCACCCTGTCCTACTGGTTTAGTCGAGCGGGTAAAAAACAAGACCGTACCCAACAACTCGCGCATTTGCGTCTCGCGAGAATTGCTTCGATTGCCGCAAAGAATCGGCAAAAAGCATCACGAATCAAGGAGGCTGAGGGTGCCGCTAAACAAGTTGCAACTCGCGTCCCGATTCTTCAAGAAGCCGTCGGAAAGGCCCTGCTCGCTATGCTGTATTGGGCAGAAGGTGGAAAGACGGACGGAAGTATGAAATTCACGAATACTGACCCAGAACTTATGCTGATTTTTATTTCTCTCTTGCGAAAACATTATAAAATCAATGAGAGTCGGCTTCGTGTGGGTCTTCTGGTGCATTACTATCACAATCGAAGTCAAACTCGACAGTTTTGGTCTGAGAAACTTCATATACCTACTACACAGTTTTGGAAGATTTATCTCAAGCCGCGGAGCGGCAAGAAAAGGAACTATAAGAGAAATTTCTATGGCATTTGTAACCTTCATTATTCTTCGAGTGCGATACAGCGAGAACTGATCGCTCTTGGAAAAGAAATATCCCTTCAGGTCGCGCACGTGAGTGCAAAAAGTAAATTGTGGTAACTTTCTTGTGTAGCTTCCATAGCTCAACGGATAGAGCGCAGGCCTCCGAAGCCTGAAATCGAGGTCCGACTCCTCGTGGGAGCACCGTTTTAAAAATAAAAAGCGTCGAGAATGGCGCGCTAAATGACGATTCGATTCCGGTCGAGAGCACCAGTTAGGCGCGAGCGCGTTTGATAGCGGCGGCGAGACGGGACTTTTTGCGGTCGGCGGTGTTGCCCTTAATGACCCCGCGCTTCTTCGCTTTATCAATCGCTTTGTAGGCCGCGCTAAGAAACTTTTCAGCTCCAGCAATGTCCTTGGCGGCGAGTGCCTTCGTGAGCGACTTCGTCGTGTCGCGGAGCGTATCCATACGGCGTAGATTGAACACACGCTTCCTCGCCGAGGAGCGAATCACTTTCTTCGCAGAGCTGGTGATGGCCATATAAATAGGTTGTAGGCCGTAGTGTATAGGTTGCTGCCATAAATGCAAATGTATTCCTACCCCCTACTACCTACCCCCTACTACCTGTATTATCAATGCATGATTCGGCAGATCCGCGGGAAGGTGCTCTCGGTGGGGCCTGTAAGCGCCGTTATTGAGGTGGAGGGCTTCGGTGTCGAGGTACGTATGAGCGCTCCGCAGACGCTCAACGTCGGTGCCGAGGCATCGCTTGCAACGCATCTGGCGCTTAGGCAGGACGGCCTCGAGCTCTACGGCTTCGCAGACAGTGCCGACCGAGATTTCTTCGAGCTCGTCCTCTCGGTCTCGGGCGTGGGGCCGAAGACCGCGCTCTCGGTCTTACGCCGCGCTCCGCGCGAGGCGCTCGAAGGCGCTATCGGCAAACGCGACCTCGCGTACCTCACCAAGGTCGTCGGGCTCGGCAAGAAGAGCGCGGAGAAGATGCTGGTCGAGCTCGCGGATAAGGTCGGCCCGCGCGCCCATGACAACGCCGACAATGAAGTCTTCGACACTCTCATCGCGCTCGGCTACACCGAGCGCGAGGCGCGCAAAGCGCTCCAGACGATACCGGACGACATCGGCGGCAAGGACGCGCGGCTGAAGGCGGCGCTCTCTTCCGGCCAGTAACCTATGTATGAGTTTGTCGATCGGGCTGTCCGTATCTTAAAAAAAATCGTCCCAGAGCCGGTGGTGCGGCCGTTGCGGCCGCTGTATCACCGCATGCTCGCATTCCTGATGGCGCTCTGGTACGGTTTCCCTGCTCGAAAACTGACCATCATCGGCGTCACGGGTACGAAGGGAAAATCGACGGTAACCGACCTGATCTACGCCACCCTGCTCGACAACGGCTACGCGGTTGCCGCGGCTTCGACCATCCGCTTCGCGATCAAAGACCGGTCCGAGCCGAACCTCTTCAAAATGACGATGCCGGGGCGCGGATTCATCCAAGATTTCTTCGCTCGGGCCGTACGGGCGGGATGCACGCATGCGGTCGTCGAGATAACCTCCGAGAGCACGCGGGATTTCCGGCACCTCTTTCTTGATCTCGATGCGCTGGTGTTCACGAACCTCCAGAAAGAACATCTCGAGTCCCACGGCTCCTTCGAGAAATATGCGGAGGCAAAAATGAAGATCGGGGGACAGCTTGCTGCATCGGCGAAACGTCCGCGCGCGATTATCGCAAACGCCGATGATTCGGCGAGCGCCCCCTACCTGGCGCTCCCGGTCGAGAAAAAAATTCCCTTTTCTTACGCGGATGCAAAGAAGGTGGTGCTCTCGCCCGGACGCGTCGCGTTCGCCTTTCGCGGCGTCCGTTTCTCTCTACAGCTTCCGGGCAGCTTCAACGTCATGAACGCGCTCGCGGCCGCGCTCGCCGCGCAGTGTGCGGGCCTCCCTCTTGAAAAAAGCGCGGCGGCCCTCGCGAAACTCGAGCGCGTCCCGGGACGAACCGAACGCATTGACACCGGACAAAATTTCCAAGTCGTCGTCGACTATGCGCATACGCCCGACTCTCTTGCCGCGCTCTACGCTGCGTATCCAGGAAGAAAGATCTGCGTCCTCGGCAACACCGGCGGCGGGCGCGACGCGTGGAAGCGGCCGGAGATGGGCCGCATCGCGGACGAGACGTGCGAGACGGTCATTCTCACGAACGAAGATCCGTACGACGAAGACCTGCGCGCCATCGTCCTCGCTATGGCTGCCGGTATGAAACGCGCGCCCCTGATCATCATGGACCGACGCGAGGCAATTCGCGCCGCGCTTGCCGCGGCGCGCCCCGGCGACGCCGTTCTTATTTCCGGCAAGGGCACCGATCCGTTTATCATGGGCGCAAAGGGTTCGAAGATCCCCTGGAGCGACGCTGCAGTGGTCCGCGAAGAACTCGAACGACTTCTCGAAAAATTTTGATACTATACCGCTATGGGTGACATGCACGACGCGTGGTTTTTTATAGGCGTTTTCGTCTTCATCTTCCTTATTTGGATCGCGACCGGGGGCCCCTTGCACCCCATCGCGTTCACCGGGCCGCGGCTCGCGGCGCCACAGGAACTCGGCGGCGGCACCTACCTGTCCTTCCCGCGGGCGCCCTTCGGCATCGGCGGCGGGACGGTTTCCTTGCCGGGCTCCTCGGGCGGCGCGGGCGTCTCCGGGAAACAGGAGTCCCCGCTCCCGACATTTCCCGGCGGCGTCTTCGGGACGCCATCGCTTTACCGCGGGATTGTATCGATGAGCCATTACGTTTCGGGAGCCGGCTCGGCAGATCCGAAAAACGAATACATTCAGGTATCCGCGGCACAGGACGCGGGCGTGCCGATCAACGTCTCCGGGTGGAAGCTCGCCAGCGACGCAACCGGCGCGGCCGCGATAATTCCCAAAGGGACCGAGATTCCTACCTCCGGCGTCGTGAATGCCGCGCAGGACATCGTACTTCTGCCCGGGGAGCGGGCCATTATCATTTCCGGGCAATCGCCCATCGGCGCCTCGTTCCGCGAGAACAAATGCATCGGCTATTTCGGCACGTTCCAGAACTTCTATCCCTCGTTGCCGCAGAACTGTCCCGTCCCGTCCAACGAACTCTCCGCCTTCTATGGCAGCGGCTACATCCGCGACGCCGCCTGCATTGACTACGTCGACAAGCTCTCCCGCTGCCAGGTCGTGCTCACGCCGCCGGTCGGCGCGACGAGCGCGTGCCAGAGTTTCGTCGTGACGTACCTCAATTACAACGGGTGCGTCAATGCGCACAAGAGCGATCCCGACTTCCTGGGCGACACCTGGCGCATCTATCTCGGCCGCACGGGCTCCCTGTGGCGCACCAAGCACGAGATCGTGAAGCTGTTCGACACGAACGGCAAAACGGTGGATGCGTTCAGCTACTAGTTTTTAAACGACTCAATCGCCATCCGCAGAAGCACTCTTTTCTCCAGATGCTTTTTCCAGCGGCTGTTTGTACGGTTCCCATTTATAAACACGCCGGGCGAGAAATTAATTTCGCGTTCGAATCGAATAAGATTTTCTTTTCCGACAATCACTACTTCGTTAGGAAGCGCTATTCGCGCTGTAATACCAAAATTGCTCAAAAGTCCTCGAATTATCTTTAATACTCGAATGTCTTTTTGATATCCGCGGACTCTTTTTCGTCCTGAAGAACGAAAATCCATGCATCCTTCATCGTCAAAAAATGCGCGCACGAATTCTCGCTTAAAATCCAATGGCATTTTTTTGACTTGTTTCAATAGTTCCTTAGATTTTTTCTGTAGATAAGTCCCGAGAGCCACATTATGATAACTAATTCTTGCGACCCCAGTCACTTGATTCTTATACCGTTTCGGCTCGAAATCATATTGCTCACGGACTAGTTTTCAACACGTTCGAGAAGTTCTTCGCTGCGGTTATTATAAACGCATTTCCCGCGAGTAATCTCTCCATCAAAAAGTAGGTGCGCGACCAATAGTACGGTCTTAGTAGACCATTTATCAAAAGTTAGAAACGAGCGGTTACTTTTTCCTTTTCTTGCGAGGGCAAATTTCCTAATCCATTCACCTGAAGCAACTCTGTATCTTTCTATGCGCTTCTCGCTCAATGGCATGTCTTTGATATGCGTGTATACCGAAGTTTTTGCCCGCCCCGTAACTTTCATTATTTCAATGATGCTGTAGTCCCTCTCTCGCAGGGCTATACATTGTTCTCTAAAAGTGATCATGTGCGCCCGGGTGGACTCGAACCACCGACCTCGAAGTTAAAAGCTTCTTGCTCTACCGACTGAGCTACGGGCGCATGTTTATTTTCTAGTCGCACATTATCATTTCTCGCATATTTCGACGACTCCCTTTACATGATACCATACGCTGGTTCGTAACCTGCCGGGGGCATCGGGTAGAATAGGTTGATGAAAGATGCGGCATTTGAGCGACTCGTGCAGGAAGGTTTCGAGCGGTTGCCTGCGTGGGTGCGCGAGAAGATAAGAAATGTCGCGCTCCTCGTCGAGGATGAACCGTCGACACTCGTGCGCCGGAAGGAGAGGCTCGGACCGGACGAGATGCTGCTCGGCCTCTATCAGGGCGTCCCTCTCACGGAGCGCGGAGAGAATTACGGCGTCGGAATGACCTTGCCGGACACGATCACGCTCTATCGCCGACCAGTCGAGGAAGCGGCACACGACGAGGGTAGGGACGTGCGCGATGTGGTCGCCGAGACGATCTGGCACGAATTCGCGCATCACTTCGGTATGGACGAAGACGCCGTCCGCGAACGCGAACAGAAAAGAAAGCGTTAATTACAGAGAGAGGGCGAAACGCTCAAGAGAGGAGGCGAGGTCGAGGTCGCCGCGGCGGGAGTTTTGGAGGAGCGCGATGAGGGCGAGCGACAATTGCCGTGATTCTTTCGGCGTCCAGGCGCGGCTGCCACTCCCCATCAGGTCGCGCGCCTTCCAGTGGAGGAGGCCGTGCAGCATCTCGGGCGCGTCGCCCGCGCGAAGCGCACGATTGATCTCGAGCCAGAGCTTCTCGCGACTTCGCGCCGCGAGCGCGTTCACGAGATTACTGTTAAAACCACGCGCGTCTTCGCGCGCGACAGGAGCATCGAATTTGTATTCCTTCTTCGCCTTCTTCGCGATTTTTTTCGCCTTGGCTGCGGCGAGTTTCGGTGCGAGGATGAGAATGGCGTTATCGGAGGCGGCAAGTGCGTCGAGGTGTCCTTCGAGGACTCCCGCACTCTCTTCTTTTACATCGCCCTCTTCATCGCTTGCCGCACGGGCGGCCGGAAACGGGTCGTCAATGAGTATCAAAAGCCGCTTAACGAAGAGTCCGCCCGAAAGCGCGGCATCCTCAAGCGCCGCTGGGGTCAACTCCTCGCGCGAAAGGCGCACGTACGCGAGGTTCGGCTCTTTTGCCCGCGCAGTCGCGACCCACTCGAATGCTTTGGTGCGCGCCTTCTCGATATCGGATCCGTGAAAAAAATAAATCATAGCGAATTCATCGAACCCCAGTCGGGGCCGGATTTCATCGTCGCGATGACGGGCACGCCGCGCGCGTCTTCCGGAGACAACACGGACTCCATGATCTCCCGTATCTTCGCGCCGAGCGCCTCGGCACGCTCGGCGCGGATCTCGTACACGAGCTCGTCGTGAACTTGCAGAAGCAGATACGCATCTTCCTGTGCACGTTCCCGCTCAAGCATCTCGTCGGCGTGCACCATCGCGAGCTTGATGATATCCGCCTGCGTCCCCTGGATAGGCGCATTCACCGCCATGCGCTCGGCCTGTGCGCGCACGTAGGGCAGGGATGACTTCATCTCCGGGAATTGGCGGCGGCGGCCGAAAAGCGTCTCGGTATAACCGTGTTTGCGCGCAGAACCTTTTGTTGTTTCTAGATATTCGGAAAGCGTTTTGAACGTGCTGAAATACTCTTCGAGATACTGATGCGCCTCGGCGGTCGTCGAGCCAAGCTGGGCGCGCAGAGCATTTACCCCCATACCGTAGAGAATGCCGAAGTTGATGACCTTCGCGCGCCGCCGCATCTCTTGATCGACCGCCCCCGGCGCGACGCGGAACACCTGCGCCGCGACCTCCCGGTGCACGTCGCGACCGCCTCTGAAAATCTCACAGAGTTTCTCGTCGCCGGAGAGAATGGCTGCGATTCGCAGCTCTATCTGGGAATAATCGAGCGCCACGAGCGCGAACCCGGGTGTCGCGACGAACGCGTGCCGTATCGCGCGGCCGCGCTCCGAGTGGAGCGGGATGTTCTGTAGATTAGGATTCTGCGAAGCCATGCGGCCGGTCGTGGTGCCGGTTTGGAGGAACTCGGCATGCAGGCGGTTGTCGGCGCCCAAGAGCGGCGGGAGATTCTCGATATAGGTCGAGAGCAGCTTCTTCAGCTCGCGGTATTTGAGAATGTCGCCCACGATCGGGTGCGTGTCGCGGATCTTCTCGAGCTCGCTCTCGCGCGTCGAGCGCGCTCCACCCGCCGTCCTCTTCTGTTTTTCTGGGATGATCTTCAATTCGTCGAAGAGCACTTCGCCGAGCTGCTTCGGAGAGTTCACGTTAAACTCGCGCCCGGCGGCTGTATAAATTTTATTCTCGAGCTCTTTGAGCTCGGCGCGATACTCCAGGGCCAGGCCGTCGAGTATTTTCGGGTCAATAAGGACGCCGCGCGCTTCCATCTTGCGCACGACCGGAATGAGCGGCTTCTCTATCCGCTCGTAGACCTCGCGCACCTTCCCTGTGGCAGACAATTGTTTCTCG
Organism: Candidatus Kaiserbacteria bacterium; assembly: GCA_016217905.1. Lineage (GTDB taxonomy): Bacteria > Patescibacteriota > Minisyncoccia > Phycocordibacterales > Phycocordibacteraceae > C7867-001. The sequence continues at coordinate 107,977 of JACRFL010000002.1, read as the reverse complement.
AGTTCGGCGTACGCGTCGGCGAACGAGCGCTTCTTCGTAAACGCGAGGATGTCGTCGAGCGACGGATTCGTAAACTCCGACGAGATGAGCCAGAGCGTGACCTGCGCCTCGGCGAGCCGGGTCTCGTCCACCTTCTCCTCCGGCACGAGCTCGATCGTCTCCTCAGCCCCCGATTCGCTGCGAAACATCGTTTTGATCCTTTCTCTGAGCGTTCTGAAGCCGAATTCCTCGCACAGGGCGAACAGGCGCTGCATATCGACATTCTCGCGCCAGGACCGCTCGGGCAGCGTGAAGGCAATCGGCACATCGAGCCGTATCGTCGCGAGCGACTTGGAGAAACGCGCGTCCTCCTCATGTTCTTTCAGGAGTCCGACCATGCGCGCTTTCACTCCTTTTTTCAGGAAAGCTTCGTCGCCCTTCTTGAGCGTTGCATATATCTTCTCGAGAGACCCAAATCCGGTGATGAGTTCAGTCGCGGTCTTTTCCCCGATGCCGGGCACGCCCTTGATGTTGTCAGAAGGGTCGCCGCGAAGACCCTTCCAGTCGGGAATGAGCGCCGGGGGGAATCCGAAGCGTTCGACGACAGCCTTCTCGTCATAGAGAATGGTGTCGTTGATGCCCTTTTTCAGGGTGTACACGCGCACGCGCTCGTCGTCGACGAGCTGGAGCGTGTCCATGTCGCCGGAGGCGATGATGACATCCACGCTTTTTTCTTTTTTCAGTTCGTGGGCGATGGTGCCGAGGAGATCGTCGGCTTCAAACCCCGCTCGCTCATACATAGGAATAGAAAAAGCTTCGAAGACCTTGCGTGATTCATTCAACTGTAGCGCGAGCGCGTCTTCAGTCTTTACGCGCGTCCCTTTATATCCCTCATACGCTTCGTGCCGGATAGTGGGCCCCGCTAAATCGAAGCATGCGGTCATATAGTCCGGCTTGAGTTCGGCGATGATTTTGAGCAACATCGCGACAAGCCCGTACAAAGCACCGGTGGGTGCACCCGTGGGCCCGGTGAACTCCGGCAGTGCGTGGTACGCGCGATGGATGATCGCGTGCGTGTCGAGGAGGACGATGCGCGGCTTTGGCGAAAGTTTTTTATTCATACGAAATGGTGCGAATCCCGTCGGGTTGTACGAGAATAGAAATGCGTATCGAAATATCTTGAAGCGCGTCGGCCACTTTCTCCGGCCACTCAAGCAGAATAAGATTACCCGCGTCCTGCATCAGCTCATCAAAACCGAGCGGCGCAAGATCGCTTCCCCCCTCAAGCCGGTACGCATCGATGTGAACCAGTCGCTCGAACTTGGAAGCTTCGCTTCCAAGTTCGTAAATTTTCTCGAGAACAAAGGTGGGGCTCGTCACGGTCTCCTCGACACCGAACGCCTTCGCGACGGCTTTGATAAAGGCGGTCTTCCCCGCGCCGAGTTCGCCGGAGAGCGTGACCAGGGTTGCGCCCCCTTCCCGCGGCACAAGGGCGTGCGCGAAGCGCACGGCCTCGGCCTCAAACTCCGCAAGCGTCCGGACTGTTTTCTCCATCGTGGAGACATTATTGTACCGCCGAAAATGAAAGTGCGCCTGCTCGTAAGAGACGAGGCGCACAGAAGGGTGCGGTTGGCTACGAACTACCAACAGCTTTGGAATGCGACATTCCTGCCGCGAACCGCCATGCAGCCGGTAGTCTGCGGCACTCCGTAGCCGTAGACGTAGCCCCCACCGCAGGAGACGAGTTGCCCCCACCCGTTGACGCAGACCGCCGGCGCTGCCGGCTGCACCACGACCGCCGGTTTCGCCACCATTTGGGGCGGGACCACCACCACCACGCAGCTCGCGAGAGCCGCGACGGCGAAAAGTGCAGAAATGATGGCCTTCATGGGGCCTCCTTTCGGTTGATTGCGGGGCCGCCAAAAATCGACGGTTCTACGCGAATTATACTACCACTCGTGCCAATTTGTCAAGATCCTCGCTCGGAGCGCCTATCCTGATGGTATGATGCCCGCATGGATCTCCCGTTTGATGTCGCGCGCGAAGGAGCGAAGCTCGCCGAGGTGCGCGAGCGCGAGGAAGAGGATGTCGCGCGCATTCTCTCGGAGAAATACGGCATGGGCTACGTCAACCTCTCGCTGAAGGAGATCGACAGCGAGGCGCTCCGCATTATTCCGGAGAAAGAGGCGCGAGAGGCCGAAGCGGCGGCATTCGTGAAGACGGCGAGAGCGCTCTCGCTCGCCGTCCACAATCCGAACAACCCAGCGCTCGCGAAGCTCGAGAGCGACCTGGTGAACCGAGGATTCTTGCTGCAGAAATTCCTCGTCTCGAAGCGAAGCCTCGACAAGATCCTCGCGCGCTATGGCGACCTCTCTTTCGCGGTCGAATCAAAGATTGGCTCCCTCACCGTGTCCGCCAAGACGCTCTCGAAGCTCGCCGAAGGAGGCGCGGGACACGGCACTCTCAAGGAAGAGCTCGACGCCGCAGCCGCGGTGAAAACGATCGATCGTGTTTCCCACCTCCTCGAGACCGTGCTCGCAGGGGCGCTCGCGCTCCGCGCGTCCGACATCCACTTCGAGCCGGGAGAGGAGACCGTGCGTCTGCGCCTGCGTATCGACGGAGTCCTCGTCGACGCGTATTTCTTCGATTTGAAAACCTATCATGAGCTCAATTCACGCATCAAGCTCCTCTCGGGCACGAAGCTGAACGTCACCAACCGCGCGCAGGACGGGCGCTTCAGCATCGTGCGCGGCACGGATGAGATCGAGATGCGCGTTTCATTCATCCCCGGGAACTACGGCGAATCGATCGTGATGCGCATTCTCGACCCGAAGACGACGATGGTCTCGTACAAGGAGCTTGGCATACACCCGAAGCTGCTTGCGCGCCTTGAAGCGGAGATCCGGCGGAGCAACGGCATGCTGCTCACTACCGGCCCCACCGGCAGTGGTAAAACGACGACTCTTTATTCCTTCTTGCGCGAGATCCACGCGCCGGAGATAAAAATAATCACCATTGAGGACCCAATCGAATACCACCTCGACGGCATCGTGCAAACGCAGGTCGCGGGAGACGCGTACACCTTCTCCGAAGGGCTCCGCTCGATCGTGCGCCAGGATCCCGACATCATCATGGTGGGTGAGATCCGCGACGGCGAGACGGCGAACATCGCCATCCAGGCGGCGCTTACCGGCCACTTCGTCTTCTCCACCCTCCACACGAACAACGCCGCCGGCACCTTCCCGCGCCTCGTCGACCTCGGCGCGGACCCGAAATCCTTCGGCTCGGCGGTAACGGTCTCGATGGCGCAGCGCCTTCTGCGTACGCTCGATCCGGACAAGCGGGAAGAGCGCCCGCTCACAGACAAGGAGAAAACGATGATAGGGAAAGTGTTTGAGACACTTACCGACAAATCTTTAATGCCTGAAAAAATGGAGACGGTGTGGGAGCCGGCGCCCGAAAGCGCGGACGAAACGGGATATAAGGGGCGTATCGGCCTTTACGAGGCGATCTTCATGGACGACGAGCTCGCGCATTTCCTCCGCGACAATCCTCCTGAAAACGACATCGCGAAGCTCGTGGCGAAACAGGGGTACCTGACCATGGCTCAAGACGGCATCCTCAAGGCGCTCGCCGGCGTCACCTCCCTTTCTGAAGTCGCCGACACCGTCGACCTCCCGCGGTGAGCCGTCGCTCGCGGGTGTGCGGAAAACAAAATCCCGTCCATAATCCTCAAGGCAAAACCCGCAATAAATCGCGGGGTGAACGAGACACCTGAGGAGATCTCCAGCACCGATACCGGAGTATCAGACCAGAAAGTCCTTGGGGAAACGCCCGAAGCCGTCAAGCCTTGCCTAGAGGGGTATGAACAGGATCAGAACTGTGTTAAGATGTTAGCATTCATACTATTTTATGTCAAGTCTCTCAAGTATCAACCCCGCGGCTCCGACCTCCCTCGATTCGGCGCTTCGCCCCTCCCGCTGGGACGACTACGTCGGGCAGAAACAGGTGAAGGCGAACGTGCGCATCGCCATCGATGCGGCGAAGAAGCGCGGGGACATGCCGGAACACATCCTCTTCTACGGCCCGCCCGGCGTCGGCAAGACAACCCTCGCCCATCTCGTCGCCGCGGCGCTTGAGTCGCCCCTCAAGAGCACTTCAGGCGTCGCTATCGAACGCGCCGGAGACCTCGCGGCGATACTCACCAACCTCGAACCGAACACCGTCCTCTTCATCGACGAGATTCATCGCCTCTCGCGCAAAATAGAAGAGCTCCTCTACCCCGCGCTCGAGTCGGGACACCTCGACCTCATCCTTGGGAAGGGGCCTTCGGCGCGCACGGTCGAGCTCGCGCTCCCGCCCTTTACGCTTCTCGGGGCGACCACGCGCGTCGCGGAACTCTCCGGACCGCTTCGCTCGCGATTCGGCGGCGGCACCTACCAGCTCGACTTCTACAGCGACAACGACCTGCGCGACATTGTCCGCCGCTCCGCACGCCTCCTCGATCTCTCGATGCCGGCAGACGTTATCGAGCGCATCGCGGCGAGAAGCCGCGCGACTCCGAGGGTCGCAAACGCGCTCCTCAAGCGCGTGCGCGACTTTTCGCAGGTGCATGAGCGCCCTCTCTCTGCGGAACTCTGCGACGAGGCGTGCGAGCTCTTCGGCATCGACGCGAAGGGCCTCACCAAGGACGACCGACGCTACCTCAGGACGCTTCTCGGGAGCTTCCGCGGCGGCCCCTCTGGCGTCGGCGCTCTCGCGGCCGCGCTCCACGAGGATCCCGACACCGTCGAGAACGTCTATGAGCCCTACCTGCTGCGCCTCGGCTTCATCGAGCGTTCTCCGCGCGGCCGCATCCTCACTCCGAAAGGTCGTTCTTATTTGAATGGAGAGAATCTCGATGCTATGTTCTAACTATGTCGGGGCACAGTAAGTGGTCTCAAATCAAGCGGCAGAAAGCGGTGACCGATTCGGCAAAGAGCCGCGTCTTCTCGCTCTACGCCCGCCTTATCGCGCTGGAGTCGAAGAGGGCGAACGGGGTCGTGTCGGCCCCCGGACTCGCTGCCGCCATCGCGCGCGCCAAAGCGGAAAACATGCCGAAGGAAAATATCGATCGCGCGATAGCGAATGGCGCGTCGAAGGACGCGGGAAGTCTCGAGCAAGTCGTGTATGAGGCGTACGGTCCGGGCGGCGCCGCGCTCGTGGTTGACGCGCTTACCGATAACAAAAATAGGACGACGCAGGAAATAAAACATCTCCTTGTCCTGCACGGGGTGGAGCTCGCGAATCCTGGCGCCGCGAGCTGGGCGTTTACGAAAACGGGAACGGCTTTTGCGCCGAACGAGCCTCTTGTCGAGGTCGCGGGCGGCGAAGAAGAGGAGTTGGCCGCCATACTCGAGGCGCTCGACGAGCACGACGATGTCCAGCGGGTATTCACGAACGCGCGCGGCTATGAGAGCACCGACTAGGCGTCCTCTCCGGGTGCTGGCGATTGATCCCGGGTACGATCGCCTCGGCATCGCAGTGATCGAGGGAGACCCGTCGCGGCCGATGCTTCTGATGAGCGCGTGCGTGATTCCGGAGAAGGGCGCGCGCGAAGGTCGCCTGGCGCGGGTGGCGAACGTCGTTTCCGCCGCGATCAAAGACTACGCGCCGAACGCGCTCGCTATCGAAACGCTCTTCTTCAGTAAAAATAAGAAGACGGCGCTCGGCGTCGCCGAGGCGCGCGGAGCGATCCTCTCCGTCGCCGGATCCGCGGCCTTACCGGTCGTCGAATGCTCTCCCCAGCAGGTGAAAATCGCGGTGGCGGGGCACGGCGGGGCAGACAAGACGTCCGTGGCAAAGATGATCCCCCGACTTCTTTCCCTCCCGAAGAAAAGGCGGCTTGACGACGAGTTGGACGCGATAGCTATCGGAATCACCGCGCTCGCGCGCGGCCTCCCCGCGCGCTAATCCCCACCGGACGCGCGGGGGGCCTTGCGCGCAAAAATGAATTTGCTCAAATATATCCGTCCCCGGGACGGGGTCATTCTAAAAATAGATTTATTGTATGGACGATGAACTGTACGGTGCCGATGTCGCCGATATTCCAGACGAGGAGGAGGCGGGGGGGGATGAGTATCCGGAGGGAACGGAGCCGAAAGAGATGGAAGAAGAGAGATATTAGGGGGCGGCATGCGGGTCGTCCGTGCTAGCATACGCGGAATGACTTCGCGACGGCATGCTCCGCGGTGGCACGCGCTTCTCGCGTTCGTCCTCGTATTCTGCGGGCTCGGCCTTTTTGCCGTTGGCGGCATATTGATCGCGGTCGCGGTCACCCCCGTTCCCGACATCGACTCTTTCGCGGCGCGGCAGGTCGACCAATCGACCAAAGTGTACGATCGCACGGGACAGGTGCTCCTCTACGACTACAATAAAGACGCGAAGAGGAACGTCGTTCCTCTCTCCGCGATATCGCCGAACACTATCAACGCGACTATCGCGATGGAGGACTCGGGTTTTTACGAGCATGGGGGAATCCGCCTCTCGTCGATTTTCCGCGCCATCATCGTCGATGTGCTCGGGGGTGCCCTCTCGCAGGGCGGGTCGACCATTACCCAACAGGTGGTGAAAAACGAGCTTCTGACGAGCAAAAAGAGCGTTGTCCGCAAAATCCACGAGTGGGTGCTGGCGATAAAGCTCGAGCGCATATATTCGAAAGACCAGATTCTCGAGACATACCTCAATAACATCCCGTACGGCGGGACTCTCTACGGGGTCGAGGCGGCCGCCGAGTCCTATTTCGGTAAGCCGGCGAAAGATCTCTCCCTCGCGCAGGCGGCATATCTGGCGGCGATGATCCAGGCGCCTTCGTACTTCTCGCCCTATGGAAGCCACAGAGACAAGCTTGTCGACCGCAAAAATCTGGTGCTCGAGAGGATGCGCGCTCTCGGGTTTATTGGCGACGACGCATACGCCGCCGCCCGCGTCGAGGAGGTCTCTTTCTCCCCAACCGGACAAAACGCGATCACCGCTCCCCACTTCGTGTTCTACATCCTCGGCGCCCTGGAAGAGACGTACGGCTCGCAGGCGCTCATGTCCGGATTGAAAGTCATCACGACGCTCGACGCCGACCTTCAAACGAAGGCTGAATCGATCGTGAACCGGTACGCGCTTAAAAATGAGAAGGATTTCAGAGCGTCAAACGCGTCCCTCACCGCGGTCGATCCGTCGACCGGTCAGATTCTCGCGATGGTCGGCTCGCGGGATTTTTTCGACATCTCCATCGACGGACAGTACAACGCCGCGCTCGCCGACCGACAGCCCGGCTCGGCTATGAAGCCGTTCATCTACGCTCTCGCGCTCCTGCGCGGCTACACGCGCGACACGGTCGTTTTCGACGTGCCGACACAGTTTTCGACGGAATGCCCGCCGTCCGACACGAGAAACAACGACGCTCCGTGTTACGCGCCGAGCGACTACGATGGAAAGTTCCGCGGCCCGATGACGTTTGAAACGGCACTCGCGCAATCGATCAACATACCCGCCATCAAGGTCCTTTACCTGGTCGGGATACAAAATGCCATAAACCTCGCGAAATCTTTCGGCCTCTCGACGCTCGGAGACCCGAACCAGTACGGACTGACGCTCGTGCTCGGCGGCGGGGAGGTTCGCCTTCTCGACCTGGTTGGGGCGTACTCCGTTTTCGCGAACGACGGGGTGAAAAACGCCCCGGTTGGAATTCTTGAGGTCAGCGATGCGGTGGGGACCGTGCTCCAGCGATATGCCCCGCAGCCGTCAAGTGTGCTCCCGGCGCGCATCGCGCGCGACGTGTCCGCCATGCTCTCCGACGCGCCCGCCCGGCTCCCGGAATACCCGCTCGACTCGCCGCTTTCCTTCCCGGGATATGACGTCGCCGTCAAGACCGGAACGACGAACGATACGCGCGACGCGTGGGTCATCGGCTACACGCCGTCGATAGCACTCGGGGTGTGGGCCGGGAACAACGATAACTCGTCCATGGTGAAGTCAATCGCCGGATTCATCGCGGCGCCGATGTGGCACGAGGCGATGGCGTACGCGCTATCGAAATATCCGAAAACGTATTTCGGCGAACCGAGCCCGATCTACTCGTCCGTTCCGCCCATGCTGCGGGGAAGCTGGTACACACCCGATCAGCATGGAGCTGTCGTTCCCCACAGTCTCCTGTATTGGGTTGACAAGAACGATCCGCAGGGGGCGCCCCCGGCCGACCCGTCAAAGGACCCGCAGTTCCCGTACTGGGAATACGGCGTCTCTTCCTGGTACGCGTTGCGTCCGGAGCTTTTTTCGACCGGAGTGATGCTTCCGGTCCCCTTATCGGCTCCCGTATCGACGGCGGCCGATTCCGGATAGGCCCTCCGCCCTACTGATTCATCGGGGAAACGAGATAGAGGAGAGAGGTGTCCCCGACGCCTTTTACGAGAAGGGGGCGCCCAATGCCCGCGGCGATGAGTGAGAGGCTTTCCGCTGTGGTCAGAGAGAGCGCCGCGGAGAGGTAGCGATGGTTGAATGATAGGTCGAGCGCTCCCCCGGAAATAACGGCCGATAGAGCTTCTGTTGATTCTCCGATATCTGTGTTTTTTGCAAAGAGCGAAATGATGTTTTTCTTTGGGTCGAAGTTGATTGATATTTTTTGGAAGGAATCGGAAAAGATCGTCGTCCGTTTGAGCGCATTCTCGAGATCCTTCCGGAGCACGACCGCCTCGACGACCGATTCTTTGGGGATTATCTGGCGATAATCTGGATACACGGCATTTGTAAGGCGGGAAACAATCATGCCGGACGTGCTCACGAACGCGCACTGATGCTCGTCAAACGATAGAATAATATCGTCGTCGGGTAGGGCTTGAGAAACATCAATTGCGTTTTTGGCCGGGATAAGAAATTTTCCTTGTGTCCCCTTGTTTGAAAGGGGCACTTTCTTTTCCGCAAGCCGGAATGAGTCGGTGGCGACGGCGGTCAGGGTCCCGCCCTCTATGGAGAGGTATATGCTCGCAAGCTCCGGACGGACTGTTGATGGGGATGCGCAGGAAGCGATGGAGGTGAAGAGGTTCTTTAAAACGACTCCTGGCAGCACGATTCTGTTTTGGGGTGTTTCTGGAAATGGTATGGAGGGGAAGTCATCGTAGGGGGTTGTTTTTATCGAGCTCTTTCCGGTCCCGCTTTTTAGGAAAACAATATCCCCAGTATGTTCGATGGTGATTGTCCCGTCTGGTGTGAGAGAGCTCGCTATTTGTTGCAGAAGGGCTGCAGGAACAGCGACAACGCCGCTACTTTTTTGTTCGCCGTCGATTTTAAGGTCGATGCCGGTCTCGAGATTCGTCGCACGCATTTTTATGCCGTCGTCGGCGGCTATGATGAGTATTGAGGAGAGCGCGGGGAGCGTCGCACTTTTCCGTTCCGCGAATCTCGAGACGGTATGCACAGCGTCGGAAAACATCTTTTGTTGTACAGAAATATTCATACGGTCTCTATTAGGGTTGTTGATACGGGGATAAGTCGAAATCAGCACGGAAACACATACTATTTTGGGCCAAAATAAAAAGATAAAGTGTTGATAAATGTTTTCGTATCGTCATACAAGAAGGGAGCGAATATTCTGAACTTCTTTAGAAAGATCGTTATCCACAACAATCTCACGCTTTATCTTCTCACATGAGTGAATAACCGTCGTGTGGTCTCGGCCTCCGAGCTTCGTCCCTATCGTCGGATAGGAAATCCCAAAATCCTCACGGAGGATATACATAATAATCTGTCGAGGCCGCACAACTTCCCTCCTGCGCGTCTTCTCATAAATACTCTCTTCGTCGATTCCGTAAAATTCCGCGACCTTATCGACCACGTTTTTCACCGATATGTTTTTTTGAGGCCGAGTAAATGATCGTAGAGACTGTCGGACTTCAGCGATGTCCGGAGCAGCCCCTTTCACCTGGGTGTGACAGACGATACTGTTCACCATACCCTCAAGTTCGCGTATGGAACCCCCCATCGACGTCGCGACGTATTCGATTACTTCATCTGAAAGCATCACCCCATGAGACGCCGCCTTCTTCCTCACGATTGCCATACGAGATTCTGTATCGGGCTCTCCGATGTCGACCGTCATACCGCTCGCAAGGCGTCCCTTCAACCTCTCGGCGATGTCGGGAATCGCCGCCGGTGCCCGGTCGGAAGAAAAAATGATCTGCTTGTTCGTATCGTGAAGCGCGTTGAAAAGGTGGAAAAGCTCCTCTTCCGTCTTTTCCTTTTTTGAGAGGAACTGAACATCGTCCATAATGAGCAGGTCGTATTGCCGATACCTGTCTTTGAATCGGTTCGCGGTGCCCGCCTGCACGGAATCGGTGTAGTCGACGGCGAATTTCTCCGATGTTAAATAAAACACTTTCTGTCCGGGGTATTGTTTCTTGAATTGGTTGCCGATGGACTGAATGAGGTGCGTTTTCCCGCGCCCGGTATCGCCGTAGATGAAAAGAGGATTATAGGTAATACCCGGTCGCGCGAGAACCGCTTGCGCCGCCGAGCACGCCAGTGCGTTGAATGAGCCGATAACAAATGTGTCGAATGTGTATCGCGGATTCAAATTGTCGCTCTTGTTTATATAGAACTCATCCAGCGGGAGCTCGATGACTCCGCGCGCACGTCGCTCTTCCTTGGGAGGTTTACGGTTCTCGTCCTTCACAATCATGTACTCGATGTTGCGGAACTCATAGGATATGTCCCGGACGATCTTCAAGAGGAGGGTGTGGAACTTCTTCAGATACCAATCTTTATAGAACTGGCTCGGGACGCCGACATACAGAACGCCGTCCTCTCCTATTCTGACAATACAGCTGCTGCGGAACCAGGTATTGAAATTCGCAGAAGAAATGGAAAGCTCGACCTGCGTCAACACATATTCCCAGAGTTCTCGCGGATTTCTCTTGTCCATGACCCCTGGAGTATACCCTTCCCGAAAATAGAAGACACCCTGGATTTCCGGGGAGAAACTGTTAGTATCATGTGTATAAGCTAGGAACCACCCCTATGGCAAAAAGAACATACCAACCAAAGAAGCGTAAGCGGGCGAAGACGCACGGATTCCTCTCCCGCAGCGCGGCTGCTCCCGGCAGGAGAATCCTGAAGCGCCGCCGCCGCGCCGGGCGCAAGGAACTCTCCGCGTAACTCCGTGCTCCCGCGACGAGAACGCCTGCCGCGAGGGGAGTTCCCGGCCCTCCTTACGTCGGGCCGGCGGCTCTCTTCGGCGCACTTCACGGCCGTTTTCTCCGGAGAAAACCGGGGATATGCGGTTGTCGTGCCGAAGAAAGTCGCCCATCTCTCGGTTACCCGCCACCGCATAAAACGCCGCATTCTCGCCGCGCTTCGGACCCTCCCCCTCCCTCCTTCCCTCATCATCTTCCCCCAACCGTCCGCAGGTAGTGTAAGCTACGAGGACACGAGAGCCGAAATGGCAGAACTTCTTGCGAACATTACACGACACACTAAAGCCCGCCTGTGATCTCATCTTTCTTCCACGCCGTCTTCTACAATCCCATCTACAACGCGCTTGTGGCGCTCATGGCGCTCGTGCCGGGCGGGGATGTCGGCGTGGCGGTCATCCTGCTTACCATCGGTATCCGGCTCATCCTTCTCCCCTTCTCTCTTTCAGCGGCGCGCACGCAGCGCGCAATGAAAATGCTCGAACCAAAAATCAAGGAAATGAAAGAGAAACACAAGGGCGACAAAGAGAAAGAGGCGCTGGGAACGCTCGCGCTCTATCGCGAGGAGAGGGTAAACCCGTTCTCGAGCATCCTGACGGTTTTCGTCCAGATCCCCGTCCTCCTCGCTCTTTTTTGGGTTTTCAGCCGCGAGTCGTTTGTGGTTCCGAACGCCGCGCTTCTTTACGCGTTCACCCCCATCCCGGGCTCGGTCTCGCTCGAGTTTCTGGGGATCATCTCGGTCGCCGGCAAGAGCATGGTCCTCGCGGTACTCGCCGGTTTTTCGCAGTTTCTCCAGGCGCACGCGGCCCTTTCAGGGACGATGAAGCCTTCTTTGGGCAGCGCGCAGGGAGACTTCCAGAAGATTATGGGGCTTCAGTTGAAATATGTATTTCCGTTTCTTATCGCGACCATTTCGTATACGACCTCTGGAGCGATCGCGCTGTACTTCATCGCGACGAACCTCGCGGGGGTGCTGCAAGAGTGGTATGTGCGCCGCGCCATCAACACAGACGTAAGCGGCAAGGGGTAACTTTGTCCCTGGCACCTAGAGTTGATAGCCCCAGAGTGAGCCGTCGTTCTTGTTGACGAAAACGAGGACGGATCCAGCCTGATTGATTGCGGGAGCTTCGACATCAAGAGAATCTTTCGCCTCTTTTGGAAAATCGAGCACGAGTTGCGCGTAGCGTCCCGAGACTTCTATCCTCCAGATTCGGTCGGAGAAGTGTACCGCGCCCTGGTACCAGTCGTCGGGGTAGGCGCCCGCAGGCGGGGATACGGGGATACCGCAGTAGATCGCCGAATCTTCGGCTGTCCACACGCACTTCTCCGCAATGGTTGCCACAGGGAGCGGAAGCGTCTCGCCGGTCGAGGTATCAATCAGCTCCATCTGCATAGAGTCGTTGAGCGCGTAGCTTACGAGCACCCACTTCCCCGAGTGGCTCGCGAGGGCGACCAGGCCGTTTCTCGGTCCGGCGATGCGGGAGAAGCGCCCGGAGGCGTCGACGAGGAAGGCGGTCCCCGGCAGTGTCGCCGACGGCTTGGTGAACGCGAGATACTGCGACTTCCCCGCAAAGGAGGCGCGGAGAGCGGAAAGGGGCGTGGTGAAGACGGTCACCGTGCGAGAGCCGTCGGCGCGTCCGACCGAGGCGGTGGAACCGCTGACGCTCGAGGAAAGTGTGAGCACACTGGTGGAAGCGACGGCGACTCCGGCGAGATTTTGCGACAAGAAGGAGCCGCCCGACCCGTCTGCCTGCAGTGTGTAGGTGTTAATGGTCGAGAAGTCCGCGCCCGAGAGGTAGCGCACAAAAGCAAGCGAGCCGTCGGGGAGCCACGCGGCAGACTGGATGCCCGGGATTGTTTTGTTGCTCGTTCGGGTAAGCGTCCCCGCACGCATCGCATATGAGAAAACATTACCACTCTCCCGCTCAAGGTAGTTGACGACGACCTCTGGTGAAGAGCTTGCATTAACAGCTTTTCTATCAACAACCACCGCGGCAGGGACGGCCGGCCCCGCGCTTATCTTCACGAGCCGTGCGGAGACTGCCGTGACTGGCGAAGGAGCGGCCGTCGGGGTCGCCGTCGAGGGGGTTGACTCGGCGCTTGGTGCCGCTTGCCCCGCTACCGGCAAATTTGCGCTCCCCGCTGGCGCGACCGCAATGCCCGCAGGCTTCCCGAAGAAGTAGAAATATGCGGCAACTCCGGCTCCGAGGAGGACTATCACGGCTGCAGCGATGATGAGTGTGCGGCGCATGTTATTGGAAAGGCGTCCAGCTTGGATTGCCAGAACATACGTCAGCAGATGCGACACCCGCATCCTCGCACGACAACACCTCCTTGTAACATTTTCCGCTTGCCGTAGACGAGATTGATGTCGTTGGTGTTGGTAAACAGGGGACCGAAAATGTAACCCGAGGGCGGTCACTTATGCATGTCTCCCATCCAAAACTCGCACAGGTATTTGCGAATTGTATTGCGGTAGTCCCATTGTTTGGATTATCAGACGTGCGGGCCAAGGGCTGCATCCGAGAAATTATACGGGAAAAGTTAATAATATCGGTGGTTAAGTCTATAAATATATAAGATTGTGTTCCCGCACAAAGCAACACAGTAGATGTGATTGTGCCGTCGGCGAGCTTTGTTAGGGGACCCGCTGAAAGTCTTCCGGAACAAGTATTGCTCCAAGTTGTTGCTGCGGTTTGAGAAGGGCAGGTTGCAATTTGGAGAATACCAGCCGCGCCGACCACCCTACACCCACTCGCGGGGTCGACAGCCGGTGTTTGTGTTCCGGTTCCCGACCCGCTCGACCCGACGAAGCCCGAACCCGTGTCGAGTTTGGGGAGGTTGACGGAGAGGTTCAGAATGCTCGGGTTGATGATGGAGAAGACCAAGACCGGAGAGAGGACGAGTACGAGCCCGAAGAGCGCCCACTTAATACGATCTTTGCCGTCCTTGTTCTTGCTCACCGAATCCTGCGTGGATATTTCAAGGCCGCCCCAGATTATCTCGATAACGGCAAGAATCGCCGCGATGCCGATAAGGAATTTGTAGAGATTGTTCAGGAAGTTCGCGAGCCCGGCCGTGTTCGCCGTCACGCCCTCCGTGAGGCCAGGAATCGGCGCGAGCGGGACGAAGTCGCCCGCGGCAGCGAAGACATGCGGCGCCAGCCCGAAGAAAAGAGCGATGAGTGAAATGAGGAACGCTTTTTTCATAGGCCGAATAAATTAGTACCCGGTTTCGCGCCGAAGGAGAGCGAGAGATTCGCCGTTGCTCTCATAAATTCTCCTGCCGACGCGACAAAAGAAAGCGAAGCGTTCCCCTGCCCGCTCCCCGTCGGCCGCAGCGTTATTGCGTTCCCCGTTTGCGCCTCCGTCCCGTCAAGGAACCACTTCAAGAGCGGTGCGCCGCGCGCCGTCGAGAATGAAAACGGCGCGGCATACAGAGTGGACTCGGCATCAGTAATGGCGTATCCGCCCGACAAGGCGTGGTCGAAGCGGATGCCGAGCAAAGAATCGCTCTCGTAGATGCGCACCGAGGGCTCAAGGGATATAAGAGAGAGCGAGTCGCCGCCGACGAGCGCTCCCTCTCGGCTCATAACCGCGACCGAGACTTCGCTGGAGCGGTATTGGATCGGCGAAGCGACCACGATCGCCATCTTGCCGATGCCCGAGGAACGTGCGGTCTGTACTCCATCGACCGTCCATGTGTATGAGAGCGTGGACGGGTCGAGCACTTTGCCGTCCGCGCTCTTCAGGTTTGCCATCGCGACGACCCGCACGCTCCCTTCAAGCGGCACCAATGATTTTCCCGGGTAGAGCGGCGGCACAGAGGAGAGTGGCTCGGCGACAAGCACGACGTCCTGGGGCTGTAGCCGCAGCGTCTGGCGGTAGCTCGCGCCGTTTGATGTCAGCGTTGCGACCACGTTTGTCACGCTTCCCGCCGAGCCCAAGGCGACGGCGACCGGCTGCACCGAACCCTGGTACACGCTCTTTCCGTTTGCCGAGACGGCGAGGGTCGCGTTCGCGAGATCAAGAGAGCTCGAGAGGAAAGAGAGTACCGCCTTGCCGCGGGGCGCCGGATATTGTGGAGTCGCCGAGACGGAGAAGGACGGCGGAATCTCCCCCAAAGAAGAGTCACCGAGCGACTGTGCGAAGGCCGCTGCGGGGAGAAGCAGCGCGAGCGCAAGCGCGGCGGGGAGGAAACGCATGCTCCTAGTATATATCCTGCCGGAGGCATTTATGCCGCTTCGCGCACCGACTCGGGGATTTCTTCGTCGTTCGCAGCTTCGGCATAGGCAGCATTATTTGCCGCTTCTTGTTGCATGATCTGCGCTTGTTGCGTGGCTTGGAGCTGCATAAGCTCCGCGGCTTGCTGATTCCTTTCCTGAAGTTGTTGCGCCGCTTGCTCGTCCGCCCATTTCTTATGCGCCGCTTTCTCGACCCGGATCTGGGTGCCATGCATTTTCCATACGGCCAGAGTGATTGCGGGCACCGAACCGATAAAGGGCACCTCGCTTACGAGGAGGCTCGCGGCGAACCATAGCGCATTTTCCTTGAATATGCGCCGGTTGAACATGACTAACGCGATCCCGACCGCGAGCCAGCCGGCAAACCCAGTGACCATCGCCATCACGATCCCCAGGGGCCCGATTATTCCCGCACCGAGGAAGCCGGCCGCGACGGCCCCCCCGCCGCACACAGATTCGGTGACGGCTGTTCCAACCGCGTTGCCGATAGCGGTGTTGTTGGCCGAGACCGTACAAGCGACTCCGGCCAGTGCCGGCCCGAAAAATATGAACCACTCGAACATAAAACGGAGGGCATCGAAAACGGCGGCCAACACGAGGAAGGGCGTCGCCTTCGGCCAGGTCATCACCGGCGGCTCCGGACTATTTTTTCTCCGCGCCATAGCGCTCTTTCTCCTGCTTGATGGCGAGGAGCTGCGACGGGTCGCTCGTGATGATCTGGTCTTCGGTGTAGCTCGCGACGATCTTGATCGCGACATGCTTGAGGCCCGCGAAGAAGAGCCCCTCGCCCACGCCGGCCTCGAGCAGGAGATATTTCTCTTCGTCGGTGAGGCTGAAGGTCTGTTGCAGGACGTCAATCGTCGTCGGCGACTGCTTCAACAATAATTGCAGGGAAGAGTTGGTGAGAATAGGCCGCCCGTACGGGCTCTTGAGAAAGTCCTCGACGTCCTGGGTAATGGTGCAGACTCCCAGGTAGTACTTGCGGCCGCGCTTCGCCACCGAATAGAGGAATGACGCCGTGTCCTCGCTCTTCATCATCCACCACGCCTCGTCGATGATCAGCAGGCGCTTCTTCAGCTCGTGGCGCACGGCGTTCCAGATGTAGTGCGTGATTATGTACATCGCGACCGGCTTCAAATCGTCCTCCATGTCGCGTACCGAGAAGACCGCGAACTGCTGCTTGATGTCGATGTTCGTCGGCTGGTTGAGGAACCCGGCCCAGGTGCCGCGGGTATATTTCGAAAGTCGCTCGACCAAGGAAGCGCTCCCCTCCATACCGGAGAGCACCTGTTCGAAGTCGGAGAGCAAGGGTGGCTCCGCGCCGGTGAAATCGGAGTCGCCGGTGATGTCCTTGAGCGCATAGGTCTCGCTCACCGCGCGGTCGATGAGGGCGTCCTCTTCGGGAGTGAGGCCCGGCAGCATGATGCGGAAGAGCCCAACAAGCGCGATGATGTTAGAGCGCAAAACGTCTTTCGGGTCCTCGTCCTCCTTGACCGGCGGGAGGTCGAACGGATTGATGTGGTGCTCGGAGGAGAGCGAGATATGGAACGCGCGTCCGCCGGTAGATTCCGCGAGCTGCTCGTACTCGCGCTCCGGGTCGATAACGATGACGTCCGTGCCGAACATGAGCGAGCGGAGTATCTCGAGCTTCGTGGCATAGCTCTTGCCGGAACCGGATTTCGCGAAGACGACGGAATTGTAGTTCTCGAGCGAGAAGCGATCGAAAAGAATGAGCGACGAGTTGTGCCGGTTGATGCCGTAGAGGATGCCGCGGTCGCTCGTGAGGTCGAAAGAGACGAAAGGGAAAATCGAGGAGAGCGGAGAAGAGTTCAGCTTCGAGTGGACCAGGAGTTCGTCGGTCCCCAAGGGCAAACAGGAGCGGAACCCCTGTTCCTGCTGGAAGAGGGCCGGCTTCGTGTAGACGAGCTTGGCGTCGAGGATGCCACGGATGTCGCCCTCGGTTTTGTCGATCTCCTCTTTGGAATCGCCGTAGAGAGCGAGGTAGAGGCCGACGTCAAAAAGCTTTTCCTGCACCTGTTGGAGGCTGTCGCGCAAGGTCTCGAGGTCCTGATAGGCCGTGTCGAGCAAGGGGTCGCGCACAAGCCCTTTCGCCTCGCGTTCGTTGATCTGACTCTGCACCTCGGCGACTTTCTTCTGGAAACCGCGCAGGGCCTGCTCGGTCTCAATAGGGTGGATGAATATCGAGACGTCAAGCGCTTTGTCGAGGTTGATGACGGGAGAGAACCAGCTGTCGGAAAGGAAGCGGGGATAGGATATGGTGTAGAAAGCGCGAACGAACTTTTCTCCCAGCTCGAGCTCGCGCGAGCCGATCGAAAGAGCGGTCGGGGCGATTGTATCGACGAGGTCCAGCGATCCCTGCTTGTAAATATCCTTTGGCAAGACCGGCATAACCGTCGGGCTCTGCGCGTTTTCTTTTTTGCGGTTGAGAAAGTCGAGAAGGGCCATATCAGTTGTCGAGACGGATGGGGTTCTCGAGTTCTCCCGGATTGAAGGAGCGGTAGAGAAGCTCGATGATCTCCTCGGTGCCGAGCGGCACCGCGCGGACGCCGGTGCCCGCGAGGCCGCTCGCGACGAGGGTCAGACGCTGTTCGAGCTGGGCTCGGTTTTCTTCGAAGGAAACTTCAGCGGCCGCATTTTTCTCCGATGCGTTATCACGGCGGAAAAAGCCGACCGCGCTCCCGGCCGTGATGTGCGGAGCGTAGGACACGACGACATAAAACGACTTCGTCATGATGTTCGCCTGGTCCGTAAAGGAGCGGACGAATTCGATGTACTCGCGGAGCTGGATCCGCATGAGTTCGGTCTTCTGTTCCGGAGCCTTTTCTTCAAGGAGCGCGAGGTACGGCCGCAGGTCCATCTTGCGGGAATTGACGACGATTTGTATCGAGAAATCGAGCGTGTTGAGAAAATTCTGGAAGCCGACGGTGATCGCGTGCTGTTCGTCTGTTGACTTGAGGGCGAAATTGATCGACGAGCAGATGAGCACGCCGCGATAGCTGCCGTCCTTGAGGATGACGATGCCGTTTCGGATCTCTTTGACCGGAACGAACTGCTGCGTCGGATTCGCCGTTTGCGCCGCCATATCAGATTTCGCGGCTCGCGGAGTTGCCGCCCGCAGATTTTACATCAAGCGACCACGCGAGCTCCGAGAGCTTCCCGCGCGTGAGTTTCGGCGTGCCGCGCTGCGGTACTGGCGCCGCCGCTTCAGTCGCAGCGCTCCTTTCCGGAGCTCCCGACTCCTGATGTTTCCACAGGAAGAGCTTCGCGCCCGTGTAATAGTTGAAGCCGGCCTCGAGCACCTCGACAAAAGGCTTCCCGTTTATCTTGTAGAAAGCGAGAGCCGCCGCGAGGACGGCCACCGGCAGCGAGAGCAGAATGGCGAGCAGCAGGGGCGCGTATGCGAAGAGGGAGACACAAATGCCGCCGGCGCCGGCGAGATAAATAAACTGTTTGAGGGTCAGAGGGCCGATGATCCTGTCCTCCACCTCGATGAACTGCGGCACTTGATGTTCCATCCCCCGTAGTATACCAGCCGCGCGCATCGGAACAGGCGACTGCTGTAGAGAGTTGGTGAAGGGCGCTATGTACCGGCACCGGTGATCAGCCCAAAAATCCAGAGGACGAGTTTGAAGAACGGCGCGGCAAAGACGTACGAGAAAAGGAGCAGGAAGAGGATGAGCGAGAGCGCGCCCGCGCCGTGCACGCGGGCTTGAAGGCGGGTCATGCCCGACGCGAGGTGCCAGGGGAGCGCCGCGCGCAGCGCGGTGAATCCGTCAAGCGGCGGGAACGGGATAAGGTTGAAGAGGCCGAGGAAGAGGTTAACAAAGGCGATAGTCGAGGCGAGCGAGAGCGCAAGCGCATCGAATCCAACAGAGGAGCCAAAACGGACAACGAGGCCGAACATGACTGCGAGAAAGATGTTTGTCGCGCTGCCGGCGAGTGCAACGAGTGCCTCGCCCCAACGCTGATTCCGGAGATTGTAGGGGTTATAAGGGACCGGCTTCGCCCAGCCGAAGAGTATCGGCGAGTGGGTGGTGACGAGAAGCGCGGGGATGATGATCGAGCCCATGAGGTCGATGTGCGGGAGTGGATTCATGGTGAGGCGGCCGGCGAGCCGCGCGGTCGGGTCGCCAAGCGAGTTGGCGGCGTATCCGTGCGCAACCTCGTGCGCGATGACGGAAAGAATGAGAACGACGAGCGAGAGAGCAGTGTCCATGATTGAGTTGCGCTACGGGATATGCTACCATGCGTTCGCCATGGCGCGATCCTGCGATATAACCGGCAAAAGCACGCAAATCGGCGGGCGGTACTCGAACCGCACCCGCGCGACGCAATTCAACCCGACGGGCACGGTCCGTCGCAAGGCGAATCTCCAAAAGCGCCGCATCTACGTGCCCGAACTCGGCAAAACGGTCGTCGCCCTCGTTTCGATGAAAGGGCTCAAGACCATAAAAAAGAACGGAGCTTACGCCACGCTCAAGAAGGCGAAGGCGATCTAGCGGCCGCGTATCGTGACCCCGTCTGAAAGGTAGACTCCGGCGGGAGTGCTCGAAGAGATGTCGAGTGAGGCGGTGTCGAAGGAGATCCTGAATACGCCGGACGCGATGACGTCGATGGACGTCCCGTCTGAAAGCGCGAGACGCACGCCGTACGGAATGCTTTTCTGCTGCAGGCCCGTTTCCGCGCTCGCGGCAGCCGCGAGCGCGGCCTCCAGACTCTTCGGTCCCTGCGCGCCGGCGCGCGCGAGCGCCGAGACGCGGTAGCGACTCAAGACTTCCGGCAGGCCGCCGATAAGGCCGGCCTGCGTGCCCGTGAGAACGACCGTACCAATGGTGCGTTCCCACGGCGCAAGCGCTGCTCCGAGCGCGCGCAAAATGCCCGCATCCGGACCGGCGTCGACAAGGACGATTTCTCCACTCGGACTCCGCACGATGGTCGCGCCGCCTTTCTCCCCCACCGCAAGAACGATGACGGCAGGCACGGGCGGCGCGAATATCGCCCGATACACGCCGATGTTCCCGGCGAGGAGAATGACGAGAAGAACGAGGTAGAAACTCGTCGGTAATTTACGCGGCATGTGTTGAGTAAGTATATGGTACATTTTATGCCTATGACATACCCGACAAAAACATTCGATCTCCCGCCGCTTGAGGGAATTTCGCAGAAGCAGGTCGCCGTGCATTTCGCTTTGTACGAGGGGTACGTGAAGCACGCGAATCTTATTACGGAGAAGCTCTCGGCTGTCCGCGCCGGACAACTCGAGCTTGATCCGTATCTCGTTGCGGAGCTACGGCGACGCTTCGCGTTTGAATTCGACGGCATGCGCATGCATGAGTACTATTTCGAGCAGTTTGAGGGTGGTTCGACGTCGTCCACCACAGGCGGCACGCTCGAGAAATCAGTTGTTGAAAAATATGGAGAGCAAGGACTCGTCGCACATATAAAAGAAGTTGCGGGAACGCGCGGCATCGGCTGGGTTGTTGTCTATGCTGATCCAGCTGCGCACACCATCCACACTGTCTTTGTCGCCGACCATGAGCTCGGACAGCTCGCCGGCCTCCCCATCCTCCTCGCACTCGACCTTTGGGAACACGCGTACATGGTGGACTACGTGCCGGCGGAAAAGAAAAATTACATCGACGCCTTCTTTGCGAACCTTAATTGGGGTGTCGTGGAGAAGCGTTTTGACGAAGCAACATAAATAAGTGTGGCATAGGCAACGAGCACAAGCCAAAACGGAAAGGGAGGGAGCATGTAAGCCGAAAACGGCAGTGCGGCACTCTCGTGCGCGATGAATATGAGGTAAGCATTGGCAAGATATGCGGGGAACGCAAGGACAATACCAAGAAGAGGAAGAAGGGAACCAAAGAGTATCCCCGCGAGCCCGGCGAGCGCGGAGAAGCCCATCGCGAGCGGGACCATCGGCATTGTGAGCAAGTTAGCGGGGATTGAGACGAGTGAGAGATTCCCCGTGTCATAGAGAAGGAGTGGCAACACCGCGACTTGTGCCGAAAGCGTCGTCGCGACAGCATTTTTCCAAAAAGCACTTTTCGTAAATGACAAAATTATCTCAATGAGTGGAGCAAGCCAGATAAGTCCGGCGGTAGCGATCACCGAGAGCCCAAAGCCGGGGTCGAAGGCGAGAAAGAGAGGATTCCATAGGAGCATCAGGAGTATCACAAAGAGGAGTGCGCGACCTGCCGCATATGTGCGCCCGCTTGCGCGAGCATAGAGCGCGATGAGCGCCATAATCGCGGCACGAATTGCCGTGGCCGAGAAGCCGGCGATGCCGACGAAGACGAGAAGAGCGAGCGCCCCTGCTCCAGCTCCCCAGCGCCGCGGGAGTTTCGTGAGCGCAAGTAGCGCCATCACCCACTCGGCGACGACCATCACGTTGTAGCCAGAGAGCACGATGATTTGCACCAAGCCGCTCCGTACAAAATCATTTTCAACTCATTTCCGAGGCCTGACTTCCCTCCTATCACGACCCCACCGGCAAGCGAGGCGTGTGGCTCGGGGAGAGTCGCTCTGATTCCATCTATAAACATATGCTTCACTCTCGCGAGTGCGGCAGGAAGTGAATACCATGGGGCGTGTGACTCCACACGCAAGTAAGCGAAGCTCAAAAGAAATCGCACGCCGTCGCGTTGTAAATATTTATCGTAGCGGAAGGTACGCCCAGCGTCATCGGCGAATGCCTCCGGCACCTCGAGCGTTCCCGATACCCATATTCGATCACCCACCGCGACTTCGGGGCGGCGCGGGGCGACCGCAAGCATAATTGTTGACTCACCTCCCCTCGACACACGCACTTGCACACGCTGATTCGCGTCGCGCACGTCGGGGTCGGCGACAACGAGACCCTCGTACTGCACGCGCTGCTTCACCTGATTCGCAAACACGGCTGGTAACGGTGTGTCAGCAACCGCCGCACGTATCATTCCAAACGCCACAAACAAAAAGAAAACCGCACCAAGTGAGTACAAGTGGCGCGGCTTTATAAAAGCAACAGCGCCCACAAGCGCCGCGAGCAAAACCACAAATAGTATTGGCCACCAACTACCTGTGGTGAGCGAAGTCGAACCAGTGAAAAACAGCGATCTCAAGAAAACCCCACTCGCGAACCCTGAAACAACAGCAATTAAGATATTCATGCACCCCTATCCATCGCTTCGTTCGCGAGCGCGTCGGCGTCGGAGTTTTGTGCGCGCGGGACGTGGGTGAAGGAGACGGATTTGAAGGCGCTGGCCGCATGCATGAGACGCGCATACTGTGCCTTCATCGTCGGGTGCTTCACCTTATAGACGCCCTTCATCTGCTTCACAACGAGTTCGCTGTCCATCTTCACTGCTACTTCTACCGCGCCCGTCTTCCCTTTCAGAAGTTTTGCGAGCGTCTCAAAGGCGAGAATCACCGCCTCGTATTCGGCGAAGTTATTGGTGCGCGTGCCCAAAAATCGCGAGACGCTCGCGACCGAGTTGCCGAGGTGGTCGCGGATCATCGCGCCCGCGCCCGCGGGGCCCGGATTTCCTCTTGCGCCGCCGTCGGCGTGGATGGTGAATTTCATCCCGCTTACTATACAACTCTAATGTCCAGAAGTCTTAGACGCACCGGGTTGCCGCGCGAGAACGTGTCACGCTCGAGGTGTGCGAGGATGTGCGCACGACTGCCCTGCGCGAGCTCTTGTGCCGTGCGTGCGACGGGACCCTTCACAAAAAAAGTTACTACGTCGATACTTCTATTTCCTTCGCGCGAATCAATTTTTAATTTCAAATGCTCTTCCGCTTTTCCAAAACGTGAAATCTCTCGTACGAACACATCGCGCAGCAGGAACA
This sequence comes from Candidatus Kaiserbacteria bacterium, assembly GCA_016217905.1. GTDB lineage: Bacteria > Patescibacteriota > Minisyncoccia > Phycocordibacterales > Phycocordibacteraceae > C7867-001. The sequence goes on along the minus strand of JACRFL010000002.1, from coordinate 84,683 downwards.
CAGGTTTTGGATTATCCATACCAAATGGAGAAAGCCGCTCTATCTTGGCAAGAAAGGACAGTGTCACCTCTTCTGGAACGAGCACAGCGTCGGCGCGCTCCGCGAGCACGTCAACGCTCTTCTCGCCCGCCGTGATTCGCGCGTACGCTTCAACAAGACGATCCTCCAGGAAAAAAACTTCAGTATCCTGCACGGTGAAACCGCCCGCGGCCCTGTGTCCTCCGAATTGCGCGAAAACATTTTCAGCGGCCTGCATGAGCTCGAGGATGTGCGTCGCGCCTCCCGAGCGCACCGAACCTTTCAAGCTCATGCTCCATTCGCGCCCCCAGAGAAAAACGGGGCGCTCGTATTCTTCAGCGATGGTGTTCGCAACGAGTCCAAGAAGAGCGGGCCGCCACTCGGGGTCCCCGAGCGCTATCACGCTCCTTATCTCGCGCTCTTTGAGTCGCGCGTGCACCGCGCGCGTGATGGCACCCGCCTCCGCTTTCCGTGTCCGATTTGCTTTCTCCAATTTCTTCGCGAGCAGGTCGGCCTCGCTCTCGTCGTCGGTCGTGAAGAGCGCAAATGCGTCGCGCGCTTCTCCCATCCGGCTCGCAGCGTTCACCCGCGGGGCGATCATGAAGCCGACATCGTCTTCGGTAATCGCGCGCTGCTCGACGCGCATGCCGCGACATAATTTTTGCAAACCGAGCCGCGGCGATTTGCGCATCACCTTGATTCCGTACATGGCAAGCGCGCGGTTCTCGTCCACAAGCGGAACCATATCCGCGATGGTTGCGAGCCCCACCATATCAAGGAGCCACTTCTCCCACCCCGCGGGTACGCGCTCGCGCAGCTTTGGCGTTTGTGCGAGCGCCGCGCACACCAGCTTCCACGCGACGCCCGAGCCGCAGAGTCCACGGAAGGGATATGTCTCATCGGCGCGCGCATTCGGATTGAGAATCGCGAGCGCATCCGGCAACTTCTCTCCCGGCAAGTGGTGGTCCGTAACGATGACCTCCATGCCGAGCTCGTTCGCGCGCGCGATCGGCTCCACGTCCGTGATACCGGAATCTACCGTGACAATAAGCTGAACCCCGCTCTTCGCGAGCTTCTCGACACCGCTCACGTTCATTCCGTATCCTTCTTCGTGCCGATGCGGAATATAGTTTTCGAAATTCGCTCCGGCTTTTTTCAGAAAGTCGTGAAGCAGGACCGCGCCCGGGATGCCGTCGCAGTCGTAGTCGCTCCAGACGGCGATTTTTTCTCCAGTGAGAATGGCGCGCGCGAGTCGCTCCGAGGCTTTGTGCATATCGGTCATCAGAAACGGATCATGGAGGTGCGCGTCGTACGAGGGATTGAGAAATTTCTCCGCCGCCTCTTTCGTCAGAACGCCGCGGCGCGCAAGCAAGGCCGCAGTGAGGTCGTCGTGTGCCGCGAGTTCTTCGCGCAGCGTGTCGGTCAGCGGTTCATGGAGCGGAAACATCGTGTGTCGATTGTATCAGGAATCAATTGCGGTATCCTGTAGCAATGGACGACTGTATTTTCTGCAAGATTGTCAGGGGTGAAATTCCGGCGACTAAAGTATACGAGGACGACAACTTCCTTGCCTTTCTGGATATTCATCCGCAGGCTCCCGGGCACGCCCAGGTTATTCCGAAACGGCATTATCGCTGGGTGTGGGATGTGCCGAATGTCGGGGCATATTTTGAAGTGGTCAGGAACGTAGCACAGGCGCAGCGCAAAGCCTTCGGCACCGAGTGGGTGCTTTCAAAAATTATCGGAGACGAAGTACCGCACGCGCATATCTGGGTCTTTCCCGAGAGCGGGGTCACGGGGGACAAAAACGACTTCGCCGGCAACGCTGAAAAGATCCGCGGCGTTCTTCAATCGTAACAAAAAGCGCCGGCACCAGAGGTGCGGGCGCGTATCGTGTCAAAGCTTTTTTCACTCTTCTTCGAACTCGGATTCGTCCAATCGCCTGTTACCGAGCGGGCCGTGGAACGCCACGTCGACGGCCTCATTCACCAGGGCCACGATGACGGAGAGCACGATGCCCGTCACCACCGTTCCGAACAATCCCAAGTCGAACTTTACTGCGAGGAACATAGTCCCCATCAGGACGGTTACAGCTAAAGCGATCAGCTTCATAGATAACTCCCCCTTTTCAAACGGCCACCATAGGCCGTTTGTAGGCTGCACGTTACCGCGTAAATGGGCTATTGTCGAGGGCCTCAATGCCGGGGAGCATGCCCTTCGCAAGAAAGTCGAGCATCGCGCCGCCACCGGTGGAGACGAAGGAGAACCGCGACAAGAGGCCGAGCTTCTCTATGGCTGCAATCGTGTCGCCGCCCCCGACGATTGAGTGGGCATTTGAGGCTGCAACCGCTTGCGCAAACGCATCGGTCGCGTCCGTGAGTCCGTCTTCATACTTCCCTAGAGGACCGTTCCAGAGGATGGTTTTCGCTTTCTCTGCGAGACTGGAGAGAAGCGCGGAGGTGCCCGGCCCGTGATCGAGGATTACTTCGTCGGACCACACTCCTCCGGGACTCGCGATACGCGCTCTCGCCCGCGCGTTCGGCGTGCCGACCGCGCTCGCGGGTATGACGAGCGAGTCCACCGGTATGACGAGTTTCGGATTGACAAGAAGTTTTTTCACATGCGAGGAATCGGCGGTCGAGACAAGCGACTTTCCCACAGGCTGTCCTGCGGCTTTTAGAAAATCGTTCGCCAGCGCTCCGCCGACGAACACGTGGTCGTACGTCTGCAGAAGCCTCATGAGCACGGGCTCTTTCGTGCCGAACTTCGCTCCGCCGATGACCGCGAGCGCCGGACGCTTCGGAGCGAGCGCCCGCGAGAGTTCGTGCACTTCCTCCTCGAGCAGGAGCCCCGCATAGCTCGGCAGAAGCTCCGGGACGCCGACGATCGAGGCGTGCGCACGGTGGCAGGTGTCGAACGAGTCCTGGACGAAGACGTCGGCGAGCGCGGCGAGCTCTCGGGCGAATGCGCGGTCGTTTGTACGCTCGCCCTTATCGCGGCGCAGGTTCTCGAGAACGAGGACATTCCTTGGCGGCAGGTCGCGCACCGCAGCGCGGGCGCGTTCCCCGACAGTCTCGCCGAAAAACGAGGTTCCCGGAACGATTTTTTCGAGCGCGCGCGCGACAGGGGAGAGAGTCTCGGTCCCCTGTTCGCCCAGGTGGCTTATGAGGACGACTTTTGCGCCCCGTTCGGCAAGAAAACGGATGGTCGGCGCGGCTCGCCGCAAGCGGTAGTCATTCACCACCTCCCCGTTTTTGACGGGGGCATTCAGGGCGGCGCGCACCAGTATCGGAATATTCGCGAAAAACGGTATATCGCGGACGCTGCGCATCGTTATATAAGCCGCTTTACGATCTGGGGAAAGTTCAGCGGATCGACCGATGCGTGCCCGATGAGAAATCCGTCGACGCCGGAGCTTGCCGCGAGCGCGCGGATGTTCCCGGACTCGACCGAACCGCCGTAGAGTATGCGGGAACGGGAGGAGCTTTTGCCCGGAAGGAGCTCGGCAAGTACTTTGCGTATGTAGAGCGTCATCTCGGCCAGATCGTTCGGTTCAATGGAAAGCGAAGCGTCCTTTCCGATGGCCCAGAGAGGTTCGTACGCGACGACGATGTTCGCGCGCTCTTTCGGCGCAAGCGGCTTGAGCGCCTCCGTAAGCTCCTCGCGCAGGTAGGCAAGGTAGCGGCCTTCGCCGTCGCGCTCACGTTCGCCGACGCACAGAACGGGCGTGAGCCCGTGCGCAAGCGCGCGCGTTATTTTTTCGGAGACGATTTGATCGGTGTCGCCCCGCGTCCGCCGCTCGGAGTGGCCGGCGAGCGCGTACGTCGCGCCCGCTGCTGCATATGCCGCCGCGGTCGCCTCGCCGGTCTCCGGGCCACCGGTGGTTGCCGAGACGTCCTGCGCGCAGAACGCGACCGTCGAGCGGTTGTTTCTCGACAGGATTCCCAGAAGAGGCGCGGGCGGAGCGAGTACGATGCTGATCCCGGTCGCGCGCGCGGCCCGCTTGCTTGCCGCGAAGAGAAGGAGCGCCTTCCTCGCGTCTTCGACGTACGCCTTCCAGTTCGCGATAACGAGCATGGGGAAAGTATAGCAGCCCCCATCCGCGCGAAGCGCTACTTCTGCTGCCAGTCGACGAAGGAGTAATCGGTCGAAATGACGGGAGTGAACGGCGGCGGATCGTTCGCGAGCATGCGGTCGAAAGAGTCGATGCGCGAGAGATACCCCGCATTGCCGGGCGAGCAGCCGCTTTTCCACTGCGTGCCCGTGCGTTTGTTTGAAATGGTGGAGCCGAGAATGGTGAGCGTGCCGCGGGGCTCGTAAGTGCCGTCGCAGCCCCAGCCCGCGTTGCCGTAATAGTTGCGCCCGAATGCCCCGCTCTGCGCGATGAAGACGCCGTTAAGCGTCATGTTTTGCGGAGAATTGGGGGTTATCAGAATGTCATGGGAGCTGATGAGAGTGAAGCCGCCGGACCCGTCGGCCGACGCGTAGGTGATACTGCCTTTCAGAAATGCGTCAGGCGTAACGCCGGTCGTGGTGACATTCGCGACGACGAGCGTTACCTTCGACGGTATGATTCCCTCCACCCACGTGTTGTCCTCGACGAAGATAAGGCCGCAGTTCGAGGGAATGGTGTAGGTGTTGTAGGACGTTTGGTTGCCGATGAGCGCGTAATCGGTCGTCGGGTCGCTACTGTTGACGGGCGTGACGGTCAGTCTTGTCGCGGAAGAAACGCGGTATACCGTGACCGTGTTGTTGCTATTGAAAACGAGGTGATACCCCTTATGATACGCGCTGCTGTTGCTCGCGCCCGAACTGTACCGCTGCAGATAAATGCCGCGCGACTGCGCAGTCGCCTTGAGCGAAGTAAAATCGGCGGCGATGCCGGCGAAGTCAAGCTGCGGGGTCGGGTACCTCCAGAGATTCTGATTGGAGCCGCCACCGAAAACGCCCGGCTCGGTCGCATTCGGGGAACATCCGAAGGAGGACGTGCAGGTCCAACTCGAAACCGAACTGGTAACCGGCGCATTGGTCGTCCCGTCCATGCGCACGCCGCCGTTGCTGTGGTACGGACCGTTAATGATGCGGTCGCTTCCCGCCCACACGCTGTCGTTCACGATATAAGAGTAGGAGGCGACCGAGGTCTGTGCATAGCGGCCGATAACGGTTTGGGAAAATGAGGGTCCATCAGAAGCGGTACCCGTGGACGCGATATCGATTGAGGTTGTTTGGTTGCAGCTGGTGTTCGGCGTAATTGCAAGCGAAGCGGTGCCGATGGCCCCGCCGGAGGGATCCGGTATGGCGATCGCGTAGGGGCCGGGAAGGCCGGTGCCATTTGTCAAATCGCTCGGGAAGTGCGCCAGATGCCAGCGGTAATACTCCAAGCCCGCTTCAGCGACGTTGAATGCTTCGGCCTTGATGCGCGTTACATCTTCTGCCCGATTCTGCACGAGCACATGTCCGGAAAGCGCCGAGAGCACAAGGAGGAAAATGCCTCCGAAGACGAGTACCAGGAGCGTCGTCGATCCCCGGAAGGCGCGCGGCGTCATGGCTTTATTGTACTGCGCACGTTCCTTAATGTCGCGTTGCCGGTGAGCGTGAATATCTCCGGCGCGCGGTTCGGGTTCACGTCGGTCATCACGCGCGCTTTCGCCGAAGCGACCAGGGATATGTTGATAGGGTCGGAAAGCTGGTTGCCGGCCGAATCAAAATAAGAAAAGAGCGTGCTTGTTCCGTTGCGGATGTTGTCGACCACAAGCGTCGCGACCTCGGGTTGTCCCGCATAGGAGGGCGGGTTTCCGGAAGCCTTCGTGGTGCCGCGGTAGAGCGTCGTTCCCGACAAGTAGTAGCGAACCCTTTCGATCGCCGTGTCGCTGTCAATGTTGGCATAGAAGGTAACGCTCGACGTCGCCGCCGCCATAAGCGGATAGGAGCCGTCGGCTCCGTAAGAAGCCTCGCGCAGATCCGCCATCGCGCTCTCGATGCTGCGGCGGGCGCTCTCGGTGGCCTGTGTCTGCTCGAGCACGTAGGCATTGGTTTTATAGAAATACTGAATGAGCCCGCCCAGCGCGACCGTCACGATAGCCGTGAGCGCCGCGACGACGAGCGTCTCGATGAGGGTGAATCCGCGGGTATAAAAAGTAAAGCGCATGGGATTTAAGGAAAGCTCGCGTTGACGGTCGAGGCGCCGCTTACGGAGATCCCGGTGAAATCGGTGGTCGTGTAACCTATCTTTGCTATCGTTACCGTGTAATCGCTTGCGCTTGCGAGGGTGTCGAAATATGCCGAGCCGCACGAGGAGCTCGGCACCGTCTGCGAAAATCCGGCGCGCGCGACCGTCACACTCGCGCCGTCGACTGCCGCGCCCGCATTGTCGGTAACAACCACGCGCAGCGAGTGGGAGGGCACCGGTGCCAGAAAGAGCGTGGCGCTCGGCGTCGTGTCCGGGGCGATAGCGTAAGGCGGCGACGGACAGGCGTCCACAATGCCGTAGTTCGCGACATTCAGTTTATAACTGTCCCATTCAAGGATGACGCCCTGTGTGCCGTCGCCGCCGGTGGACGCGGGAAATACTGTTTTGTAGATGGGCGCGCCGCCGCCGGTGGATCCGATGGTTTTGGCACCGGTGAGAGTGAAGGAGACGTTCGACAGGGGCGTCGGCCCCGACGCGTACGAGAGCGACCAGCCGGTGATAACGGGGGTGCTGCTTTCCGTGCCGGTGAAATTCGCCCCCAGGGCGAGCGAGGGATATGTCGTCGTTCCGATGCCATAAAGCGGCACGGGGAAACTGCCGAAGCCTGCCGCGTTGCCGGGTAGGATGGCATCGGGAATCAAGTTCCCCGCCCCGTCGTATACGTGGAGCGTGACGGAGGTGCCCGTGGGGATCGTCGTTGTCGCCCTAGCCTCGCCCCAGCTCGCGAGATACGCAGACGTCGTCGCTAGAGAGCGCGCGGAACCGCTTGTCTCGCCCGAAAGGAGCGCGAGCGCGCCGCCGGTAATCGTCGTCGAAGCCATTGCGGCAAGCTTTGACGCATCGGCAAAGGCGTCGGCGAAGGTACTTGTGGCGATGGGCGAGAAGGTCGCGAGCGTGAGAGTGGAGAGGAGGTCGATGGCGAAAGTGCTCCTCGTGGTTTGGTCCTTGGCGACCGCAAGATAGCCCGGGGTTGGGTTCTGGTTGATCAGGTCGCGCGTGTAGGTCTGCGCGCTCGAGTAACCGGCTTTACTCACGGCGACCTGGTATTCCGAGGAGGTCGCCGCACCGGGCAGATACACGACGCCCGCGTTGTTGGTGAAGGTGGTGAGGTCAACGGTTGGCGCGGTCGCGCCGTTGGTTATGTGTACGGTCGCATTGTTTACCGGCGCGCCGGTCGCGTTTACGACGTTTATCGCAAGCGTTCCGCCGCCGTTCGTACTCTCAATGCCCGGCGGAGCAAAGTGGCCTACCAGAGCGACCGATCGTGTGCGCCCCGCAATCGTGTAAGAGACGGTAACACGCGCCCGCTTGTAGTCGATAGTGATGCCGTTCGTGTCGCTCGCGCCGGTGCCGTCGGCAGGGTCGTCGACGTAGCTCACGAAGGTGTGAACCGCGTAATCGATGCCGTTCTCGGTGGTGGTCGCATCCTGCACGACCGCGCCGGAAGGGATGCCGCCCACCGTGCCCACGGAGTCATAAGAGAGTCCGTGCATATATTCCATCTGCACTTGGGCGATCGTGGTCGCTCCGGCCTTGGCGCGGGCGAGCGAAGAGACGAGGAGCGAGGCGCGCAGGATGCCGAAGAGAGAAAGGAAGAGGATGAGCGTGAGTGCGATGCTCACGATGACGTCGATGAGACCGAATCCGCCCCTCCGGGTGTGCGCGGTTGAGGGCATCAGATTGCCGATGAAAGCGAGTAAATCGGGGCAATCATCGAGACGGCGAAAATGCCGACGAACGTCCCGATGATGAGCATCAGGATCGGTTCGATGATCGTCGAGAGGTCTTTCGTGCGTTCTGCGACATCGCCCTCGTAGAATTCTGCGATCTGCTTCAGCATCTCCGCGACCTTCCCGGTCTCCTCGCCGACCGTAAGCATGTCGCTCATCAAGATCGGGTAAAGATTCGCATGTTGTGCGAAAGACGCCGAGAGCAGCTCGCCCTTCTTGACGAGCTCCTCCGCTTCTCCGACGACCCTTGCGAACGCTTCGGCGCGCACGACGTCTTTCGTTATGGAAAGTGCATCAAGGACTGGCACGCCGGAGGAAAGGAGCGAAGAGAGCGTGCGGGAGGCGCGCGCCGCGTACGTCTCGCGCACGAGTTCGCCGATGACGGGTACGTGGAGCGCGACCGCGATCACGATGCGGCTGCCGCGGCGCGACCGGACGAACGCGACGCCGCCGGTAACGAGCGCGATGAGCGCAATGATCACCGTGGTAACGTGCGCCACCATGAAATCGGATAGGCCGACGATAATGCGGGTGGCGAGCGGAATCTGCACGCCCAGCGACGTGAACGTGCTCGTCAGGGTCGGGACGACGTAGATGAGCATCAAGACGCCTACGATGAAGACGGCGGAAATGACGATCGACGGATAGATCATCGCACCCCTGACTTTGCGCGCGAGCTCCTCCGAGCGCTCCATCTGGAGCCCGACGACGGAAAGCGCGTCGGAAAGAGACCCCGACTCTTCTCCCGCACGCGCCATCGCGATGAAGAGCGCGGGGAAGACCTTCGGATACGCGGAGAGCGCCTCGTTGAACGACGACCCCTTCTTTATCGACTCGGACAGCCCGGTCATAATCGCTTTGAGGTGCTTGTTGTTTGATTGCCGCTCAATGACCGAGAGCGCTCTGGAGAGCGAGAGGCCGGCGGCGAGCATCGCGGAGAGATTTCTCGCCACCCGGATTATTTCCGCATGCTTCACGCCGGAGCCGATGCTGTAAGAGAGCCACGCAGGAAGTTTGAATCTTCCTTCGCCTTCGGAGAGCTCGACGACGACTCCGCCGTCTTTTTGGACCTGTTCGTATATCGCGAAACGCGACGGCGCCTCAAGTACGCGCACGGCGTCCGGCGCCCCTTCTTTGCGTATCGTGACGCGGAATTTCATATCATTCGGTTATCGCGCGCAGCACCTCTTCAATGCTCGTGATGCCGCGGGCGGCCTTGTAGAGGCCGTCCTCGAACATCGTGAGCATGCCCTCCTTCCGCGCCTGTTCCTCGAGCGCGTCGCTCGTGCTTGTGTGGAGCATGATCTCGCGAATAGTCGGCGATACCGCGAGCACCTCGTGGATGCCGATGCGGCTCTTATAGCCATCCTCGCACTCGACCGAAGGAACGGGCCGATAGAAAGAAATATCGTCGATAGCGGAGCCTTTTTTTACCAACTTCTCCTCCTGAAGAACCCTGAAGACGGTGGCGAATTCCTCATCTGCTGCAATCTTCGCGCGCATGGCTTTGTCCATCGCATACGCTTCCTTGCCCTCGCAGAGCCTACGGACCAATCGCTGCCCGACGATAACGCGGATGGTGGAAGCGAGAAGGAACGGCTCGACGCCCATATCGATCAGCCGCGGAATGGCGCCCGCCGCGCTGTTGGTGTGGATGGTAGAGAGCACCAGGTGGCCGGTCAGCGCGGCATTAATAGCGAGCGACGCGGTCTCGCCGTCGCGGATCTCGCCGACCATGATGATGTCCGGGTCCTGGCGCACGAGCGAGCGGAGCCCGTTCGCGAAGGTGAACCCTATCTGCGGATTCACCTGTGTCTGGTTGACGCGCTTCATCTGATACTCGATCGGATCCTCGACGGTCGAGATGTTCACGTCCGGCTGGTTCAGGATGTCGAGCATCGTATACAAGGTCGTGGTCTTGCCGCTTCCGGTCGGTCCGCTGATGAGGATAATCCCGGTCGTCTGCTTGAGCGCATGATGAATGCGCTCCATGTTCTCGCCGTGGAGCCCGAGCACATCGAGCGTGAAGCCCTCCCCTGTTTCGCGCAAAAGGCGCATGACGGTTTTCTCGCCGAAGAAGGTGGGAAGGATCGAGACGCGGAAGGACACGCGGTCGGCCTCGGTCTCCATCTTGAAGCGGCCGTCCTGCGGCAAGCGCTTCTCGTCGAGCTTCAGGTTCGCGAGCACCTTGATGCGCGCGACGATGCCAGCGGCGGCGGTTTTCGGAAGCGTCATGGCGTCGTGCAGGATGCCGTCGATGCGATAGCGGACGAGCACCTCGGTTTCCATGGGCTCGATGTGAATATCGGAAGCGTCTTGCACGATGGCGTGTCGCAGGAGCGTGTCGACGATACGCACGATCGGCAAGTCTTCGGCGATCTTCTTGAGTTCGTCGCCCGAGAGATCCTTCCCGCCCTCTGCGACAACGCGGATCTTCCCCGCTTCGGTCGAGATGATGTCCCCGAATTCGTCCTTGAGCGACTTCTGATACTGAAGGAGCGTATATTTGATGCTCTCGGTGTCGGTGAGCCGCGGCAATATCTTGAATCCGGTCTTTTTCCGCACCGAATCGATCGACGCGAGGTCCTCGGTATCGAGCATCGCCACGTCAAGGGAATCCCCCTCTCTCTTATAGGCGATAATGTTATGCGTGCGCGCGATCGGCTCGGGGATGAGGGCGAGAACGTCGGCTGGCACGCGATGCTCTTTCAGGTTCACAAAAGGAATGCCAAGCACGTACGCCTGGATGCGCCGGAGCGCGTCTTCGGTCAGGGAGCCGCGAGAGACAAGGATGTCGCCGAGCGATTGTCCGCGCTCTTTCGCCTCAAGATCCGCCGTGTCGATATCTTTCTTAGCGACGAGGCCCGAATCGATGATGAACTCTTTCAGTTCTCCTTCCGAAACGTGCATACCCGGTTATGACAACTTCGGATCACGCCTTTCGACGTAATCTCGAAGTCGCCTTGCAAGAGAGCGGCGGCCTGCCGTTGTCTTGAAATACTTCTCGCGGTTCTTGGCGTCTACATACGACCGACCTGCTTCGTAGTGAATGAGCGAGAAAGGCCGCCGCGGAGCCGTAGCAAAACTTTTACCTTTTTGATGCTCTTGGAACCGTCGGCGTAGATCCGCAGTCATCCCGATATATCGCTTACCATCCGATGCGCTTTCAAGCACATAGACATAGTGAAAGTTTTTATCCGAAGTTGTCATACCGGGCATAGAGAGTACAGTATAGCGCGTCCGGCCTGTGGCTGGACGCGCATTGCACACACGAAACGTATTCCGAGTTTTAGTGGCTTAGTTTATCCCTCAGCCCCTGCATTTTTTTGTTCATAAGATTGACCATAAGATTCGCCTGCCGACGAGCCTCTTCGTCATTGGGATTTTTATCAAGATTCTCTTGGACACGCTCCAGCGCGCCTTCCCATCCCAACTGCTCGACAAGCCTTTCTACCGGGTCGACTTCCTTGCTCGTGTCCATGTGAAAATCTGGATTCTTGTCCAGGTTTCTCTTTTGTTCCTCCCACGATCCTTCCTGCAGTCCTTCAGCCATGTGTCTGTAGTTAATGAATAAGTGCGCCCAGTATATACCCTCTCAGCCATTGTTGACACCCAAAGTAGGTTTGATATACTTCTCCCCACCTGAATGCCCCAACGGGGCTTTCTTTATAAACAGTGCGACATACACATTCCATATGATTGATTTAAAGACCATCAATGCAGTGCTCGGGGAGTTTGAAGACCGCGGGATCAGCCGCGCCACGATGGTCGAGGCTATCGAGAGCGCGATGGCAACCGCCTACAAGCGCGAATACGGCAAGCGCGGGCAGGTCGTGCGCGCCAAGCTCGACCTCAACACGGGCACCATCTCCTTTGAGCAGGTGAAGACGGTGGCGGACGACACGACGGTGCGCTTCCCCGCCCCGGATGAGGTGGTCGCGGAAGAACATCTCGCTCTACACCATCCGCGCGGCGGATGGTCGGGCGATCATGCAGAACATGATTTAGCCGAGGGAGAGCTTCCGCGTTTTGATCCGGAGAAGCACATTCTTCTGGCCGACGCGAGGTTGATGAAGCGTGGCGCGGAGGTCGGCGAGGAGATCATCTTCCCGCTTGAGCCGCAGGACGACTTCGGCCGCATCGCGGCGCAGACCGCCAAGCAGGTGGTCATCCAGAAGGTGCGCGAAGCCGAGAAGCTCTCGATGATGGAGGAGTTCGGCGAGAAGAAGGGGCAGATCGTAAGCGGCACCGTCCAGCGCATGGAGCGGGGAGCTCTTTTCATCGATCTCGGGCGCACGACCGGCATCATCCCCTACGAGGAGCAGATCCCCGGCGAGCGGTACCGCATCGGCGAGCGCATCCGCGCGTACCTCTACGCGGTGGACGAAGGCTTCCGCGGCGTGTACCTGCGGCTCTCTCGCGCGCATCCTCTTTTCGTCGTGAAGCTCTTCGAGATGGAAGCGCCGGAGCTCGCCTCAGGCGCTATCGAAGTAAAAGCGCTCGCGCGCGAGCCGGGCAGCCGCACCAAAATAGCGCTCGCCTCGCTCGATGCGCATGTCGACCCGGTCGGCTCCTTGGTCGGCCAGCGCGGCGTGCGCGTCTCGACCGTGATGAGCGAGCTCGGCGGCGAACGCATTGACATCATCGAATGGAACGACGACGCGAAAGAGTTCGTGAAGGAAGCGCTCTCGCCCGCCACCCCGATCGAGGTCGTCCTTGATGAAGCGGATCACCGCGCCACCGTGACCGTCGCCGAAGACGAGCAGTCGCTTGCCATCGGTCGCGGCGGACAGAACGTCCGCCTTGCCGCGAAGCTCACGGGATGGAATATCGACATCGTGTCCGCCGCCGGTACGGAAGTCGCGGAATCCGATGGCACAACGGTCGCTGTTGTAAACGGCGAGGAGCAGCCCGCCGAAGCGGCGGGCGTCATGCCGACCGAAAGCGTGGAGATAATTACCGACGAGGCCCCGCAAGTAACCGAGCTTCCCGCCGAAGAAGAACTCGCCGCTCTCCCCTCGAGCGATGAGACCGTTGCGGACGCCGGAGAAGACCGCGACAAGGCAAAAGACGAGTAGTATACTGATTCGCGTATGAACTTGCTCCACGATATCGACCCGGGAACGAGGGAGGAGATGAACGTTGTCATCGAGATCCCAAAGGATTCACACAATAAATACGAGATCGACAAGAAAACCGGTCTCATCAAGCTCGACCGGGCGAATTACGATGCGGCCGCTTACCCGTTCGATTATGGCTTCGTCCCGCAGACATTGTGGGATGACGGTGACGCACTCGATGTCGTCGTGCTCACGACCTACCCGCTCAATGTGGGCGTCCTGGTGACGGTGCGTCCAGTCGGTATTCTTAACATGATTGACGGCGGCGACGCTGACGATAAGATTATCGCCGTCCCGACGGAGGACAAGCGCTGGGACGATGTCCAAGACTTGGCGGATCTTAATAAACACGCGCTGAAGGAGTTTGCGCATTTCTTCGAAACGTACAAGAATCTCAAAGGTAAACCGGCCGAGGTCGTGATCAAGGGCTATAAGGGTCGCGTCGAAGCCGAAGCCGCTTTTGAGCGGGCCCGAAAAATGTACGACGATAAAAAGTAGCTATGGAAGACGAGAAACTCCTCCCGCCCGGAATCCCGTCGCCCAAAGCGCAGTCTTGGGGCGTCGTCATCTCGATTGCCATCATCGTGCTCATGATCGTCATCGGCGCGTTCTACTCCTGGGGCAAGCGAATCGCGGAAAATCGGGCATTCACCGAGCCTGCGGCCGCGCAATGATTCTGACATTTTATCTTTAACCTTTTACCTATGAAATCTTCACCCCGCGCATCTATGCTCGTCCCGATGGTTATCGAGAAGAGCCAATTCGGCGAGCGCGCGTACGACATCTACTCGCGCCTCCTCAAGGAACGCATCGTCTTTCTCGGCGGCCCTATTGATGACGATGTCGCCAATCTCGTCATCGCGCAGCTCCTCTTCCTTGAAGCCGAGGACCCGAAGAAGGACATTTCGCTCTACATCAACAGTCCGGGCGGCTCGGTTACCGCGACCCTTGCGATGGCCGACACGATGAATCACGTGAAGCCGAATGTCTCGACGGTGTGCGTCGGCATGGCGGCCTCCGGCGCGGCGATTCTCCTCTCTGCGGGAGAAAAGGGCAAGCGTTTTGCGCTGCCGAACGCCGAAGTGATGATCCACCAGCCGCACGGCGGTGCCGAGGGTCAGGCCACCGACATCGAGATAACCGCGAAGCAGATTTTGAAGCTGCGCGCCGTGCTGAACAAGATCCTCTCGAAGAATACCGGCCAGCCGCTCGCGAAGATCGAGAAGGACGTCGAGCGCGACTTCTTCATGACCGCCGAGGAGGCGAAGAAGTACGGTCTCGTCGACAAGGTTTTTAATTGACGAAACAGCACTGAAACACTGCGCCGGTTTCGTCGGCGCAGTGTTTCGTTTCCCACGAAGTCGGATTTCGCGAAGTTGCAGCTCAAGTCCTCTATTTACCGACTCTTTCGACCATAAAACGAACTGCGTCATCCATGTTTACTGGTTGGATTTCAATATTTGGATACTTTTCTTTAAAAACCCTGAAAACTTCATCTGCAAACGCTTGTCCAATTGTCGGCACCTTATCGAAATCGAGAATTATAGATTCAAATTTATCTAATCCTTCCAAAATACGTCGTGCCTGAGATCTGGATACGTGGATTCCGTCGCCAGAAGCGTACAACTTCACTTTTATTTCTGTTTTGTTGAATGCAAATTCTGTACCGACACTGAATTTCCTAAAGATAACGCTCAGATGTCGCGGGGAATTAACGTCAATTGAAAAACTAACTCGCGTACCTCTTTTAAGAGCGGGAAGGATTTTATATGAGACCTCGTGTATCTTGTTATTTATCGTTAAAATATATCCGTAGCTTTGAAGTGTAAACACATCGGCCGCCTTTGACGTAAAGAATATGCCTTGACCTGAATGAGATTTCGGCATCGTGGTGGTCTTTCCTTTCAGCAAGTCCTGCATTGCCTCCACTTCTGTTCTCAATCCTTTTTCTTTCATGATGTTACGAAACACGCCGATTCCGAAATCGTTGATGATAAAACGCAATTTGCGGTTTTGAACAGATACCTCAACTTCTATATATTTTGATTGCGAGTGCTCAATTGCGTTGTTTAATATTTCAGAGAATGCGTAATTAAAAATACTTCTGACATTTTCAGAAACGCGTTTGACGGGAGGATATTGGTTTTGAATATCTTCATAAATTTCGTGCTCTTGGAGCCCTACATTTTTTAGCCGTTTAGAAATCCGTGTAGGGAATGCCCCGGCCTCGTCGGCTGATTCTGGTAACAAATAGTAAGCTCTATTTGTTGAACCAACCTTAACCAATTTACCTTTTGATATTAGGTCGTTGACTAGGACAACGGCATATTGTCTCGAGATCCCAAAGGAATCCATAATATCCATAGTTTTCAGTCTTTTTTTCAGCTTTGCCAGCTGTAATACCTCAGTTTCTCGATTCATTAAGGCCATTGTATTCCTTGGTTTATTGATTGTCAACCACTTTTAAATATATTGTAAAGCTATTAATAGTTGATTATAAACTAGATTTAATCTTAATTTTCTAAAACACTGCGCGCTTATCGCCGGCGCGCTTCGTTTGTGCTACAGTCCCCTCATACCGCCTCGCTGACTGACTGTCCCGACCGCCTCACCGCCCTCACCTTTTTAGAACTTTATCCCGCCCCCTCTTGTGGGACGGGGCTAACAAAACGGGCGTCGTATGTCACTCAAAATCATACTTATCATGCTCGCGCTTTCAGGCGTCGGCGGCGTGGTACTCGGCTACGTGTTGCGCGTCCTTATCGGCCTTGCAAGCCGCGGTTCGGTCGAACTCGACACGAAGCGGAAACTGCTCCAGGCGCAGGAGGCGGCGGCGAAGATTATCGCGGATGCCGAGTTCCGCGCGGAGGTCGTTGAGACCGAGCGCCTCGCGCCAATCGAAGAACGCGAAGAAAAAATCGGCGCGCGAGAAGAGCGTGTCGCCTCCCGCGAAGAATTTCTTGATGAAAAAGAAAATGAAGTCCGCGCGCGCGAACAGGAAGCGGCGCGCGCGAAGAGCGAAGCGGAAAATCTTACCGCAGAACGTTCCAAAGAACTCGCGAAAGTCGCACATCTCTCCGAGGAGGAGGCGCGCGCGAAGCTCTTTTCCGAAATAGAGCGCGCGCACGAGGAGGCGATCCTTCTGCGGCTGCAGAAACTCGCCGCGCACGGCCGCGAGCGCCTTGAGGATAAGGCGCGCGCCATCCTCACGAGCGTCATCCACCGTCTCGCTAACGCGGTCAACGCCGAAGTTATGTCGCTCTCGGTCGCGCTCCCCTCCGAGGACGTAAAAGGGAAGATCATCGGCAAGGAGGGGCGGAATATCAAGGCGTTTGAACGCGCGACCGGCGTCGATGTCATCATCGACGACGCGCCGGACCGTATAACCCTCTCCTCCTTCGATCCGCTGCGCCGCGCCATCGCCAAGATCGCGCTCGAAAAGCTCATCGTCGACGGCCGCATCCAGCCGGCGAAAATAGAAGAAACGGTTGAAAAAACGCGCGCCGAAGTCGCGGAAATCGTGAAGCAGAAGGGCGAGGCGGCAGCCTACGAGACGGGCGTCATCGGACTTGACCCGAAGCTCGTTGCGCTTCTCGGGCGTCTCCACTTCCGCACGAGCTACGGGCAGAACGTGCTTACGCACTCTGTCGAAATGGCGTATATCGCCGGTATGCTCGCAACGGAACTCGGAGCGGATGTGAGCGTCGCGCGCGCGGGCGCCCTCCTCCACGATATCGGCAAGGCGGTCGACCACGACGTGCAAGGCACGCATGTCGAAATCGGGCGGCGCATCCTCGAGAAGTTTGGGGTCGACCCGCGCGTGATACAGGCGATGCAGTCGCATCACGAGGAGTACCCGTACGAAACTCCGGAGGCGGTCATCGTACAGGTGGCTGACGCTATCTCGGGCGGTCGCCCGGGAGCACGCCGCGACACGGTGGACCGCTATCTCGAGCGCCTCGGCGACCTCGAGCGGCTTGCCGCGACCTTTGAGGGCGTTGAAAAAGTCTATGCAATCGCCGCGGGTCGCGAGATACGCATCTTTGTGAACCCCGGCAAGGTCTCCGACCTCGCGATGCACACGCTTGCGCGCGACATCGCCAAGCGCATCCAAGAAGAGCTCAAATATCCGGGCGAAATCAAGGTCAATATCATCCGCGAGAACCGCGTTGTCGAATTTGCGCGATAAAGCGCATTCCGCGCTTGTGGACAATCTCGGCTTGCCAAAGGCGAGCCGTCGGAGGAGAATTGAGGAGGTATGAGACACAGCAGGCAATATAGAATCTGAAAACCGCGCGGTGCGCGGCATTTTTTTGCCCAATTGTCCGATGTTACTTGAAAGGAGAGACCGTGACCGGTTACTCACGCGAGTTCTTCACTGCCATGGAGGAGCGGCGGCAGGCGCAAATGAACAGGAGGATGATAAGGTCGAAGAAAAAGATTCCAACGGCCACGCACAGCGATTTGGCGGTGTTTGTCCGCAGGGAGTTTGACGGCAAGATCGAGCCGCCACCGTCGGCACCGGACTGTCCCCTTATGGTCGGCCACGGGATCCCCGTAACGAGGTGCGACTGCCCGAGGACCAGAGAACTTCTCTCGTTTGACGGTTTGTGCGGGATCTCCCGCGACTGTCCGGTTCGTCTCTATATCTTCAAAAACATTTGATCTTCGTCGGGTAAACAATTCCCGGGAGCCTCGGCTCCCGGGCTCTTTTTTCCATTGAGGTCTATCGGAGCGTGATTTCGCGCTATCCACGACCACTTGGCAAGCCCTATTGCACAATGTGGCGCATTTCCTATACTTTCTCTCATACCCACCCCAGCGTGGTCGTGGGGATTAGCAATTAGCAGATTCTCATGAACAAAGCAGACATTGTCGACAAGGTGCACGGCGTTCTCGGAAGCACCAAGGCCGACGCCGAACGCGCCGTCGAGACCATGATCGATTCAATTGTTTCCGGCCTCAAATCCGGCGACGAAGTATCGATTGCCGGTCTTGGTATCTTCGCGACGAAAGCGCGCCCCGCGCGCCAGGGCCGCAATCCCCGAACTGGCGAGACGATCCACATCGCGGCGACCCGCACCGCGAAGTTCCGCCCTGCAAAGGCACTCAAGGACGCGGTGAAATAATTTCAGTGTTAAACAACGCGGCGTCAGAGGCGCCGCGTTGTTTTATTTCAAGTACTTATTTTTCTTCAATGCGTCCGGCAGATAACTCTCATTATCATATTTTTCATACCCCTTCCCATAATCGAGCTCCTTCATCAGCTTCGTCACGGGATTACGAATCTTTTTAGGTACTGGCAAGTTGCCATACGCGTGCACATCGGCTTGCGCGGCGCGAAGGGCGTCGTATGCACCTCGATCTTTCTTCGCTTGCGTGAGATAGGCGACGCCGTGGGCGAGATTGATGGCGCATTCCGGATAGCCGATCGTCTCGCACGCGCGGAAGACTGCATTTGCGACCACAAGTGCGGTGGGCTGGGCGAGACCGATGTCCTCGCTCGCGAAGACCACCATCCGGCGCGCGATAAAGAGCGGGTCCTCTCCCGCTTCGATCATTCGCGTGAGGTAGTAGAGTGCCGCGTCCGCCTGCGATGCGCGCATGCTTTTAATAAACGCGCTCACCGTGTCATAGTGCTCTTCGCCCTTCTTGTCGTAGCGCAGGTGCGGCGACTCAAGCGCTTTATTCAACGTCTCGACTGTGACCTCCCCATACAACGACTTCGCCCCCTCCATCATCCCGAGCGCCTTGCGCGCGTCGCCGTTTGAATACCCCAGCAACCAGTCGAACGCATCGTCATCCACTTTTATCTTCGTGTTCTTAACAATCGCGCGAAGCGCCTCCTCCGAGAGCGGCTCAAGCACGAACACTCTGCAGCGTGAGAGGAGCGGCGCGATGACCTCGAATGAGGGATTCTCTGTGGTCGCGCCGATGAACGTCAGCTCGCCGCTCTCGACATAGGGCAGAAGAAAATCTTGCTGGCTTTTATTAAAGCGATGGATCTCGTCGAGAAAGAGCACCTTATCCTTCTCTTCTGCATCCTTTTCAATAATTTCCCGAATGTCATCCTTCCCTGCCGAGACCGCCGAGAGCTCAAAGAGCTCGGCATCGAGCGCGCGCGCATAAATACGTGCAATGGTCGTCTTCCCCGTCCCCGGCGGGCCCCAGAGGATGAATGAGAATTTATGTTTCTTCTCTACCGCAACACGCAAAGGCTTCCCTGCTCCCACAAGATGCTCCTGCCCGACGACCTCGTCGAGGGTCTGTGGCCGTATCCGCGCAGCGAGGGGTTCCATGCGCCTATGGTACTCCTCCTCACGATTTTGTGCGGGACGGGAGAATCGAACTCCCGCTAGAAGGTTGGAAACCTCCTGTTCTGCCACTAAACTAGTCCCGCGTAGTGCGAGAATAGCATTTTTGCGCTAGCGTATGAATATGTCGCGCTTCACGCCCTACCTCGGCATTATCGCCGCACTTCTTTTCGGCGTTTTCACTCTGGCGTTTTTCGGCGGCGTGGTCTCCTCGCCGCCTCCGGAATCCGCTCTTCCCGAGTCCCCTCCGTCGCTCTCCGTAGCCTCGCCGGAACGTCACTCTTCAAGAACCGAAACAAGCGCTGCGACGAGCGCCCCCGCGACACATAAGACGCCTCCGAAGAAGCCTGAAAAACCCGTCGCGGCAGAAGTCCCCGCCCCGGCGCCAGTCGCCGCGCCGTCTTCGTCTGCCGGCGCTCTCGATGCCGCCGCTTCGGCACTGCGCAGCGCGCTCGTGAATATCCTGTGCTACGTCCCCTCCGGGAGCGGCCTGCATTCCATAAGCGGCAGCGGGGTGATGATCGACCCGAAGGGCGTCATCCTCACCAACGCCCACATCGCGCAATACTTCCTCCTCGCCGACCGCGGCGTTTCCTGCACGATCCGCGCGGGCACTCCGGCCGCCGACCGCTATCGGGCGGCACTCGCCTACATCTCGCCCTCATGGGTGAGCGCGAATGCGCGCGTGATTGCACAAATCGAGCCGACAGGAACAGGCGAATACGATTTTGCGCTGCTTGCCATCACAAAAAGCGCGACATCCGCACCGCTTCCCCAAACCTTTCCTTCCGTGCCGCTGGCGTTGACGCCGCCTTCCGAGGGAACGCCGGTCGTCATCGCCTCGTACGGCGCACAGTTTCTTACGGCGGATCAGATACAATCGTCACTTTTTCCGACGATCGTGTTCGGCCTAGTGAAGGGCGTTTTTACGTTCGCGACGAACACCGTCGATGTCTTCGCGCTTGGCGGCTCGGCTGCCGCGCAGGAAGGGTCTTCCGGCGGCGGAGTCGCCTCCGCTTCGGGCGAGCTCGTGGGTACCATCACGACGAGCACCATTAAGGGCGCGACGGAGACCCGCGCACTCGACGCCATTACGGCGTCCTACATTCGCGCCGCATACGCAGGCGAGACCGGCCGGGCGCTCGACGTGCTTCTCGCCGGGCCGATCTCGGCAGTCATAACTGAATTCTCCCTTCGGATACCGGCTCTTGAGGCAGTTCTCGTCGCACAACTCCCCTGATGCGTAAGAATTGCGGCGTTATCTTCCAAACCACTCCCGCAAGCTCCTCGGCCAGCCAACAAGGAGAAGTAACGCCAAAGGCGCGCCACAGTTCGCCCAACGTTCTACGAAGTCCCAGATCGGATCGCCAGCAATCGGGCGCATAAGCGCGGTCCAAAACCCCCAAAACGCGGCCCAGAGCAGAACCGCGCGAACCGGCCAGACAAGGACAACCAGCGCAACCGCGATATCGAGAAGGCCAATGAAAAACAGAAGTTGAGTGGCTACACCTGCGTCAGAAATGCCGAAAATGGTAAACCACTCAACCCACTGTTTTTTGCCTTGAAGTGCGAAAACGCCATGTCCGATGAATTCGCCCGCAACCGCAACGCGCAAGATCCACGTAACCATTTTTTGATTATTCATACTGTAAATCATACCAGACCCCCCTGCACAAGCGGGCAATGAAAGTGCGTGAACGGGGCAAACGTTTCAGGAGTATATCGGGCCGCCGAGAATTGAACTCGGTCTACATCCTCCCAAAGGACGCGTACTACCGGCATACTCCGGCCCGCTTGCCCCGAGCTATATCAAGGGGCTGCCCGCACTGTAGCATCGTCAGACGATTTGTGGCAGATAGCGGACTTTCCCCATGCCGTCCCGGCGACGCAGCCACACGAGGCACCCGTCCACTTGCCACTCCCCCTCCCATCCGTGCTCAAGGACATACCACTCCCCCGTGCGCGCGACTTTCCGTATCTTCGCTTCGTGCAGGTTGATAGACGGGTCATAATCGTCTCCCGCATGTTTTTCATCCGGAAATTCGTCGGAGAGCATCGTCTTCACCTCGACAAAATGCAGCGTGTTTTCCTTCTGCGCGACGAGATCGATCTCCCCCGTTTTGCGTGCGACGTTGTGATCTACAACGGCGAATCCATGTCGCCGGAGGTACTCGGCGGCTGTTTTTTCTCCGATCGCCCCGACTTCTTTGCGAGTCCTAGAAGAGATGTCCACGGCCTTTAGAAATATGGCTCACTTCCTCACTATTTCACGGACTCCTCCAAAAGTCATCTGTCCTTTATCCCCAATGTCCACAGACTTTTGCACAGCTACAAAAGTCGTTTTGCGGTCACATTTTCCGCCTTTCTGGTGCGGGTAGGGAGAATCGAACTCCCATCATCTGATTGGCAACCAGATGTTCTACCATTGAACCATACCCGCTGCTGGGCGACATAATACCATGTCGTCCATTTCTTTTTCCAGTGCCATCGCCAGGATTCGAACCCGGAACGTCTGATCCGAAGTCAGATGTGATATCCATTTCACCACGATGGCGTGCCTTCATAGTACTACCAAGCGAGTGAAGACACGAGTTTATGATACGATTTGAAAATGCATTACCGCATCCCGAAAGAAATTGAGCTTGTCTCCAGCGGTTTGCGGCGGGAGGGATATGAATCCTATTTGGTCGGCGGATGCGTTCGTGACCTTATTATCGGGCTAGAGCCAAAGGACTGGGATATCACTACCAATGCCTCCCCAGAGCAGATTCAAGCCGTATTTCCTGACTCTTTTTATGAAAATGATTACGGTACTGTCGGGGTGAAAACAGGCGCAGAGGATTCGCGCCTCGCTATTGTTGAAGTAACTCCCTATCGGCTTGAGTCAGGATATTCTGATAAACGTCGGCCAGATCAAGTCACCTTCGACACGTCGCTTATCGAAGATCTCGCGCGGCGCGACTTTACCATCAATGCAATCGCCCTTGAAGATTCTAAAGGACACATTGTCGACCCCCATGAGGGTCAAAAGGACATAAAGGACAAAATCGTGCGAGCAGTAGGGAATCCGACAGAGCGCTTTAACGAAGACGCGCTACGTGTGCTCCGTGCGGTCCGTTTCGTCGCCGAGCTTGGCTTCGGCATAGACGGCGCTACCGCTAAGGCGATAAGCGAAAATAGCGAGCATTTAAACCACGTTTCACGTGAAAGAGTAAAGGATGAGCTCGCCAGAATTCTCAATTCTTCTCAGCCAATGAGCGCTCTTGTCCTCGCACAACAGCTTGGAATCCTTAAATTTATCGTGCCAGACCTTATCCGCGGCATCGGCGTCAAGCAGAATCAGGCGCATTCGTATGATGTCTTTGAACACAATTTGCGTACCATGCAACATGGGGCCGACAAGAACTGGGATTTTGACATTCGCCTCGCCGGACTCTTCCACGACATATCGAAACCGGAGACTCGTCGCTGGTCGGAGGAGAAGAAGGATTGGACCTTCCATGGGCACGAGGTCGTTGGTTCACGTGTAACAAAGAAGGCGCTCGAAAATCTTCACTTCCCGCGGGAGACTATAGAAAAAGTCGTCAAATTAGTGAGGTGGCATATGTTCTTCTCTGATCCGGAGCAGATTACCCTCTCGGCAGTCCGCAGGATGATAACGAACGTTGGTGAGGAGAACATCTGGGACCTGCTCAATCTCCGTATCTGTGACCGCATAGGCACCGGCAGGCCAAAGGAGCAGCCCTTCCGCTTTCGTAAGTACAAGGCGATGGTTGATCAGGCACTTCGCGATCCCATTTCAGTCAAGATGCTTAAGACAGATGGCTCACATATCATGGAAAAGTTCCACGTGAACCCTGGACCGAAGATTGGCTGGGCACTCAACGCCCTCCTTGAGGAAATACTTGATGATGCTGATAAAAATACCGAGGAATATCTTGACACAAAGACCGAAAAACTACTGAAACTATCCGAAGATGAGCTGAGGGCGCTTGGCGAAGCAGGGAAGCAGAGGAGGGAGGCCGCAGAAGATGAGGAAATAAAGCACATAATGGAGAAGCACCATGTGTGTTAACTATCGAAGTCTGACTTCCATAGTTGTATATGAAATAAGTTCCACGTGGAACAAAAAAGCCGCCCAGAGCGGCCGGAGACAAAAAGGAGCAGGGGCGTGAATGATAGGGTCTCCGACCAGAGAGTGGGGCAGCTTTTTGCTTAATGCATGCTGGCGCTCCGACTAAGGAACACCGTGCCAAAGGGCTTGTGTCGCGGATCGCCGCGCAGCGGTGGCAGGTGCCTCGTCTGGCGCATCTGATGCCGGACAGATCAATAAAGAACATCCCGTCCTCTGTTGAGTATATTCTCATAAAAGACACTGTAAAGGACACAGTGTGGATAACCTGCTCAGTCCGCTCCGCGGACTGTCCTTTAGAGCGAAATGGAGGCGGGGCAGTGGTCGGAGCCGTAGAATGTCGTGGGCGTGTATATAACCCATTGACGGGAAGATTATCTTTAGATAAACTTCGTGCATATGGCTATCGCAACAAAAAAGGTACAGCGGATTATCGGGCTCAAGGAGCTCCGGGAGAATATGAGTACCTATATTCGCCAGACGGAACAGGGCAAATCGTTTACGGTCGTACGCCGCTCTCGGCCGGTCTTCAAGCTGGTCCCAGTGGACGAGTGGGGTGACGAGGGCACTTGGGAGACGGTTGTCGATTTCAGAAAGGAAGGCGGTATGTCAATAGATAAATTTATTACTGCAATGAAGCGATTCGATGCAAAAAATAAATAAATTTCTCAACTCACTGACAAAGAAGGAGCGTGAATCTCTGAATATCCTAATCGCGCGTTTAAGCCGCAATGATCTCATCGGGTTGAATGTGAAAAAACTCAAAGGAACGGAAAATATGTACCGCGTGCGGAAGGGCGATATCCGGGTCATTTTTTCTTATACCACACACAACACGGTCAAAATCGAATTTGTCGGTCGAAGGAACGATACTACGTATACGTATAAATAATTAAGAAGAGATGGTAATCGAGACAGGGCAGTGGTCGGAGCCGTAAATGTCTGGGTGGATCTCGGCTTTTTTAATATGTTTTATAAATTCACTCGCGACGAAGAAGTAGTCGAGACGCCAGCCGATGTTTCTGTCGCGGGCGTGGGTAAACAAGTCCCAATAGCTGTAGGCCTCCTTGGTGTGGGGATGGAAATGGCGGAAGGAGTCGACGTAGCCGGCGCTCACGACCTCGTCTATCCAGGCGCGCTCTTCGGGGAGAAAGCCAGTGTTTGCGTCATTTTCTTTGGGCCGGGCGAGGTCTATCTCCTCGTGTGCGGTGTTCACATCACCGCAGAAAATGACCGGCTTTTGTTCGCGCAATTTCTCCGCGAATGCGAGGAAGGCGTCATAGAAACGCAATTTGTAATCAAGCCGCTCGGGGCCTTGACCGGCGTTGGGGAAGTACGCGTTTAAGAGCCAGAAGTCTTCGTATTCAGCGCCGATAAAGCGACCTTCTTGGTCAAATTCCTGTATTCCCAGGCCGTAAATAACTTTGAGAGGCTCAATCTTTGAATACAATGCGACGCCGCTGTAACCCTTGCGTACCCGGCAAGAGGAGAAAAATGCCGAGTAGCCGTCAGGAGAGAGGAACTCCTCTCCGAGCTGCTCCGGGTTCGCCTTGGTCTCTTGCAAGCAGAAGATGTCCGGCTTTATGCCCTTCAAGAAGGATTCCCAGTAGCCGTCCTTGGCGAGCGAGCGCAGACCATTTACATTCCACGAGACGATTTTCATACGGCTATTGTATACCGCAATGACGTGGCTTGCCTCGTTGTGATATTGGCGTAAAGTGGGGTCCGGATGCTCATTCACGCGAGGTGACTATGTCTCTTTTTACGATCCGCGAGCTCGTGGGGTTCATGCAAGAATCCGAAGACGCCGATTACGGCAATTGGGGGATACTAATCGATCCTAAGGCGAGCGAAAGTATCCTTATCGGTCTCGAGCAAGAAGGGAGAAGGCTCGTTGTGCCGTTGCTCGACATCATCGACTGCGCAAACGAATGTCTCCCGACTTACGGTTTTGAAGAGATTTATTTGTGCTTCGGGTTTGACGACCGAGGCGAAGTGGAGTGGGCAATAATGCATGATGACTAGGCGCCGCGCACGCGGCGCCTCTTCGTTTCCGTTTCTGAAATTGTATGTGTCACTAACCTCTCGAACGCGAGTGGTACTTCTTGTGTATTTCTCGCAAATGACTGTCGGTGATGTGCGTGTAGATCTGCGTGGTGTTGATGGAGGCGTGGCCGAGGAGCTGTTGGACCGAGCGGATATCGGCGCCGTTAGAGAGCAGGTCGGTCGCAAAGGCGTGGCGAAGGGTGTGGGGAGTGACCACGCTTGTGATGCCCGCGCGCGCGACGTACGCCTTCAAGTGCCGCTGGATGTCACGCGGGATAATGCGGTGCAGCTTGTTCGGCCGCCCGTCGACAAAGAGCGCTTCCTCCATGTCGTCTCGCGCTTTCAAATAATTCCGCACCGCCTCCTTGGCAGCGCTCGAGAGGAAGACGACGCGCACCTTCTCGCCCTTGCCACGCACCGAGAGCTCGTCGCGCGATAGGTCGATATCGGAATTAAGCGAACAGAGCTCGGACACGCGCAGCCCGGTCGAGAAGAGGAGTTCGAGGATGGCACGGTCGCGCAAATAATTCCTTGCTTTATCGGGATCCTTTTCCTTTTCAAACGCCTCCCGCGGCGCCTGCATAAGCCGCTCAAGCTCGGCCGTGGTAATAAGGTCGAGCTGGCGCTCGGGGAGCTTCGCAAGCTCTATTTTCTCAGGACTGATGGCCTCGACATCGCGCTTCCGGAGGAACTTCAAAAAAGCACGGAGCGCGATCATGTAGTAATTCTGCGTGCGGCGCTTCATTGAGTCGGTATTCGTTCCCGGCTGGCGGTTGAGCCAAAGGCGGAATGCGCGGACGCTCTCTTCGCTGATGTCGCCGATGTCTTTGATATCCATCTGCGCGAAGTAGCGCGAAAGGTAGCGGTCGTAGTTCTCGACGGTCTTCACTGCGCGGCCGCGCTCTATCTCGGTGTGTTCAAGAAATTGCCGTTTCGCGTTTTCGACGTTCATCGTAACTGTAGTATAACGCAGAATATTGTGCGCAGATCGCGTTCTGCGTCACTTGCACATTTTCGCAAGGCGTGGTAAGGTGGCTTTACTCATGCTTACCACGAAGAAGAAGATGGCGGTTATGAAAAGCACCGCCCGGCACGACATGGACACCGGCTCGCCGGATGTGCAGGTCGCGCTTCTCTCAAAGCAGATCGACGAGCTTGCGAAGCATCTGAAGAAGAACCCGAAGGATTTTCATTCCCGCCGGGGACTGCTCCAGATGGTCGCCGACCGCCGCTCTCACTTGCGCTATCTTGAGACTTCCGACAAGCGCCGCTACAATGCGCTTATCAAGAAATTGGGGTTGAAGAAATAACACCAGGGTTGTAGGGGATAGGGAGTAGGGGGTAGTATGAGAGTGGCGGCTACGCCGCTGAATTTTAATAGCACGGGGAGTTTTTGTATTTTTCTACAACCTACTCCCTACAAACTACTTACTGTATTTATATGGCAGTCATCAAACATCCAGCCCAGCGCGTCGGCGTGTTCATCGATACGCAAAATCTCTACCACAGCGCGAAGCATCTCTACAAAGCGCGCGTCAACTTCGGAAAGATCCTCGAGGAGGCCGTCGGCGGCCGCATCCTCGTGCGCGCCATCGCGTACGTTATCTCGACGGAGAGCGGCGAGGAGAAAAACTTTTTCGAAGCGCTTACCAAGATGGGCATCGAGACCAAGGTGAAAGACCTCCAGGTCTTCGCCGACGGCGCGAAGAAGGCCGACTGGGATGTCGGCATGGCGATCGACGCGGTGAAGCTCGCGCCGAAGCTCGACACCGTCGTTCTCGTGACCGGCGACGGCGACTTCGTGCCGCTCATCCAGTATCTCGACCTCAACGAAGGGTGCCAGGTTGAAGTCATCGCCTTCGGCAAATCCTCGTCAAGCAAATTAAGGGAAGCCGCGCACGCATTCACCGACATGTGCGACGATCCGCGTACATTCACCATCGTGTCGCGGGCATAACGAGTAGCGCCGCGCGTCGGGTACGCTACTATAGGCAGTGATGGACACTAAAACGACGACGCAGTCCTCCGCTCCGGACAAAGGATTGTCATCTGCCGGCGGGCAGGAGCCGGAGAAATACATTCGCACATTCGCCGGCGACATGGAGATCCTCCAGAAAGGCGGCGTTCCCGATCTGGCCCCTCTTGAACCCGCGCATCCCGCTCCTTCGGAACGTCTCGTCGCGGGATCGCCTCTGCCGCCTACTCCGGCTCCGACCGCCGCTCCGATACAGAAGCCGGTGCCGGCAAAGGCGACCCCGCCGCTCGTATCTCCTCTGGAAACGTATTCCGGAGATTTTTCAGAAAGGGTGAAAGAGACTCGCGCATCGACCGCAACGGTGCTCGCCGCCGAGCAGGATGCGGGCCGTGAGGCGCCGCTTCAGAAGAAAAAGTTCCCGTGGGGAAACGCGCTTTATATCGGCGCGGGCGCCGTGCTTCTTATCGCGGGCGGGATAGGAGCATACAGCGCGTATCGCAGTTATGTGACCATAACGGTTCCCGTCACGCCGGAGGCCGGCGCGATGGCTCCGATATTCGTCGACGAGCGCGAGCCGCTTTCGGGAACGGGCGCCGAGCTTCTTGCGGCAATCGAGGAGTCGGTCGCTCGTCCGCTCGCTCCGAGCGCTGTCCGGCTTCTCTACGTCGCAAGCACGTCCGCCGAAAGCGTCTTTTCGGCGCTCCCTCTCTCGGCGCCCGATGTTCTTGTGCGCAACATAAACGCAGACGGCAGCATGGCCGGCGTCGCGAACGCGGGCGGCTCGGCGAGCCCGTTTTTCATACTTTCCGTTTCGTCGTACAGCGGCACGTTCGGCGGGCTGCTCGCGTGGGAGGCGCGTATGCCGCGCGATCTCGGGGCGCTTTTCCCGGCGTATCCGGCCGCCGCTTCCGCTTCTGCGGCGACCTCCTCGCCGCACGCGACGACAACGATGGCGCCCCAGGCCGTTTTCCGCGACGAGGTCGTCGATAATCACGACGTACGCGTGTACCGCGACACTGCTGGCCGCAGTATCGTTCTCTATGGTTACTGGAATCAGAAGACGCTGGTCATCGCGCGCGACCCGGCCGTATTTTCCGAGATACTCAATCGGCTCGCCACATCGCGGACGCGATAGCATTTATCTGCTACCATAGTGGAATGAAGACCGAGCATTTCAGGAAAAAGCTTGAGGCGGAGAAGCTCAAGCTCGAGTCAGAGATGGGGGGTATCGGCCGGAGGAACCCTGCAGTTCCGGGCGATTGGGAAGCGGTCCCCTCGGAGACGGGCTCCGAGGCGGATCTGGCCGATCAGGCGGATGTAGTAATCAGCCGCGAAAGGAACGAGGCCGTTCTTGCCGATCTTGAGGCGCGTTACGACACCGTGCTTGCGGCTCTTGCGAGAATCGAGAAGAAAACATACGGAATCTGCGAAGTGTGCGGCCGCCCGATAGGAGAGGAGCGGCTCGAGGCCGACCCCGCCGCGACGACCTGTGTCGAGCACTTGTGATACTCCATGAACGCGGCACGGCCGAAATCCGCATCGGTTCGCGCGCCTTCTCCGACCGCTCGCTCATTGCCGAAACTCGGTTACGCGAAAACGCTCGCCGCGCAGCCGGTCGGCTCGGGAGCGGAGCTGGTCAATGTCGAGGCGGATCTCACGCGCGGATTGCACAATTTCGCGGTCGTCGGTCTCGCCGACAAGGCGGTTGAGGAGGCTCGCGACAGGATCAGCGCCGCAATACGCCACTCCGGTTACAAGCCGCCGAAGCAGCAGAATAAACGCATCGTTCTCTCCCTCTCGCCAGCGGATTTGAAGAAAGAGGGTTCGCACTACGATCTCGCGCTCGCGCTCGCGTACCTTATCGCTGCGGGCGACGTATCACCGCCTGCGGAAGAGATGTTGCTCATCGGGGAACTCGCGCTCGACGGTTCGCTGCGCGCCGTGCGCGGCGTCCTCCCGCAGGTGCTCGCCGCGAAGCGGCGCGGAACAAAGACCGTTTTCGTCCCGCCGGGAAACTCCCGCGAAGCGCTTCTCGCCGAGGGCGTTGCTGTCTATGCGCCGACATCGCTCGCCGAACTGCTACATCATATGAAGGGCGAGAGGCCGCTTCCGCGCCTCTTGCGCGATCGCCGAGCAGAACTGCCGCCACCCGCGATCGACCTTAGCGATATCAAAGGACAGGAGAGCGCGAAGCGTGCTTTGGAAATTGCCGCGGCGGGGCGGCACAACATCGTTTTCTACGGTCCGCCGGGAACGGGGAAGACGATGCTCGCCCGCGCGCTCGCCGGCATCCTCCCGCCGCTCTCCGACGACGAGGTGCTCGAAGTGACCGCGATACACTCGACCGCCGGGCTCCTGCAGGGAGGAGAGGCGGTTCACTGGCCGCCGTTTCGCGCTCCGCACCATTCGATATCGCATGTCGCTATCGTCGGCGGGGGCACCTTCCCCAAGGCGGGGGAGGTGACGCTCGCGCACAAGGGCGTCCTTTTTCTGGACGAATTTCCCGAGTTCGACTCGCGGACGCTCGAGGCGCTCCGGCAGCCGCTCGAGGACCGCATCGTTACGGTGTCACGTGCGCGTGCGACGATCACGTTCCCGGCCGACTGCATGATCGTCGCGGCGATGAATCCCGCGGACACCCTGTCCAACGACGCGCGCGTCGCGCTGCGCGCCGCGGCGAAACAGGCGCGCCGCATTTCGCGCCCCATCGTCGACCGGCTCGACCTCTGGATCGAGGTGCCGCTCGTCCCGCACGACACACTCGCGAAGCTCGGCAGCGGCGAAGCCTCCGAGGCGGTGCGGGCGCGCGTCGTCGCGGCGCGCGCGAGGGCGCAGAAGCGCGCCGGGAGACCGGGCGCGACGAATGCGGCGCTTTCGGGCAGGGAGCTCGATGAAAAGAGCGGCTTCACTACAGCCGCAAAAGAAGCTCTCACCTCGGCGGCCGCCCGTCTCTCGCTCTCGCCGAGGAGTTTCCACCGCACCATGCGCGTCGCACGCACCATCGCCGACCTATGCGGCGCCGATGTTGTTACGCCCTCCTTTGTGCACGAGGCGCTCCAGTACCGTCCGCGAGGCCTCTTCGGATTCGAATAAGCCGGTGCACAATCGCGCCGCCAGGGGGGATCCTCCGTTGTATAGAAATTATTGCGGCGAGCACACACTGCCGACGCGGCAATTGCGGAACGGATTAGCCGCGCCGCGCACTTCGAAGTGGAGATGCGCGCCGGTGGAGAGGCCGGTCGATCCGACGTACCCGATGATCTGTCCCGACGACACCGTCTGACCGGACGAAACGACCGCGTTTCTCATGTGCGAGTAGAGCGTCTGCGTGCCGTTGCCGTGCGTGATGACCACGTAGTTGCCGTAGCCGCCGTTCCAGGCGCCGTTGCTGCGTGCCACGGTGACGATACCGTCCGCGGCCGCGTATATCGGCGTGCCGCGTGCCGCTCCGATGTCCACCGCGTTCCAGCCATGAATACCCTGCGTGATGACGCCGCCCTCGACCGTGTTGCCATAGTAGCCTGGTCGAACGGAGCCGCCGCCGCCCAGGTACGGTTCGCGGACGGAGGAGGGAGAGGAGGAGCGCGGCGCGGGCGATACGATCTCGCCGCCGGGGACGATGATGGTCGAACCGACCTCAAGCGCCGCATCAGGGTCGAGGCCGTTAAACTGGGCGATGTCGTCCGCGTCGGCGCTGTATTTCTTTGCAATCGACTTGAGCGTATCGCCTTTCTTGACGACATGCTCGACACCCGAGACGGGAAGGATGACGAGCGTATCGCCGGGGTGCACGTCGCGGACGCTCTTGAGGTCGTTCGCCCAGAAGAGGGTGTTCACCGAGACGCCGAACATGTTCGCAATGTCCGAGAGCGTGTCGCCTTCGCGCACGACGTACACGGAGATGCGGTCGGACGATGCTCTGCCCGCGACGTCGGCTATCGTTCCGGAAGGGCCGCCATACGCAAGCAGCGCGCGACCGCCGCTCGTCTGGATGCCGCTAAGGCCCTTGTTCGGATTCGGATCGATATTGACCGCGGCCCGTACGTAGATCTCCGAACTCGACTGGTGCGGGAAGCTCGCCACAGTGGCGGCATCCGCGTTTGTAGAAAAAGGCCAGAAGGCGCGCGCCTTGTCGGGTATAAAAGAAGAAGCGATCACGCCGACCGCAAACCCCAGCGCAAGCAGCGCGAGCTGTCGGGCTGTTTTGTATGTATCCAGCCTCGTGCCCTGCGGCATCGGGTCGGAAAGATGTTTATTCGAGTCGATAAGGGAAACAGGGATTTCGGTGGGTCTTCCTAATACAAAAATGGCTTATATAAGCCATTCCTTGAGTACCTCCATACAGCCGATACCTCGAGTATAGCCAAGGGGGGCGGACAGTCAATCGCCCTCCCCGGTGCCTGTGGAGAGCGGTTTGTGCGCTATATTCGGACGGTGAACTATCTCGACGGATTGAACGAAGCACAGAAGCGCGCGATCGTGGCCCTCGACGGACCCGTGTCCGTCCTCGCCGGCGCCGGAGCCGGGAAAACGCGCGTGCTCACGACGCGGGTCTACCACCTCATACGGAGCGGCGTCCACGCCGAGGAGATCCTTGCCGTTACTTTCACCAATAAAGCCGCCCGCGAGATGCGCGAGCGCGTCCGTGCGATGCTCGGCGACGATAGCCCGGGCTCGTCTCCGTTTCTGGCGACGTTCCACGGACTCGGGCGCGAGCTGCTGGAGAGCTATGGGAAGGTCATCGGCGTCCCGCGCTTCTTCAGCGTGTACGACCGCGACGATTCGGAGAGAGCGGTCGCCGCCGCGCTGAAGGCGCTCGACGTGGGGGCCAAAGAGCTCTCGCCACGTGCCATCCTCGGCCGCATTTCGCGGGCGAAAGGGGAGGGCATGCGCGCGCACGAGTTTTATGAGAAATATGCGAAGAACAGCTTTGGCGCGCGCGTCGCCGCGGAGGCCTGGCTCCGTTACGAGAAAATGCTCGCGGCAGAGAAGGCGCTCGACTTCGACGACCTCATCGCGCTCCCCGTGCGCCTCCTTGAAGAGCACCCCGACATTCGCGAGAGAGCGCAGGATCGCTGGCGCTACATACACATCGACGAGTACCAGGATACGAACGAATTGCAAGAAAGACTCGCAAGTCTTCTCGCGGCGAAACACAAAAATCTTTTTGTCGTGGGAGATGGAGATCAGGCAATTTACGGATGGAGAGGAGCCAAGATGGAGAACATTTTAGACTTTGAAAAAAGATACCCGGAATCGCAGACGATTATTCTTGAGCGCAATTATCGCTCGACGAAAAATCTCGTCGATGCGGCGAACGCGGTCATCGAGAAAAATAAAAATCGCAAAGAGAAAAACTCGACGACCGAGCGGGAAGCGGGTGAACCCATTGTTGTTCATATCGCGCGGAGCGCCGAGGACGAGGCGCGCTGGATCTCCGCGAAGATACGGGAATTGATGAGACAAGGGGCGAAACTCGGAGAAATAGCCATACTTTTCCGTACGAATTTTCAATCCCGCGCCCTCGAAGAAGGACTCTTGCGCGCGGGCGTGCCGTACCGGCTTCTCGGCACGCGCTTTTTCTCGCGCAGAGAGGTGAAGGACGCGCTCGCGTGGATGCGCCTCGCGACGGACCTCTCAAGAGAGGTCGACAAGCTCCGCGCGGCCTCTGCGCCGCCGCGCGGCATCGGCAAGGTGACGCTCGGCAAGCTCGCCGCAGGGCAGCGGGAGCAATTGCGCGCCGGCGAATTGGCGAAAGTGGAGCAATTCGAGCGCGCTGTTGCCGAGCTTTCTCAAGTGGCCGACACGCTCACTCCCTCCGAGTTCGTGAAGCTCGTCATCGAGAAAAGCGGCATGCGTCGCGCGCTTCTCGACGAGGGGAACGAAGAGGACCGCGGACGGTTCGAGAACGTCGAAGAGCTCGCGTCTGTCGCCGCGCGGCACGATGCCACGCCCGGCAAGGAAGGCATCGCTGCCTTCCTCGCAGAGGCGGCGCTTGCGAGCGACCAGGACGAGATGGATCAAAACGGGAAGACGGGCGTCACCCTCATGACCGTCCACGCAGCGAAGGGACTCGAGTTCGATACGGTGTTCGTCGCCGGCATGGAAGAGGGGCTTTTCCCGCACGAAGGAGTGGGCGGCGACGATGACCGCGACGAAGAGGAGGAGCGGCGGCTCTTCTACGTCGCGATGACGCGTGCGAAAGAGCGGCTTATCCTCACTCTCGCGCGCGTACGCAAGATCTACGGCAGCGACTGTTTCGCAGAGCCGTCGTCGTTTCTCTCCGACATCGACAGCGCGCTCGTGCTCTACGACGAGACGAATGGGGAGGAGGTAATTGAGGCCTAGACAGCCTCTTCTTCCGGTTCGGTGATGCCGAAGTGTTCTTTAAGAGCGGTTTCGATGTGTCGTCTCTTGTGTTCCGGCAAACCCTTCCATCCCGCATGCCCCTTATTTAGAAATTCCTGTAATACGGTTATTGTTCATAGGTAGTATAGAATTATACATCATATGGGTGCTAAAAAATCTTTAGGGCAGAACTTCCTGATGCACGCGCGCATTGCGGAGCGTATCACACTCACGGCTAAACTCGCGCCGAACTCGGCCGTGTTAGAAATCGGTCCCGGAACGGGAATGCTCACGAAGGAATTATTGAAACTGGCGGGGAAGGTGATTGCCGTTGAGGCGGATCGCGACCTTTTTGAAAAGCTGCAGATTGCTTTTAAAAATGAAATCGCAAGCGACCATCTCGAGCTCGTCCACGGTGATATCCGCACATTTGATATTTCCGCTCTTCCGAAGAGGTACTCTCTCGTGGCGAATATTCCATACTATCTTACGGGTGAGATATTCCGCATGTTTCTCGAATCGGACAATCAGCCGAGCGCGATGACGCTTCTTGTGCAGAAGGAGGTCGCCGAGCGTATTGTCCGCTCAAAAAAAGAAAGCATTTTATCACTCTCCGTAAAGGCCTATGGCACACCGAAATACGAATTCACCGTTCCGCGCGGCGCTTTTGCACCCGCACCCAAGGTAGATTCTGCCGTGCTCACCGTTCGCGATATTTCTCGTAAGAATTTCACTACGCGCGCCGAAGAAAAACGATTTTTCGCGCTTCTGCACGCCGGCTTCGCGCATAAACGGAAATTCGTGCGGAAAAACTTTGCGGAAGCGAGTCTTCCGCAAGGAAATATTCCCGAAAAAGCCCGCGCCGAGGACCTGCCGCTCTCTGCATGGCTTGCCCTCATGCACCACTTAGTGTAGACAACTACTTCTCCGTGTGGGTGCGGCTGCTATACTTCCCTATGAATACTATGGGGCAGATTCTACGAAACTGGCGAGTCTTGGCCGCAACTCTTTTCTCGGCAGTGTTGGTTGCCGGAGCGTATCTGCTCGCGCGCGGCATCGAGTCGCCCTCGGTCGCCGAGGCCTCTACCGAGACGGCGCTCTTACAGGCGATAGCGGTGAAAGATTCAGACGGCGACGGCCTCCCCGACTGGGAAGAGGCGCTTTACGGCACTTCTCCGAACATCGTCGACACCTTCAGTCTCGGCATGACCGACGGCCAGGCGGTCGCGAAGGGGCTCGTCGTGCCGAAGGCGATCGCCGACATTGCTGTCGCAACCTCGTCGCCGTCCGCCCCTGACGCAGACGGCCTTCCGCCCGCCCCGGCGGAGGGGACGCTCACGAACGCCTTTACGAAAAGCTTCCTCTCGCTCTATCTCGCGGCGAGACAGGCTGCCGGCGGCGCGGATCTCTCCGAAGCGGACATGCGGAATATCGCGAATGAAA
The DNA here is from genome assembly GCA_016217905.1 of Candidatus Kaiserbacteria bacterium. Taxonomy (GTDB): domain Bacteria; phylum Patescibacteriota; class Minisyncoccia; order Phycocordibacterales; family Phycocordibacteraceae; genus C7867-001. The sequence goes on along the minus strand of JACRFL010000002.1, from coordinate 49,367 downwards.
GCATACGGTCGATCTCATCAATGGTGGCCATTGCTCCCGATTACAAATCCGCGAAGGATATCACCGTCTCCGGCTCGGGAAGAGACGCTCTCACGGCGTTTGCGACAAGCGCCGAGGCGGTGTTCGCGAAGAACAGACCCGATACTTCGAAAAGCGAGGTCGAATATCTGAAGGACGCGCTTGAGAAAAATGATGCGACGGCGTTTTCATCCATCGCCTCGATAGCGAAGGCGTATCGGGATGCCGCGGCGGGGCTCGCGATGCTCCCTGTGCCGCAGGAGCTCGCCGCAGACGACCTCCTGCTTGTAAATACCATGATTCGGATAAGCGGGATAACGTCTGACTTCGCGCGCGTGAACGACGACCCGCTGGCGACTATCGTCGCGCTCGAACAGTACCCGGACGCCGCGCAGTCTCTCGCAACGGCGTTTCTGCATATCCGCGAGATATACGCGGCGACTGGCGTCTCTCTCTCTGCCGGAGCGCCGGGCGCCTCCTTCGTGAATATCATGAAGAATGTCGAGGATAAGCAGCAGGCCAGGACGACCAAGACTCCATGAGTACGCGCCCTCTTGCTTCAATACTCGCGACAGTTCTCACAGTCGCGCTTCTCGCGCCTTCCGCATTTCTTGTTGCGCCGCAGAGAGCGCATGCAATTCCAGTTGTGGTTGTGGGCGATGCTGTTGGTTGGGTTCAAGAGACCATAACCGCCGTAGCAACCGGCATTTCCGCCATCGCGGATCCAATAACCACCCTCGCAACCGTCGCGAAGCAGGTCAACGACTACGTGCTTGCGCCGATTGCCTTTATCAAGTCGGGCCTCCTGCTGAAGGCGCTCACCGCCGGCGTCATAGCGTTTGTCACTAAGCCCAACGCAAACGGGACCGGTTCTACGCAATTCGTGCAGAATTTGCAGGAAAATCAGCGGAAGGTCGGAGACGCGAAGGCATTCGCCTTCATCGCCCAATTCGGGCGGAATTCAACTTCGCCCTTCGCCTCATCGATCTCCTCGTCATTGCAAAGGAACTACGTCCAGAACACGAGCGCTGCCGGGTTCTTGGCCGCGAATCGAAACACGCTTAATCTCGCGTCGCCGAATGTAAACGGGTTTCTCAATGGGGACTGGTCACAGGGGGGCGCGCGCGCGTGGTTCGCGCTTACAACCGAGCCGCAGAACAATCCCTATACCCTCTACCAGAGTTCGCAGAGCCAGCTCGCGAATCTCGTCGCGGGGGCGACCGCCGCGCGGCTTGCGGAGCTCAATTGGGGCCAAGGCTTCCTCTCGTGGTGCGGCCCGGAGCGCCCCGGCAGCGATGGAGCCAACATAGACGAGACGACCGGAGCGTATGTGAGCGGAGGTCCGGGCACTGCTCCCGGGGACCCGTGCACAAACAAAGACGGCACCCCGGGCACCATCAGGACGCCGGCGTCGACCATTACGGCTGGCCTTAATCATGCGCTCGGCGGCGGCCAGGATAAGCTCGTCCAGATCGGGAATATCGGCACGCAATTCGGTCAGCTTTTAGGCAGTATCGCCACTATCATGGGCACTATCAATCTCGCGAAGGACGTCCTTGGCGGTCGCGGGTCCGGCGGCCTCATTGATGCCGGGAGTTCTCCCGCATTTCAGGCAGGGTCTTCCGCGGGAGTCGAATCCGCCGTGCTTCAGGGTGCCGCGGCGAGCACGGCGACACTGGTCTCAAGCGCGTCAAACCGCGTAAACCAATACAAAACGGCCTGGAACACCGTCGCCGCCTCGGCGGACGTGGCGTCGACCAACGTTACCGACTTGGCGGATTTCTGCACCGCCGCCGCGCAAGCCGCGAGCGCGGATCCGGCTTTCGCAAGCACCGCAAGGGCGCAAGCGAGCGCGGCACGGGCGGCACTCGCGAGCGGGGTGGCTCCTGTCCTCACCCAAGTCTCTGCCGCTTCGACAGTAGCCGCCACCGCCACCGCGAACCTGCAACGGGTCCAGGCGGCGACGAACACTCTCGGCGCCGATGTTCTGGAGCTCCAGAGCGCACCGCCCACTCCGGCCGATATTGCGAGCGCGACGCAAGAAGCGCAGTCGACGGGCCAAGCGACCGCGAGTCCCTCGGGCTCGCTCGTGGTCTCGGGGGGTACCTTGGTTGACCGAATGAACCTCATCAGCACGAACGCGCAAGCGCTCAAGATCTCGGTCTGTACGCCGTTTGGTGGCGGGGGCGGGGGTCCTTAAATATGCGGCGCTTCTTATCATCATCGTTCGTCGCTCTTGTGCTCCTCGTCGGTGCGGCGGGCGTGGGTACTCCCGTCGCGCATGCCGAGCCCCGGCCCGGGCAGGCGTGCGATCTGGGCGCACCGGGCTCCGGTGGCGGGGTCTACCAGGTAGATGGCACCTGCGTAACTTCGGAGAATTACGTGAGCCAGAGTAACCCCGCCGCCGGAACGCCGAGCACGCTCCCGCCGAGCAGCGATCTTGGCGAGGGGTTCGGTAAAATTATGACCTGGATCATGAGCCTCTTCGCGTGGCTCGTCGGTGTCGCGGCTATGACGCTCGATTACGCGGTGTACTTCACCGTCGTCACGATGGGGGACTACGTGAACAAGCTCTCCGCCGTCGGCGTCACCTGGAGAATCCTGCGCGACATCGGCAACATCGTGCTCATCTTCGGCTTCCTCGCGGTCGGCATCTCCATCATTCTCAACACCGAACGGCTCGGCTACGGGAAGAAGATGCTCCCGATGCTCTTGGTCGCCGCGGTCTTCCTCAACTTCTCGCTCTTTTTTGCCGAGGCGGTTATCGACACCGGGAACCTCTTCGCGACGCAATTTTTCACCCAGATTAACGGCGGTAACCCGGTGACCCCCGACTTTTTAGCCAAGTTAAATACCTCGCCCGAAAACGAAGGTATTTCAAACAAGATTATGGACCAGATTGGGCTACAAAGTATCTACGGCCAAGGGAGGGTGAATACAGGGGTATTCACATCGGGAAACTCCTGGATTATCGGCTTTATGGGCACCATTCTCTTCCTGATCACGGCATTCGTGATGTTCTCGCTCGCGTTCGTGCTCATCGCGCGGTTTGTCATACTCCTCTTCCTTATTATTATCGCGCCCATCGGCTTCGCCGGGCTCGCGGTGCCCAAGCTCGCGAGCTCGGCAGGGAAGTGGTGGAGCACGCTCTTTGAACAGACCATCACCGCGCCGGTACTCCTCCTCCTGCTTTACATCGCGCTCGCGGTCATCACCGATGTCAATTTCTTAACCGGCATTTGCGCCCCGTCCACTCCGGGCGCAACGTGTACGAAAGATTGGACAGGATTTGTGGGCGGTAACGATCTGACTGGCTTCGCGAGTCTGATGCTCTCCTTCCTCGTCGCGATGGGACTCCTCCTCGCGGTCGTTATCGTCTCGAAAAAGATCTCCGCCTTCGGCGCCGCCGGAGCGACGAAGCTTGCCGGCAAGCTCACGTTCGGCGCGACCGCTTTTGGCATGCGCTCTACGGTGGGAGCAGGGTCGCAGTATCTCTCGCGCAAGGTTCGTTCAAGCAGCTGGGGCGAAACTAAGAGAGGACGCTTGCTGGCCAGCACATTCGATCGTGGAGCGAAAGCGAGTTTTGACGTGCGCGGTACAGGAGTACTAGGGAAACTGCCATACGGCGGTGTTGACGCTGGAGCAGCGCAGAAGGGCGGATATCGAGCGCGACAGGAAAAGTCTGTTAAGGGACACGAAGAGTACGCAAAATCTCTTACAGGACGCGAGACGGCGCGTACAGAGAATACGAGGGAAGAGGATAAGGCCATAAAGGATGCAGAAATAAAGCGGACAACGGCACAAGGCTCGCATGATATGGCAAAGAGCGAGCACGATACGGCGACCAAAGAGCGCGACCGTATTGCGGAAGAAAAGAGGGGGGATCGTTATTGGGACACAGACCCGAAAAATCAAGAAAAGCTTATGGCTGCTGAAGCCGGTGTCGTGAGAGCGCTTGAGAAGGTTACGAAGACCGAAGAAGAACTTTCAAAAGCAACGGAAGCAAAAACGAATGTTGAAAAAAGTATCGAGGCGAAGAAAGAAAGCGAGGTCAGGCCCGCTGGCGCAAAAGCCCGTCGCGAGCAGTACGCCAAGAATATCGAAGGCTCGCTAGCAGGTTGGGCACTATTTGGTCCGGGCGGTTCGGAGGCGGCTAAGAAAATCAGGACCTCGAAACCCAATAAAGACAAATTGGAGGAACTTATTAAGGAGATGGCGCGGGAGGAAAAAGAGGCAGAGGATAGAGCTAAGACATCTGCACCCGCAGCCCCAAAGCCGTAATCGGAGATACATTACGTATGGATCCACAAAACCAAAATCTAGAGGATGATGTCAAGCAAGTGATGCAGACCTTGCCGCCGGTGATACGCACATATCTCACGCAGGGGAGATATACGGCAGTCGCAAGGAATATGATGACCAAGTACGGTTTGCGCATCGATCAGGGCGGCGTGCTCGAGCGAGAAATAATGTTGCTCCTGATGGGTGTCGAGAACCCGGACGAGTTCGTTCAGGCGCTTGCCGAGGAGGCACATCTCGACCGGGAGACCGTCGACGGCATCGTGCAGGATGTCAATGCTCAGATCTTCGTACCGCTGCGGGAAGAGGAGCGGAGGGGCGCGGCACCGCCCTCGGCGCCGCGGGCGATGAGCGCGCCAGCGCCGCGCTACATTCCGCAACCCCCGCAACCTCCCGTGAGTAGTGGGGAAGGTCAGACCTCCCCAACTCCGAGGTCGATGGAGAGCGACCGGCTGCTCGAGGATCACGAGGAGCCGCATATCGAGTTCAACAAGGTCCCGCCGCGGATTCCGGAACCGCGATTCGCCCCTCCTATACTGCAGACAGAACCTCCCGCCCCGCCCCGCCCCGCCGCGATTCCCGTCACGCCCGCGAACCCCGCGCTCCCAAGAGCGTACTCGTCCGACCCTTACCGCGAGCCGATCGATGAAAATAGTTTGTAGGGAGTAGATTGTAGTCTGTAGGAAAATGCGGGAAAGATTCAAACCACTTTCCCTACGGCCTGCCCAAGTTGCATTCCTCTCACCATTCCTTTATATTGCTTGTGACCCACCTCGGGTCTTCTTTTTCTAAATGTCCACCATCAACCAGCTCTCCAAGAGGGGGCGAAAGTCGAAATCGTCGAAGACGAGCGTGCCCGCCTTGGCCCGCGGTTTTAATGCGCTCGCGAATCGTCCGACCTACTATCCTTCGCCTTTTAAGCGTGGCGTATGCACCAAGGTGACTACCAAGACTCCGAGGAAGCCGAACTCCGCCATCCGCAAGATCGCCCGCGTCCGCCTCACCAACGGGATGGAAGTCACCGCCTACATTCCCGGCGAGGGGCACAATCTCCAGGAACACTCGGTCGTGATGCTTCGCGGCGGCAGGGTGAAGGACATCGGCGTGCAGTACACCATCGTGCGCGGCAAGCTCGACACAAGCGGTCTCGAGAAGCGCCGCACCGCCCGCTCGCGCTACGGCGCGAAGCGCCCGTCGGCAAAATAACATGCGCCGACCCCTTAAAAAGAAGCGTACCTGGCGCCCCGACCTCACCTACGGCTCGGAGACGCTCACCCGCTTTATCAATGCGGTCATGTGGGACGGGAAGAAGGACACCGCCCGCGCGGTTGTCTACGACGCGCTCGCCGCGGTTAAAGAAGGCGGCGCCGACCCGCTCGAGACCTTCGAAGCGGCGCTGCGCAACGTTTCGCCCCTGATGGAGGTCCGCTCGCGACGCGTCGGCGGGGCGAACTACCAGGTGCCGCGGGAAGTGCCGCAGAATCGGCGCCTCGCTCTCTCCTTCCGCTGGTTGATTACCGCGGCACGCGCGAAGAAAGGGAAGCCGATGGCGGAGAAGCTCGCCGCCGAGCTCCTCCTCGCCGCCAAGAACGAGGGCGATGCAATTAAGAAGAAGGACGAGATGCACCGCATGGCGGATGCGAACAAGGCCTTCGCCCACTTCGCGTGGTAAGCTTTGAGGACAAAGCTTCCTCCCCGCGTTCGTTCGAAAAGTGAAATAGGAATTTCTTTTCGCTCACTCACTTGGTAGTAATCAAAATTGGCCGTTGTGCTATACTTGGCGGATGAAAAGGAAATATCTTATCAAGACTAAATATGGCATTTTTAATGCGCTCATATGGTATGACCGGTCTGACAAATTATATCTTGTAGAAGTCCCAAGCTTTCAAAAAACAATGACGCAAGGTTCCACTCTTGCTGACGCAAAATACATGGCGAATGACCTTATTGAAGGACTGTGCGAAATTGCATTCGATGACGGAAAAATAGTTATTGATGATGAAGGACACATAACCGGAAAGGGTAAAACTGCAAGAATAGCCGGTCCAGTTACCGTATACGCATGAGCATTTTGCCGATGCTTCGTGCGGCGACAATCATCGCCGCGCTCCTTAAGGCGGGGTTCACGATTATTAGACAGAAGGGAAGTCACGTATTTCTACGGCACGCCGCTGATCCGACACGATTTGCAACGGTGCCGCGTCATTCGCGCGATATATCACGCAAGGACTTGGCCAGCATTCTTAGGCAGGCGAAAATATCAGCGGATGAATTTTTGAAATTGTTGCAAGGCAAATGATGCACCGCATGGCCGACGCCAACAAGGCCTTCGCCCACTTCGCGTGGTGATTTTGTTTACAAAATCATCCCTGGCGACGTCGAGGGATTTTGAATAATGTAAAACCCGCGGAACGCGGGTTTTTTGGTTAATGGGAGAAGCGAGGCTTCAATACGCTGCCTTGAACTCTACACATTCGGCCGCGGCACAAGCTGTTGCGTATGTCGCATGCCTGAGGTCCCGTGCAGGGCGCAATACCGCGAGTGCCTCTCGGATCCTTTCCGGTGGCCAGTACACTGGATCAGACGTTTCCGTTACCAGCCCTGCAAAGTAATCAGCTCTTCCAAGCATGTGCTCGACAGAATCTGGTTTCAGTCTCCCCATCTTTTTTCCTCGTTTGAACTCCTCTTAAATCTTACTGCGCATACCTGCACTTTGCAATTTCTCTCATTTCGGCTATTCTGTTGATAACGCTTCGGCGTCCGCCAGCTGGCGGATTATTTTTTAGAAACTTTATGAACAGAGACTATCCGTTAGAGAAAGTACGCAATTTCGGCATCATCGCGCATATCGACGCGGGCAAGACGACGACCAGCGAGCGCGTGCTTTTCTATACGGGTAGCCAGCACAAGATCGGCGAGGTGCATGAGGGCGAGACAACGACCGACTGGATGGAGCAGGAGCGCGAGCGCGGCATCACCATCACCGCCGCCGCCATCACCTGTTTCTGGACAAAGACCGGCGAGTCCGACAAGAAGGATACGACCAAGAAATTTCGCTTCAATATCATCGACACTCCCGGCCACATCGACTTCACCGCCGAGGTGAAGCGCTCGATGCGCGTGCTTGACGGCGCGATCGTCGTCTTCGACGGGGTGGCGGGGGTAGAGCCTCAGTCCGAGACCAACTGGCGCTATGCGGATGAGGCGCAGGTACCGCGCGTCTGTTTCATCAATAAGCTCGATCGCGTCGGCGCCTCCTTCGAGCGCTCCTACGCGAGCATCCTTGATCGTCTCTCGAAAAAGGCCATCCGCATGCAGATCCCCATCGGCGAGGAGAGCGCGCATGAGGGCGTCGTCGACTTGCTCGCGATGAAGGCGTATACCTTCTCTGGGAATATGGGTGAGGAGGTGATTGAGGGCGAGATTCCGGCGAACCTTCTCGAAGATGCGAAGAAGTATCGCGCCGATCTTATCGAGCGCATCGTCGAGCAGGATGACAAAGCGATGAGCGCCTATCTCGAGGGCAAAGAGCCGAGCGTTGAAGAATTGAAAGCGATCCTGCGCAAGGCGGTCGTCAATAACGAAATCTTCCCCGTCTACTGCGGGAGCGCGCTCAAGAACAAGGGAGTACAGCTCGTGCTCGACGCGGTCGTCGACTATCTACCGTCGCCCTTGGACCTGCCGCCCGCAACCGGCACGAACCCGAAAACCGGCGAGCCGATCGAGCGCCACGCCTCCGACGACGAGCCGTTCTGTGCGCTCGCGTTCAAACTCCAGACCGATCCTTTCGTCGGCGCGCTGACCTTCTTCCGCGTGTATTCGGGTACCCTCACCGCCGGTTCCTACGTCTACAACTCGACGACCGGCTCGAAGGAGCGCGTTGGCCGCATCGTCCGGCTCCAGGCCGACAAGCGCGAAGAAGTCGAAAAGGTGTTCACCGGGGAGATCGCCGCCGCGGTGGGACTGAAGGATACGAAGACCTCGCACACGCTCTGCGACGAGGCGAGCCCTATCGTGCTTGAGCAGATCAAATTCCCCGAACCAGTTGTCAGCCTCCGCATCGAGCCCTCGACAAAGGCCGACCAGGAGAAGATGGGCATCGCGCTCAGGAAGCTTAGCGACGAGGACCCGACCTTCCGCATCAAGACCGACGAGGAGACGAACGAGACCATCATTTCCGGCATGGGTGAGCTGCACCTTGAAATTCTCGTTGACCGCATGAAGCGCGAATTCAACGTCGTCGCGGACGTGGGCAAGCCGCAAGTGGCGTATCGCGAGACGATTCTCGGCTCCTCGGAGGCCGAAGGGAAGTACATCAAGCAGACCGGCGGCCGCGGTCAGTACGGCCACGTGAAGATCAAGATGAAGAAGATGGAGCCGGTCGATCCGGAAGCGAAAGTGGCGAAGAACGTTACTCGCGAGGATCATTTCGAATTCGTCAACAACATCAAGGGCGGTGTCGTCCCGCAGGAATATATTCCGGCGGTGGAGAAGGGCGTGCGCGAGGCGATGTCGCGCGGATATCTGGCCGGCTTCCCGATGGTCGACATCTCGGTCGACCTCTATGACGGCAGCTACCACGACGTCGACTCATCCGAAATCGCCTTCAAGATCGCCGCGTCGATGGCCTTTCAGGAAGCGGCGCAGAAAGCGAAGCCGGTCATTCTCGAGCCGATTATGCGCGTCGAGGTCGTCGTGCCGGACCAGTTCATGGGCGACATCACCGGTAACCTCTCCGGGAAGCGCGCGCAGATAGAAGGAATGGAAGAGCGCGGGATGAACAAGGTCGTGCATGCAAAGGTGCCGCTCTCGGAGATGTTCGGCTACACCACCACACTCCGCTCCATGACCGAAGGCCGCGGCTCGATGACCATGGAATTCGACCACTACGACACTGTCCCGAACAATATCGCCCAAGACATCATCGCGAGTAGGAAGTAATTTGGCCGATACGCCGTACTCATCAATCCTGGGCGATTTTCTTTAATTCATGAAGGCGTGTTATACTGTGGACATGAACCGCATTGCTGCCACCATTCGTTCGAAAAATTCGAAGAGCCATAAGCTTGTGCTTGAGCTTGACGCCGACCGCTTGGAGCGACTCGCAGCTTCCTTTGGTTTATTCAATCCGGAGTTCCTCGCGAGTGTGACACGTGCCGAAGCCGACTACCACGCTGGGCGTAGTCACCGGGTACATATGCCCAGCAAAATTCGCGCCGCATGATCGCGGTCGAGACCACTTTTGAATTCGAAAGGCGTTTTGCCGAATTGCCCGCCGCAGTGCGGAAGCAAGCACATAAGAAATGGATATTGTTCAGCGAGAATCCTTACCATCCGTCACTGCATACCGAAAAGTTGCATCCGAAACAGCGCGAACTTTGGAGTTTCAGGATCAATCGACAGTATCGGATTATTTTCCGTTGGCTCGACGCCTCGACCGCGCTATTTCTCACTTGCGGGCCGCACAGTTGGATTTACCGTATCTAACAAAAGGCCGCGGCTCGATGACCATGGAATTCGACCACTACGACACTGTCCCGAACAATATCGCCCAAGACATCATCGCGAGTAGGAAGTAATCTTCCACTCTATTTTATCCCCGTGGCGAGTTGCATTTCCCGAAGCCTTCTCGTATAGTGCTCCTAACGCATCTTGGCGTCGCTCTTTGGCTTGTCTGCTTTTTGTGAGTCGGCAAGCTTAGGAGTTTGTTCCGACTCACCTGCCTGCGCAGACAGGCGTCGGAATATTCGTGATTTATTAGAATATTATCGATAATTACTATGGCAGAATTTAATCGCAGTAAGCCGCACATGAACGTGGGCACCATCGGCCACGTTGACCACGGCAAGACGACACTCACCGCCGGTATCCTCCACGTTCTCTCCATGCTTACCGGAGAGGGCTACAGTGCACGCGTTGAGGGCGTCGACAAGATCGACAGCGCGCCGGAGGAGAAGGCACGCGGCATTACCATCGCGCTTCACCACTCTGAGTACGAGACGCCGAGCCGCCACTACGCACACATCGATGCGCCGGGACACGCCGACTACATCAAGAACATGATCACGGGTGCCGCCCAGATGGACGGCGCTGTCCTTGTGGTCGCCGCCACCGACGGCGTGATGCCCCAGACGCGCGAGCACATCCTCCTTGCCAAGCAAGTGGGCCTCAAGAAGCTCATCGTCTTCCTCAACAAGGTGGACATGGTCGCCGAGGCCGACCTCATCGACCTCGTCGAAGAGGAGATCCGCGAGCTTCTCGGCAAGCAGGGCTACGACGGCGCGAATACGCCGATTATCCGCGGTTCGGGCCTCAAGGCGCTCGAGTCGAAAGCGGCGACCGAGGAGTATGCCCTCAAGGTGAAGGAGCTCGTCGACACGATGGACACGTACTTCGACATGCCCGAGCGCGAACTCTCTAAGCCGTTTCTGATGCCGATCGAGGACATCTTCTCGATCGAGGGCCGCGGGACGGTGGTCACCGGCCGCATTGAGCGCGGAGCAGTCAAAGTCGGCGAGGAAGTCGAGATCGTCGGCATCAAGCCGACGGCGAAGACGACTGTCACCGGCATCGAAATGTTCAATAAGCAGCTTCAGGAGGGCCAGGCAGGCGACAACGCCGGCATTCTGCTCCGCGGTACTAAGAAAGAAGACGTGCATCGCGGACAGGTCCTCGCGAAGAGCGGATCGGTCACGCCGCACACCGACTTTGATGCAGAGGTCTACATCATCGGCAAGGACGAGGGCGGCCGCCACACGCCATTCTTCTCCGGCTACAAGCCGCAGTTCTATATCCGCACGACGGACATCACGGGCGAAGTGACCCTTCCGGAGGGCAAGGAAATGGTGATGCCGGGCGACACGGTTACCTTCAAGGTCAAGCTCGTCGCGCCGGTCGCGCTCGAAGAGCAACAGCGCTTTGCTATCCGCGAAGGCGGGAAGACCGTTGGTGCAGGAGTGGTGACGAAAATTACGGCGTAATCACTACAATGCCCGAGACTGCGACTAAAGCGAAGAGGCCGGCCAAGCACGCCGTTAAGAAGACGACAGAGGCTGTAGCGAAGAAGACGGTGCCGAAGAAGAAGGCCGCTCCGGTCGCCCCGGCTGCGGAACACAAGCTCCGTATCCGCGTCCGCGCCTACGAGCACAAGATCCTTGATCTCTCGGTGAAGCAGATCATGGACACCGCCGCTCGCTTCGACGCCGTCGTCGTTGGCCCGGTCCCGCTCCCGACCGAGATCAAGCGCTGGACGGTGAACCGCTCCACCTTTGTCCACAAGGACGCTAGAGAGCAGTTCGAGATGCGCATCCATAAGCGCCTCATCGATATCCTGAATCCCTCGCCGAAGGTGATCGAGGCCCTCACGAACCTCAATCTCCCCTCGGGAGTCACGATCGATGTAAAAATGGTTTAAAGCAGACGACCAAGAAAACACGCAACCGCTCGTAAGGGCGGTTGCGTGTTTTAAGCTGGTCGTGTAGAGTAGCGAGATCGCTATGTCCCCTAAGGGACCTCCAGCAAATCGCGCCAAGCGATTGCTGTGGCGCGATTTGCTTTAATGAAATTCATTCTCGCCAAGAAAGAAGGAATGACCCGAGTGTTCGGGGAGGATGGTCGTGCCCGCGCGGGAACTATCCTTGCCGCCGACCCGGTCGTCGTTACGCAGGTCAAGGCGAAAGAGGGCAAGGATCGGTACGCGGCGATTCAGGTCGGCCAAGGCGCGCGTAAGATCAAAAACATCACCAAGCCAGTCTTGGGACACACCAAAGGCAGGGGATTTCAGGCAATCAAAGAGTTTAGATTGTCCGGCGAAAGTGAGCAGGGGCAGGCGGCAGTGGGAGATGAAATCAGTGCAAATATTTTTGCAGTGGGAGATGTCGTGCAGGTCTCGGGTCTCACCAAGGGCAAGGGCTTCGCCGGCGTAGTGAAGCGCCACGGCTTCCACGGCGGCCCGCGTTCGCACGGCCAGAAGCATACCGAGCGCAGCCCCGGTTCTATCGGCGGCTCAGGCGGCCGCGCGGGCGGCAGAGTCGCCAAGGGCATGCGCATGGCCGGCCGCATGGGCGGCGATCGCGTGACCGTGACGAATCTCAAAGTGCTCGCCGTCGACGCGAAAGCGGGCGAGATTATCGTCAGCGGCGCCGTGCCGGGCCGCCGCGGCACTCTGCTTGAAGTAATTTCTGCATAATATGGCTACCGCTAAAAAAATCGTCGAGAAATCACCAGCAGGAAAAAAACCGGTCGCGCTCCGGGCCGCTAGGCCGAGTCCTACTACCGGTTTTTCTCCCGCTGGCTCTTCGCTTGAACATTCTATTTTCTCGATGGACGGCAAGAAGGTCGGCTCTATTGCGCTCCCGGAGAGCATCTTCGGCATGTCCTGGAAAGGCGACCTGGTACACCAGGTCACGACCGCAATGCAGGCGAACCTGCGCCAGAACCGCGCCCACACCAAGGATCGTTCCGAGGTTGCAGGCGGCGGCAAGAAGCCGTGGAAGCAGAAAGGCACCGGGCAAGCCCGCCACGGCTCCAGCCGCTCGCCGATCTGGCGCCACGGCGGCATCACCTTCGGTCCGCGCTCGACCCGCGACTACAGCGAGAAGATAAACAAGAAGATGCGCGTTGGCGCCCTTCTCTCGGCGCTCTCAAGGAAGGCGAAAGACGGCGAGATAATCCTCGTGGACACGTTCGCGTTTACGTCGCCGAAGACACGTGCCGCGAAGATGGTGCTCGCGGCACTCGCGGAGGGAGCGAACGCTGTCGGGCTTGCTGCGAAGAAAAAGAATGCCGCGCTTCTCGCGCTCTCCGCATACGACGCGAACGTGATCAAGAGCTTCAGCAATTTCGGCAACGTCGCGACAGAGGAGCTGCGCAACATCAATCCGGTGGACGTGCTTTCCCACAAGTACCTCATCATTGAGAAGCCGGAGGAGGCGTTTAAGACGCTTCTCTCCCGCGCCCGTTTGGCAGACTCAGGGCAGGCGAAGTCTAAATAAATCGTTATGGCACTATTTGGCACTACGAAGAAAGAGAAGAAGATCGCGCCGCGCCGCCGCGCGCGCACTGCGCCAACCGCAGAGGGAGTTGCGCACGAGATCATCCGCGCTCCGTGGTTCTCTGAGAAGGCGCTCATCGCTACCGAGAAGGGCGTGTACGCGTTTGCGATCCCCGCGCGCGCGACGAAGGCCGCCATCGCGGGCGCCATCAAGGAGATCTACAACGTCGACCCGAAGAAGATCCGCATCGTGAATCTTCCCGGGAAGCGCAAGATGATGCGCACCAAGCGCGGCATAGGCCGGCGCGCGGCGCGCCGCAAAGCGTACGTGTATCTGAACGCGGGCGACACGATCCAGTTCGCATAATATTCTGTATGAAATCCTACAAACCGACCACCAAGAGCCGCCGCCACATGACCACGCTTCCGTACAAGGAGCTCCTTTCGGGCGACTCTCCGCACAAGCCGCTTCTCGCAAAGAAGAAACGCCGGGGCGGCCGGAACGCCTTCGGGCGCATCACCACGCGGCATCAGGGCGGTGGGCACAAGCGCCGTTTGCGCGAGATTGATTTCACGTACGACAAGAAAAATATCCCGGCGAAGATTGAGACCGTCGAATATGATCCGTTCCGCAGCGCGTTCATCGCTCGTGCACTCTACCGCGACGGTGCGCGTCGCTACGTTATCGTGCCGAAGGAGGTGGGAGTTGGCAGTACGTTTATCGTTTCCGAGAATGCGCCCCTGACCCCCGGAAATCGTCTCCCGCTCGGGAAGATACCGGTCGGCACGTTCGTGTACAACATCGAGATCGCTCCGCTTTCAGGCGCGTCGCTTGTGCGTTCCGCCGGCACCTTCGCTGAAGTGGTCGCGCACGACGCCGGCTACGCGCAGATCAAGCTCCCTTCGACCGAGATACGCAAAATCTCCGATCTCGCGTGGGCCTCTGTCGGTGCGGTCGGCAACGAAGAATACAATCTCGTCATCATCGGCAAGGCTGGTCGCAGCCGCTGGATGGGCATCCGACCGACCGTTCGCGGCACCGCTATGAATCCGGTCGACCATCCGCACGGCGGCGGAGAGGGCAAGCAGGGTCGCGGGCTCCGCAGGGCGAAGACCAAGTGGGGCAAGCCCTCGGGCAAAGGCCAGAAGACCCGCACGCCGAAAAAGTATTCGAATGTGTTTATTGTGAGCCGCCGTAAGGTAGGGAAAAAGAGGAAGGGGTAACGTTTGACCATGGACTATTATTCCTGTATCTTTCTACTATCCCGCTGAGCGGGCTTTTCATTACTTTTATGTCACGCTCACTTGCGAAAGGACCCTTCGTGGACGCAAAACTCCTGAAGAAGGTCATGAATAAAAAACCGGCTTCTGCCGGGGTGATAAATACATGGGCACGCCGGAGCCAGGTGAGCCCGGAGATGGTCGGTTTTACCTTCGGCGTCCACAACGGCAAGTCGCATGTTGAAGTCCTCGTATCCGAGGAAATGGTGGGGCATCGCCTCGGCGAGTTCTCGCCCACCAAGAAGTTCCTCCGTCACGGCGGAAAGATGCAGAAGGAGATGGAAGCGAAGAAACAAGAGGCGGAAATCGCCTCCGCGAAGGCGGCGAAAGAAGCTCCGGCCGCAGCAAAGAAATAATATATGGCATACGCAATCCTCGAGAGCTACAATCAGACGCCGCGCAAGGTCCGTCTCGTGGCCGACCTCATGAAAGGGAAGAAAGTCTCTGATGCGCTTGTGGCGCTCGAATTCCTGCCGCGCCGCGCCGCCGAACCCCTCAAAAAGCTCATCAAAAGCGCAGCCGCTAATGCAAAAGGGCAGGGCAAACCGGTCGACGCCCTGAAGGTGCAGTCGATTGTCGTCGAGAGCGCCGGCATGCTGAAGCGCTATATGCCGCGCGCGTTCGGACGCGCCTCCGCCATCCGCCGCCGGAAGAGCCGGGTGAAGGTCACTCTCGCATAATTTCTATGACGCACACCGTACACCCTTACGCGCACCGTCTCGGCATCATCCGTGACTGGAAGAGCCGCTGGTTCTCTGCGGATAAGAAGAGCTACCGCGAGAACGTCAAAATTGACGAGTTGATTCGCCGGTTTCTCACGAAGCGCTTGCGCGGCACGTACACGAGCGGCATCGAGATCGAGCGTTCCGAGAGCGAGTTGCGCGTCATCCTTTCGACCGCGCGCCCGGGCCTTGTCATCGGCCGTTCCGGCGAGAACGCGGTAAAGCTGCGTGCCGATCTGACCGGAATCGTCCGGAAGGCCTCCGCTTCCGCCCTTCCCTCGGGCAAGCAGGTCAAGCTCGACATCAACGAGGTGCGCCAGCCGGAAACGGACGCTGCAGTCGTCGCCTATATGGTCGCGGAGGGGCTCGAGAAGCGCATGCCGTTTCGCCGCGTACTCAAGCAGACGGTTGAGAAAGTCATCGCCGCGCGTGAGGTCGAAGGCGTGCGTATTGCGATTTCCGGCCGCCTCGGGGGCGCGGAGATGAGCCGCAAAGAGGAGATCAAGAAAGGCCGCATCCCTCTTCAGACGTTCCGCGCCGACATTGACTTTGCGCACGATCAGGCGTACCTGCCCTACGGCGTCATCGGAATCAAGGTGTGGATTTACCGCGGGAATGTGTATCAGGACAAGAAAACGGCGGTGGGCTTGCCGGAGGGCACCGGCACCCGTGGCTAATAATATTTTTGTATGTTGTTCCCTAAAAAAGTGAAGCACCGCAAGTGGCAGACGCAGCGCAAGAACGAGCGGAGCCTCAACCGCCCCGACACGCGCGGCGTCACGCTCGTCTTCGGCTCCTTCGCGCTCAAGGCGCTCTCGAGCGCGCGCGTGACGAGCAACCAGATCGAGTCGGCCCGCAAGGTACTCACGCGCGCCACTGCCAAGACGGGCAAACTCTGGATCCGCATTTTTCCGGATCGCCCGGTGACCGCGAAGCCAGCGGAAGTCGGCATGGGCAGCGGCAAGGGCGATCCGAAGCACTACGTCTTCGAAGTGCGTCCCGGTCGCGTGCTCTTTGAGATGGACGGCGTTCCCGAGACAGTCGCCCGTGCGCACTTGCGACAGGCGGGAATGAAACTGCCGGTGAAGACGACCATCGTCACCCGCCACTAGATATTGCTTTTTTCCGATTTGTATGGCAAAAAAAGAAAACATGACGACGAAATCCGATCAGGAGCTTACGAAGCTTCTCGCCGACGCGCGTGCGCAGCTGCGCACGGAGCGCTTCTCTGCCGTCGGCGCGCGCGCCAAGGATAGCAATGCTCCGAAGAAGCTCCGCGCAGCGATCGCGCGGGTGCTCACCGAGCAACACGCGCGATCGCTCACGGCGGCCTAACACCATGAAAAACAAAACTGTCCGCCCCCAATCATTCGTCGGCGTCGTCGTGAAAGCGGCGATGAAGGATACCGCCACGGTGCGCGTCGATCGCTACGTGAAGAACGCGAAGTACAAGAAGTACTTCGTGCGCTCGAAGAAGTATCTCGCGCACGATCTGGGCAATACGGCAAAGGTCGGCGACACCGTGACGATTGTCGCAACGCGCCCGATCTCGAAGTTAAAGTGCTTCGCCATTGACCCGACCAAGACCGTGTCGGTAGAGGGCGAGAAAATGTAATTATGTTGCAAGACCGATCCATCGTTACGGTTGCGGACAATTCCGGCGGACAGATAGCCCGGATCTTCAAAGTGCTTGGCGGAAGTAAGCGCCGCTACGCGGGCATCGGCGACACGGTCGTCGTCTCCATCCAGACCGCACAGCCGCGCAAAGCGGTGAAAAAGAAAGACATCTACCGAGCAGTCATTGTGAGGCAGACGAAGCCCTTTGGCCGCAAGGACGGCTCGTATGTCCGCTTCGATGAAAACGCCGTCGTCCTCATCGAAAAGCAGGGTAAGGAGATGGCTCCGAAGGGGAACCGCATCTTCGGTCCGGTGCCGCGCGAGCTCTCCGAACTCGGATGGCACTCCATCGTGTCCTTAGCGCCGGAGGTCGTTTAATTTTTCGTATGCACGTCAAAAAAGGAGACAAAGTGAAAGTCATTTCTGGCAAGGACAAAGGGAAGTCCGGCATGGTTCTGCGCGCCCTGCCGAAAAACAATGCCGTCCTCGTCGAGGGGGTCGCCCTGGCGAAGCGCCATTTGAAGGGTCGTTCCGGAACGGTCGGTCGCATCGTCGAACGTCCTCGGCCGATCGATGCCTCGAACGTCGCGCGCATCGAAACATGAGCATGTCTATCACCAAGCAGCGCCAGCACTCCACCTATCTCGCGCTCGCGGAAGTGTTTCGCTATACGAGCCCGATGCAGGGCCCTCGCGTGAGCAAGGTCATCGTCTCTTCCGGCGTCGGGAAGAAGCGCGACAAGAAACAGATTGAACTCATCTCCGATCGTCTCGCGAAGATCACGGGGCAGAAGCCCTCACCCCGCCCCGCGCGCACCTCGATCGCCTCATTCAAGGTGCGCGAAGGAGACACCGTCGGCCTCCAAGTGACGCTTCGCGGCGCGCGGATGTACGACTTTCTCGACAAGCTCATCCACATCGCGCTTCCGCGCACCCGCGACTTCCGCGGGCTGAAAGCGTCGGCGATCGATGATATGGGGAACTTCACCATCGGTATTCGGGAGAACACCATCTTTCCGGAGACGAGCGACGAGGACCTCAAGGACGTCTTCGGCTTTGCCGTTACCATCGTCACGACGGCAAAAACGAAAGCCGAAGCCGAAGCATTCCTGCGCCATCTCGGCTTCCCACTCATCGTTGACGCAAGCGTAAAACGCTGATATTCTGTAGCTACGCTCCTCGGAGCTTTATTTTTTCTCATGGCAAAGAAATCCCAGCTCGCGAGATACGCCAAGAAGGCGAAACTCGTGAAGAAGTACGCGGTCAAGCGTGCTGCTTTGAAATTGGCTGGGGATGCCGAGGGTCTCCAGAAGCTCCCGAGAAATTCTTCGCCGGTACGGCTCAAGAATCGTTGCGCGATCTCGGGCCGCTCCCGCGGCTACATGCGCACGTTCGGCCTCTCGCGTATCCAGTTTCGCGAGCTCGCGCGTGAGGGGAAGATACCGGGCGTTAAAAAGGCATCATGGTAAGCGACCGCGTCGGCGATTTCATCATTCGTCTCCAGAACGCCGCCAGGATCGGCAAGGCGCAGGTGTCCGTGCCGTATTCCGCCCATATTCTTGCCATCGCGAAGAAACTCAAAGAACTCGATTTCATTCATACCGTCGACGTGAAGGAGCGGGGAGAAGACGGCGTGAAAAAGGAGATCGTCGCGACGCTCGAGTACGACGAGCGCGGCGCGGCGCGGCTGCGCGGCGTGAAGCGCGTGAGCAAGCCCGGCCGCCGACTGTACGCTTCGCACGCGAGCGCCCACAAGGTGAAGGGGGGCGCGGGAGCGCGCATCCTCTCGACATCTTCGGGGATCGTCTCGGACGCCGAGGCGAGGAAGAACCGCGTCGGCGGCGAAGAGCTTTTTGAGATTTGGTAGTTCGACCACGCTCATTATAAATAAACTTATGTCACGCCTCGCGAAAAAGCCGATCTCATTAGGGAAGACCGATGTTTCGGTGTCCAGCGGCGTGCTCACCGTGAAGGGCCCGAAGGGCACAATCACGAAGCGCGTGCATCCTGCGGTCGAGATCGCGATCGAGGGCGGTGCCGTTTCCGTCACGCCGAAGGACCGCTCGCGCCTCGCCAAGGCGCTCACCGGCACGTTCGCGTCGCATGTGAAAAATATGGTGAAAGGGGTCGAAACTCCATACGTGAAAAAGCTCGTGCTCGACGGCGTCGGCTACAAGATGGAGGTGAAAGGGAAGGATGTGGTGCTCGCCGTCGGATTCTCCCACCCGGTGTCGCTCTCCATTCCAGAAGACATGACGGCGAAGGTGGAGAAGAACGTGATGACGCTCGAAAGCGCGAACAAGGAGTCGGTCGGGCAGTTCGCGGCGAACGTCCGCCGCGTCAAGCCACCGGAGCCGTACCTTGGCAAAGGCGTCCGCTACGAGGGCGAGATCATCCGCCGCAAGCAGGGCAAGAAGGCCGTGTAAGTATGAATCACAAACCCACGACGAAAAGTGAGCTTCGCAAACGCCGCCACGCGCGCGTGCGCGCACGCGTCTCGGGTACCGCAAAGCGGCCGCGCCTTGCCGTCCACCGGAGCAATCGATTCGTCTCCGCGCAGCTCATCGACGACACGGCGGGAAAGACGATTGCCGCGGCACACGGCCGCGAGTTCAAAGGATCGCAGTCGGTGCAAGCGGCGTCCGTCGGAGAAGCGATCGCGAAGAAGGCGAAAGCCGCGGGAATCATCGCCGTTGTCTTCGATCGCGGCGGCTATCGCTACGGCGGGCAGGTCAAGGTGCTCGCGGACGCCGCGCGCACAGGAGGACTCTCATTTTAATATATGACGACACCGATGGAACAGGAAACGGTGCAGGAGACGGAACGCGCTCCGGAAGTCGCGGTCGAGGGAAACGCCGCTGCGGAAGCGACGGTCGCGGAGGTTGCGTCCCCGGCGGCTGCGCCGCGGAAGCGCAGCCGCGGGTCCCTGCGCAGCCGCGGTCCGCGCTCCGGCCGCGGCCGTGCGCCGCGGGAACGGGGCGAGTTCGAACAGGTAACCATCGACGTGCGGCGCGTGGCGCGCGTGATGGCGGGCGGTCGCCGCTTCAACTTCAGCCTCGTCGTCGTGATCGGCGATAAGAAGGGTCGCGTCGGTGTCGGCCTCGGCAAGGGAACCGACACCGCCCTCGCGATCGACAAGGCGACGCGCGACGCGAAGAAACATCTCTTCGCCGTCCCTCGTACGAAATCGGGATCGATTCCGCACCAGGTGTCGATGAAATACGCATCCTCGGTCGTCGAGTTCATCCCCTCAAAGGGCCGTGGCCTTGTCGCCGGCTCGGCGGTGCGCACCGTGCTCGATCTCGCGGGCGTAACCGACGTGGTGACCAAAATCCACAGCCGTTCCAAGAACAAACTCACTATCGCCCGCGCGACAGTCGGCGCACTGAAGAAATTGCGCGGGGCGTAAAACCCTTCATATGCAACTGCACACACTCGCGCCTCGCACCAAAAATAAGAAGAACCCGCCCGTCGGCCGCGGTGGCAAGCGCGGAAAGACCTCCGGCCGCGGCGGCAAGGGACAGACCGCCCGCGCCGGGCACAAGATCCGCCCGGAAGTCCGCGACCTCATCAAGAAACTCCCGAAGCGCCGCGGCCACGGCAAGAATCGCGCGCGCACTGTCCGCACGAACCGCATCCCGGTGTCCACGGTGCATCTCGCCGCGCTTGAAGCGGCGTACAAGGCCGGAGAGACGGTGTCGCCGGCGACTCTGCTTGCCAAAGGGCTCGTGCGCCGGGCGAAGGGCCGCGCGCCTTCAGTGAAGATTCTCGGCACGGGTTCTCTCACGAAAGCGCTTGTCGTGAAGCAATGCGCACTTTCCGCCGCGGCGCTCACCGCCGTCGAGGCCGCCGGCGGCACCCGCCATGCTTAATTCCTTTTTCCGCAAGCTCAAGCTCTCTTTCGGAGATCCCGAGATTCGTTTCCGGATCCTGTTCCTCGTCGGGGCGCTTGCGCTCTTCCGCCTTCTCGCGTCGGTGCCGATCCCGGGTGTCGATAAAAATGCGCTCGCATCATTCTTTGCGAACAACCAATTTTTCGGTCTCCTGAACATTTTCTCGGGCGGCGGGCTCTCCCAGCTCTCGGTCGTGATGCTAGGCGTCGGTCCCTATATCACCGCATCGATCATCATGCAGCTCGGCACGATTATTTTTCCGCAGGTGAAGCAGGCATACTTTGAGGAAGGCGAGGCAGGTCGCGCGAAATTTATCGGGTGGAGCCGCCTACTCACAATCCCTATCGCTATTTTGCAGGGTATCGGCTTCTTGTTCCTGCTCGAGGGACAGGGCGTCATAGCGCCTCTGGGGGCGGTGGCGCTTGTGGCGAATATCGCGCTCGTCGCTGCCGGCTCCCTGCTTCTCATGTGGCTCGGCGAGCTCGTGACCGAGTTCGGCATTGGCAACGGAGTGTCGCTCATCATTCTCGCGGGCATCCTCGCTCGAGTGCCCTCAAGCATTTCGCAGACTCTCTTTTCCGCCACCGCGGCGAGCGTCCCCGCCTATCTCGCGTTCACGCTTCTTGCGCTCGCGATGATCTACGCGGTTGTTGTCGTCTCCGACGCCGAACGCTCGATACCGATCGCCTACGCGCGCGCGGTACGCGGCGCGGCGCTCTCGCAGGGCGCGGCGACGTATCTCCCGATCCGTCTCCTTCAGGCCGGAGTGATCCCCATCATATTCGCGCTCTCCCTCCTTCTCCTGCCGCAGATGGCGCTCTCTATGCTCGGCGCGCTTCACGTTTCTTTTGCCGCGGGAGCGGCGCTCTGGTACACAGGATTTCTCTCTAATCCGTGGAATTACGGTGCGACGTACTTCCTGCTCGTTGTGCTCTTCACCTATTTCTATACCGCAGTCACGTTCGAGCCGCACCGCGTCGCGGAGAATCTCCAAAAATCGGGAGCATTCGTTCCGGGTGTGCGCCCCGGCCGGGAGACGGAGGAGTACATCGGCAAGGTCGTCAATCGCGTCACGCTTCCCGGAGCCGTCTTCCTCGGCCTTCTTGCGGTCGCGCCGAGCATCATCCAGGGGCTCACGGGCGTCACGACGCTCGTTCTCGGCGGCACGGCGCTTCTCATCGCGGTGCAGGTCACTCTCGACCTCGCCCACAAGATCGACGCCCAGGTGTCGCTCCGCGAGTACTAAAAATGCTAGAGTGAGCGGATGGGCACACCCACGATATTTTTTATAGGGAAGCCGGGGTGCGGGAAGGGGACACAGGCGAAACTGCTTTCGCAGAAGACGGGCTGGACGGTTTTTTCCTCGGGGAAGCTCTTCCGCGAAATTGCAGAAGAGGACACGCCGGTTGGGCGTAAGGTAAAAACCGAAAACGACGCGGGAGAACTCCAGCCACATTGGTTCGCGATGTATCTCTATCTGAAGTCCCTCTTTTCAATTCCCGATGACCGAGGGATCATTTTCGACGGATTCAATCGCAAGATACCGGAGGCCGAGCTCGTCATCGACTCTCTCGCGTGGCTCGGACGGCAGGGTATTATTGTGAATATCCGGGTTTCCGACAAAGAGGTCCGCCGGCGTCTCGATCTTCGAAAAGAGATCGAGAGCCGCGCCGACGACGCGGTCGTTGATGAGCGGTTGAAGGAATATTATGAATATACCGAACCGGCAATCGAGCTGTTCCGCACATCCTGCATGCTTATCGAAGTGAACGGCGAGCAGACGCCGGAGGAAATCGCCGCCGATATCAACGCAGCGCTCAAGATCGCATGACAATCGCAAACGACACCGAACGGGCGAGCCTCATTGAGGCGGGGAAGCGCCTCGCGGCCGTGTTGAAAGCGCTTCGCGCGAAGGTGGCGCCCGGCGTTTCCGCCGAAGAGCTCGACGACCTCGCGGAGCGGCTTATCCGCGACGGAGGCGATGATCCCTGCTTCCTCGGCTACACGCCCGAGGGCGCGGGACGGTCGTATCCGGCGACGCTGTGCGTCTCGATTAACGATGAAGTCGTGCATGGTATTCCGAATGAGTCGGCCAAGACGCTGAAGGAGGGCGACATCGTCGGCCTCGATCTCGGCCTGCGCCACGCGGGCGTCGTCGTCGACGCGGCGATTACCGTACCGGTGGGCACGGTGGACGAAGTGTCCAAGAAGCTTATGCGCGCGACCGAAGCCGCGCTTGCGGCGGGCATCGCCGCGGCCGTCCCGGGGAATCATATGGGCGATGTTTCCCACGCGATACAGGAGGAGATTGAGCGGGCGGGATTCACCGTGGTGAGAGAACTCGGCGGGCACGGTGTCGGCGACCTCGTACACGAAGAACCGTTCATTCCGAACTTCGGCCGCCCGGGTAAGGGCGAGTTGCTCACCGAGGGCATGGTGCTCGCGCTCGAGCCCATCGCGAGCGCGGGCAAAGCGGCGGTTGTCCTAGCTCCCGACGGCTATACCTACCGCACCAAGGATGGCTCGAGGAGCGCCCACTTCGAACACACCATCTTGCTTGAGAAGGGCGGGGCGCGTATCATAACCGCCGCAGGCGCTTTTATTTTTCAAACCATGGCCAACAAGAATCCGAAAGAAGAGAAGACATACGTAATGATCAAGCCGGACGGCGTGAAGAAAGGCCTCATCGGCGAAGTTATAAAGCGTTTTGAACAGCGTGATCTCAAGATCGTTGCGCTCGAGATGTTTCAACCGTCATTTGAAGAGGTTGATAACCACTATCCTAAGGACGCGGCGTGGATTAGGCGTCTTGGCGAGAAGACGCTCGTAACGTACGAAAAATACCAATTCGATGCGATGGCGGACTTCGGCACCACGGTGCCGGAAGAGATCGGTCCCGAGATTCGGAAGTGGCTCGTAGACTATATGCTTTCTGCGCCTCTCGTGAAGATGGTAGTTGAAGGGACACACGCAGTGGACATGGTGCGCAAGATTTGCGGACCGACGATGCCGTACCAGGCCGATATGGGTACCATCCGCGGAGATTTCTCCAACGATTCACCGGCGGTTGCGAATGCAGAGAAGCGCGCCGTAGCGAATATTCTCCACGCTTCAGAAACGCCGGAAGAAGCCGCACACGAGATTGATCACTGGTTTGGAGGGAAGAAAATCCAAAGCTACAAACGCCACGGCGACTAGAAAAAGCCACGCAATGCGCTGCGTTTTCAGTTTTCCCTTGCCTTTTGCGCGGCAGGAGTATACTAGGGGCTGGAGCTGTTCTTAAAAACGCAACTTGCCGAATTCTCGGGGTTCCGGGTCGTCGGTAGCAATGCGAGCGTTTATTCGTTCCTACGCCATCGCGCAGGAACCCCACCTGGCAAGATTAAGTTGCACTAGGGAACGGCTCCGCCAATCGCCCTGTTTCTTCGGAAACAGGGCGATTGGCGTTACAGCCGCGAAGTGAGGCGGCAGCACACGGCAATGCCGCATAGCTGCGTGTTCGCCGAACGAGCGGTTGTATAGTAATCTATACAATAAGCATGTCACTCAGACTTAGTTTCTACGGCGGAGCGGGGAAGGTGACCGGTTCCAATTTTTTAATTGAGGGATCACGCGGGAAAGTTCTCGTCGATTGCGGCATCGAACAGGGTGCTCACCTATGCGAGGAGTGCGTGTACGGGCCGTTCCCGTACGATGTGAAAACGGTCGACGCGCTCGTGCTGACTCATGCGCATCTCGACCACGTCGGCCGTATCCCGAAGCTGGTGCGGAACAGCTTTGGCGGGAAAATTTACATGACGCCGCCGACAAGGGACCTTTCCGAACTCATCTTGCGCGATTCCGTCGGCATTCTCGCGGAGGAAGCCGCGCGCCGCGGCAGAGAACCGCTCTACGAGGAGAAAGACGTTGAGGAAACCTTCAAGCTCATCGAAACGTTCGAGTACCATACGGAAAAAGAGGTCGCTCCCGGGCTCTCCGCGTATCTGCGCAATACCGGGCACATCCTCGGTTCCGCGAGCGTGCGCATCAGAGACGAGGTGGGCGTCGCCGTCGCGCTTACGGGCGACATCGGCAACTCGCCTTCGCCGCTTCTTCCTGACTGGGAACCGGTAGAGGATGCGGACGCGCTCGTGATGGAAAGCGTCTACGGCAATCGGATCCACCCGCCGTCGAGCGCGCGCGTTGCGACGCTGCGCGATACGCTTGTGCGCGCGATAGCCCGCGGCGGCACGATCCTCATCCCTGCGTTCTCGCTTGAGCGCACCCAGCTCATGCTCTACGAGCTCTCCAACTTTTTTGCGGAAGACAGTCTTCCGCAGATTCCGGTCTTTCTCGATTCGCCGCTTGCAATCCATGTAACGGAGGTCTACGAGAAGTGGGGAATGACCTATTTCAAGCCGGAGACCGAGGATGAAATGAAGCGGGAAGGGAGCATTTTTGAATTCCCGTTCCTCACAAAGACAAATTCACGCTTAGAGTCGGCGTCGATAGAGAAGGCGCCGAACCCGAAAATAATCATCGCTGGCGCGGGGATGAGCCACGGCGGCCGCATCGGGCGCTGGGAGACGCAGTACCTGTCCGACCCGGCGACCACGCTTATCATCGTCGGC
The DNA here is from genome assembly GCA_016217905.1 of Candidatus Kaiserbacteria bacterium. Classification (GTDB taxonomy): domain Bacteria; phylum Patescibacteriota; class Minisyncoccia; order Phycocordibacterales; family Phycocordibacteraceae; genus C7867-001. Next base: position 23,936 of record JACRFL010000002.1, on the reverse strand, counting down.
TACCAGGCCCCCGGGAGCCCCGGGCGGCGCATCCAGGAGGGCGCGAAGACGGTACGCATAAACGGAGCAGAGGTGGTTGCGCACGCGAAGGTGGAGGTGCTCGAGGGCTGGTCGGCGCACGCCGATCGCGACGGACTCCTCCAGTTTGCCGAAGCGGCGCTTGCAGAGAGGCGTACGAAAGCCATCTTTACCGCCATCGGCGAACCCGCCGAGGAGCGCTTCCTCGCCCAGCGCATTCACGACTACTTGGGCGGGAACGCAATCGTTCCCGACTACGGTCAGACGTGGGAAATCACGAAAGATTCGGTAAAGAAGATTTGAAACGAAAGTCACTCTTTTTGGAGCGGCTTTCGTTTAGATAACCTGCCTCGCGATACGTGCGAAGACCTCAGGGTGTTCTGAGGCGAACTGGGCGAGGACCTTGCGGTCGAGCTGGAAGCCGTTCTTCTTGAATTTCGCAATGAACGTACTGTAGGACTTGTGGCCGTTCTCGCGGACGGCGGCGTTGAGCCGGACGATCCAGAGCTGGCGGAAGTCGGTCTTCTTGTCGCGACGGTGGGCGAAGGCGTAGCGACCGGCACGCATCAGCGCTTCATGCGCATATCGCTCTTTCTTGGAACGGACGCCGCGGTATCCCTTGGCTCGCTCGAGAACGTTCTTGCGGCGCTTATTGGCGTGCACTCCACCTTTGATTCTGGTCATAAATAAAAAGTTAGTAGGGAATTACTTGGCGCCGGTGCCGGGGAGAAAGCGGGCGCGCACCTTGGCTGAGAGATTGAGCGTGACGGAGCGGCGTTTGGCGCGTCGCTGTCCGCCGCTCTGCTTCGCGTTGAAATGGTTCTGGCCCTTTGCGCGCGCAACAAGCTTCCCGTTGCGGGTGACGCGAATCCTTTTTGAATATGATTTATTGGTTTTCATGATTTATTGGCTTGCCCTGAGTTTATCGAATGGTTTTCATTGTGAAGTTTTTCTTTCTCCCGTTTTGCCTGGGCGACCAGATCGCGTTCGATAACTCCGGCGAAGCCCTTCGGACTCCGCGCGATTGGCTCGGCGACCTTATAGGCGTAGGGAATTATCTTGAGGAATCTCTCAAGACGTTCCTTGAGGAACGCCTCCTCCATGCTCTTATAGCGGCCTTTGAGAAATAGCTCGGCGCGCACCCGGTGCCCCTCGGCGAGCCACTCGGCGGCCTTTTTCGCCTTCAGGGCCATGTCGTTGTCGCCGGTACCGACCTTGATCTGGACCTCCTTAGTCTCGGATATCTTGACCTTGGCCTTTGCTACCTTCTCCTTCTTACTTCGCTCGTACTCGAATTTACCATAATCCATGATCTTCGCAACGGGCGGGACGGCCGAGGGCGAGATCTCGATAAGGTCGAGTCCCGCCTGCTTTGCGGCCGCCAAGGCCGCATCAAGCGCGAGAATTCCCAGATTCTCTCCTTGAGCGCCAACGACACGCAGCTCCTGCGCGCGGATTTCGTTATTGATGCGAAGTCGATCGGTAGCCACTGGAAGTAGTCAGAATATAGCATAAAAAAAGCAGAATACGCAACGCTATGGCGAAAGCTGGCTCGGAGAAGAGAGGACGATTTCGGCTTTGCCTTGGTAGGAGGAAATCTTGCCGGTGAGGGTGACGGTGGACCCCTCGTAGCGGGAGAGGTCGCCGAACTTCCGCGCATCGTCGGCGAAGATGACGCCCGAGAACGGGCAGGTCTTGTAGCTTGTGCAGAAGTCGAGGAAGACCGTTCCGCTTTTGGACGTATAGGCCTTGACGAGCGCTCCCTTCACGGAAGCGTATTCGCCGATGTGCGCAGAGGCCTGTGCATAGTCGATGGTGCCGATAGAAACATTCGCGGCCGCTCCCGCGGCCGCGCTGTTTCCTCGGTAGGCGTCGAGGAGCCGTTTCAGGATATTTTCGTACGCTTGGCGAAGCGCCGGATCGGTGCCGATCTCAAGGACCTCGTCGTTGATGGTCGTCGCGGATTTCGTCCAGTTGTAACTGCCGGTCGCATACGCGCGTTCGGTTACTAGGAGCTTGATATGCATGATGCCGTTTCCTGTCGCGTGCTTCTCGACCACGACTGGAATGCCGGCAGCCCGCAGTTTCTCGGTAAGGGGGGCGCCATAGCTATTACTGCTCTGTTCGGAATCCATAACCCCCCGCACCTCAACGCCACGTTTTTTCGCGGCGACGAGCGCGTCGGCGACATTCGGGAGCGTAAAGGTGTAGATTGCAAAATAGACGTACTTCTCCGCACTGTCGATGAGCGCGATGATCTCCTCGTCGTTCCGTTTCTGATCGAGGCTGTAGAGAACACGGGTCGAGCCAGCCGCCGGCGCCGAGACGGTTTGCGCCGAAATATCGACGCTCTCCTTCGGGGAGCCGCCCAGAGTGTACCCTGCGCCGCCCGCCGCAAGCGCGAGAATTAGGGCGACTGCCGCACGAATCAGTTTCTTGTCCACTGCGGTATTATACTGCGTCCCCGACGCTCGTTTCGGCATCGCGCAATTTGCGCGGATGCGACAAAGCGCGTATCCTGGGGCCATGAAACGAGCGGCCGTTATCGCCCTTCTCTTCCTGGCTTTTTCCGGGCTCGCGGACGCCTTCTACCTTACGCAGAATGAATTGAACGGAACGCCGCTCATCTGCAGTGCCCAAAGCCTTTCAGGCTGCAACAGTGTGGTCACGAGCCAGTATGCGCGCATATTCAACATCCCCGTTGCCGAACTCGGCGTCCTTTTTTACGCCGCCCTCTTCGTTCTCGCCGCGCTTGAAATCGTCGCCCCCGATCGCCGCGTGCGCCGGACTCTTCAAGCGGCATCGGCCGTCGGCGTCGCCGCCTCGGCGTACTTCGTAGTCGTCCAGGCATTCGTGATACGCGAGTTTTGCGTCTATTGCTCCGTCTCGGCCCTCATCACGCTCCTCATTTTCGCGTGCGCAATCCTGCTTGAGCCGATACGCAGAAACGGGCGACCCGCGCCGCGGGAGCCCCGCCCCGTCGAACCGTCCACTCCGCCGCGCAGTCTCTCGATGCCTCCGGCAGCCTAGTTGCCATGCGCCGCTCGCTTCTCGCCGCGCTTATCCTCCTCCTTATTCTGCCGGCGGCCGCGTTCGCCTCGCGCGCGCCCGCGTCTTTTTCAGCGGCCCGCTCGCTCCTCGTCGCGAGTTCCTCGCCCGGGAACGCGTACGCAGGCGGCGTTTCTGTCGTCACCACGGCGCCGGTGCAGGGCGACCTCACGGCGGTCGCCGGCTCGATCGTCGTCGCGTCTCCGGTGCGGGGCGATGTATCTCTTCTCGCCGGTTCCCTAAGTTCGCGCGCGCGCGTCGGGGGCGACCTTAAGGTTCTGGGCGGGAGCATCGCCGTCCTGGAACCCGTAGGAGGCGACCTGGTCGCCCTCGGCGTTTCCGTACGCGATTCCGGCAGTGCCGACGGAAGCGTTTTTGTCGCCGCCGTCGATGTCGCTCTAACAGACGGAGCGGCGGGTCCGGTCACCGTATACGGCAACGACATCCTGCTTGGCGGTGATTTCGCGGGTCCCGTGCGAGTCGTCGCGAGCGGCCGCGTGACGCTTTCGGCGAGCACGACGGTCCGCGGCACGCTTTCCTATGAAGCCCCCGAGCCGGCGGTGATTCCCGAGTCGGCGACGCTCGCCGGCGGCGTTGAGTACACAAGCGCGTCCTATCTGCCGGGCGCCGGCACTTCGCGTATCCTCGCGCTCGTGAGCATCGGCTTCTTCCTTTTCGTGCGCATTCTCGGCGCCCTCATCCTCGCCGGGCTCCTCACCGGCCTGTTCCCGAGGCTCGCGGAAGCGGTCGTGGAACGCGCCTATGCGGCGCGCCCCCGAAGCATCCTCCTCTCCATGCTGCTCGGTTTCGCTATTCTCGCTGCCACGCCGATCCTGCTCATGCTGCTTTCGTTCACGTTCGTCGGCATGGGTCTCGCGCTCCTCCTGTTCGTCCTCTACGTCCTCATGACGGTTCTTGCGGTCATGTACGCCGGCATCCTCCTCGGTGGCTTGTTCGCGCACCGCTTCGCGCACCGCAGCGCGATGCTGTGGCATGATGGCGTGCTCGGGATGCTCGCGTTCTCACTCATAACGCTCGTGCCGGCGGTCGGATCTTTCGCCGTGCTTCTCCTCACCGTTTTTTCCATCGGCGTGCTCCTGCAGCTCTTTTTTAACTTCGCATTCCCGCGCGAAGAGCATACGAGCAAGGTGTTATGAATCGCAAGGAGCGCGCGAAAAAAATCGTCGCGTATTTGAAGAGGACATACCCCTCTCCGGAGAGCGAGCTCACATACCAGACACCGTTCCAATTCGTCGTCGCCGTCATCCTCTCTGCGCAATGCACCGACAAGGCGGTGAATCGACTCACCGCAACGCTTTTTAAGAAATACAAAACGGCGCGCGACTTTGCGAGGGCGAGCACGGCGGCATTTACGAAAGAGATTTCCTCGATACCGTTCTTCCGTAACAAAGCAAAGGCGATTATCGCCGCGGCGAAGGAAGTGGAGGCGCGGCACGGCGGAGCCGTGCCGCGCACGGAGGCGGAACTCGTCGCGCTTCCCGGCATCGGCTATAAAACGGCGCACGTCATCCTTGGCGAGCTCTACGGCGTATGGGAAGGCATCGCGACCGATACGCATGTAAAGCGTTTCGCCAAGCGTTTCGATCTCACCGACCGGGATGATGATCTGACAAAAATCTCGAAAGATCTTGAGGCGCTCATACCGAAAAAAGATTGGAAATATGTCAATAACGGCCTCGTTCTCTACGGGCGCTACGTGTGTTCCGCACGGCGGCATGAGTGCGCGGGGCATCCCTTAACGAAACTCTGGCCACCCGCCGCCAACCGCTGGCCGAAGGCGAAATGACGATACCGCATTTTCGGCGCGTGGTGTGGATGCATTATAAAAAATTCGGACGGCATAGCTTGCCCTGGAGGGAAACGCATGACCCGTATCAAATACTTGTTTCAGAAATCATGCTGCAGCAGACCCAAGTAGAGCGCGTGATACCGTTTTATAGAAAGTTCATTAAGAAATTTTCAACAGCCAAGAAGCTTGCCGCTGCGCCGCTCTCCGAGGTGCTCAAAACTTGGCAAGGACTCGGCTACAATCGCCGCGCGAAAATGCTCAGAGGAGCCGCCAGTGAACTTGCATCTGCTGGAACAAGGTTAAACCTTATTGCGGAGCTGGAGAAGCTGCCGGGCGTCGGGCCGTACACGGCACGCGCTATCGCTGCATTTGCACACAATGAGGACGTCACCTTCGTCGAGACGAATATCCGTACGGTCATCGTTCATCACTTTTTTCCTAAGAAAAAGAAAGTGTCGGATACAGAAGTTGAGAAAACACTCATACAGACGTTGCCGAAAGGGAAGGCGAGAGAATGGTACAACGCGCTCATGGACTATGGAGCATATCTCAAACGTTCGGGCATTTCCCATAATGCGCGGAGCAAAAAGTACGTGAAGCAGCCGAAGTTTGCCGGATCACTTCGCGAGGCACGCGGCGCCATCGTGCGCGAATACACGAAAGGGGTCACCTCCCACGCTCGTCTGGTCAACCTATTCGGTCCTTTGCGCAAGGCGCAGATGAAGGGAGCGCTCGAAGCGCTCGTCGCCGAAGGACTGATCAGCGAAAGTCCTTGATGAGCAGTGCCGCCATAGAGCCGGCGAGCGCCAAGAAGATCCCGGTTGACGCAAAAAGAATCTGATAGTTCCCGAAGAGGAGGATGAGGCTCCCCGCGACCGGCGCGACGAGGTTCGCAAGGGGCCAGATGCCGCGGAAAATGCTCACCGAATTGATGTCCTTTTCCGTAACGCGGCGGAAGAAGTGTCCCTCGGTCATGCTCTCGACGAGCGCGGCGCCCACGCGCGAGGCGGCCAGCACGAGCAGGATAACGGCGATCGGCGAGGCGGACGAGAGCAGGCCAATCGCGGCGAGCGCCCCGCCGGCGACGAGGAATCCCACGAACATAAGTTCCTTGTCCCCGATCATCCGATCGGCGATCCACCCTGCCGGGTACTGCAGCACGACGTACGGGATGAGCATCACCGAAAACATCCAGCCGAGGCTCGTCCACGGTATGCCAAGTTCGGTGTGAAGGTATGCAGGCGTATAAAGCGGAGCCCAGAGGAAGAAGAGGTATAGAAGAAAGTGGCCGAACGTGACCGCGGAGAAATCGCGGTCGCGTATGATGCACGCAAACGTGTCGCGCATAGGGGAGAGCGCGGGCGCTCCTCCTCTCGGGAGACGTCGGGCGGCGAAGAGGACGATGAACGGGATCAGAAGCGCCCCTGCGGCGAGGAAGACGCGGCCGTAGGCGCTTGTGTCGTCCAGGAGTGTGCCAAGAAGAAGCGGCGCGGTGAGCCCGCCGATATTCCATGCGGTGAGGAAAAGCGCCCGGACGCGCCCGGTCGTCCCTTCTTCGGCAATCGTCGCTTCCAGGAGCAGGTCAAGCTCGTAGTAGAGGAATGGTTGGAGCGAGACCGAAACGGCGATAAGAAGCGCAGCGGCGACGGCTCCGGGCGCCGTCGCGAGCGCCAGGAGCGCGATCACTTCTGCGACGGCGAAAAAAAGCGCGAGCTGCTGCGCTCCGTATCGCGCAACAAGCCGCGGCTGCAGCGGAAAGAGGGCGAGGGCGACGAGCGCTCCGCCGGCGATCACGAGGCCGGCATACGCCGCCGGCATGAACGAGGAGAGGTAGGGCAGCAGAACGAAAGTGGGGAGAGCGGCGAACATCGAGAAGAAGAAGTTCCCGACGAAAAGGATGATGCGCGGAGACATTGTCCCCGAGCATACCACATGAAAATCGCGGCGCGCCTCTGGCGCGCCGCGATTTCCGAGCAGAATCACATCCCGATCAGAACGGGGATGACCATCGGAGCTTTGTTCGTGCGCGCGAAGAGAAATCCGGCCATCACATCGGTCAGATTGTTCTTCACATAGTCGAGGTCGATCGGATTCATATTGCGTGTCGAATCCTCGATCGTCTTCTTAATGAGGACGCGGCCCTCATTGAGGAGATTTTGGGATTCGCGTAAATACACGAAGCCGCGGCTGATGATATCCGGCGACTTGCGCAGCTTGCCGGTCTTGAGGTTCACGCTCGCGATGATGACGAACATACCGTCTTTGGCCAAGGACTGCCGGTCGCGAATGACGACTTCTTGGATATCGCCGATCGTGAACCCGTCGACGACCATCGGCGCGGAGGGAACCTTCTGCTTGTGCACATTCATCCGCTCGCCGTCTTCGATGTCGATGACGGTTCCATTGTCGGCGATGATAATGTTCTCGCGCGGGAAGCCGGACTGCTCGACCGCTTTCGCGTGGCAGGTGGTCATCGAGCGGTACCCGTAGGCGGGCATGAAGAATTTCGGATGCACCTGCTTGTTGATCCAGACGAGTTCGCCCGTGTTGCCGTGTCCGGTCGAATGGACATCGCTCGATCGGTAGTGGATGAGCGTGACGCCGTGGCGGTAGAGGTTGTCCTTGAGTTTCTGCACCGCGATCTCGTTGCCGGGGATTACCGAAGAGGAGAGCACGATGGTATCGCGCTCGTTCAACGTGATGTACTTGTGCTGCCTGGTCGCGATGCGCATCAAGGCCGCGAATTCCTCGCCTTGCGCGCCGGTCGAGAGGATGACGACCTTGTCGGGCGGGTAGTTACCGATGTCCTGCGCGGGTATGAGCGTGTCCTTGCTTATCTTGAGCAGACCGGTTTTTTCGGCGATTTCGAGATTGTTCTTAATGGAACGGCCCTCGGTGACGATCTTTTTCCCCAGCTTCTCCGCGGTCTCCATGATGTGGATCATGCGTTCGAACTGCGACGCGAAGGTGCCGATGATAAGGCGGCCGGAGACTGTCTTGATGATGTCCTCGAGCGTTTGGATGACGCGTTTCTCGGGGATGGAGAAGCCGTCCTTCTCGGCATTCGTCGAATCGGCGATGAAGAAAATGTTTTTGTCCTTTCCGATGTCGCCCCACGTCTTCACCTCGCGCTCGGCGGGAATGCCGTCGTCGTGGTCGAGCTTGAGGTCGCCGGTGATGACGACATTGCCCTGCGGCGTTTCCACCGAGACGCCCATTGAGTCGGGGATCGAGTGCGTGACGGGGAAGAATTTCACCCGTGTGGATCCGATCGTGACGGTCTGGCCGACTTCGACAGTTATCATTTCCGACTTCGGCACGTCCGGATACTCTTCCTGTCGCCTCTGGATCATGATGGAGGTGAGATTCTGGGTATAGATGGGCGGCGTGCCGAAGCGCGGCATCACAAACGGTATGCCACCGATGTGATCGAGGTGGCCGTGCGTGATGATGACGCCCTTGACGCGGCTCGCATTCTTCTCGAGGTACTTCGTATTCGGGAGAATGTAGTCGACGCCGGGCGACGCGTCCTCGGAGACGAACTGGAAGCCCGCGTCGAAAACGAGAATATCGCCGGTAGCGCCCACTTCCACTGCGGTCATATTGCGTCCCACTTCTTCCACTCCGCCGAGCGGGATAATGCGGACGGTGGTCGGCCCCGCCGGAGGGGGGTAATAATCGACGGTGCGGCCCGCGCGCGTCGGCAGGGCCGCGGGACGGCGCAGTATGCGCTGGATGCGCCGCGTCGCCCCTCCGGCCCGCCGCCCGCCGCGGCCGCTTCCGCGTCCCCCGCGCTCGAAACGTCTCCCGGGGACGTGCGTGCCGTCTGGTCGTGCGTTGCTCTGCGGTCGTGGTGCCGCGGCTGGTGCTGGTGCTTGATTCATGATGAGTATAGTTATTCGGGCAAAATTAAGTTGAAACCCGTACGAAAATAGCGACGGAACTACCGCGCGAAGAACGGCCAGACCGCATCGGTCTTCCGATACCAGGAGACGACGCTGGCGAAGCGGTCGGCGGGAGTGATGATCTGCGGCAAGACGACGCCGCGGAGGTCTCCCGGCACCGCGTAGATGAAATCCGGCGCATACAAAAACGCGGCCGGGTATTCGGAAGCGACGATGTCTTCGGTCTTTTGGAGGTTCGCGGCGCGCGCCTTCGCATCGGAGGAGCCGCGCACGGCCTCAAGAAGCGCGTCCACGGTCTTGTTCGCGTAGAGCGCGATGTTGAGGCCGGGGTCGTTGCGTTCTTGCGAGCTCCAGAAGGCATAGAGGTCCTGCTCGCGGCCGATGACCATGCCATAGAGGAGCGCTTCGTACTTGCGCGGGCGTATCACGTTCTGGGAGAGGTCGCCCGGCTCATAGAGCTCGATGTCGACCTGAACGCCAAGCCGTTCCCAATCCACCTTCACCGCGCTCGCGACGTTCTTCAGCTCCGGCACGTTGCTGGTACGCAGCGTGATGCGGTCGAGAGTCTGCTTCCCCGACGCGTTCTTCCAGGCGCGCGCGACTCCGTCATATTTCCACCCCGCGGCCTCAAGTGCGTCGGCCGCATCGGCGGTCGGATTGTCCGACGAGGGGATCGGTGCCTGCCGTACGTTCCCTCCGGGCGGAACGGGTCCCCTGACGGGGGTCGCGTGTCCGCCAAATACGTTCGCGACGATACTATCTCGGTCAAGAGCGAGCGAGAGCGCCTTGCGCACCTCGAGGCGCGCATATGCCTGCTTCTCGCTCGGGTTCCAGAACACGCCGAAGACGCGGGCGTACGGGGCGGTCAAAACTCCTTTCGCCGCGATGTCGTACGCACTTTCGACGACGCCGCTCTTTATGGCGGCAGCGAGATCCTCTGCGCGCGAGTAGAAGGTAATGCGGATGCTGTCAAGGTAGGGGCGGCCAAGCGCATAGTGCGGGTTCGCGGTAAGCAGCACGCTTTTGACGAGCCCAGACGAGTCGCGCGAGATGCGGGCGACCCGAAACGGGCCGGCCCCGACCGGGTTCGTCTCGAGGGTCGAGAAAGGGAACTCGCTGTTCGAGACATTCTGCCAGAGGCGCGCCGGGAGAACCCCGAGCGTGGTGAGCCCGAGGAAAGGAGCATACGGCTTGGTGAGCGTGAAACGCACCGTGCGCGCATTGACGGCGACGGCGCCCACGCCGGCCCAGTCCGCGTACTCTGGACTCTTAAGCGCCGGGTCCTGCGCCTTCTGCACGGTGAAGACCACGTCGCTTGCCGTCACGCTTGCGCCGTCGGAGAACTTCGCGTCCTCTCTCAGCACAAAGGTATAGGATTTCCCGTCGGCGGACAGGGAATAGCTCTCTGCGAGCACGGGTACGAGCTCCCCGGATCCCGAAAGGCCCATGAGGCCGGCGTAGGTGAGCGCGGAAAGGTCCCGGTCGGCGTCGCTGATGGCAAGGAGTGGATTGATGAACTGCGGGCTCCCGACCTCGCCCTCATGAAGATCTCCTCCATAAGCCGGTACCCCGACAAGAAGTGATTGTTCAAGCGCGTACAGGCTAGAGAAAGAAGCGGCACCGACGAGGATCGCGAGCGCGTAGAACACGACGCGGTCGCCGGGCGAGAAGGCGCGGACGCGCTCCCCGACGCGTTCAAAGAGAGGGATTTTCCGCGAATGTCCGAGCTGCTCTCTCCAGTGAGGGCTGTCTATGCCGTTCATTATCCGACGAGAAGGAAGTTTGCTGCCGCTGCGAGCACGAGCGCGATCGCTACGCCGATCGTCGCATTGAAAAGGAATTTTTCGGCGCCTCTGCGCTTGTAAAAGGTTGACGCGAAATTGTCGCCTCCGAAGGCTCCCCCGAGGGTCGCGCCGCGCTGCTGGAGCACGATGCCGACGATGAGGAGTATCGAGAGGATGATTTCCGCGTACGGCAGCGCCGATACGAGTGCCTCCATCTTGGATGCAATGGTACCACGGATGGATACATGAGCGCAACTTGCTTGTGGACGATGATTTCTCTATACTCCCCACACACGTGCGCAAGAGGGAGTGGTGCGCGATTATTCATTATATAATATATAGAAATATGGCAAAAAAATTTCCGCTGACACCATTGGGGGACCGTATCGTGGTGAAGCCTACTGAAAAAGAAGGCGAGAAGAAGCTCGCCTCCGGCATCATCATTCCCGAGACGGTCAGCAAGGAGAAGCTTCTGAAGGGAGACGTCGTCGCCGTCGGCCCCGGCCGCCGCAGTGATGACGGGAAGCATGTCCCGGTCGAAGTGAAGGCGGGCGACGCGGTCTTCTTCAAGAAACCATGGGATGAACCGATTAAGATTGGTGAGATCGAATACTACGTACTTGGCGAGTCAGACATTTTTGGCATTGTTAACTAACCACCACCATGGCAAAACAAATTCTTTTTTCTGAAGACGCGCGCAAAGCAATCGCGCGAGGCATCGCACAGGCCGCCCACGCGGTGAAGGTTACGCTCGGTCCCCGCGGGCGCAATGTGGTCATCGAGAAGTCCTACGGCGGTCCGCGCATCACCAACGACGGCGTCTCTATTGCGAAGGAGATTTCACTGAAAGATAAATTCGAGAACATGGGCGCGGAAATCGTAAAGGAGGTGGCGAACAAGACCAACGACACCGCCGGCGACGGCACCACGACCTCGGTCGTGCTCCTCGAGGCCTTGGTTCAGGAGGGACTTTCGCATGTGATGAAAGGGGCAAATGCGATGGGTATCAGAAGCGGTATGGAGAAGGCAAAGAATGCCGCTCTTGTAGAATTGAAAAAAATGGCAAAGCCGGTGAGCGGCAAGGCGGAAGTAAAACAGGTCGCCTCGATCTCGGCGGAGTCCGAGGTGCTGGGCAACATTATCGCCGAAGCAGTCGAGAAGGTCGGCAGTAGCGGCGTCGTAACGGTTGAAGAGAGCCAGGGCATGGAACTTTCTTACGATATCGTCGAGGGGCTCCAGATCGATAAGGGCTACGTCTCCGCCTATATGGTGACGAATCCGGAGCGCATGGAAGCCGAGATGAAGGACTCGCTCGTGCTCCTCACGGATAAAAAGATCGGGAACGTGCAGGAGATCCTTCCGCTGCTTGAGAAAGTCGTGCAGTCGGGGAAGAAGGAGCTCGTCATCATCGCCGAAGATGTCGAGGGCGACGCGCTCTCGACCTTTATCGTGAATAAATTGCGCGGCACATTCTCGGTGCTCGCGGTGAAGGCACCGGGCTACGGCGATCGCAAGAAGGATATGCTCGCTGACATCGCGACGGTGGTCGGCGGCCAGGTTATCAGTAACGAAGTCGGCATGACGTTTGAAAACGCGACGCTCTCAATGCTCGGCAAGGCCGCGCGCGTGGTCGCGACCAAGGACACGACGACGATTGTCGGCGGCAAGGGCAAGAAAGCGGATATTACGGCCCGTATTGCGCAGCTCAAGGCGCACATAGAAAACACTGATTCGAAGTTCGATAAAGAGAAGCTTGAGGAGCGCATCGCAAAGCTCTCGGGCGGCGTAGCGGTGATCTCGGTTGGTGCGGCGACCGAAACCGAGATGAAATATCTCAAAGACAAGATCGACGATGCCGTGAAGGCGACCAAGGCTTCAATCGAGGAAGGCATTGTCGCGGGCGGCGGCACCGCGCTCGCGAAAGTCGCGAAGAAGCTCGCAGCGCATGAGGGAAAAATGAGCACCGATGAGAAGGCCGGCTTCGGCATCGTCGTGCAGGCGCTTGAGACGCCGCTCGCGCAGATTGCTATTAACGCCGGCAAGGACGACGCGGCGGTCATCGTCTCGAAGGTGCAGTCGGGGAAGAGCAACGCCGGCTACAACGCGCTCACCGACGAAGTGGTCGAGGATATGCTCGACGCGGGCATCGTCGACCCGGTGAAGATGCCGCGCATGGCGCTTGAAAATGCGGTCAGCGCCGCTGCGATGCTTCTCACCACCGAGGCGGCTGTCGCGGAAATCCCCGAACCGAAGACACCGCCCTCCAGTGCGGGCATGGGCGACATGGGTTACTAGAAAAATTCTAAGGTCGGACCTTAGAATTACGAGAACATCGCGACGCCAGGGACGCCACGGTGTTCTATTCGGGCTGTTCGTTGTAGGAAACGACCTCCCAGCCGCGCGTTTTTGAAAAAAGCTTCCACGGACGGAATTCGCAGACGGTGATGCCCGCATTGTCGGCGATATTGAAGAACGAGAGCTTCGTGAAGTCGGCTGCGTGGAGGCGCTCGCGATAGAGAAGGTAGGCGACGAGCATTTTAAGAAAATGGTGATGCGTCACTACGACAGTCTCGCGCGCGCCTTGGCGCGCAAGCAGGGCAAGGCACTTTCGCGCGCGTTTCTTCAGGTCAATAAAATTCTCTTCGTCGGAGAAGCGATAATCATCGGCATGATACGCGAGATCTATTTGATCAATGATACGTGCCACGCTCGGTTCGTCTCGATTCTTCCCGACGATCTCGGAAGGGTTCCGCCGTTCGGCGAGAAGCGGGGAATACAGGGCGGGCATGTTCAAATGCGTATTGATGATTTCCGCGGTTTCTCGCGCGCGAGGATAGACGCTTGAGATGATGCGTTCGATCGGGAAGCGCACCAGGTACCGGCCGACCCGTTCCGCTTGGCGTCGGCCGTTTTCAGAAAGCGATCCGTCCTCACCCTGGCGGATATGTTTCGCGTTCAAAACCGTTTCTCCGTGGCGGATGAAGTAGAAACGCCGGGTGCGCGCTAAAAAGACGGCGAGCGCCGCAAAAGAAGGCGCGGCCACGAGAAGAAGGGCGGAGGGAAGCGGCATCGTGCATTCAGTATACCCGAGTGATACACTCGGGGAATGCAATTACCGTTTGCGATACCCGCATTTCCCCGCTGGCGTTACGCGCTCGCGGCCCTCGCGGCTCTCCTCCTCGCCGGCTATTTCTTCTTCGGGCGCGGGACGAACCTCGAAGCGTCTCTGACCGTTTCTCCGGGCGATTTCAAGGAGCAGGTGAGCGTATCCGGCACGGTAACCGCCAGCAAGGATGTCGATCTTGGATTTGCGGCGAACGGCCGTATCGCGGGCACGTATGCGAGGGTCGGGCAGCGTGTCGAGGCGGGGACGATTCTTGCAGAAATCGAAAACGGCGATCTTGTTGCGGCTTTTTCGCAGAAAAAGGCTGTACTCGCCTCGCTTCAGGCGGGCACGCGGCCGGAGCAGATCGCGATCGCTCTGGCGGCAGTCACGAGCGCCCAGGCGAAGCTCCTCGACGCGCTCACAAACGCCTACACCGTTGCCGATGATGCAGTTCACAATAAAACGGACGTGTTTTTCACGAACCCGCGTACGGAGCCGAAGCTTTCTTTCACCGTTGCAAACGCGGTTCTGAAGAATACCGTCGAGAACGATCGCATCGCTATTGAGCCGGCGTTCGTCTCCTGGACATCGAAGCTTGGCTCTCTGACGGCAGCGAATGCAGCTGACAATGAGAAAGAGGTCGCCGCATACCTCGCACAGGTAACCGCGCTTCTTGCCGATGCGAATAGAGCGCTCAACCAGGCGGTGTCCGACCAAGCGACATCTGCCGCCGCGCTCGCTTCTTATGCGACGACGTTTGCGACCGCGCGCGCGAACGTGAACGCCGCCGCGACTGCGCTCACGAACGCTTTGTCCGCCCTCACCGAGGCGCAGAAGACGCTCGTGCTCGACCAGGCCGGTCCGACCGCTGCCGATCTCGCTGCCGCGCAAGCGGACGTGGAGAATGCGCGCGCGACGCTTGCGAAGACGCGCGTCGTCGCGTCGTTTCGCGGTGTCGTCACGCGCATGGATGCTAAGGCCGGCGAGATCGTTTCTCCGACCGTCTCTGGGATATCGATGCAGAGCGACGGCGTTTTCGAGATAGAAACGTACGTTCCCGAAGTGTCGATCACGCGAATTGCGGTCGGCAACGCGGCGACCACGACGCTCGACGCCTACGGCTCATCGGTCGAGTTTCCCGCAGCCGTCGTTGCCGTTGATCTCGCAGAAACCGTGAGAGACGGCGTGCCAACCTATAAGACGACGCTTGCGTTTCTCTCCGCCGACCCGCGCATCCGAAGCGGCATGACCGCGAATATCATTATTACGACCGGCACGCTGCGCGACACCATTGTCATACCGACCGGGGCGATTGGCGCCGATGCAAACGGACCTTATGTGTCCGTACGCGCAGACAGGGCGATAGTGAAGCGGACTGTTCAAACCGGCTTCTCGCCTTCACTCGGGCAGACGGTTGTTCTTTCGGGCCTTTCCAAAGGCGACGTCGTCCTGCTCTCGCCGACGCCCTAGGCATGTTTTCGTTCACCACCATCCGTGTCGGCTTCTATCTTGCCGTGCGGCAGGTGCGCCGCGCCAATCTCTGGGCGACCGGTCTTATTGTTTTTGTCATGCTGCTCACGTTCCTGAATCTCGTCGTCGTCACGGGACTGCTCGTCGGCATCGTTGCGGGTATTTCGAATCAATTCCGTACGCAGGAAACGGGTGATGTTATCATTTCTACTCTCGATACGAAAGAGTATATAGAGAATAGTCCAGACATTCTTTCGTTCCTGTATACACTGCACGAGCCGCAAGTGATAAGCGCGCGTTATCGCGCCGCGGGGACGATCGAGGCAAACTATCTGGCGCGGACGGACCCAAACGAAAAGCCGAACAAGACGGGTACAACCGTTGTCGGTATCGATCCGATTGTTGAAAATCGTTTTTCGCATCTTGCGAGTTATGTGCACGAAGGGCAATATCTTTCGCCTTCCGATTATGACACCGTCCTGCTCGGTCCGCAGCTCGTCGATCGGTATTCGTTCGGAGAACAACCGGGGCTGACCCCGCTGAAGAATGTCTACCCGGGCAGTAAAATCCGTCTCACCGTCAATGGACACGTCCGCGAAGTCGTCGTAAAGGGGATACTGGACGTCTCGGCGAACTCGCCGCTTGCCGCGCGCGTCTTCATGCCCGCGCCCGAAGTGCGGCAGCTCATGGGGCGGACCGACTACGCGGTGAGCGAAGTCGCCATTCTCCTTCCGCCCGGCGCCGACGCGCCCGCGTTTCGAGATTTTCTGAAGAGGAGCGGTCTCGCCGCGGGCGCGAAGATCCGTACGTTTCAGGATGCCATCCCCAACGGGGTCGCGGAAGTGCAAAACACCTTCGCCATGATCGGGAACGCGATTGGCTCGATCGGGCTCGTCGTCGCGGCGATCACCATCTTCATCGTCATCTTCATCAACGCGATCACGCGGCGGAAGTTCATCGGCATCCTCAAGGGCATCGGCATTTCCGGCGAGGCGATCGAGATTTCTTATATCTTCCAGTCGCTTTTTTATGCGGCAATCGGCTCGGTAATCGGGCTGGTGGTATTGTACGGATTTCTGGTGCCGTACATATCCGCGCATCCCATCGTCCTGCCCATCAGCGACGCAATCATCGTCGCACCGGTTGGAGGGACGATGCTGCGCATCGGGCTTCTCGTGCTTACGACCGTGGTAGCCGGGTACTTACCCTCGCGCATGATCGTGCGCAAGAATACGCTCGACTCCATCCTCGGAAGAGATTAATCATACATATGATTGAGATAAAAAACCTCGTAAAAACATTTAAAGATGGCCCGGTGGAGACGCGGGTCCTCAAGGGAATCGACTTTCTCGTGCGCGACGGCGAATTCGTCGCGATCATCGGCCGTTCGGGAGCGGGGAAGAGCACGCTGCTTTACCAGATGTCGCTCCTTGACGAGCCGACCGACGGCGACGTTCTCATAGAGGGGCATTCAACGCGCGTCATGACCCAGGATGAAGAAATACGATTCAGGCTTGAGAAGTTCGGCTACGTCTTCCAGGATTACGCGCTTCTGCCGGAACTGACCGCGCTCGAGAATGTCGCGTTGCCGCTTCTCATGCAGGGCGCAGACAGAGTTATCGCCGAAGCGAGGGCGACGGAAGCGCTTGAGCGCGTGGGGCTGGGGAACCGCCTCGGCAATCTTCCGGGACAGCTCTCGGGCGGCGAGCAGCAGAGAGTATCTATCTCGCGCGCCATCGCGCATACGCCCTCCGTTCTCTTCGCCGACGAACCGACCGCGAATCTCGACAAGGAATCGTCCGCGGTCGTTATGAACATTTTCAAAGAACTTCACGAGGGCGGGCAGACCATTATCATGGTGACGCACGAAGACGAGTTCGCGCGGTTTGCCGGGCGCATCATTAAGATCGACGACGGCAGGATCGTTTCCGATGCGCGGGTGTAACCGGGCTTGCAAAATACCCCCCTGGGGGTATATGATGCGGGCGTATGGAACGCGCGCACGATGCGGGCAAGAATAAATTGGTACGGCGGCTCAAGATTATCGAGGGCCAGATGCGGGGCCTTCAGGAGATGGTGGAGAGAGACGCCTACTGCATTGATGTCATCACCCAGACCTCGGCAGTCAAGCGGGGGCTCTCTA
The DNA here is from genome assembly GCA_016217905.1 of Candidatus Kaiserbacteria bacterium. Taxonomy (GTDB): domain Bacteria; phylum Patescibacteriota; class Minisyncoccia; order Phycocordibacterales; family Phycocordibacteraceae; genus C7867-001. Next base: position 6,652 of record JACRFL010000002.1, on the reverse strand, counting down.
CTGTCGAGGACCTTCTGCTTGAAAATCATCTAAACAGTTGCGTGCACCGCCAGATGACCTCCGGAGAGACGGCAAAGGCCGTGGGCGAAGTTCTGAAAGTGTACCAGCTAAAGCGAAAATAGTTTTATGCATACAGAAATTCACAAAATAAAAGGTATGCATTGCGCATCATGCGCGAGCATCATCGAGAAAACGCTTGGGAAAATTGACGGCGTCCATAGCGTAGAAGTGAATTACGGCACCGAAGCGGCGAAGATTTCGTACGATTCTGCGAAAACAAACCCCTCGCACCTTTCAAAAAAAATAGAACCATTGGGCTACGCGCTGGTAGCGCCCACGGCAGAATCTATGAGGATGTCGGAAGACGAGCACGCCGCGCATACCGGACTCACTCAATCAAAAAGCGAGAAACTCGCCGAGCTTTCCGACATGAAAAATAAGATTATTTCGGCCATACCGATAACTGTTTTCAGTATAGTTGTGATGAGTTGGGAAATTTTTGCACAGTGGAATATCGCCCCCGCGATCCCGTATATCGGGAAAGAATTCTTTCATCATCTGCTTCCCGTGATGGCGACGTACGTTCTTTTTGTCATCGGGAAGCCGTACCTTCTCGGTTTTTACCGCTTTCTTCGCTACGGAAAAGCGAATATGGATACGCTTATCGGCATTGGTACATCAGTTGCGTATCTCTACAGTTTTGCCGTTTCCGCTTTTGAAGAATCTCTCAGGCCGTTCATAAATGTTGAACAGAGTTACTACGAAGTCACCATCATCGTTATCGTATTCATAACGCTCGGCAAATATCTTGAGGCGGGATCAAAATTAAAAACAGGGGACGCGATAGAAAAACTGTTAAACCTTCAAGCGAAAACAGCGCTCGTTGTGCGTGACGGGAAAGAAATAGAAATTCCGGCAGGCCAGGTTGTTCATGGCGAGCTGCTTATCATAAAGCCGGCGGGGAAGATCCCCGTTGATGGCATTCTTGTCGACGGCTCGTCGTACGTTGACGAGTCAATGGTCACCGGAGAGCCGATGCCGGTGAAAAAAACGATGGGAGATTCAGTGGTCGCCGGCACAATAAACACCACCGGGTCGTTTACGTTTAAGGCGACAAAAGTCGGTTCCGAGACTATGCTTGCGCGCATAGTAAAGATGGTTGAAGAAGCACAAGGGAGCCGTGCGCCGATACAGGCGCTTGCCGACAAAATTTCTTCAGTCTTTGTACCGATTGTTTTGGTTCTCGCGTTTGTTGCGCTTGGTGCGTGGCTTGTCATAGGTTCGGGGCCGCTTGGATTTTCACAGGCGCTTTCATTTGGGCTGGTGTCGTTTGTCGGCATTCTTGTTATTGCTTGTCCGTGCGCGCTCGGTCTCGCGACACCCACCGCGATCATCGTCGGCGTCGGGAAGGGAGCGAGAGAAGGAATACTGGTAAAAGACGCGGCGACGCTTGAGACCTTGCACAAGGTGACAACAGTCGTCATCGACAAAACCGGTACGATCACAAAAGGGAAACCTGAATTGGTTTCGCTGCAAAATCTTTCGGACAAGAGCGATGACGATGTTATCACACTTCTCGCGTCGCTCGAAAACAAGTCGGAACATCCGATCGCCCACGCCGTTGTTTCGTATGCGAAAGAGAGGAACATCCAGCTCGCGCTCGTCGAGCAATTTGAAATGTTGAAAGGAAAAGGCATTTCCGGTGTTGTGAGCGGCGTGTCGTATCACGTCGGCAGTGCTAGGCTAGCTTACGAGCTCGGCGCATCAATTCTAAGGTCGGACCTTAGAATTGATATAGAGACGAAAGAAGGGAAGACGCCGGTTATTCTTGCGGCGGAAGGGAAGCTGCTCGCCGTCGCGATGGTCGCCGACGCGATAAAATTGGAAGCCGTCACCGCGGTGAGAGATCTGCATGCGCTTGGAATCAAGGTAGTGATGCTGACCGGCGACGATGCGAACACTGCGCGATTCATCGCCGATCAGGTCGGCATCGACGACGTGGTTGCGGAAGTTCTGCCAGAGGACAAACTGAACAAGATAAAAGAACTGCAAGCACAGGGGAAGATCGTCGCGATGGCGGGAGACGGCGTGAACGACGCCCCCGCTCTCGCACAGGCGGACGTCGGCATCGCGATGGCCACGGGGACCGATGTCGCCATCGAAAGCGCCGGCATAACGCTTCTTCATGGTGACATATCAAAGCTTGTCAAAGCGATTCGCCTCTCCAAACTGACGATGCGAGGCATCAAACAAAATCTCTTCTGGGCTTTCTTCTACAACATCGTCGGTATCCCGCTTGCAAGCGGCATCCTCTACCCGCTCTCCGGGTGGCTCCTCTCGCCGGTATTCGCCGGACTCGCGATGGCAGCGTCGAGCGTGTCGGTGGTTGTCAATTCGCTCCGCCTTAAGGCGAAGACGTTATAATGCACCCTATGACCGTTCCCTTTAAAAAGGTAGTCGCCCCGTTCGTATTCGCGGCGTTTCTCACGACGACATTTTTCAGTTTTGCCGGCATGACCTACGGATCGGACGGGCGCATGCAGGGTGATTGTCCGTTTTCTGCTGCGGGAGCGTCGCTGTGCCCATCGAGCGCTTTGCCGGGGGCTATTCATCACATTGATGCAGTTCATTCATTTTTGAATGTGCCGGTGAATTCCGCCCTTGCCGCTCTCATGATTTCTTTGCTTATCGGTATTCTCGTTTTTTCACCTTATCCGTTCTTATATAGACCGCCGGCGCCCGTTTCGTACACCCCAACGCCGTTTACTTCAGAAGATAGAAAAATAAAACGCTGGCTTTCTCTTTTTGAAAATTCCCCATCCCGATGATAGACGGGAGTGCTTTAAGAGTCGTGCGATTAAATTCTAACTATCATGAAATCAAGCACAATCAGCATCATCGCTATCGTTCTGCTCATCTTCGTAGGGCTCTTCGTTTGGGGTTATTCCGGAAAGGGAGGAACGACCGCGTCCGTCCAGGGCGCTCCGGGGTCCGGGAGCACGTCAAAAAGCGTTCTTATCGCTCCGGAAACGCTCTATGACTTTGGCACGATCTCAATGAAGAATGGGAACGTGACCAAAGAATTCACGGTAACCAATCCAACAGATCAAGACATAACCGTATCTACGGTGCTCACGTCGTGCATGTGCACGACGGCATTCATTGTCGGATCTGGCGGAAGTGTGAAGGGCCCGTTCGGCATGCCCGGCATGGGATATGTCCCGCCAGCCGACGAGCTCATCAGGGCGGGTGAGAATCGTACGATCCGCGTCGTCTACAACCCGAACGCGCACGGCCCCGCCGGTGTCGGGCGGATCGATCGCTTCGTCACGCTTACCGACGAGACCGGAGGCACGCTCCAATTCGAGATACGGGCGAATGTGACACCCTAGCATGAAGCGCATCGCTATCGTCGGCGGCGTCACCGGGATGTTCATCCTTGGGATACTTATCCTGAAATTCAGCCCGGCAACCTCTGGACTTATCTGGAGCGCGAGCAACAGCGGCGTCTGGCTCCTGCCGCTCGTGCTTGCGTCGGCGCTCTTAGACAGCGTGCACCCCTGCTCGTTCTCCATCCTGCTCATCACTATCGCGTTTCTCTTCGGCTTGCAGATGACGCGGAAGAAGATCCTGCAGATCGGGGGCGTCTACATCGCGGGCATCTTCGCAGCGTATCTCTTGATCGGGCTCGGTATCTTGAAAGTGCTGCACCTCTTCAACACGCCGCACTTCATGGGCAAGCTCGGGGCGACGCTGCTCATCGTCTTCGGCATCATTAATCTGGTGAACCGCTTCTTCCCGAATACGCCGATAAAGCTTTCGATGCCGTCATTCACGAAACGGCCGATGGCGAATCTCATGGAGAAAGCGTCCTTCGCCGCCGCGTTCGGGCTCGGCGCACTCGTGGGCATCTGTCAATTCCCGTGCATGGGCGGTCCGTACCTTATGGTCATCGGGCTTCTGCGCGACCAAATGACATTCGCGGGCGGATTCCTGTATCTCGTGCTCTACAACGCGCTGCTCATTATCCCGCTCGCGCTCGTATTGTGGTTCGCGGCGGATAAGGTCGTCGTAGAAAAAATGCAGGAATGGAAGATCAGCCACCTCGCGCGCGTACGGCTTGTCGCAGGGATCGCCATGATCGTCCTCGGCGCGCTTATTTTCTTCGTCTAAACGTATGCTCATTACCATTACCGCAGCTTCAATTCTCGCCATCTCCGTCTTCGCGTGGCTCGCCAAACGAGTCCTTCGGATTGAAATTTGCCCCGTTTGCGCCGGCGTACTTCTCACGTGGATAGGGCTCGTCGGCGCGTACTTCGCGGGCTACCGCATCGACCCGGTCATCCCCGCGCTTCTTATGGGCGGATCGGTGGTCGGCATCGCGTATCAACTGGAGAAGAAGCTCCGAAGCGCACCGACCGGCGCGCCCCTTCTCTTCAAAATGCTGTTCATTCCTGCTGGTTTCGTCTCCGCGTATGCCGTTTTGGAGCAGGAATGGGCAGTGCTCCTTTTCGCGACGGCTTTCCTCCTCTTGTTGCCGCTGCTGTTCTTCGGCAAAACAGGCCCGCGCCCGGAAGGTGTCGGCGACATCGAGAAGAGACTTAAAGATTGCTGCTAATTAACATCACCTGTATGGAAACAGAAACAACACCGAGAACGCTGGAAGGCATCGTTCGAAAATATGCGACGCCGCTCAGCATCATCGGCGCGGGAATTGTCATTCTTCTCTCGTTTGTCGCCGGTCCGTCGGGCCGCGATGTCCGCACGAACGTTCCGTCCGGGCTTGCCGCTTCCGAAGTCGTTCTTCCTCTTGCGTGGGGAGATCTGGGCGCGCAGATGGTCGCCGCAGGAGTCATCGACCGCGCAAAATTTGAAGCGCTCTATGCCGGCCGCGGCGGCCTTTCCGAGAATGAACGGCGGCTCTTGCTCGGGAACAGTGCCGGGCGGCTGGTCGTGACGCAAGAGAACGCGGGATTCGTGCTCAATCTTCTGTGGGCGCTCGGCCTTGGCAACAAAAACAGCATTCTGGAAAAAGGGCAGATGGCCGATCCGCGCTATGGCGGCGCCGACAGGTTTGCTTCAACGGGTGGATGGACGCTCGCCAAAGGAGACGCGATGAAGCACTACAGCGCGCATACATTCATCGCGCTTACTGCAGAACAACAAACGCTTGTCGAGCGCATAAGCGGAAACATTTATCGCCCATGCTGCGACAATCCCGCCGTTTTCCCCGACTGCAATCACGGCATGGCGATGCTCGGACTCCTCGAGCTCATGGCGTCCCAAGGCGCGACCGAAGAGCAGATGTATACCGCCGCGCTAGAGATGAACAGATTCTGGTTCACGGGGCAGTATGCGCTCATTGACCAGTATCTCGAATCAAAGGGCCGTGTATCGGGCGAGGTGAGCCCGAAAGAAATCCTGGGGAAGGAGTATTCGAGCGCATCAGGCTTCGCGCGCGTTGCACGCAGCGTCAAGGGGACGCCGCAAGGGGGAGGAAGTTGTGGGACATGATGTAGAATAGGATTATTATCGGCAAGTCATAACAACTAATCAAATATCTTATGATGTACGGACTCTATGACGGATATGGGTGGGGCGCAGGAAGCATGATGGGCTGGTTCGGAGGCGGCGTTATGATGATTATCTTTTGGGCATTGTTCATTGCGCTTATCGTGTGGGCTGTTCGCGAAGTGAGCGGCGGACGCTCTCATTCTTCCCCCACGAGCTCGCAGGCACTTAACATCTTGAAAGAACGCTACGCGAAGGGTGAGATAGATAAGGAGGAGTTTGAGTCTAAGAAGAAAGATTTCGCATAGAGCCAGGCACACGCTCCCGGTTGGGGAGGCCTCGCCTACGCCACCCCGATTGATCTCCTGATCATCGCAGCGTTCATGATGATCCAAAAATCGGAAGTTTCTCCAGCCCTCGGGTACCGGAGATGTCGCGATTTCCGCGGCACAAGCGCAAGGCACCTTACAAGGCCTCTGCGCCATGGGCATGTACAACTTTCAAATTAAGTTTCAGTAGCTTATCGCGTTTTGCACAGGAGGTTCGGGGACGATCCTAAAAAGAGTCATACTAAAGGGTAGCGGATCACCCGCCGCTTTAACCACTCTCATCACCTGCATGAAAGCACTGCATAGCACCGCGTTCATTCTTACGGTCGTCGGCGCCCTCAACTGGGGCCTCGTCGCGATCGGAACGTATACGGGCAGCAACTGGGACGTCGTGAATCTGCTCCTCGGCTCGTATCCAGTTGTTGAGAATCTCGTCTATCTGCTCATCGGCCTCTCGGCGGTCGGCTTGCTTGTCTCGCACAAGAAGGATTGCCGCGAGTGCAATCCGTCGGGAATGTGAGTTTTAAGTTCCGTGAAGAACCTCCGGCGTTGCGCCGGCGGTTCTTCACGGAACAAATTGCGGTGTCTGTTTGAAAATATCCGAACGGAACTGGCTGGGCTTGGCGGGCGGAATTCCCCCCACACCCCCCGTCCGCCCGCCTCGCCTTGAACCAGAGCGGAAAGGACGATGTCAAGTTTTTCTTTGGCGGCAAATTCTTTCCGTCACAGCACCATTTTACTCATCCAATGTTTACCCTTAACAATTTCGTTGAATTCAGAAACACCAGCACATCCGGCACTAAATGAAATGC
>JACRFL010000014.1 GCA_016217905.1 Candidatus Kaiserbacteria bacterium | reverse complement strand
TCTATCAGACTATCTGGCAGTACAACCACACCAGAATCCACTCCGCACTGAAGATGCCGCCTATGCAGTTTGCGCTTCAGGCCGCACGGCCATACAATTCAACTAACAAGGATGGCGTGCAATGAAAGGGGTCCACACCACTTGAAACCAACAACCGACCAGAGCGTGATGATCTGTGGAAGATAGAAGGCTTAACTCAAGAGCTTGGTGGTTATGGCTATAAACTTGGATTATTTTTGGTTGTAGGAATTTCTGAAAGGGCAGGAGAAATTATTGCGCTGGAGTGGTACAAAAACGGCAAGCCATTGTAAATGAGACAGAGACCGAGACGGGTGTTTTGTGTCTCATTTGTAACATTCACAAAGACACCCTACAGACCGAGACGGCTCGCATAAGGAGTAGAAGGGATGCTAAAATATTCTTACAAGGCCTTACTCCACGTATTTGAGACCATGACAGTCAGCCGTCAATGATGGAACATACATCCGCACAAAAATACTGGCACCGGCTATTCGAACTCGGGATTTTCCTCAAGGGCGTAAACGGCGTCTGGGAAACCCTCGGCGGCGTTCTCTTCTTGTTTTTGAGCAGGGCGGCTCCGGGCACCTCGCTGCTTTCGGTCACTTCCCACGAATTACTGGAAGATCCCAACGACGTTTTTATAAACTTTCTCGTGCAGATTTTCCAAAACGTGCCGAGCGACGCTCGGACATTCGCCGCGGTATACTTGCTGGCGCACGGCATCCTGAACATCTTTTTGACGATCCAACTGTATCGGGACAGGCACTGGGCGTATCTCGTGACCATCGGGTTCACGTTGTTTTTCATGACGTACCAAATCTATCGTATCGGGATCCACCACTCCCTGTTCCTGGCCGCGGTTACGATTTTCGACGCGATTTTCGTCGTGCTCGCGTGGCATGAGTATAAACACCATCGGGAACGAAAGATCGAGCGTCTCGCAGTGTAGCGATGAGATGAAAATTATTTTTCTTGACACCGAGACGACGGGGAACGGCGAAGCCGATCGGCTCTGCCAGCTCGCGGTGAAGGAGCGCAGCAGGGCCGCGCCAGTCGTAAACGCGCTCTACAAACCGCCGGTGCTGATCTCGATAGAGTCGATGGCCATTCACCACATCACCGAGCGGATGGTGGCGGGGAAACCGGCATTCAAAGACGCGCCCGAGTACCCGGGACTGAAAGGTTTGCTTGAGAGCGACGAGGTGATCACCGTCGCGCACAATGCGGCTTTTGACCTGGCGATGCTCGCGCGCGAGGGCATCACGCCGTCCCGGACCATCTGCACCTATAAAATCGCTCGCGCACTCGATACGAAAGAGACCATAGGGGTATACCGGCTGCAGTACCTGCGCTATCTGCTCGGGCTTGAGGTAGAGGCGACGGCGCACGACGCGTGGGGCGACGTGCTCGTCTTGGAAGCACTCTTCGAGAGGCTGCTCCAGAAGGTGGTGGAACAGGAGGGGAGCGAAGAGGCCGCGCTCGCGAAGATGGTCGAGATATCGGCGCGCCCGCTGCTCTTCACGACGCTGCGCTTCGGCAAACACAGCGGCGAGCGGATAGAGGACGTCGCTCGCATCGATCGAAGCTATCTCGAATGGCTTCTGGGGCAGAAGAGGCAGCAGCCGGCCGCAGAGGCGGACTGGATCTATACGCTCGAATATTATCTGGGCAACGCGCACCCGCTTTGAAGAGAATATCCGCACGGTATACTGGAGCCGTATGAACAAGCATGGACCACTCGACAAGAAGAAGCTGTTGCGCGCGGAGAATCATCTCACGCGCCCGCCTCGGCTCGAAGGGAAGGTAAAGAACGCGATGATGCTTTCTAAAAAGAAGCCAAAGAAAGCTCGCGGCGCTTGACACTGACGCCGGCGGTAGCGGGTAGGTATATTATAAGGAAGAGCATTAATTAACCCTACATAATTATGAAAAAGTCATTTTCGTATCTCGCGGCTGTCGCGGCGTTGACCATCCCTATGGTCTCGCTCGCGGCCGAGTTCCGTATCGCCGAGCAACCGACGGTGCTGTCCAGTGAGCGCATTACCGGTGATCTGTACATCGTCGGCGGCAGCGTGACGGATACCGGGAACGTGACGGGCGACGTGGTAGCGACGGGAGGCAATATTCTTCTCAACGGAGACGTTGGAGCGGATGTGCTCTTTGGCGGCGGGGATGTCACGATTCTTTCGAACGTTGGTGACGATATTCGCGCCGCCGCCGGCAGCGTCGTCATACAGGGCAGGGTGGGCGGTGACGTCCTCGTCGGAGGCGGGCAAGTGTCCGTCGGCGGGCCGGGAGTTGGGGGCGATGTTGTAATCGGTGCCGGTACCGTGCGGATAGACGCGCCGGTCGCCGGCAATCTTAAAATCGGAGGAGGGAATGTCTACATCAACGCGCCGATTAAGGGCAATGTCACTATCGAGGCAGACAAGGTAACGCTCGGCCCGCTGGCGATTCTCTACAAAGATATTTCCTACAAGGCCGACAAAGAGCTCGTCAAGGAGACCGGTGCGGAGGTGCATGGAGAGGTGAAGTATACGCCGCGCGCCTCCAAGCAGGTGCCGGCCGCCCTCGCCGCGGGGCTTATCTCTGCATTGATACTGGGCAAGTTCCTCGTTCTTCTTACCTGTGCACTTATCTTCGGTCTCGTGTTCCGCCGGTACAGCAAAGAGGCGGTCGCGAAGGCGGTGGAACGTCCGCTCCTCGAGCTCGGCAGAGGGCTCCTTACCCTTATCGCGCTCCCCGTCGTGTCGGTCTTGCTGATAGTGACGATGCTCGGCATACCGTTTGGTGTTCTCGGCTTCATCAGCTTCTTTGCCCTGACTCTCATCTCCTGGATTGTCGCGCCTATCATCATCGGGAGCTTCCTCTTCGGCTATTTCTCGAAGGGTGAGAGCGAGGTTTCGTGGAGGACTATCCTACTTGGCGTAGTTGTCTTCGGGATCCTCGGGTTCATACCGCTTCTTGGGTGGCTCGTGCGGGCGGTCGCTGTTCTCATCAGTGTCGGCGTCATCATCGACCTCAAGTGGCAAGTGGTAAAGGAGTGGCGGTAATCGTAATGAGTCAAGCAGCCACGTGGGGAATGGCCGCGGCGATTCTTATATTCGCCGGTGTCGGATATTTCTTTTTCTCTTTCACGCGGGATGATGCGATCACAAACTTCCCGTCGGCGGGGACGGACATCATCGCCTTCGGCGACAGTTTGGTCGCGGGGAGCGGGGCGACCAACGGGAACGATTTCGTCTCGCTCCTCTCGCGACAGACCGGGCGCGAGATTATTAATCTCGGCGTGCCCGGCGACACGACCGCCGACGGCTTGGCGCGCGTGAGCGAGCTCGACCCGTATCGCCCCAAGGTTGTATTGCTTCTCCTTGGCGGCAATGACCACTTGAAAAAAGTCCCGATCGAGACGACCTTCGCGAATCTTGCGAAGCTGATCGAGAGTATCCAATCCAGAGGCGCGATAGTCCTCTTGCTCGGGGTAAAAGGGAATCTCTTTGGCGACAAATTCGCCCAGGAGTTTGAGAAGCTCCGCGACATCTACCACACGGCGTATGTCTCGAACGTCCTCGACGGCCTCTTCGGGAACGCAGAATTTATGGAGGACTCAATTCACCCCAACGACGCCGGGAACAGGATCATCGCGGAGCGCATCTATCCTGTTCTCGCTCCCTTGCTCAAATAAGTTAAGGTATCCCTATGTCTCAATCGAGGTTCGTATCGACGCACAGTCTAGGTGCGTGCACAATGGCGGATGTTAACCCGCCTTGACCTACTGACTCGGCCAAGATACGGTACAATGATTCAGGCAAGACAATGGCAGAATATATTGTAAATTCCGTGCATACCCTACGCACTAAAAAAGGCCTGACCCAGGAAGAGCTCGCGGAGAGAGTCGGCGTTACCCGCCAGACGGTCATCGCCATTGAAAAAGGGCACTACACGCCCTCCGTCCTTCTCGCGCTCAAGATCGCCGCGGTGTTTAAGGCGCCTATCGAAGATATTTTCCATATCTCCCATGGCACATATGACAAATAAATTTTTATACATAGGTACGGCAGTGGTTCTGGTCGGGCTGCTCACGCTTCTCTCCGATCCATTCATGCTGTGGATGCCGGCGGCGGCCCAGATGGCAGTCCTGCTTGGTGCGGCGGTACTCGTCGCCGTGTGGGCGGGCTTCGTGATGTACGAGAGGGCCGACGACGAGCGGGAAGCGGTTCACACGATGCACGCGGGCCGCGTCGCATACCTTACCGGAATCGCCGTACTCACGCTCGCGCTCGTCTTCCAGGGATTCTCCGACTCTATCGACCCGTGGATCTCCGCCGCGCTCGGCGCCATGGTCGTTTCCAAGCTTGTGGCGCGCCTCCATTCAGAACGTTACCGGTAGGTGTGTAAAACCGACTTTACATTTATTTCCGTGCCCCCTATACTGGGGGCACGGTTTTTAATTAATAAAAAATAATAGCGACACGAGCATGACAAAGATTCTTATCGGTGCGGCGATTATTGCATTGGCGGGGATAGGGTGGTTCACCTTTTTCGGTCAAAATGCAAACGATGTTGCCATGGTGCAGAAGGGCAGTACGGCAGTTGGACAGCCTAACGACGCAATGGCACCCAAAAAAGACGAGAGCGCGGCGATGATGGCGAAGGCGGGAAGCTACGAAGTCTATTCGCCGGAGAAAATTGCAAAAGCTGCAACGGGGAAAGTGGTGCTCTTTTTCCGAGCAGGTTGGTGTCCCACGTGTAAGGCGCTTGATGCCGATATCCGTTCGCATCTCAAAGATATTCCGGCAGACGTTACGATTCTCGATGTTGACTACGACAATTCAACCGCTCTGAAACAGAAGTATGGCGTTACCTACCAGCATACGCTTGTGCAAGTTGACGCGTCTGGAAATCAGATCACGAAGTGGAGCGGCGGGCTGACTCTTGCAGAATTCGTCACAAACATAAAGTAAAACGAATGACCTTCCTCGCCATCTCATTCATCGCAGGTGTTCTCACCGTTCTCGCACCGTGCATCCTGCCTTTACTTCCGGTTGTTATCGGCACCTCGGCGACGGGAAGAAGTACATGGACGCCGTACCTCGTTGTCGGGTCTCTCTCGCTCTCGATCATTCTCTTCACCTATCTTCTCAAATTTTCGACGGCACTTATTATGGTGCCGCCGGAGTTCTGGAAGTATCCTTCGGGAGGTATTCTCGTCCTCTTTGGTCTCGTATTCGTGTTCCCTGTGTTGTGGGAAAAAATGCCGGGAGTCGCCGCATTGTCGAGAGACTCTCATAAGCTGGTCGGCGCGGGATACCAGAGAAAAAGTTTCTGGGGCGATGTATTGATCGGTGCAGCGCTTGGCCCTGTCTTCTCGTCCTGTTCCCCGACGTATTTCGTGATTCTTGCTTCTGTTCTTCCAGCAAGTTTCGCGCTCGGTTCCCTGTACCTCTTAACGTATACCCTAGGACTCTCAATGATACTTCTCCTCATTGGGCTCTTGGGACAGCGCTTCGCTGACCGGCTTACGATAGCCGCGGATTCACGCGGTTGGTTTAAGCGAACCGTCGGCGTTCTCTTTATCGCAGTGGGTATCTTTGTTGCAACAGGATACGACAAGGTGGTGCAGGTAAAGATTCTCGAGAGCGGGTTCGTTGATTCCGTAAAATGGGAGCAGAATATTCTTCAACGAATACAGCTATGAGTAAATCCATGTCCATTCTCGGAGGGATATTACTGTTCGGGGTAATCGGTGCCGGTCTCACTCTGCTGTTGCAGCAAAAACCAAATAGAAGTACCCAGGCATCTTCTCTCGAAGCAAAGCAGCCGTATGTAGAGATTGAAAATCCATCGGGTTTTCTGAACACCGGCATGAATTCTGATGGTTCGGCAAAGCCGATCACCCTCGGCGAATTAATCGGGAAGAAGGTTATTCTAGTGGATTTTATGACGTACTCTTGCATCAATTGCCGGCGCACCTTTCCGCATATCACGGCATGGTATGAGAAATATAAGGACAAAGGTCTTGAGATCGTCGGAATCCATACACCGGAGTTCGCGTTTGAAAAAAATATCGACAATGTCCGTGCCGCCATGAAAGAAGCCGGCATTACCTATCCGGTCGTTCTCGATAACGATTATGGGACATGGCGCGCGTGGGGCAACCAATTCTGGCCGAGAAAATATCTTATCGATATTAACGGGAACGTTGTGTACGACCATATTGGCGAAGGCGCATACGAAGAGACAGAAATGAAAATCCGCGAGCTGCTTGCCGAGCGAGCCAAGGTACTTGGTGAAAACAAGATTAGTTTGGATCAAAAATTGGCTGCTTCCGGTATAGCGGTGGAAAAGAATACCGCCCGAAGTCCGGAAACATACTTCGGTTCGTCCAGGAACGAATACCTCGCGAACGGCACTTCCGGCCGCGCGGGAGCGCAGACGTTCATGCTGCCGCAAGCTCCCGTGCCGAATGCTCTGTATCTCGGCGGGATGTGGAATATCACCCCCGAATACGCAGAGTCGGTTTCCGACGCCTCCGTAGAGTACCGATATAATGCGAAAGAGGTGTACATCGTGGCCGACGCGGATACCGCGACTGCAGTCGAGGTATTGCAGGACGGCAAGCCGGTCGGAGCTTCCGGCGGAGCGGACGTAGGAGCGGGAGGCACCGTTACGATTAAAGAGAGCCGGCTCTACAAGTTTATCCGTAATCTGGAACCGGGAGCGCACACCCTCCAGTTAAAAATTAAAGGAAAGGGACTCCGCTTCTACGCGTTCACGTTCGGGTAACCCGGAACTCGCGTAATATGGTGGAATAACGTACACACTATGACAAACATTGCAGTATTCGGCGGCGGATGCTTCTGGTGCACGGAAGCGGTGTTCAGGATGTTTGACGGCGTCGTGTCGGTGGCGCCCGGCTACGCTGGCGGGACGAAGGCGAACCCGATGTACGACGAGGTGTGCGGCGGGGAGACAGGGCACGCCGAAGTGATACGGATCGAATACGACCCGGCGAAAGTCTCCTTCCGTACGCTCTTGACCGTCTTCTTCGCAACGCACGACCCGACGACGCTGAATAGGCAAGGGAACGATGTCGGCACGCAGTACCGCTCAATAGTGCTCTACACGACGCCCACACAGAAAGAAGAAGCGGAGGCGTTTATCCGCGAGGTCGAAGCATCGTCGAAGGAGGGCGGACATGTGGTGACCGAGGTGAAGCCGCTCACCGAGTTTTATGAAGCGGAGAATTATCATAAAGACTACTTCGCGCGCAACCCCGAGCAAGCCTACTGCAATCTCATCATCAGCCCGAAGGTGGAGAAGGTTCAGGAGAAGTTTGCCGAGTTATTAAAAGCCAATCATTCTTAAAATGAAATCCGATCAAGAACTACCACCAGAGCTTAAGCGCGTTGCGCGCGAGGGCGGGACCGAGGCGCCCTTTACTGGCGCGTACGTCGACAATCACGAGAAGGGGATGTACCGGTGCGCCGTCTGCGGGACGGAACTCTTCTCGTCCGACACGAAATTCGATTCTGGCACCGGCTGGCCGAGCTTCACCGACCCGTCGAATCTCGAACACATCAAACTGCGAGAGGACGCGAGCCACGGCATGTCACGCACCGAAGTCGTCTGCAAGACCTGCGGCGCGCACCTGGGGCACGTCTTCGATGACGGTCCACAGGAAGCCGGCGGCAAGCGCTACTGCATCAACTCCGTCTGCCTCGACTTCGAGAAGAAGGAAAATTAATTTTCCATCCCGATTTGCGCGAGAAATGTTTTGAGTTCGTCACCAAGGATGAGGCGCCATGCGCCTGGCGCGAGATCCTCAAGGTGTACATTCAATATACGCACGCGCTCGAGCTCGACGACCGTGTTGTGGAGCGCGGCGACCATCCGGCGTATCTGGTGCTTCTTGCCCTCGGTCAGCGTAATGTTAAAACTCTTGGGTCCAGTCTTGCGCACGATACACGGCTTGGTGAGATACCCCCCGATGTCGACGCCCGTCTCCATATATTTCTTAAAACTCTCGCGGAGCGGCTCCGCGGTGCGCACGCGGTACTCCTTGTCGTGGTCGTACTCGGGATTGAGGAGACGGTCGGTCACGCGACCGTCGTTGGTGAGGATGATGAGCCCGCTCGAGTCCTTGTCGAGGCGGCCGACGGGAAATACGTCTTTCGGCAATCCAGCGCCTTGCGTGATATATTTCTCGCCAAATTGCGGCGAATGCGTAATGACCCCGACGGGTTTGTTGTAGGCGTAATAGAGAAACTTCTTCGGAGAACTATTCCCGCGGAGCTCGACCGTATCGCCTTTGTTCACTTTCTCGCCTAGAGTCGCGACGCGACCGTTTATCAGTACCTTCCCTCGGGCGATAAGCTCGTCCGCCCCGCGCCGCGTTGCAACCCCTTCGTGCGCGAGGTATTTGTTGACGCGCATCGGGTAGGCGGCCACTTCCCCGTTCGGTTTCTGCATACCGGCACTATACGCGTGTTGGGTAGAATAGAAAACAGTCCCCGTACCACCGAAAGTGGTACGGGGACTGTTTCTTGTTTGATTAGACTTCGATGATCTGGTCCTCCTTAGCAGGACGGACTTTCTTCAATTCGATAGCCGCTTCTTCTGCGATGCGGAAGCCGACCGTCATAATGACGGCGGTATGAAGATCGCGCTCGGAGAGGCCGAGTATCTCGTCATACTTGTCAGCATCGAATCCTTCCATCGGGCAGGCATCGATGCTGAGCACTGCGGCGCTTGCGAGCGTGACGCCGAGCGCAAGATATGCCTGCTTCTTCGCCCACTCGATCCGTTCCGCCTCAGTTTTGCTCTCGATGGAACCCTTTATCATCTGCGAGAGTCCCGCGAGCGATTTTACGGGAGCGCCGCGCGTGGCACTGATGTTTGCGACGAAAGCGTCGACGAGCTCAGGGGTCGGCATCTGCGCCGCAAAGACGAACAACTGCGACGCTTCGGTGATCTGCGGCTGGTTCCACGATGCTTCGCGGAGCTTCGCGCGCACTACTGGGTCGGAGACGACGACGAGTTTCCACGGCTGAAGGCCGAACGACGAGGGTGAGAGTCGCGCCGCCTCGACCAGGATGTAGAGCTGCTCGCTGGTGAGCTTTTTTTCTGTGTCGAACTTCCTGGTCGCCTCGCGCCAGGTGAGGGCTTGAATGATTGATTGCATTTGAACTGTATTACACGCACGGGGTAATGGGCTCATGGTAGCACCTCCTATTTCTCCCCCACCTGTGGATAACTTTGTTTGTGTTTGCAAAACTTATAAAAGTCTACCATAGTATCTACTTGTTGAGGGGGAACCATTCACTGGTTTCCTTTTTCTTTCTATGAAAGTGCGATAGGGTAACACGATATGGCACGCGAAGAGAGTATCATCAACTTCAAAGGAGTTTCTTTCGAATATGGCCACAATAAACCCATCTTGGATGAGGTCTCTTTCACCTTGCGGCGCGGGATGAAGATGGCAGTGATGGGTCAGAACGGTGCGGGGAAGTCGACACTCTTCTCGCTTATGACTGGAGCCCTCAAGCCCGAGGACGGCGAGATACACATGAGTCATGGTATGAAAGTGGCGATAGCGTCGCAGGTCATTCCGCGCGAGAAGATGGAGCTTACGGTGCGTGCGTTCTTCCAGAGTTATTTCGACAAGACGGTCTATGATATCGATCCGAAAATAGATGATGTGCTCGAAGTGGTAAATCTGAAAGGTCACGAAAAGTTGCACGATCGCATCATGAAGAGCTTCTCCGGCGGCCAGCAGGCGCGCCTGCTCTTGGCCTCTGCGCTCATCCAGAATCCCGATCTGCTTCTCCTTGACGAGCCGACCAACAATCTCGATGCCCGCGGTATCGAGCATCTCACGAAGTTTCTTGTCGACTACTCGAAGACCTGCATCGTTATTTCGCACGATGCGGACTTCCTCAATGCGTTCACAATTGGCGTCCTCTATCTCGACGTCTTCACGAGGAAGATCGAGCAGTATCCGGGGAATTATCACGATGTGCAGCGCGACATCCTCGTTCGCATCGACAAAGAAAATCGGAAGAACGCTCAGCTCGAGAAGAAGATTCAGGAGAATAAGGACAAAGCGAACTTCTTCGCACAGAAAGGCGGGAAGATGCGCCTCGTCGCGAAGAAGATGCGCACCGAAGTCGAGGAGATGGAAGAAGAGAAAGTCGATGTGCGCAAAGAAGATAGGACCATCCGGCCATTCACTATCCCTGCACAAGAGGAATTAAGTGGCGTCGTACTCTCACTTACGTCCTACTCGGTACTCTCGCCGAAGGGAAAACCGGTCGTGAAGAAAGCGAATATTGCGCTCCGCAAAAATAATCATTTGCTTCTACGCGGCTCAAACGGCATCGGCAAGAGCACGCTCCTTGAAGCGATCGCGCGCGGCGTCGCGGAGGGTGCGACCATCGCCGAAGGGGTGAAGGTCGGCTACTATCGCCAGGATTTCTCCACTCTAGATTTTGAACAAACCGTGATTGAAGCTCTTCGGCAAGCCCAAGACAAGCCCGACGAAGAGCGGCTGCGCGCGACCGCCTCCGGCTTTCTCCTTACGGGAGACATCATCCACATCAAGATCGGCAGCCTTTCCGAAGGACAGAAGGGCCTCGTCGCCTTCGCTTCGCTGGTGCTTGAGCGTCCCGGGCTCCTCATCCTCGACGAACCGACAAACCACATCAACTTCCGTCATCTGCCGGTGATCGCGAAGGCGCTCGACCAGTACGAGGGAGCGATGACACTCGTCAGCCATGTCCCCGAATTTGTCGCACAGATACGCGTCGACGACGTCCTGGATTTGGAGAAGTGATAATCTTAATGAAATGGAAGTTATAAAAGTAATTCGAAACTGCGGAAGACAACTTGCGGAAGACAGTCTTCCGCAAATTCAAGGAACAATAGTGTAGAATGGTGGCACGTACATATGGAGAGAAAAAAGCTTGAAAAAGAAGCCGAAGAAATTTTTGAAGTGCCGGGGAAAGTGTTAGAGGAAACAGTCGAATTTGTCGAGAAAGAAGAAAAGATACTTACCGGCAAGCGGCCATTCAAGCGCGCGGAAGAGTATTGGGACACTCTTGGTCCCGGGCTTACCACCGGCGCCGCCGACGATGACCCCTCGGGTATCGCCACCTACTCGCAGGCGGGCGCGAAGTATGGGCTCCAGATGATATGGCTCTCGCTCTTCACGTATCCCTTCATGGCGACGGTGCAGGAAATGTGCGCGCGCATCGGGATCGTGAGCGGTCAGGGGCTCGCGGCGAATATCCGTCGCTACTACCCGAAAGGAGCGCTCTACGCGGTGACGATACTCCTCTTTTCCGCCAACGCATTTAACATCGCGGCCGATCTCGGCGCGATGGCGGCGGGGACGCGGCTTCTCCTGCCGAATTTCGGATTCGAACTGCTCGTTATCCTCTTCGCTCTCGTGAGTCTCGGCCTTCAGATATTCACCACCTATGCGCGGTACGCAAAATATCTGAAGTATCTGGCGCTCGCGCTCTTCTCGTACGTTGCGGTTGCGCTTTCCGTCGGTCTCGATTGGGGCGAGGTCGTCCGCCATACTCTTGTCCCGTCGATCACGTTCTCAAAGGATCAAATCCTTCTCGTCTGCGCCGTGCTCGGGACAACCATTTCACCGTATCTTTTCTTCTGGCAGACGTCGCAGGAGGTCGAGGAGCGTATACTGAAGGGAGAGACGACCATCGAGGAACGCCGCGAGCAAATGAATGGACATTCTCTGCGTCGCATGCGCACCGACGTGTGGAGCGGAATGTTTTTCTCCAATCTCATTACTTTTTTCATCTTCGCTGCGGTCGCGGGAACGCTCTACGCGTCTGGCGTGACCGATATCGCGACTGCAGCCGATGCGGCGCTCGCGCTCAAGCCGTTTGGCGAGTTCGCATACTTGCTCTTCGCGCTCGGCATCATCGGGACGGGGCTCCTCGCCGTACCGGTCCTCGCGGGCGCAAGCGCGTACGCGATAGCGGAGAGTCTCGGGTGGAAACACGGCTTGCACCAGAAGCTGAAGCAGGCATACGCCTTCTATGGCGTCATCATCGTCTCGATGGCGCTCGGCATCGCGCTCAACTTCGCGCATCTCGACCCGATCAGAGGGCTCATTTATGCCGCCGTCGCAAATGGCGTCATCGCGCCCTTTATCCTCTTCTTCGTGGTGCGTCTTTCGGGCAGCAAACGCTTGATGGGCAGGCACGCGAATCGTCCGCTTGTTTCCTTTATGGGGTGGATAACTATCGGCGCAATGATAGTTTCAGGCGTTGCCGCGATCGCCTCGTTCTGGTTCTGACCGAGGATCATTGCATCAGGTTCGTTATTGTTGTATATTAAAGCGACCGGCCCGACGGCCATTTTTATTTTATGGAAATCAGGAACATCGCCATCATCGCGCACGTCGACCACGGGAAGACCGCGCTCACCGACGCTATCCTCAAGCAGACGGGCGCGGCGGCGGAGGGCACGACGATGGACTCTAACGCGATCGAGCTCGAGCGCGGCATTACCATTTACGCCAAGAACGCGGCGGTCGAGTACAAGGGTACCAAGATCAATATCGTGGATACGCCTGGCCACGCTGACTTCGGCTCTGAGGTCGAGCGCGTACTGCGCTCCATTGACTCGGTATTGCTTGTGGTCGACGCGCAGGAAGGGCCCATGCCACAGACTCGTTTCGTATTGAAAAAGTCGCTTGAGCTCGGTCTCAAGCCCATCGTTGTATTGAATAAGATCGACAAGCCAGCGGCCGACCCCGCCCGCGCCCACGACCAGGTGCTCGAGCTCTTTCTCGAGCTTGGTGCCTCGGACGAGCAATCCGACTTCCCGGTGATCTATTCGATTGGGCGCGAGGGAATCGCGATTAAAAACTTGGCGGATGAACGCAAAGATCTCACGCCGCTCCTCGATATGATTCTCGAGAAGGTGCCGGCAGCCAACGCGGGGGCGTCCGCAGGTGCCCCGCTCATGCTCCAGCCCTTCAATCTCGCGTACGACAATTTCATGGGGCGGCTTGCCGTCGGGCGCATCTATCAAGGGACGGTCAACCCGAATCAGCAGGTGTTCATCAAGAGGCCAGACGGCACGACGCGCGCGGCCCGCACGACGAAGGTCTTCACCTTCAAAGGTCTCGAGCGCGTCGAGACAGACGAAGCGAGCGCGGGCGACATCGCGCTTGTTGCGGGCCTCCCCGACATCTATATCGGCGAGACGGTCACCACCGATGAATCGGCCGCGCCGTTGCCGGCCATTGCAGTCGATGAACCGACCATTGCACTCAACTTCCTCGTCAATAATTCACCCTTTGCCGGCAAAGAAGGGAAGTATGTGACGAGCCGCCAGATCCGCGATCGACTCTTAAAAGAGCTCGAGGTTAATGTCGGTCTCAAAATCGATTTCGATAAAACAGAAATATTTCACGTCTCCGGTCGCGGCGAGCTCCATGTCGCCGTTCTTCTCGAGAACATGCGCCGCGAAGGGTACGAACTCCAGGTTTCGCAGCCGCACGTCATCACTCGCGAAGAAGGCGGTATGAAGCTCGAACCCTTTGAGGAAGTTGTTATCGACACCCCTTCGGAGTTTCAGGGTGCAATCATTGAGAAGCTTGGACTCCGCGCTTTCGTGTTGCAGAACCTCACGCAGCACGGAAATATCGTCCGCCTCACGCTCCAGGGCCCGACGCGCGGACTCCTCGGATATAGAAACATGTTCATCATCGATACCAAGGGAGAGGGTATCCTCTCGTCGCACTTTGTCGGCTTCAAGCCGTACGCGGGCGAGATTAAGAAGCGCCAGGTCGGCTCGATGATCTCGATTGCGACCGGTAAGGCGCTCGGCTACTCGCTCTGGTACCTCCAGGATCGCGGCCAGCTCTACATCAAGCCGGCGACCGAGGTGTATGAGGGCATGGTGATAGGGAATACGTCAAAGGGCGAAGAGATGATGGCGAACCCGACGAAGGGCAAGGCCCAGTCAAACGTCCGCTCCTCGGGCATGGACGAGGCGCTCACCTTGGTGCCGATATTCGATCTCACCATCGAACGCGGAATGGAAATCATGGCCGATGATGAATATCTGGAAATCACGCCGAAGTCGGTACGCTTGCGCAAGCAATATCTGACCGAAAACGACCGCGCGAAGGCGCGCCGCTAGAACATTTCCGCACTCTCCGTATCACACTGTGCCTGCGCCGCCAAATAAAACAAGGTTGAACCTTGTAATTTTTAGCAAAACGCCACCCTTTTGAGGTGGCGTTTTGCTTAGTTGTGGAGGTGCGGGGAATTGGACCCCGGTCCGAATCTGGCTCTGAAAGCGCTTCTACGACGCATAGTCAGCGTTAGTGTCTAAGGCAGGATGCAAGGAACGCAGACGAAACCATTCCCGCCCGATCCCTTATTTAAGCGCGGCGGCCGGGATTCCGCGCACCGATTCTGCAGATTATTCCGCCCATCCCTCCTCCTGCAGAAACGAGGGGAGGATGAACGTCGCGCACGTTACGCCGAAGCGGAAACGTGTGCGAACGCAAAATCACGCATACCGAAGTACGGAGACTTTACGCTTGCAAGAGTGTTCTTGGCAAGTTTGGTTGCTCGTTGGATTGTAAGTGTCATACGAGCGTGCACTGCGTCGCACGTCTTTCAAAGGACAGACCGTCAAAGCCGGTCACCCCCCTAAAAAATACTTTATCCTAAAAATATCCTTTAGGCGACTGATCAGCGGTTTTTCAAAACTCTCGCAGTTTCGCGCGAGGCATCGCGCTTCTTCAAGTCCTCGCGGCGGTCGGCCTTGCCTTTGCCGCGGACTATCGCGATGCGCGCCTTTACGAACCTCTTGCCAGTATACACCTCAAGAGGTACAATTGTCAAGCCCTTTTTCGATTCGGCTGCGGCGAGCGCGACTATCTCTTTCTTGGTGAGCAAGAGGCGGCGCGGACGCTCCGGGTCGTAGCTCTTCGGCGTATTCGCGGCTTGGTAGGGCGGGATAGTCATACCGACGATAAACGCCTCGCCGCCGCGCACTACCACTCGCGCGCCGTCGAGCGAACCGAGCTTGTTTCGGAGCGCTTTCACCTCGGTGCCCATGAGTTCGAGTCCCGCCGTGAAGCGCTCAAGCGGCGCGTATTTTAAAAATGCCTTTTTATATTCGACGAGGGCCATACGAAAGAGTATAGTACCCTATTATGCCTACGGTACCGCCGAAGAAGCCGAAAAAGAAGAAGTCGCTCGTCCCGCTTCCGGGTCGCGGCGGCTGGAAAACCGCCTTTGGCGGCCCGTCTTTTTTCGGCAATCTCATCACCACCGTTCTCATATTCCTCTTTCTCATGAGCGCGTATTCCCTTATCGTCGATCTTACTCGGCCGACGGAAAGCGTTCCGCTCTCGGTTGTCGCGGCAGATGTCGCTGCGGGGAAGGTAAGCGCGATTACGGTCAACGGCGACTCGCTCAATCTTGTATACGTCGACAAATCCAACAAGACCTCGCGCAAGGACCCATCCTCAGGGCTCCCAGAAACGCTAGCGACGTACGGCGTAACACCCGCAGAGCTCTCAAAGGTCTCGATCACGATACAGG
This sequence comes from Candidatus Kaiserbacteria bacterium, assembly GCA_016217905.1. Classification (GTDB taxonomy): domain Bacteria; phylum Patescibacteriota; class Minisyncoccia; order Phycocordibacterales; family Phycocordibacteraceae; genus C7867-001. The sequence continues at coordinate 34,355 of JACRFL010000014.1, read as the reverse complement.
GACAATCCGGACTCCAGTTCTGGTTCCTCACGCTCGCGCCAGTCCTGCTCCCACTTCTCTTTATCGGGTTCTTTTTCTGGTTCCTGTCGCGGCAGGTGAAGGGGGCGGGGATGCAGGCCTTCAGCTTCGGTCAGTCGAAGGCGCGCGTGGTGGACCCCGCCGACCTCTCGCAAAGAGTCACCTTCGCGGATGTCGCCGGCGCCCGCGAAGCGAAGGAGGAGCTCCTCGAGATCGTCGACTTTCTCAAGAGCCCGAAAAAATTCCTCGATATCGGCGCGCGCATTCCGAAAGGCATTATTCTCATGGGCGCACCCGGTACCGGCAAGACGCTGCTTGCGCGCGCGGTGGCCGGCGAGGCGGGCGTGCCGTTCTTCACCATCTCGGGGAGCGAGTTCGTCGAGATGTTCGTCGGCATCGGCGCCTCTCGTGTGCGCGACCTCTTCCAGACGGCGAAGAAGGCCGCGCCCGCGATCATCTTTGTCGACGAGATCGACGCGGTCGGGCGCGTGCGCGGTACCGGCATGGGCGGCGGCAATGACGAGCGCGAACAGACGCTTAATCAGATCTTGGTCGAGATGGACGGTTTCGAACCGACCGAGAAGGTCGTGGTGATGGCGGCGACGAACAGGCCCGACGTGCTTGACCCCGCCCTGCTACGCCCCGGGCGCTTCGACCGACGCGTGACCATCGACCTCCCCGACCGCCGCGACCGGGAGGAAATTCTCAAGATACATGCGCGCAAGAAGCCGCTCGGACCGGACGTCGCTCTGGAGATTATCGCCGAGCGCACCCCCGGCTTCTCAGGTGCCGAGCTCTACTCGCTCATGAACGAAGGCGCTATCCTCGCCGCGCGCGAGAATCGGACGGAGGTGACACAGTACGACCTCATCCGCTCGATAGAAAAGGTGATGCTCGGCCCGGAGCGCAAGTCGCACCTGCTCAGCAAGAAGGAAAAAGAATTGACCGCGTATCACGAAGCCGGCCACGCGCTCGTCTCCTCGGTACTCGAACACGCCGACCCGGTGCACAAAATCTCCATCATCAGCCGCGGGAGAGCGGCGGGCTATACGCTGAAGCTTCCGTTTGACGACCGCAAGATGCAATCGAAGAAGCAATTCCTCGACGATATCGCCGCGACGCTTGGCGGCTACGTCGCGGAAGAAATGCTTTTTGACGATGTGACGACGGGGCCGAGCAACGATCTCATGGTCATCACCGCGCTCGCGCGCGACATGGTCATACGCTACGGGATGAGCGAGAAACTGGGACCCATCGCGTTCGGCGACCGGCAGCTCGGGAGCGAGCCGTATTCGGAGCAGGTGGCCGCGCAGATCGACGCCGAGGTCTCTCGTATCATCGAAGAAGCGAAGAAGCGCGCCGCGAAAGTCATCAGGGAGCATCGCGAAGCGCTCGACGCGATCGCGAAAGAGCTTACCGAGAAAGAGACCATTGAGCGAAGCGAGTTCGAAAAGATTTTGATTGCGAACGGCATCACGCCGAAGTCGAAAGAGGAGGAGGGCATCACACTCACTCCGGTGCAGCTGTAGCCATTGAAAATGTAAAACCCCGGCAACGTGTCCGGGGCTTCGAGGCCTTTCCCCCTCTGTTTTACCGTTTCTTAGGATTGTTGCAGCAGTTGCCGCAACGGATGTTGGCGTCGTTGCATGGACCAACGCTCCGACACCGGCTCTTCGCAATCGTCGGGGCGACCAGAGTACTCCAGGGAAGAACGTAGGACGAGTGCCCTTCGCCGGGATCAATCGCTTCGATCGGCACCCCAACCCTGAATCGGAATTTTTCTACCGAACCATTCAGTACTTCTTTTGGGCAGATAACAATCGTTTCCGGCTCGATCGGCACGTTCGCGTCGTCGATGACGTGCGCATTACCGCACATCACCGCGATGGCACCGTCGAGTAGACGCGCCATTGTCCTTCCGCCGCCGATGTCCTCAATGTGGAGGAATTCACCGCACACCGTGATGGTGTCGTGTCGTGTCGTTCCTTTCCATGCCCTTCCCGACTCTCTCGACCTTTCTGTCCTTCCCATTTTGACCCTCTTTGGTTTGTTTTTGAAAGAAGACAACTTACAACTTTTTACAGCAAGGTACAACAAAAACAGATTGTACAGTAGCGCCGTGTCTTGCGAGAGTCAATACCTTTGTCCACCCGCTGAAGTTCAATTTATAGAGTATGGGTTTTATACTTTGTATATAAAGGTTCACATATGGCACTCCGTAAAAAGAAATCAGAAGCAATTGAGATGCGCAAAAAAGGCGCGAGCTATAGCCAGATAAAAGAAAAGCTCAAAGTGAGCAAAAGTTCTTTGAGTCTTTGGTTGCATGACATGCCTCTACCGGAGAAGCGGCTGCGAGAATTGCGTGACTGGAATGCAGTTCGTATAGAACGTTTTAGCAATACCATGCGTCGTAAACGCGAGAGTCGGTGGGCAGAGGTTCGGAAGCGCGCCGCAAAGGATATAAGGACTCTGAGTAAGAGAGAGCTTCTCATCGCCAGCCTTTTCTTGTACTGGGGAGAAGGAGCAAAAACGATGCCGGCAAGTACCTCACTTTCAAACACCGATCCAGCTATGATTCGCTTCTTTATCCAATGGCTCGAATTGCTCGGTGTCCCAAGGAACCGTTTAAGAGTATATGTACATCTCTATACAGATATGAATGTACGCAGGGAATTGAGTTATTGGTCAAAAGCCCTCGACTTACCGCTGACATCATTCAGAAAGCCGTATATAAAAACTTCTAAGAGAAGCGGACTTTCCTATCCGCAGAAATTCGGTCATGGTACCTGCAATCTTATCTATGAGAACCGAGATATTTCTGAATATGTCCGCATGTCTCTCGATTATATTCGTAGCGAGTTTGCCGTGACAGACGGTGTATGATTCTATAGGGGAACGCGCGCGTAGCTTAATTGGTAAAGCAGGCGTCTTATACACGCCCGATGTCCAGGTTCGAGTCCTGGCGCGCGCACAATTTATTCCAAATGCATCTGCCGGTCGATGGTGCGGGCGCGGGCTTTGAGTTCCGGATAATTTCGTAATTCCGGATCGCTCGCGACGAGGCGCGCTGCTTCGGCGCGTGCCGCCTCCACGAGTTTAATGTTCTTCAGCGCCTCCATCGCGATGTCGGAGACGCCCCACTGCTTCCCGCCCGCGAGTTCGCCCGCGCCGCGAAGCGCGAGGTCGTATTCCGCGAGCTCGAAGCCGTTTTTCGCGGTAACAAACGCCTTCATGCGCTCGCGCGTCGAAGAGCCGAACGATTCAGGGAGTGCGAAGCAGTAGGACTGGTACGTGCTGCGCAAGACACGGCCGCGCAACTGGTGGAGCTGCGCGAGCCCGAAGCGCTCAGCGCCTTCGATCAGGATGACGGTCGCGTTCGGGACGTTGACGCCCACCTCCACCACCGAGGTGGCAACGAGAATGTCGACTTCTCCCATCTCGAATTTTTTCATCGTCGCTTCTTTTTCTGCCGGCCGCATCTTGCTGTGCAGAATATCGATTGTTGCGTGGGGAAACACTTCCTTCTTGAGGCGCGCCGCCTCTGCTTTGACCGACTTCGCCTGAAGCGCAAGCTCCTTGGCGGGGTCGGGCTCGTCGATGCGCGGACAGATGACATACGCCTGATGACCGAGCGCGAGCTCCTTTCGGACGCGCGTGTACGCCTCTTCACGCTCTTTCGGAGCAAGCACCTGAGTGATGATTGTTTTTCTGCCCAACGGCATTTCATCGAGAAGGGTGAGATCGAGATCGCCGTAGAGCGTGAGCGCGAGCGTGCGGGGGATGGGCGTTGCCGTCATTGAAAGTAAGTGAGGCGCGATGGTGCCTTTTGTCGCCAGCTTTTGCCGATGGACGGTGCCGAAGCGGTGCTGCTCGTCGATGATGGCGTAGGCGAAATATCGAAGTGAGAGCGACTTCTCGATGAGCGCGTGCGTGCCGATGACGATCGGTATCTCGCCGTTCGCGACCATTTTTTTGAACGCCGGCTTCGCAATTTTTGCGGACTCTTCGTACCGCACGCGGGAAGGGAACTTGCGGCACTCGCTGCCCGTGATGAGGCCGATGGGGATGGGATGGTCCCTAAAATAAGAAACGAATGTGGAAAAATGCTGCTTCGCGAGGATCTCGGTGGGACAGAGATAGGCGACTTGTAGTGTGCCTGCTATGCGGCCCTTGGGTAGGGAGGTTGCCACCATGTACGCGGTCGCGGCAGCGACCGCGGTTTTGCCGCTACCCACATCGCCCTCAAGCAGCCGAAGCATCGGGTGCGTTTTTTCAAAATCCGCGACAATGGCGTCGATTGCGCGCATCTGCGCCGCAGTCGCGGGGAAGGGGAAGGAGGCGACGAAGTCGGCAAGCGCGCGCCGGTCGACCGCGACCGGCAGCGCCTCTTCCTGTAGAAGCGCGCGCCGTCGCCGCTGCATCACAATCTGGAGCGCGAACACCTCTTCGAAGGCGAATCGCTTGCGGGCCGCAGTCGCATCAGATAACTTATGCGGCGCGTGTATGAAAACGAGCGCGGATGAGAGCGAGGGGAGGTTGTAACGCGCGAGGATGTCAGCAGGAATAGGGTCTTCGATGTGTTCATGCGCTTTAGTCTCGAAGATTTTCCGTATCGCATGCATGAGCCAGAGTGAGGAGACACCCTGGCTCTCGGGATACACGGGATACCGTGCCGTATCCAAGGTCGAACCTTGTTGCAAGGTTCGACCTTGATGAAAGAGAGAATCGTGCGCATCCTCCGGTGTGATGGGCGACCTGTCGATCTCCGGATTGGCCAAGTATATTTTGGCCCCCGTTCCTGCCACTTTTCCACTCACCTTCACCACCATGCCGTCGTGGAGCGATTTGGCGATATAGGGTTGACTGAACCACATCATCTTAATTTTCCCCGACGCGTCCTCAAGCCATGCCTCGGCGATCGGCCGACGGGTCTTCCACGTCTTTCTGATGTCCGGCTTGCGCACCGTGCCATAGAGTGTCACCTCCGCGCCTACGGCCACACCTGCAATCGTCCCCGTCGGCCCCGCGTTTTCATAGCGCGCGGGAAAGTGATACAACAAATCGCGAATGGTCCGTATCCCGAGCTTATGCAATGCCTTTTTTTGCTCCGGCCGGAGCCGCGTAAAATGCTTTTCAATAGTATCGTCGTAATGCACGCCTATAGTATACTAGTCCTCTACTATGGACACGAAAAAAATACTTGCGGCCTACAAGAAGCAGGGCGCGCGCATCGAGACGAAGACGCGCGTCAAGCTTAAAGGGAAAAGCGATTTCTCGCTCTGGTACACGCCGGGCGTCGGCGTCGCGTCGCTCCACCTTGCCGCGCATCCGGAAGACGCGCGGAAGATGTCAGTGAAGAAAAACAGCGTTGTGGTCGTCTCCGACGGCTCGGCAGTCTTAGGCCTCGGGAATATCGGCCCCTACGGCGCCCTGCCGGTGATGGAGGGGAAGGCTCTTATTTTCAAGGTGAAGGCGGACATCGACGCATGGCCCATCGTGCTCGATACCCACGACCCGGAGGAAATTATTAAAACAGTGAAAGCGATCGCGCCAGCCTTCGGCGGCATCAATCTTGAAGATATCGCTGCGCCGCAGTGTTTCGAGATCGAGCGGCGGCTTGTCGAGGAACTCGACATCCCCGTCATGCATGACGACCAACACGGCACTGCGATCGTCGTCCTTGCGGGGCTCACGAATGCCGCGAAGGTGGTGAAGAAGGATATGAAGAAGTTGAAGGTCGTCGTGAGCGGCGCCGGCGCGGCCGGTACAGCTGTCGCGAAGCTTCTCGTTGCGGCGGGGATACGGGACGTGGTCGTGCTCGACCGCGCCGGCGTCATCCATACGGGTCGCGCCGGCTTGAATGCGCACAAGGCGGAGCTCGCGGCGCTCACGAACCCGCGCAAGGTCGCGGGCGACCTTGCGGAAGCGATGCGGGGCGCGGACGCGTTCGTCGGCGTCTCCGGCAAGGGAGTGCTCGGCCCCGAACACGTGAAGATCATGGCCTCGCGGGGGATCGTCTTCGCTCTCGCGAATCCCGATCCGGAAATTTTGCCGGAGCCGGCGAAGCGCGCGGGCGCGACGGTCGTCGCGACGGGCCGTTCCGACTTCCCGAACCAGATCAACAACGCGCTCGTGTTCCCCGGCATTTTCCGCGGCGCGCTCGACAAGGGCGTGAAGAAGATAACGGAAGCAACGAAGTTGCGAGCCGCCCGCGCGCTCGCGGCACTCGTAGCGAAGCCCTCGCCCGCCAAGATCATCCCCGATCTGCTCGACCCGCGCGTGACTAAAGCGGTTGCGCGCGCGGTGCGCTAGTTTTGGTATAATGGGAGGCATGTCTACAACCACAATCATCCTCATACTTGTCGCAGTCGTCGTGCTCTGGGTTATCGGGGCGTACAATCGCCTTGTTACGCTTGTCAATCAGGCGAAGGAAGCATGGGCCGACATCGCGGTGCAGTTGAAGCGCCGCTACGATCTTATCCCGAATCTCGTCGAGACCGTGAAGGGGTACGCCGCGCACGAGTCGAAGACCTTCGACACGGTGACAAAGGCGCGCGCGGCCGCGATGGGCGCCTCGAACATGACCCCCGCTGCGCAGGCGCAGGTCGAGAACCAGCTCTCGGGCGCCCTCAAGACGCTCTTTGCCGTCTCCGAGGCATACCCGGACCTCAAGGCGAACCAGAATTTCCTCCAGCTGCAGAAGGAGCTCGGCGATACCGAGGATAAAATCCAGTCTTCCCGCCGCTTCTACAACACGACGGTGATGGCGCTCAACACCGCCATTCAGTCTTTCCCCGGAAATCTCGTCGCTTCCTCCTTCAGCTTCAAACCGATGGATCTCTTCGAGCTCGGCGCGAGCGACGTCGCCGCCAAGGAGCCGGTGAAAGTGCAGTTCTAGCGCTATGGGAGAGCGTCCAAAATTTGAACGGCCCACGACCCCCGAAGAAGAGCACGAGCTTGTTCTTGAGCGTAGTAAGTATTTGCTCGATTACATCGCAGATCAAGACGAACGGCATGAATTCGAGCATTTAACGGGGTTGAAGACGCGCAAAGTCTTTGAGCGCGAGCTTGATGGGGCGCTCAAGATCATTCGTGGGGAGATACGGGAGAAACGTATGCATACCGAGCCGCTAAAAGAAGTCTCGCTTATTCTGATCGATCTCGATCATTTTAAGAGAGTAAATGATACTCTCGGGCATTCGGCGGGTGACGAAGTACTCCGGAAAGTCTCAGAAGTGCTTATAGAGTCAGAACGCGCGTCAGATACAGCAGCTCGTTTCGGAGGAGAAGAATTGATTGTGCTCATGCCGGGGGCAAGTGTTGAAGCCGCTGTCCGTCATGCCGAAGATGTGCGTTCTAAAATTGAACAACTCACATTCGACCAATATCCTGGACTGAAAGTTACGGCAAGCTTCGGCGTCGTGTCATCGGAGAGTTCGATCGACGCGAAGATGCTGCTGAAACTGGCCGATGAGGCCCTCTATCGCGCGAAGAATGGCGGGAAAAACCGAGTCGAAGTACATACGGAACATGAATCTCTACAACCAGCGCTCGAGTAACATCCGCCGGACGTGGGCGCTCGTGATCGGCTTCCTCCTCGTCGTCATCGCGGCCGGATATGCCATTTCCTGGTACTACGGCAATCCGGGTATCCTCTATATCGCCATTCTCATTGCCGTCATGACGAATTTTTACGCGTACTGGGCCTCGGACAAGCTGGTGCTCTCTCTCAATCATGCGCGGCCGGCATCGCGGGAAGAGTTCTTTGATTTCTATACCGTCACCGAGAACCTCGCCATCGCGGCGGGCCTGCCAAAGCCGAAGCTCTATGTGATCGACGATCCGGCGCCAAACGCTTTTGCGACCGGCCGCGACGAGACGCACGCGGTGGTCTGCGCGACGACCGGATTGCTCTCGATGATGACGCGAAGCGAGCTCGAGGGCGTCGTCGGCCACGAGCTCTCGCATATCAAGAACCGCGACATCCTCCTTATGACGGTTGCGGTAGTGCTTGCGGGCTTCGTCGCCATTGTGGCGGATATTTTCTTGAGCATGTCTTTCTGGGGCGGCGGGCGAGGAAACGATAACAAACAGGGGAATGCACTTTTCATGATCGTCGCCGTTGTCGGCATCATACTTGCCCCTGTCGCCGCGAAGCTCATTCAACTTGCCGTTTCGCGCAGACGCGAATATCTCGCCGACGCCTCGGGCGCTCTGCTCACGCGCTACCCCGAAGGACTCGCTTCCGCGCTCGGGAAGATCGGTAGCTACACTGCTCCGATGCAGAGCGCGAACCTTGCGACGGCGCACCTCTTTATCGGTGATCCATTCGGTGCGAAAAGGGAAGGAAGTTCAAATTGGATCGAGAAGATGTTTTCAACGCATCCGCCCATTCAACAAAGAATCCAAGCTCTACTTGAAAAGTAAAATATACAGGGCCATTATAAGGGGCTTTGTGCGCATTCCATTGTTGTAACGTTGCTTTGATGGTAAGCTCGCCCGTGGACGCATCCTCAACCTGGAGGAGGCCGTACCTGGAGGAGAAGGCAATGGCGAAACATATACACAAGTCGGGCGGGAAGACAGGCGGGAAGATAAAAAGGATCGCAAAGTTGCCCGCTGCCCGCCTTGGCGGCTTCATTGCAAAGATCCATTTTAAGGTTCCATTGAATACGCGCTTTCGGCGGCGTCTGAAGTATCCTGTCGCGCTTGGCGGAGGCGCGAAAATTCGATAGCGGATTTTCTCCAGAAATGCCGGACAACGCCCGGCATTTCCTATTTTAAAAGATCATGTGTCTTGAGAAAAAGCGCATAATAGCGCAATATGATACGAACGGAGGCGTCGCATAGTGGTCTAGTGCACCGCCTTGGAAAGGCGGCAGGCTCGAAAGGGTCTCGAGAGTTCGAATCTCTCCGCCTCCGCCAAAATTGGAAATCGGAATTGGAAGCCGAAATGGGGTCGCGCCGCAGGCGCGACACAAACGCATTCCCGCCAAAAATTCCCGAATCCAAAAGGTTTTTCCACGTTCCGCGTGGCTCAAAAAAGACGGTTCGATCCTTAATTTGAAAGTTCGAACCGACTTTTTTGTACAAATGAAGTTTTTCTTCATTTGTACTCTCGTTTACCAATTCTATATTGTATTTCAAAAACTTTTCGGCAAGTTCGAACCGATTATTCGTTTTTTGCTCAAAAGCCGCTAATTTCTCTTTGAGAAGCTGTTTTTGGTTAACCAACGCACTTTTAGCATCTCGATATTCCTCTAGTGAAAGTGCGTTCTCTAAATAGGCATTCATCAGCTTCTCAATCTTGGAATCCAAAAGAGAAATTTCGGCTTTTGTGTTATCTGCAAAAAGCGTAGACGATTGGGCTTCCACCGATTTATCTTTTTCATTTTCCGCTAACATCCATTTAGCCCAATCGTCTGGCAAAGAAACTTTTTTGATTACTTTGAGACATTCAAGCCTCGCTCAAAGAACTATCTCAACTTCATTTTTCAGAAAAAGTAGCCCCGACCCGAGCGCCTGCGGAAGACAGTCTTCCGCTGCCCTTCCGCTGCCGTCTTCCGCTGCTCGAAAAAGGTTCGCGCAAAGGTTAACATCTCACCGCATCAAAACGAAATCAGGTGCGAAGCATTTCTTTGTCCATGAAGCTTGCTATAAAAGGATGTGTTTTCCAATCGGGAACATAAAAAGCGCGAGCGATGGCCGGCGCGTTGACGGAAGCATAGTGCTTCAGTTCTCCGATCTGCTTGAAGCCAAGCATGCCGTAAAACCGGTCATGTTTTGGATTTATTGAAATGCATAAATAATCAATATGTTTCTGAAGCGCATGGGACAACACTGCCGCAAACAGGGGAGCCGCTTCAAACGGGGATGGTTTTTTGCCGGAGATTTTTACGTAGACGTCATGATCAACGGCAAACTGCACAACCTCTGCGAGCTTTTTTCCTTCGGAGCGCCAGGGCGCAAGTTCGTCAGCATAAATGGTATCCATTGGGAGGCCCTGCGCGCCGTCGCCGACAACTGAAATGGTGGCGTAGAGCGCATCCTGGTAGAAAAGGCCGAAGGTCGCGGCATCCGGACCATCGAGATAGCGTGCGATGCTTCCGCTGTTCACGTCATATCCTTGTTTCTCATATACGCGCCGCACGATCTCCCGAGCGGCGCGGCGTTCCTCCTCGTCGCGCAGGGGCCGGCAGGACGGGGGAGAGGCGCTCATGCCGGCGTTTCTGGCGCGGGAGGTCCTGCCGTTTGATCGTTGGGCAGACTAGCGACGTATGTAATGACGTCCCCGACGGTTTCGATGTGCGCTATTTCTTCGTACTCTACGCGCCGGCCGAGCTCTTTCTCGAGCCGAACGAGGAGCTCGAAAAGCGCAATCGAGTCTGGAGCGATATCGGCGAGCTTGCTCGAGTCGCGAATATCGGCGGCAGGCACCTTCAGCGTACCCGCTATGAGGGAGATGACCGTGTCGCGCAACTCCGTATCAGCGTTTCGCGGCATGTTGCCAATCATACGCGGAACGGATCGGAATCACAACCGCCGCGGCGACAAAATCGTCCCCGATCCGCCAGGAGCGCGCTTCGACGGCCCGTAGGACGCCGCACACGCTCAGGGCGGGAGAATCGCCCCGCAGCACGGGCGTCAGGTCGACGCGAACGGGGTGCACCCGGAGGCCGGTCCCGAGAGCTTTTAGGACGGACTCTTTCAGCGACCAACAGAGAGTGCGCAGGCGGGCGCGCTCGTCGGGCGCCGCGGATTCGACAATCTCCCGCTCCGCAGGGGTGAGAAAGGCGTCGCGTACAACGGACGAAAAATCGCGAATGCGCTCGACATCGGCGCCAACGGCCGCCGCCGCCTCGGCGGCGGCGAATGCGAACGGGAAAGAATGAGAAATGGAAACGGCGACCGGGCGGCGTCTTCCCCGGACGCGCCCGTGCGGCTTGCCGGAAGCATCTTTTTTGACACTGATTGACGCAAACGTCGCGCCGCGGTTCGTTTCGCGAGACGCGTTCCAGATTGCCAGGCGTGCTGCGGCGACTCCCGCCTCGTGGAGAGCGGTTCGGTCGTCGCTCGCGCAGCGCAGGAAGGCGCCGGTCATGCGGCTTCGGCGCCGAAGAATTCGCGCAACCGTTCAAGCTTGGTCGCCGCGTCGCCGCGGATGATATCGCTGTAGACCATGCGGGCGTTCGTCACCGTCTTTGGATGGATGAACGAGCGGGTGTCAAAGCCAGACAGGCGCACGAAAAGCGTCGGGTAATCGTGCGCGAAAAGCATCTGCGCCCCCTGTTGGAATTCATCCACGACGACCCCTTTCTCGACTATTTTTCCCTCGGGAAACAGGATGACCGTATGTTTGCGGTCGAGAAGGTCGCGCGTGAAGAGGAGTTTCTTGGCCCGCTCGATTGAGGTATTGCCAATGTCGTAGGCCCCGAACATCTTCAAGATCGGGCCGAGAATCGGCCTGCGCGCGTAGGCGGAAGTCAGCGGGCAGCGGGCCGGGATGGCGGTAAGCCAGTTCTGCCTCCCGAGGTGGAAGGTCACGAGAAAAGCATCAAGTAGACTGCGATGGTTCGCGAGCACGAGCGTGCCGCTCGGCACATACAGGCCGGACGGCATAGACACGCTGAGGCCGATGCGTCGCGAGAGCCACCAATCAAGAGGCGTTGTCGCGAACTGGGTGGTAGCGAAATAGCCGTTGACGGCGATAGATCCTATCCGCTTGCCAATACGTTGAATCATGTGTCTGGGACGGGAAGATCTTACCTATCAAGATACCACCTGCCGCCCGCTTGTGCGGCGCGAAAAGTTCCGCGGTGGATAAGGGCCCGGCGCCGGAGGAGCCTTATGCCAAGCCGAATACGCGCTTAAAGTACCACTTTTTAATCCGCTGGATCGGGTGGCGATTGCCGCCGCGAAGTGTGCAGCGCCGGAGTTTGCGCACGTACGGGTCGAACTGTCGCGACACGGGCGCTCTCTCGTAGGGCAGGCCGATGACGATCTTGTAGACCTCACAGCCGACCATGTTCGCGCAGGCGAGCGTACCGAGCACCGAGGAGGGGGCGCGATGGCCGACAAAGTCGATGCCTTTCGGCGCGAAATAGGGGCGCTGCAACAGGAGCGGAGCGAGGCCGAGCGCAAACTGGAAGATCTGCTCCTGCTCGGTCAGGTCGTCGCGGATGTCGAAATAATCGTCGAAGCTTACGCCGGCAGGATCGAAATTGATCATCGAAGAGCCGAACCCGATGGGAGCCGCGCCGAGGACGGGGATGCCGCGCGCGCGGCTCTCGCGGTAGAGCAGGCGGCGAGGCGCGATAGAAAAGAAGTCGATGCCATCAATCGCGATCTTGACGCCGGCTAAGAAATCGCCGGCGTTCTCGCTCGCGAGCGCCTCAAATGACCGGATCTCTGCGGAGGGGTTGATTTCTCTGATGAGCCGTTCCATCGTCGCGCGCTTGCTCGCGCCGAAGGTCGGGGCGCTCGCGCCCTGCTGACGGTTCGTGTTCGAGAGCTCGAACCGGTCCGGGTCGGCGATGGTGAAGCGCCCGATGCCGAGCCGTGCCAAGGTCGTCGCGTAGATGCCGCCCACGCCGCCCATGCCCGCGATGGCCACGTGCGTCGCGTGCAGCTTCTCCTGATTTTCTTCCGATATGAGTCCGATATTGCGATCGAACGCCTCGCGGTATGACCACGCGGGCGGAAGCGATGTCGAGTCCATGCCGACAGTATATCCACCTCCGTCGCATATTCCAATAGAGGCACGGGTATGACCGTAGTACACTGACGGTAATGTCTGTTGGCGCACGCGGAGCACTCGGAACCCGGATTCCATGACTGATGATATTCGATTCGTCCTCGAGCAGGCCCTTCGCGCGCCCTCGGGGGACAATACGCAGCCGTGGCGGTGGGTCGTGCGCGGCGAATCGATCGAGCTTTGGAACGAATCGTCCGACGATCCGCTGCACACGCTTTACAGCGGCAGCCGCGACAACAGCCAGGCCTCTTATCTGTCGTTTGGCGCTGCGATCGAAAATGCCTCCGTCGCCGCGACGACGCGCGGGTATCGCGCGGAGATCTCATACTTCCCCGATCCGGCGTGCCCGTTGCTTATCGCGGTGCTGGCGCTCTTGAAGGACCCGAGCGTCGCGCCCGACCCGCTCGCGGACTTCCTCGCCGCGCGCGTTACGAACCGCAGGCCGTACCGCCGTGTGCCGCTCGCGGACGCCGAGCGAGCGGCGCTCCTTAGCGCGACCGAGGACAGGGCGCTCGGCGAGATCAAGCTTCTCGACGACCGGCAGTCGGTCGCAAAACTCGCGACGATCGCCTCGCTTCACGACGAGCTCATCTTCAGCATCAAGCGGCTGCACGCCTACATCTTCTCGCATATCAATTGGACGCGGCGCGAGGACGACCGCCGCCGCATCGGCTTCTATTTCCCGACACTCGCCGCGCCGCCCTTCACCTGGGGATTCATGCAGCTCATGCGGCACTGGTGGTTCATGCGGATCGGGATCGCCTGCGGCCTGCACCGGTTTATTTCGCTCGAGCAGCGGATTATCTACCGCGAGAGCGGCGGGTACGGCATCATGCTTCTCCCGGGGGATTCCCCTGCCGACTGGGTGCGCGTCGGCCGGCTTACCGAGCGCGTGTGGCTTGCCGCGACCCGGGAAGGCCTCAGTCTGCATCCGCTCAACGGCGTCATCCTGCTTTCTCTTAGCGTGGAAACGGAGGAGGGGAAGCGGATGTTCTCGCGCGCGCAGCGGCAACGCCTTGTCGAGGGAAGCGAGGGGATCGCGCGCATATTCGGCGTCGAACGCGGAAGAATCGCGTTTCTGTTTCGCGTCGGGCGCGGACGCGCGCCCGGCGGACGCACTTCGCGTCTGCCGTTTGAGCGGCTGGTCGAAGTCGCGGCACCCCTTGAACACGCGGCACGCTCGCCGCACGAGCGATGACCGACGCCCCGAACGTCCCCGTCCGTAGTCGGCTCGCATCCTCGCGCGCCTGGAATGCCGTACGCGTCGGATTTTTCATCGCCAATCGGCAGGTTCGCGCGAACATCGGCACGAGTCTGCTCATCATCGTGGTCATGGTCCTCACGTACCTGAACCTGCTCGTCGTGAGCGGCGTCATGGTCGGCATCGTGCAGGGCTTGCGCAGCGAGCGTCTGCAGTACTACAGCGGCGACATCATCCTCACGAATCATCGGGAGAAGGACTCGATACAGAACTCTCCCGACGCACTGGCCTACCTCCGCGCGTTGCCCGCTATCGCGTCCTTCTCGCCTCGCTACCTGGCCGAGGGGGCGCTCGAGGGGAATTATGCCGGGAAGCTACTCTTGCAGGACGAGGCCGATACGATCCCCACGAATGTCGCCGGCATTAATCCCGTCGCCGAAGACGCGACGACCGGCCTCTCGCGCCTCGTCATCGAGGGCCGGTACCTTCAGCCGAGCGACTACGATCAGGTGCTGATCGGCACGAGCCTTCTCGCGCGATACAAAACGCTCACGGGCATTCCCGGATCCACGCCGATCCCGAACGTCGGCGTCGGGAGCAAGGTGCGCATCCTCGTGGGGGGCATCGAGCACGAAATGACCGTGAAAGGGATCGTGGCGAGCAAGATACAGGAGCTCAATCTGCGGGTGTTCATGGTCGACGCGCAGCTGCGCGCCCTGCTTGGGCGTACCGACGACGGCGTGAATGAAATCGCCATCAAGCTCGCGCCGGGGGCCGACGCGGCGGCGGTCAAGGGACAGCTCGCGCTGTCCGCGATCAACGCCGACGCCAAGATACAGCTTGCGCAGGAGTCGGAGCCGGTATTCTTCCAGGATTTCGCCACGACATTCAACAAGCTCGGATCGTTTCTCGGCGGCATCGGGCTCGCGGTCGCGTTCATCGTTATCTTCATCCTCGTCTTCGTAAACATCATCACGCGCCGCCGGTCCATCGGCATCCTGCAGGCCATCGGTATCCGGGCCTCCGGCATCCAGATCGGCTACATCGCGCAATCGGTGCTCTACGCGATCGTCGGCGCGGCAATCGGCATGCTCCTGCTCTTCACGCTCATCGAGCCGTACTTCATCGCGTACCCGATCGACTTTCCGTTCAGCAACGGCATCTTGACGGTGTCGTTCATCGAAGCGGTCGTCAAAGCGCTCGTTCTCGTCGTCGCCATCATTCTCGCGAGCTTCATTCCCGCGCGCCTTATCCTGCGGCAGGAGATCGTGGATGCCGTTCTCGGCCGCTGACGTCTCGTCCCATGCTTGAAGCACGCGATCTCAAAAAGCAGTTCCTCTCCGGCGAAAGCGTGTTCGTGCTTTTCGAACATTTGGATTTTGCGGCGAAAGCGGGAGAGATGGTCGTCATCACCGGTCGTTCCGGAAGCGGGAAGTCGACCCTGCTCTACCAGCTCGGCCTCCTCGATACGCCAAACGACGGCGTCGTATCGGTCGACGGCATTCCCGCGAGCTCGCTTGCGCACAACGCGCGCACCGATCTGAGGCTCGAGCGTTTCGGCTACGTCTTCCAGGACTACGGCCTCATGCCGGAGATGACTGCGCTCGATAATGTACTCGTGCCGCTCATCATGCGCGGCGAGAGCTACCCGCGCGCGGAGGCCGCCGCGCGCGCCGCGCTTGTGCGGGTCGGACTCGGCGACCGCCTCTCTTCGAAACCCGCGCGCCTCTCGGGCGGGCAGCAGCAGCGGGTATCCATCGCCCGCGCCATAGCGCACGAGCCGCCGTATATCCTGGCCGACGAGCCGACCGCCAATCTCGACAGCGCGAGCGCGCGGCAGGTCCTCGACATGTTCAGCGAGATTCATCGCGGCGGAGCGACCATCATTATGGTGACGCACGAGAAAGAATCGCTTGCGCTCGCGGATCGCGTGCTCGAGCTTCGCGACGGTGCGCTGTTGGCGGTCGGTACAGAAACGCACCCCCCAGCCGTGCCGTCCTCCCTTCGGGAGGGAGGGGCGTATGGCCTATAATGAAAGTGTAGCGCATGAACCGCTCGATTCTCATCGGAAGCGTCGTAGGCATCATGATCGCAATCATGGCGGGAGCCGCGTACTACGTGAATGCGAGCCAAACGCAGAACTCTTTCGTTCCCGAGATCGTCGCGTACCGGCGCCTTGCCGCGTCGGTCAGCATCTCGGGCGAGACGAAGGCGGCGGACACCGTCGACCTTGCGTTTAAGAACGGCGGTATCGTCGACTTGCTCCCGGTTGTCGTGGGCGATTCGGTGGCGACGAACACGACGCTCGCTATCCTACAGCGCACGACGCTGACGAACCGGCTCGCCCAGGTGCGCGCGACGCTCGAAGCCGAGCGGGCGAGATTGCGCGACCTCAAAAACGGCGTGCGGCTCGAACAGATCGCCGTGACGCAGGCGCGGCTGGCAAGCGGCGAGACGGCCCTCGCGAACGCCGTCCAAGGGCTCTTAGACGCGCTTCGCGCGGCGCAGAGCGCGAGCGATATCGCCGTCCGGTTCACCATCGACCAGTTTGTCCAGAACCCGTCGATGACCAATTCAGGACTCACGATTCCCGCGAGCGATACTCAACTCGGTCTGCGCGTTCTTGCGGAGCGCCGCCGAATCGATGTCGACCTCTCGTCATGGAGCGCGCGCATCCTCGCGCTTCCCGGCATGAGCGCGGGCGACCTTCTCTCCGCAAGCGCGGGAATGCACGCGTACCTGCAAACCGTTTCGGAGATTCTCGACGGCCTGACGCGCCTGCTTGCGGCGGGCGGCCCGGCGCAGTCCGCCTCCGGCCAGACGGCGATCGCTTCGGCGCGTACCTCGGTCACGTCGGCGAACAACGCGTTGACGGCGGCCGACCAAAGCGTACTCTCCGCGCAGGCGGCAGTCGCCGTCGCGCAAAACCAGCTTGCGCTCGAAAAGGCTGGATCCACAAGCGAGACGATCGCCGCCCAGCAGGCGGTCGTCTGGAACGTGTCGGCGCAGGTCGCCGAGTTTGAGGACGAGATACGGGACCAAAGCATCGTCGCGCCGTTTGGCGGCGTGGTCACGGCCGTAAACGCCAAGCCGCGCGAGACGGTCGAGGCCGGCATGCCGGTCGTATCCCTCATCTCGGACGGGGCGCTCAAGATAGAAGGATACGTTCCGGAGATCCATTACGCCGAGATCGCTGTCGGCCAGAGCGTGGCCATCGAGCTGGATGCGTTTCCCGGCGTCTCCTTCGACGGTACACTCGGTCTCATCGACCCGGCGGCCACCCTCCGAAGCGGCGTGCCAAATTTCAAAGTGACCGCGTACTTTGTTCATGCCGATCCGCGCATTAGGCCGGGGCTCACCGCGAGAGCCTTTATCCGGACCGGCGACAAGCCGCACGCTCTCTCGGTTCCGATCGCCGCGGTGACGGGTGCTGGCGACGACGCATCGGTCTTGCGGCTCGTCGGCTCGAACGCCGTGCGCACGCGCGTCGCGCTCGGCGTTCACAGCGTCGACGGCTACGTCGAGATCGTTTCGGGCCTTTCGGAGGGCGACATTGTGCTTGTCAACGGCACAAAGCAGTACCGGATCATCCCAAACTGATCCACGAATTCCACCGATATGAGCGTCCTTCAGACAATCACCCTCGCGCTCCTCTTCGCCCTGGCGCTTTATGGCGTTTTGACCACGGTGTGGATACTGCGGCACCTGAACATCTCGCGGATGATGACCGCCTCCGTACGGAAATTCGAACGGATCGATCCGGCGGCCGCGACGAAGATACTCTTCATCGGCGACAGCACCGGGTACGGTACGGGTACGAGCCACAGTCGCTACTCGGTCGTCGGGAGGCTCGGCGCGGACTTCCCCGACGCGTATATAGAAAATAACAGCAAGACCGGACGATATCTCTCGCATGCGCGAGAGGTGCTCCGGGAGGCGGTTCGCGCAAAAGGCCCCGGCGCGTACGACCTCATCATCATCATGCTCGGCGGCATAGACCTCGTGCACGGCAGGCCGCTCTTGCGCGTAGGCCGCACGCTCAAGGGAGTGCTTGCCGATTGCCGCGAATGCGGCCGGAAGACCGTTCTTGTTGGTCCGAACAACACCGGGCTCGCGCCGCTCTATCTATTTCCGCTCTCGCGGTTCTACCAGGCGCGGGCGCGGCGGTTCCACATTCTCTTTCGAGACCTCGCTCACGAGGAGGGGATTATGTTCGTTCCGTTGTTCCGGGAGGATTCGGACGAGCTTTCCGCCGGCAACCTTTTCTCGCGCGACAAGACGCATCCGAATGACGCGGGGTACGGCGTTTGGTACGACCAGATGAGAGGAGCCGTTCTTTTGGCTCTCGCGCATGATGATGGAAGCTTTGCGCTCTAGCTCCATTGCGTTCGGGGGGCTTGTCGCCGACGCTTTCTCCTTCGCTCTCGCGAGAACCGTCGCGAATGCCGAAGCGGTCGCGTCCGGCCTCGCGTCCGGCGGCACGGAAGCGGTGTTCGCGCTCATCCCGCTTGGCATCCTCCTGCTGCAGTTCGCGTCGCTTTTCACGACGTTGAAGGTGCTGCAGATGATCTGGTTCCTCATGCATGAAGTTCGGTTCGTGTGGCAGCGGCCGAAAGCGTACTCTGCGGCGCGTCCGGGAGGGAAGCGGATTCTCATCATCGGCGATAGCGCCGCGTACGGCACGGGTGCCGACAGGGCAGAAGACACGATCGCCGGACGGCTCGGACACGATTTCCCGCAGACCGAGATCGTCAATACGGCGGTTAACGGGTCCGTGGTGAGGGAGGCGACGGACCAGATACGTCGCGCGGGTCCGGGCAACTTCGACCTCATCATCATTTGCACGGGTGGGAACGACATCCTGCGCTATACGGGATTGCGCGCGCTGGAGGAAGATCTCACGCGCCTTCTGCAGGAAGCCATCCGGAGAGCCGAACACCAGATCATCGTTCTCTTTTATGCGAATCTCGGCGGGGCGCCCATATTCCCGCGTCTCGTCCGCTCGTTGTTGAGCCGGAGGACGCATCGAGTGTACGAGATCTTCAGAAGGGTGACCACGAAGATGAACGTCCCGCTCGTCGAGCTCTACACCGGCAAAGAGGGTCTCGGCTTCTCCCCGAACCCATTTCTCGAAGAACCCGCGAAGTATTATTCAAAAGATCGGATGCATCCGAGCAGCGAGGGGTATCGGCTCTGGTACAACCGCATGTGGGGAGAGATGGTCGCGCATCACTTCACGTTCGCCGAATCGAATACGCTTCCGATAGCAGCCTATACGGCCGCATCATACGGCTCGCCGCGGGCATGATGCGGGACGGTGTCAAGCTACACTAGCCTCCATGCCGCGGTATTTCTACATCGCACTTTTCGTTGTAGCGGGGGTGGCCGCGGCCATCGTATATAGGACAGAACGGCCGGCGCAACAGCGGGAAGCGGAGTTTGGCGGAGTGTCCTTGAGAATCGAGTATGCGACAACCGACGCGGCTCGAGAAAGAGGACTAGCCGGTCGAGGGAGCGTCCCGGACGGCTATGGGATGTTTTTCGTATTCCCAAAAGCTGGACGCTACGGCTTTTGGATGAAAGATACGCTCGTGCCACTTGACATTTTCTGGCTGGACGATAAAGGACAGGTCGTATCGATCGCTCGCGATGTCGCGACCTCGACATATCCAAGTGTCTTTTATCCAGCAGAGCCGGCCCGTTATGTCCTTGAAACTGCCGCGGGCTTCGCACGTGCGCACGACATCCAGAAGGGCACCCCGCTCTCATTGAAAAATTTCCCAAGCGTTACAGAATAACGCTGTCCACACTCCCGTTTCCCCGAGAACGGGAGTACACTTATTGTCAAGAAACGCTCGTCATCTTATCAGGCACTAACCGCCGCCATTCATGTCGAAGACCGCGAAAATCACCGCTCGTACGAAAACGTCCCCAACTCCCGTTTCGAAAGCGATCGAACCGCCCGCTTCGAGAGAAACGCTCCGCTATCGCGAGATGATCCCGCAGGTCGAGAAGCGCGACGGACGGCTCGTGCCGTTCGATTTCGATAAAATTTCCACCGCGGTATGGAAAGCGATGATCGAAGCCGGAGAGGGAGGTCAAGAAGACGCGGTGCTTGTGGCGCATCAGGTTGCGGGCGAGCTCGCTCGGTTTTCTAAAAAATACAAGAGTTTTCTTCCGACGGTCGAAGGCATGCAAGATTCGGTCGAAAAATATCTTATTTTGAACGACTACGTAAAGACGGCGAAAGCATACATTTTGTACCGCGATAAACGCGCACAACTGCGCGCGGCACACGTCGAGATACCCGAGCATGTGCGGAAGCTCGCGGAGGAGAGCAAAAAATACTTTGCAGGAAACGCGCTCGGCGAATTCGTCTATCTGCGTACGTATGCGAAATGGATTCCCGAAGAGGGGCGGCGCGAAACGTGGGTGGAGACCGTGGATCGCTATATGAGCTTCATGCGCGAGAATCTCGGCGATAGGCTCACCGAAAAAGAGTACGCGGAGGTGCGCATGGGCATTTTGAAGCAGGAAGTGATGCCGTCGATGCGGCTTATGCAATTTGCCGGCGAGGCGGCGCGCCGCTGCAACACCTGCGCCTATAACTGCACCTTCATTGCGCCGACCAAGCTCGAAGATTTCGCCGAGATCATGTACCTCTCGATGCAGGGATGCGGCGTCGGCTTTGCGGTCGAGAGCCAAAATATCGAACAGCTCCCGCAGATCAGGAAACAGATGGGAGAAAAACTGCCGGCGCACGTCATCGCTGACTCGAAAGAGGGGTGGTGCGACGCGCTCACCCTCGGGCTCACCACGTGGTATGCAGGCAAAGACATCGCCTTCGATTACTCCCAGATCCGTCCGGCGGGCGCGCGGCTGAAGACGATGGGCGGGAAAGCAAGCGGTCCCGAACCGCTGCGCTCCCTGCTCGCATTTGCGCGCGAGCATGTTCTCGCCCGGCAGGGACGCCGCCTGCGCTCGATCGATGCGCACGACATCATCTGCAAGATAGGGGAGTGCGTGGTCGCGGGCGGCGTGCGCCGCACGGCGATGATCTCGCTCTCCGATCTCGACGACGTGGAGATGCGCGATGCGAAGAAAGGTCAGTTCTTTATGACCGATCCGCACCGTTCGGTCGCGAACAACTCCGCCGTCTACGAGGTGCAGCCGACTAACGCCGAGCTTATGGACGAGTGGGTCGCGCTCATGAAAAGCGGAAGCGGCGAGCGGGGAATCTTCAACCGAGGATCGCTCGCAAAAACCTTCCCCGCGCGCCGCGCAGACTACTTCAAAAAGGTCGGATTCATCGGCGAGGACGGCGTCGTGCGCGGCTCTATCGGCACGAACCCCTGCGCCGAAATCATCCTGCAGTCCAAGCAGTTCTGCAATCTCTCCGAGGTGATCGCGCGCGCAAGCGATACGGAGACGTCCCTTCTGCGCAAGGCGCGCCTCGCGTCCATTCTCGGCACTTATCAGTCGACCCTGACAAAGTTTAGCTACATTTCCCAGGATTGGACGGACCACAACAGGGCGGAGCGGCTCCTCGGCGTCTCGGTAACCGGTCAATGGGATTCGCCTGCGGCGCGACAGCCGGAAGTGATGCGCAAGATCCGCGACATGGCGGTGAAGACGAATGTCGCCTACGCGAAGCGTTTCGGCATTGAGCGGTCGATGGCGATCACCGCAGTGAAGCCCTCCGGCTCCGTCTCCCAGACTTTTAACTGTTCCTCCGGCATCCACCCGCGCCACGCGCCGTACTATATCCGTCGCGTGCGCATCAGCGCGACCGATTCGCTCTTCAAAATGTTGCGTGACCAGGGCGTTCCGTATTATCCGGAAGTGGGGCAGTCGCTCGAAGAAGCGAACACGTTCGTGTTCGAATTCCCGGTAAAAGCGCCCGATCACTCGAAGGAGGCGCGCTTCAAGGATGACCTCACCGCGCTCGATCAGCTTGAGTACTGGAAGCGGGTGAAGCTGAACTACACCGAACACAATCCGTCGGCGACCATTTCAGTGAGCGAAGACGAGTGGATCGGTGTCGTCGATTGGATCCAGAAGAACTGGAATATTATCGGCGGTCTCTCCTTTCTCCCGCGAAGCAACCACGTGTATCGCCTCGCGCCGTACGAAACAATAACGGAAGAGGAATATGAGGAGCGCGTGGCCCGCTTCCCGAAAGTGGATTATTCTAAACTTATTACGTACGAGCGCCAGGATGAGACGGAGATGAAAAAGGAACTCGCCTGCGCCGGCGGGACGTGCGAAATAGTGTAAAAATAAGCACACACCCGCGCAGGAGCGCGGGTGTGTGCATAATTTTAGACCGGGCCGATAAGCCGAATTCTGTCGCGGACGATCATTTATCTTGGCTCATAATTGCTTGTGAGCTCGAGCGGCACCCCGCCGACGCTTCGCGCCGACGATACGGCCTTGCACGGGGGTAAGGATTTGTTCGTTGCACTTCCGCCTTTCGACGGAACTATTCCCGAAGGAACCCTCTGCCTTTCGGCTTTGGCGTCTCTGTGGTCACCTCTCGCCTTGCGGCGTGCGGGCGTTACCCGCTACCTTCCTGCCGCCCCGAGAGGCGGCCCGTGTTCGGACTTTCCTCTCTCGTCGCGCCAAAGCCTTGCGGCGGCGGACAAGAGCGATCGCCTGGCCCGGTCTTCGCCATTATACCACACTTCATTTCGTGTGGAAGAGTCTCTAGACAAAGGCGGTCGCGGAGTATACTGGAGTGTATTACCACCGTATAAGAACAACAGAATTCACCATGCCTCCGCAACAACCGGTCAGTGTGTCGAGCCGCCGTTCGCTCGATGTTATCAGTATGTGGGCGTTTATCATCACTCTCGTCGCGGCCGTGTTCGCGTTTATTCCGTCGTCGTCGGTTCCGATTGCGACACTGAAGGCCTTTCTGCTTAGCGGTGGCGCGATCGTCACGCTCGCGCTCTATATTCTCGCGCGTCTCGGGCGCGGGAATATGATCTTCCCGCCCTTGGCGCTCGTCGGCGCGCTCTGGCTTCCGACGATCGCGTACGCGCTCTCGACGGCGTTTTCCGGCGTTTCGTTCGAAAACTCCTTTTGGGGGACGGCGTTTGAGGCGGACACGCTCGGCTTCATGGGCGCGGCGGCGTGCCTCGGTACGCTCGCTGCGCTCGTCGTGCGGCGCCCGGAACACTATCATTCCTTCCTTCGCGCGGGCGCCTATGCGCTTGGCGCCGTTGTCGCGCTGCAAGCGCTCGTTCTCGTCGTCGGGCAGTTCTTCCCGGGCACCGTTTCTCCCGCATTCTCGCCGACGGGCTCTTTCTCCGACCTCGCGTCGCTCCTCGGCCTCGGCGTCGTCGCCATCCTCATAACGCTGCGGTTCCTCGACCTCGCACCCCGCACAGGGCGCGCCCTTGCGCTCATTGGCGCAGTCGCGCTCTTCCTGCTTGCTGTTGCGAATTCTTCGCTCGTCTGGACGCTTGTCGCCCTCTCCTCGCTGGGTCTTTTCGTCGAAGCGGTCATGCGGCGCGGCGCGAAGACCGTCGACGCCGACCTTGACGAAGCCGTCGTCGTGGACGAAGCCCCGCTTGAGGCGGAGGAGGGGAATCGGTCGCTCGTTATGCCGCTTGTCGTGCTCGCCGTATCTCTCTTCTTCCTCATCGGCGGCGCGCTCGGCGGCGCGCTCGCGAGTTCGCTTCACGTGAACGTGCTCAACGTCCGTCCGTCCTGGCAGTCGACGCTTTCGGTCGCTCAGAAAACCTATTCGGCTTTCGGTTCGGGTCCGAGCACGTTCGGCGCCGAATGGGTGAAGTACCGCGATGCGTCGCTCAACTCGACCGTCTTCTGGAACGCCGACTTCTCCTCCGGCATCGGCTTCATCCCGACCTCGTTCGTGACGACCGGTATAGTCGGAGCGCTCGCGTGGCTCGTCCTTCTCGCTCTTCTTATCGGACTCGGCCTTCGAACGCTTATCCTGCGTACGCCGGAGGATGCGTTCATCCAGTACGTCTCGATCGTGTCGTTCGTCGGTGCCGTCTACCTCTTCGCGATCGCCGTGTTCGACCTGCCGAGCGCGCTCGTGCTCGTACTCGCGTTTGTCTTCGCGGGTATCTTCGCTTCAACGACGCGCCACGCGGCGGGGGGTCGTCAGTGGGGGGTCATATTCTCGCGCAGTCCGCGCCTCGGCTTCGTCATCGTATTTTCGCTCACTATCCTCCTTCTCGCCTCGGTCGTCGCGGCGTACTCTCTCGTCGAGCACTACGTTTCGCGGAGTCAGCTCGCGAGCGCCGTCGCCGCGCTCTCTGCCGGCGACCTCGACAAGGCGGACGAAGCCGCACGCAGTTCGATCTCCTTCGCGCCGTCCGCTGCCGCCTACCAGGTCCAGGCCAGCATCGCGAACGAGCGGCTCAATCGCATCGCGGCGTCCTCGACCCTGTCTCGAAACGAGGCCCAGCAGGCGTACCAGACCGCTCTTTCTGCGGGCGTGAACGCCGCCTTGACCGCGACCAATCTCGATCCGTCTCACTACCAGAACTGGCTCGCGCTCGGCAATCTCTACGCTCAAGCGGTGCCGCTGCGCGTCTCGGGCGCCTATGAAAGCGCGAAAACCGCGTACGAAAAGGCCCGAGCGCAGAGCCCCACGAACCCGCAGATCCCCTATATCCTCGCGCAGCTTGAGATCGCGAATAGAAATGTCGCCGCGGCGAAAGAGAACCTGAAGGCCGCGATCGCGCTCAAGCAGGATTACGCGACCGCGATCTTCCTCCTCTCGCAGCTCGAGGTCCAGGAGGGCAATATCAAGGACGCGCTCGCTTCGGCGCTCGCGGCGGCCTACTTCACGCCGAACGATCCGAACGTTCTCTTCCAGGTCGGTATCCTCTACGCGGCGCAGAACGACTTCGCGAACGCAGCCGCGGCACTGGGTGCCGCGGTCACGGCGAATCCGCAGTTCGCGAACGCGCGCTACTTCCTCTCGGCGGTGTACGCCAAGCAAGGCGACCTCGGCAGCGCTCTCGCCCAAATGCAGGCGATCGCGGCCATGTCGGACGAGAATGCGAAAGCGGTCGCCGCACAGCTTTCGGCGCTTCAAGCGGGGAAGAATCCGTTCCCAGCGAACCTCCTCACGGTCTCGTCGACTCCCGTCAAATGAGTTAGTATAGGGCGATGGTTCGACGCATTCTCGAGAGGATCGCGACACCGATACGCGGCCTGCATCAGGCCGCGTATCTTCTTGCCGCGCTCACGCTCGCCGCGCAGCTTCTCGCGCTCCTGCGCGACAGGACGTTCGCGCATGCGTTTGGCGCCGGCCCGGTCCTCGACCTTTACTACGCGGCGTTCCGCGTTCCGGATCTCGTCTTCGCGCTCGTCGCGTCGCTTGTGAGCGCGTACGTTCTTATTCCGCGCATCGCCGGGATGGACCGTGAAGGAACGCGCAGGCTTCTCTCCGAATCGGCGTCCTTTCTTCTTGGCGTCGGGGGGGTCCTCTGCGGCGCGCTCGCGGTTTTCATTCCGCAGTTCCTCGCGTTCCTGTACCCGGATTTTGCCGCCTCCCCCTACCATGCCGATTTCGTCCTTCTCGCGCGCATGCTCCTTCTGCAGCCGATCCTGCTCGGGCTCTCGGGCATCCTCGGGAGCGTAACGCAGGTGCATCGGCGCTTCGCGCTCTTCGCGCTTTCGCCGGTACTCTACAACGTCGGCATCATCCTCGGCGCCGTCTTTTTCTATCCGCTCTGGGGATTGCCGGGGATCGGTTTCGGCGTCATTCTCGGCGCGATCGCGTATCTTCTCGTGAACGTGCCGGTCGTCATCGAGGCCGGCGCGCTTCCGCGCCCGTGCCTCCCGTCGGCCGCGATCATCGCGGGGGTGGTGCGGGACTCCATCCCACGTTCTCTCGCGCTCGGGATGGGTTCGGTCACGGCGCTCGTGCTCACCGCCCTCGCGTCGAGAATTGGCACAGGCTCGGTATCGGTTTTTACATTCGCGAGCAACCTCGAAGCGGTTCCGCTCGCGCTTATCGGAGCGTCCTACGCTGTTGCGGCGTTCCCGGCCCTCTCCGAGGCCTCGGGCCCTGAGCGGCGGGAAGAATTCACGCGCATACTCTCGGCGGGCGCGCGGCACGTCATCCTCTGGTCGGTCGTGTCCGTCGGGCTCATCGTCGTCTTGCGGGCGCATATCGTGCGCGTCGTGCTCGGGACCGGCGCATTCGACTGGGATGCGACGCGCCTGACCGCCGCTCTTCTGGCGATTTTTGCCGTAGGACTCGTCGCGCAAGGGCTTGTGCTCCTCTTTTCGAGAGCGCTCTATGCCGCGCGGCAGTCCTGGCGGCCGCTCCTCTATCAGATTGCCGGTGGCGCGCTAACCGTGTTCCTCGCCGTCGCGTTTCTCGCGATGCCATCAAACGGGCCGCCGGCATCGCTCGCGGCGATTCTCAAGGTCGCCGACGTTCCGGGGACGGCCATCGTGCTCGTCGCGCTCGCCGCGACGCTCGGACAGATCTCGCTTGCCGTCCTCTCGCTCTTCGCTCTTCGGAGCGTCTCTCCGGGGCTCGCGCGTACGCTCGCAAGGCCGCTTATAGACGGTGCCGTAGCCGCTCTTGCCGGCGGTGCGGCGACGTACGCGGTGCTCGCGCTTGAGGGCGGTATCGCCCCGCTCACGACGCTTATGGCCGTCTTCGTCGAGGGGCTTCTCGCTGGTATCGCCGGCCTCCTCGTCGCTGCGCTCGCGCTCTACGTTGTCGAGAACGAGGAGTTCCGCATCGTCGCCGGAGCGCTGCGCAAGCTCATCCGCGTACCGGGTAAACGTTCCGACGCGCTTGCGCCTTCGGCCGAAGAACCGATACGCCCGTGAACCAAAACCGCATCCGCAACTTTTCGATTATCGCGCACGTCGACCACGGGAAGTCGACCCTGGCCGACCGCTTGCTCGAGCGCACGGGCACCATTCCAGAGCGCCTTATGCGCGACCAGGTGCTCGATCGCATGGATCTCGAGCGCGAGCGCGGCATCACCATCAAAATGCAACCCGTAAGAATGGCGTACCATTCTGCAGGTCCCGAGCGAAGCGAGGGACGGGAATTCGTCCTCAACCTGATCGATACGCCCGGGCACATCGATTTTTCCTACGAGGTCTCGCGCGCGCTCCACGCGGTCGAGGGGGTGCTTCTCCTGGTCGACTCGACGCAGGGCGTACAGGCGCAGACCTTGACGACTCTTGCCGCCGCCGTGGCACAAAAGTGCGTCATCATTCCGGTTGTCTCCAAGGTAGACGCACCGGCGGCGCGCACCGACGAAGTGAAGGCCGAACTTGCGAAACTCGTGCATATGTCTCCCGACGATGTTCTTGCCGTCTCGGGGAAGACGGGACAAGGGGTCGATGCGTTGCTCGAAGCGATCGTGAACCGCATACCACCCCCGTCGCGCAAGGCCGCTCTGGCCGCGGAGGAGCCGCGCGGCCTCATTTTCGATTTCTCGTATTCGACGCATCGCGGCATCGCGGTCTACCTGCGCGTATTCGACGGCACCTTTAAAAAAGGGCAACCGCTTGCTTTTCATGCCGCAGAGAAGGATTTCATCGCCCTCGAGACCGGAGTCTTCACGCCGGGGGAGACGCCCGCCGACTCGCTCTCTGCCGGCGAAATAGGCTACATCGTCACCGGAATCAAAGAGCCGGGTATCGTCGCGGTCGGCGACACTATCGGTCTCGCGAAGGGCATCCTCGGGCCTCTTCCAGGCTACGAGCGGCCGCGGCCGGTCGTGTGGGCGTCGGTGTACCCGGAGAGCCAGGACGACCTTCCGCTCCTGCGGAAGGCGCTCGAGCGGCTCCGGCTCTCCGACTCGTCGCTCTCTTTTGAGGAAGAGTCCTCCGGCGTGCTCGGGAGGGGATTTCGATGCGGCTTCCTCGGGCTTCTGCACCTTGAGATCGTCACGGAACGCTTGCGGAGAGAATTCGGCCTTTCGCTCATCGTGACCATTCCGACGATCTCGTACGTGGTGACAAAAATGAACGGCGCGCGAGAAACCGTCTACACGCCCGCGAAATTCCCCGAGCACGGCGACATCGAGAAGATCGAAGAGCCGTGGACAAAAGTCATTATCATCACGCCGCCCGAATTCGTGAGCGCGCTCATCCAGATGCTCTACGATCACGAGGCGCAGACGCTTCATACCGAGACGTACCAGGACGGCCGCGTCGAGATGCGCATCGAGATGCCGCTCCGGGAGCTCATGCGCGGCTTTTTCGACAAATTGAAGAGTATATCTTCGGGGTACGCTTCGCTTTCGTACGAGATTCTTCCGGAGCGAGAAGCGGATGTCGTGCGGCTTGACGTGCTCGTCGCCGAGGAGGCGGTGCCCGCGTTCGTGCGGGTAGTCGCGCGTCGTCGCGTGGAGGAGGAAGCGGAAAAAATGGTCGAGAAGCTGCACGCGATTTTGCCTAAGCAGCTCTTCGTCACGAAGATACAGGCGCGCTCGCTCGGGCGCATCATCGCCTCACGGACGCTCTCCGCGATGCGCAAGGACGTTACCGGCTACCTCTACGGCGGCGACGTCTCGCGCAAGAACAAGCTTCTCGACAAACAGAAGCGCGGCAAGAAGAAATTGCTCGAGCGCGGCCGCGGCAAAGTGAACATTCCCGAAGAAGTCTTTATGAAGATGGTGCACTCATCAACCGAGTAGCGCAAAACAAGGTTTGACCTTGGAAATCTGAATTAAGGTCAAACCTTGTTTTGCGCTATACTTGGTTTAATGCGCACGAAACAGTGGCGGCGAGGGGCCCTCATCGGCGTTCTTCTGCTCGCCGCTTTCTGGCTCGTTTCAAGCATCTGGGGGCTTGCGAGTAAGACGCGCGTCGCCGTGTCGCAGGCGCGCGAGGCGAAGTGGCAGTACCGGGAGATCGAGACGCGCAAGGCGGCGCTCGGAGCAAGCCTCGCCGCTCTCTCGACGGAGAGGGGAAGGGACGCGGCCATTCGGACGGCGTTCGGGGTTGCGCGGCCGGAAGAAGAGGTTATCGTTGTGGTGCCGCCCGCCTCTGCGACTCCGACGACGACCCCGTCCTGGTGGCAGCGGATAGTGAACTGGTTCTAAAGAAGATAGCGGAATTGGTTTAGTGGTAGAACAGTTGCTTCCCAAGCAACGGGCGGGAGTTCGATTCTCCCATTCCGCACCAGCATTTCTGTGGATAACCCGGCATGGTATACTCGTCGGGTAACTACACATACATGAACAAACCCATCACCATTTACAGCACGCCGACCTGCCATTTCTGTCAGATGACCAAGGATTTTCTTAAGGAAAAAGGCATTAACTATACCGAATTTGATGTCGCACATGACCTTGAAAAGCGCCAGGAAATGATCCAGAAGTCAGGCCAGATGGGCGTACCGGTCATCTTCGTCGGGGACGAGATGATCATCGGTTTTGACCAGGAAAGGCTCGTGTCCTCTCTCGGCATTACCGCGTAACCGCTTCGGCCGCTATAGTTCAATGGATAGAACGAGGGACTCCTAAGCCCTAAATGCAGGTTCGATTCCTGCTAGTGGCACCAAAATCTGCTATACTGGGGGATATATGGATCCCGAGGTAAGACGCCAACTTGAAGAGATACACGCGCTCGTAAAAGATAATCACCAGATGCTCCGGGCTATCCGCCGTCATCAGGTCTACGGCGTTGTCGCGACGATCATTGTCTGGCTCGTCATTCTTATCACGCCCATCTATCTCTACCAACAATATCTTCAGCCGTTCGTCACGAAATTCTCCGCGACGACCGGTATCGCGCCGTCGGGTCTCTTTGGCCTCCCGACTTCCGCTGACCTACAAAAGCTGATAAACTCATTTAAACCGAGATAGCCGTAAGTCCCGAATCGCTTGGATAGCTCAGTTGGTAGAGCACTTCCCTGAAGAGGAAGGGGTCCCCGGTTCGAGCCCGGGTCCAAGCACCATCACCCGACACATGTCGGAAATCTCGGAATTTTCCCGCGCGGCGGCTACCGCCGCGTGTGGAAGCCCTCGTAGGAACATCGCTGCGATGACAACGACATCAGCCAGCTTTTACGCGCAGCTTCGTCTGCTTGGCCTTGTCAAGCTTCGGCAGGATGATGGTGAGAAGACCGTCCCTGGCGCTCGCGGACGCCGCTTCGACATCCACTTCCTGGGGGAGGAGGATCGTGCGCGAGAACGAGCCCCAGAAGAGTTCGCGGGTGAAATAGTCGGGGCCGGCGACCTGGTCGCGCTCCATTCTCGAACCCTCGATCTCAACCATGTCCCGGCTTATGGAAATATTGAGTTCATCGGGACGCACGCCCGCGACGAACGCGCGAATCACAATCTCGCTTGCGGTCTGGTGCACGTCGACGGGGAGCTGACCTTCGGACCCCTGCGGCTCGTCGTCAAGCGGTGCCGGTCTAGTCCCCGTGCCGCTTGCGCGCGCCGGGATTTCCTTGCCGCGCGGGACCGCCGCGACAGGCGACTCCTCGTCGAAGGAATCGAACGCGTCGCCGACGGACGGGTTTCCGGAGAGACGCTCGAAAAAGGATCGCTTCATGTTCATAGGGTTTAGTGCGTGATGTTAGTGGAATCGCGATACTGGAAATACTTCAACACTTCGAATGCCGCGAAGAAGACAACGGCGACCGTCCAAACGAGAAAGAATGCGGCGAGCGTGGTCGACGTGCCTTCGCTAATGATAAGCGCGTTGAAGGCGGCGTGCAATGCGGTGGCGAGGATAAGTCCGAGCGATGCGGCGGCCACGCGAGTCACCGGACCGCCGTGCGCCGAGAACGCGAACGCGAGGCCGATCGTTGCGGAGGCGATGACGTGAAGCAGAGTGGACCCGAGGAAGCGCAGGTCGCCGGTGAAAAGCGCGGGAATGACATGCCCGTTTGAAAGCGGCGCAATGAGGAAGAGCATATTCTCCGCCGAAGCGAAGCCGAGCGCCACGGTCATCATATAAATGACGTAATCAGGAGCCTCGTCAACCGCGCGTCGCCAGAGTATGAATGTTGCGGCCATGACGTACTTAAGTGTCTCCTCGATGAGCGCCCACGCGGTAAAGAACGACCGGGCGTCCGTGAGATGCGCCTTCGCATATTGCTCAAGCGGAAGGGCGAGCGGTACCGCCGCCATACCCGCAACAAACGCGAGTGCAATAAGCTTTTTAGGTTCCGGATGGCTCGCGTCCTCCTTGAGGAGAAAATAAAGCCAAATGAAAGACGGCAGCAGTCCGCCGATAAACGCGTAGCCGAGCGTGGTGGGAGTCACGTGTGTATTGTAGCAGGCCACGTCGCGACCATGAGGAACTGTGAATCCTTAGTCGGCAGAGATTGCCATATTTCCTCAGTGATAAACGGCATGAAGGGGTGGAGGAGTCGCAGGGTGCGGTCGAGGAGCGCGAGCAGGAGACGCGCGCGCGAAGCGCGCGCGTCAGCATCGACACCGACGAGGATCGGTTTCGATTCTTCAAGAATCTTATCCGCGAGCTCGTGCCACGCGTAGTGATAGAGCTTCTCCGCCGCCAAGTAGACGCGGAATTCCTCTATATCAGTCGTCACTTCTTTGGCCAGGGTATCGCATTCATTTAGTAGCTCATGCTCGCGAGGCGAAAAATGGTCGCGCTCCGGGCCGCTCGGCCAAGTCTTACTATCATTTTTTTTCTCTCTCGCATTCTCTAATATGAACCGCGCGACATTCCACAATTTGTTGGCGAAATGTTTGTAGCCCTTTATCTTGTCCTCGCTCATGCGCATGTCGGTACCCGGAGTGTTCCCGACCACGAGGGCCATCCGCGCCGCATCCGCTCCAAACTTTGCCGTGATATCAAGCGGATCGAGATTGTTGCCAAGCGACTTGCTCATCTTGCGCCCCTGCGTGTCGCGAACAAGACCGTGGAGATAGACAACCTTAAAGGGAATCGTGTTCAATACGAATTCAGTCATAAGTATCATACGCATCACCCAGAAAGGAAGAATGTCGTAGCCGGTCTCCAGAAGATCGTTCGGATGGAAGGTTTTAAAGTCGCTGGTGTCTTCAGGCCAACCGAGCGTTGAAAAGGTCCAGATACCGGAAGAGAACCAGGTATCGAGCGTGTCCTCGTCCTGTGCCCAGCCGTCTCCCGCGGGCGCCTCGCCGACGACGATTTCCTCGTCTTTGTACCAGACCGGCACACGATGTCCGTACCAGATCTGCCGGCTGATACACCAATCGCGCAGGTTTTCTACCCAATGGAAGTATGTTTTTTCAAAATATTCTGGAATGATTTTGATTGCACCGGAGCGCACAGCTCCAATCACTAAATCTTTCAATGTCTTCCCTCGACCGGGTATTTCTCTATTCACATCAATAAACCACTGCAGCTTTATCTGCGGTTCAATAATGCCGCCGGTGCGTTCGGCGGTGGCGACATTGTGGGTATACGGCTCTTCTTTTACGAGGAGTCCTTTTGCTCGCAGTTTTTCAACTATTTTTCCACGCGCCTCGCCGATCTTCATCCCGGCAAACTCACCTGCGATAGGGAGGAGTTTTCCGTATTCGTCGATGATTTGCTCCTTGTCGAGTTCGTGACGTTCTGCGATATCAAAATCGGCCGCGCTGTGCCAGGGCGTTATGGTCATTGCGCCGGTGCCGAACGCTACGTCTATGGAAGTGTCTTTGATGACGGTTGCCGTGATAGGACCATTGATCCATTCCAGTTCTATCTGCTGACCGTCCTTATACGCAGCATACCGAGCATCATCCGGGTGCACCACCACATACTTATCGCCGAATTTTGTTTCGGGACGCGCGGTGCCGATCGTGAACGGCCCGTATTGGAGGTAATAAAAAGTCGTTTTCTCCTCTTCGTAGACAACCTCGTCATCAGAGATAGTTGTCTGGCCCCTCGGGTCCCAGTTGACGATGCGATGGCCGCGATAGATGAGGCCGGCGTCGTACATCCGCCTAAAGACCGTACGCACGGCGCGGCTGCGCGTCTCGTCAAGGGTGAACGCCTCGCGCGACCAGTCAAGCGATGCCCCCATCGTTTTCAACTGATTGATGATGGTATCGTGGCTTTCTGCAGCGAATTTCTCAATGCGCTTCAAGAGCTCCTCGCGGCCGAGATCGTGACGATTCTTATTTTCGTCTTTCTTGATCTGCTTCTCGACGACCGACTGCGTTGCGATGGCGGCGTGGTCAGTGCCGGGCACCCAGAGCGTACGGAAGCCGCGCATACGCTTGTAGCGAATAAAAACATCCTCGATAGCGAGCATGAGCGCGTGACCCATATGGAGACGGCCGGTTACGTTCGGCGGGGGGAGAACGATCGAGTAGGAGGGCGCATCTGCTTTTGTGACGCCCTGCTTCACGCACTCGTCCGGGTTAAAGAGCCCGCTCTTTTCCCACACCTCGTATATCCGTCCTTCGGTTGCGGCGGGGTCGTAGGGCTTTAGGAATTTCTCGAGCATTCTTTGAAATATAGCAAATACGCGGGATTATGCGAGCGACAGATTGCCACTTGCCCTGAGCTTGTCGATGGGTTCGATATATTCAGCACGAAGAGCATGGTAGAAGCCGGCGAGCGCAATCATGACGGCGTTGTCGGTGGTGAGGGCGGCAGAGGGAATGCGGAACGTCACGTTCGGATATTCGTTTTTAATTTTTTCTGTGAATACGCGCCGGATGTGCGTGTTCGCCGAGACGCCGCCGCCGATTACGAGCGTGCGGGCGCCGGTCTCCTCGAGTGCTCGCGACGTCTTCTTCCACAAAACGTCCGCGACCGCGTTCTCGAATTCGTGCGCAATGTATTTTTTCTCGCGTTCGGTCACGTTTGGATTATTTCTTAACAAATATAGCACGGCAGTTTTCAGTCCCGCAAACGAGAAATCGCAGGTGAGCGAATCGATCATTGGCCGCGGCAGCGTAAACTTGGAGGCCGGGCCTCCAAGTTTACGGGCTTCCTCGGCAAGGCGCGATATTTCAGGGCCGCCCGGGTAGGGAAGCGCGAGCATGCGGGCAACCTTGTCAAATGCTTCGCCCACCGCATCGTCGCGCGTTTGTCCGATAAGCTCATATTCGAGCCACTTCTTCATGAGCACAAGTTCGGTGTGCCCGCCAGAAATGAGGAGGGCGAGCGTCGGGAGTTCGACGTTTTTGATAATGAGTTTCTCATGCGCACTGTATGCGAGTGCAGCACATATATGGCCCTCCATATGGTTAACCGCAACGAGAGGTTTGTCCCAAACGAGCGCCAGCGCTTTTGCGAAATTGATGCCGACCCAGAGCGCGGGCTCAAGGCCGGGGCCCGCCGTGACCGCGATTGCGTCTATCTCGGGCGGCTCGCACTCGGAAATGAATTCGAAAAATGCCTCGACGAGGCCCGGTTCGCGCGCCCAAAATTGAGAAATGTTTGCGCGCGTCTCGTGGG
>JACRFL010000004.1 GCA_016217905.1 Candidatus Kaiserbacteria bacterium | reverse complement strand
GGAAAGAGGGAATTGGAAGACAGTCGAACGGTATGTCGCCAACCAAGGAAAGGCGATGCAGAAACCAGGACAACTCACGCTCTGGCACTGAGCCCATGCATCCCGTCATACCCCGTCCGCTTGCGGCGGGGTTGTTGATTGGAAAGCACCGCGCGTGCAATTTGCAGGCAACTCGGTGTGCCTTGGCCCCTCAAATAAATATAATGTCAAAAGAAGCACCTTCATTAGCAGAATCAACCGTTCAATTTCCTCATATAGCTGCGGAGATAAACGCAATGGCCAAGTCCGACCAAGACATGCGTGAAAAAAATCTCCGAGAACTTGGCTCGTGGGACGGGACCCTTGATGCGAAAAATACTGAACGAATGAAAAAATTGTGGCGCAAATAGAATGGCCGACCGTCTCAAAAGTGGGGAAGGAAACATCGCACAACGCATGGCTTCTGGTGCAGCACGCATATCATCAGGTCGATTTTCAAGAGCAGTGTTTGGCGCTTATGAAGCAAGAATCTGCAGGCGAAGTAGCTTCTCGAAATATTGCGATGCTTGAAGATCGTGTACGAGTGAATAAAAATCAGCCGCAGCTCTATGGTACGCAATTTCGTCAAACAACTGGTGAACACAAACCGCTTCCTATCGAGGATGAAGTAAATGTGAATGAACGACGGAAACAAATGGGTTTCGATACACTCGAAGAAAATATCGCTGGAATGTACGAGCAATATGGGCCACCTAATCAAGGTTAATATCTTATCCCCAGCTCGCTTAGGTGACGCAGACGATTTTATAGACGCGGCCGCCGCGGGTGCGGTACAATAAGGGGCGACACATGATTTATTTCGACAAGGTGACGAAGCGGTACAACGGGAACGGACCGGCGCTTGAGGACATCACGCTTTCCGTCGCCCCCAAGGAATTCGTCTCCATCGTCGGACACTCGGGCGCGGGGAAGACGACACTCCTGAAACTTCTCCTTGCCGAAGAAAGGCCGACCGACGGCAACATTTTTTTCGAGTCGATTGACATCAATGACCTACCGAGCTCGGCGCTCCATCACTACCGCCGGAGGATAGGAATGGTCTTCCAGGACTTTCGTCTCATCCCGAACAAGACCGCCTACGAGAACATCGCGTTCGCGATGGAGGCTGCCGGCCGTACCGACGACGAGATCGCGAGCGACGTACCGTATATCCTCGAACTCGTGAACCTTGCCGACAAAGCGCGCCACTTTCCCGACCAGCTCTCGGGCGGTGAGAAGCAGCGCATCGCTATCGGCCGCGCGATCATCAACCAGCCGGACCTTATCGTCGCCGACGAGCCGACGGGGAACCTCGACCCCATCAACACCTACGAGGTCGTCGAGATACTGAAGAAGATCAACGAGCTCGGCACGACGATCATCATCACGACGCACAATAAGGGCGTGGTTGACGCGGTGGGCAGACGCGTGGTCACCATCGACCGCGGACGCATTGTGCGCGATGATGCGGAGGGCAGGTATGTGCTGTAGAATCATCGGATGATATGAAGTGGATGCTCTCCAAAAGAATGATGGTCGCGGGGACGAAGAGCTTCGCTCGCGGCGGCGCGGTCTCGGCGGCGACCGTGCTTATCATGACGGTAACGCTCGCGATCATCGCCTCCTTGATTTTCCTCTCCGCACTCCTCACCTACACCCTGCAGGTAGTAAGTGACAAGGTCGACATCTCGGTATACTTCGTTACCACGGCGAGCGAGACGGAGATACTCGCGGTGAAGGACCAACTTATGAAGTTGCCGCAAGTCGCAAGCGTTACCTACACATCGGCCGACGAGTCGCTCGCGATGTTCCGCTCGCGGCACGCGACCGACCAACTCACTCTCCAGGCGCTTGATGAGCTCGGCGGGAACCCGCTCGACGCTTCGCTTGAGGTGCGAGCGAAGAATCCTTCCGAATACGAGAGCATTGTGAAGTTCCTCGAATCCTCGCCGGCGCTCTCCTCCGGAGGCGCCTCCATCGTCGACCGCATCAATTATGCGCAGAACAAAGAGGTCATCGATCGTCTGTCGCTCGCGATACAAGCAACGCGCGAAATAGGGCTTGCGGTCGTCATCCTCTTCGCGTCCGCATCGATTCTCATCGCCTTTGCGACCATCCGCCTCGCTATCTATACTGCCAAGGACGAGATCGCGGTGATGCGGCTCGTAGGCGCGAGCAACCTCTACATTCAAGGGCCGTTCATCGTTACGGGCGTCATCACCGGCGTCATCGCGGCGCTCGTCGTCCTCCTCCTTTTGTGGCCGGCGACGTGGTACGCGGGGACGAAGACCGTCGGCTGGTTCGGCGGTTTCAACCTCGCGGCCTACTATGGAGACCACTTCCTTGGCGTTTTCTCGATTCTCGTTCTTTCCGGCATTATTCTTGGCGCGGTCGCCTCGATGCTCGCTATCAATAAGTATCTGAAAGTGTAGCTCTGCCATGGCGAAAGAAGGTCACAAATACATATTCGTCCTCGGCGGGGTGATGAGCGGCGTCGGAAAGGGCGTGGTGACGAGTTCTATCGGCCTCCTGCTCCAGCAGAAAGGCTATCCGGTGAATCTGGTCAAGGTCGACCCGTATCTGAACGTCGACGCGGGGACGATGAATCCGACCGAGCACGGCGAGGTCTTCGTGCTGCGGAGCGGACTCGAGACCGACCAGGACATGGGCAACTACGAACGATTCCTCGGACGCGACCTCACCAATGAGGACTACATGACGAGCGGCATGGTGTACCAATCGGTGATCGAGCGCGAGCGCGCGCTCGGCTACGGCGGCAAGTGCGTCGAGGCCATTCCGCACGTGCGGGACGAAATCCTGCGCCGCATCGAAAGCGCGGCTGCCTACAACGGCAGCCGCATCTCCGTCGTCGAGATTGGCGGCACCATCGGCGACTTCCAGAACGCTCTTTTCATCGAGGCAGCGCGCGTGCTCAAGATGGAGCATCCGGAGGACGTTCTCTTCGTCATCGTGTCCTATCTACCGACGCCCGGTACACTCGGCGAGATGAAGACGAAGCCGACCCAAACGGCGGTGCGCGAACTCAACGGCTACGGAGTGCAGCCGGACTTCATCATCGCGCGTTCAAAGGAGCCGGTCGACGACAAGCGCAAAGAGAAGCTTTCCGTCTCCTGCAGCGTGCGCCGCGACCGCATTATCTCCGCGCCGGACATCGGTAGCATCTACGAAGCGCCGCTCAACTTCGAGAAAGATGCGCTCGGCGACGCGCTTCTCGACGCGCTCCAGCTGCCCGAGAAGCGCAGGGCGTCTCTGGCCGCGTGGAAAAAGTTCGTGAGAGCGGCGACGAATGTGAAGGCACCGGAAGTCTCCATCGCGATAGTGGGAAAATATTTCGATACCGGCGACTTCGTGCTTTCCGACGCGTATCTCTCGGTTATCGAAGCGATTAAGTTTTCCGCCGCGAAGCTCGGCCGTCGCGCCGTCATCTCGTGGATCAACTCAAAAGACCTTGAGAAAGGGGGCGCAAAGGCCGTCTCGGTCCTGCAGAAATATCACGGTATCATCGTCCCGGGCGGCTTCGGCGAGAGCGGCATCGAAGGGAAGATCAGGGCGATACAGTTCGCGCGCGAGAAGAAAATCCCGTATTTCGGCCTTTGTTACGGCATGCAGCTGATGATCGTCGAATACGCGCGTCACATGCTCGGCCTCAAGGGCGCACACACGACCGAGATCAAGAAAAACGCAGAGCACCCCGTGGTCGACGTGATGCTCGAGCAAAAGAAGCACCTCGCCGATAATAAATACGGCGGCACGATGCGCCTCGGCGTCTATCCGGCATACCTCAAGAAGGGAACCCTGGCGC
The DNA here is from genome assembly GCA_016217905.1 of Candidatus Kaiserbacteria bacterium. Classification (GTDB taxonomy): domain Bacteria; phylum Patescibacteriota; class Minisyncoccia; order Phycocordibacterales; family Phycocordibacteraceae; genus C7867-001. The sequence goes on along the minus strand of JACRFL010000004.1, from coordinate 6,071 downwards.
GCGCCGCGTACAAGAAAGAGCTGGTGGAAGAGCGCCACCGCCACCGCTACGAGATCAATTCGAAATACGTGAAGCCACTTGAAGAGGCGGGTCTCGTCTTCTCGGGCACCAGTCCCGACGGCATTCTCATGGAGATAGCGGAGCTTCCGCGCGCGAAGCATCCTTTCATGCTCGGGACGCAATTTCACCCCGAGCTCCAGGCGCGTCCCTTAACCCCGCATCCGCTTTTCACCGAGTTCCTTCGCGCAGCCATCGCGCGCAAGCGCAAGAAATAAACCAGTTCCTTAGTGAGGGACACCCGGTGTCCCTCACACGGACTTACTGCTTCAGGAGCGACACGTCGCTTCTGCCGAGAAAGCCGTAGCAAAAGCCGTTAATGAGATAGAAGATCGGATTGAAGAGCGACGCGGTCTGCCACAGCGGGGGGAGCGAGTGGATGGAGTAGAATACCCCGCCCAGGTAGACAAGCGGCGTGAGCACAAAGGTCGGGACGATCGAGACCCCGTCGAAGCTCTTCGCATAGATGCCGTTAATGAGGCCGGCGAGCGCGAAGACGAGGCTCGAGAGGAAGAGGAAGAGGAGGACGACGAACGGGTGCGCGATAGAGGGTAGCGCGAAGAAGGACGACACAATTATCACCAGAACTCCTATCAGCATGCCTCGGATAATTCCACTCGCGATAAAACCAGCGATGATAACGCTCGGTGGAGTAGGGGATACCAGGATTTCGTCGATATTGCGGGAAAAGAACTTGGCAACGAAAAAGGTTGTCGCGACGTCTATGTACGAATTGGTGATGACGGCGAGCATCACGAGGCCGGGGACCACGAAGAGGATATACGGAACGCCGTCCAACTCTCCGATTCGCGAGCCAAGGATGGTGCCGAAGACGGCAAAATAGAGCACGGACGTAACCACCGAGGGAAGGAGTGTTTGCGGCCAGATGCGAAGGATGCGCACGATTCCCTTGCGCAGGATGGTATAGAAAGAGATAAATTGTTTTTCGGGATACATATCAGGTTGCTCGCGATGAGCTTGTCGAACCGCTCGTGAGTTGTACGAAGACCTCTTCGAGCTTGCCGCCGCCGTAGCCGCTTGCGTGCGCTGTTCCATCGTGGAGCGCGAGAATGTCTTCCATCGTGCCGTTCGCGACGATCTCGCCCTTGTTGATGATGGCGACGCGTTTCGCGAGGCGCTCCGCTTCCTCGAGATAGTGGGTCGTGAGCAGGATCGTGATGCCCCCTTTCGTGAGGGTCGTCAGGTAATCCCACATGCTCCGGCGCAGCTCGACATCGACGCCGGCGGTCGGCTCGTCGAGGATGAGGAACTTCGGAGAGTGGATGAGAGCGCGCGCGATCATCAGCCGGCGCTTCATCCCGCCTGAAAGACGCCAGCCGATCTGATCGTTCTTCTCCGCGAGGCCGAGATCGGCGAGGAGCTTTCTCGCGCGCGGAAGAGCGACGGAGCGTGGGATGCCGTAATAGCCCGCCTGATTGACCAAGACGTCGAGCGGCTTCATCCATGGATCAAAATTGATTTCTTGCCCGCAGAGTCCGATCATCGCCCGCGCGCGTTCCGGCTCTTTCTCGATATCGATGTCGAATACCCCGACCTTCCCTCCGGTCTTCGTCACGAGTCCGGTGATAATGCCGATGAGAGTGGTTTTGCCGGCGCCGTTGGGGCCGAGGAGCGCGAAGAGCTCGCCAGACGGCACGGTCAAAGAAACGCCCTTCAAGGCTTCGGTGCCGCCCGCATAGCGTTTCTCCAGGTCGGTGATGACGAGCGCGTTTTCCATGCGTGGCAAGTCCGGCAAGTATAGCAGAACGCCCCTCTCTTGTCGGCGAGCTCGTCTACGAAATGGAACGGACGACTTCAGTCAGCGCGTCGATCTGCATGAAGAACTTCGGGCTGCGCGTGTCGCGCGGGCGCGGGAGATCGATAGAGACGATGTTCTCGATGTGCCCCGGATGCGCGCCCATCACGATAATCTGGTCGGAGAGCTCGATGGCGTCGGGGATAAGGTGATTTACCATGAGAATGGTCATGCCATAAGCGCGCCAGATTCGGAGCAGGTCGGCCTTGAGCGCTTCGGCCGTGATGGTGTCGAGGTTGGAGAACGGCTCGTCCATGATAAGGAGGTCGGGCGAGACCGCGAGCGCGCGCGCGAGCCCGACTCGCTGACGCTGGCCGCCCGAGAGGGCGGCCGGGTAGTGACTCTCAAACCGCTCGAGGCCGACCTCTTTGAGTTTCTCGCGCGCGGCGCGTTCACGCTCCGTGCGCCCCGCGCCCTGCATCCGCAGGCCGAACGCGACATTCTCGAGCGCGGTGAGCCAGGGGAAGAGCGCGTAATTCTGAAACACCATCGCGCTCCGAGAGAAATTGCGTACGACAGTGCCGCTTTCGTGTGGCATGAGTCCGAGGATAACGCGCATCAGAGTCGACTTTCCGGCGCCTGACGGGCCGATGATCGAGGTGAAAGAGCCGGCGGGGACCGAGAAAGAAACGTCTTTCAGGGCGAGAACTCCGTCCGCCTCGTCGGCGAACGCCGCGCTCACGCGCGAAAGGATGAGCGGCATGGCGTGCGGGTCACTCGGCATAGCGTTTCGCGCTCTCGGTGAGAAGCGGCGCCCAGACGAGGCGATTGATCACGAAGACGATGACCAGGATGCCGAGCGCGCCGGCGATCGCGCTCGGACTCACGCCGGAGATGTCCACGCCCTTGATGAACGTGCCGAAGCCGGAGATGTTCGAGATGATCTCGGAGCCGATGACCGCTTCCCAGCCGATCGCGATGCCTACCACCGAGCCGGTGAGCATGGCGGGGAAGGAGAGCGGGGCGAGGTAACGGTACACGCGCTTCACGCCCCGCGCGCCGAAAATGGTCGCCGCATCGCTTAAGTCCTTGTGGGCGCTCTTGATCGCGGTCAGAACGGCGAAGAGAATAGGCCAGATGATGGAGCTCACCGCGAAGAGAATGATCATCCAGTCGGTAGAGCCGAAAAAGTAGATGAAAAAGGGGAAGAGCGCGAACGAGGGTATGTTCTGGAGAATGTCGAAGAGCGGGAAGAAGAGGTCGGCAAGCGGACTCCAGCCGACGAGAAGGGCGATGGAGACGCCAAGGAGAAGCGCGATGCCGTAGGCGACCAGAAGGCGATAGGTGGTGCGGAGGATCGCATCGCCGAGCGCCGGCCAGATGACGTCCCCGAAGTAGCCGGACGCCCAGAGGAAGAGGGCGGCGCCGACGACGCCGGTCATGATGAACCACGTGCGGCGACGGCGCTTGACGTGGGCGCGGTGCAGGGCGCGGGTCTGCGGATGCGCGACGCTATGGATCATGCGCCTATTCTAGCGCGTCCGTCAAACGTGCTATGCCACGCGCAGGGATATCCACAGGGACTCGCCTTCCGGTGATATAATGGTCGTCGGTACAACAGTGGCATTTACCAATTAATAAAAAAGACATCGTTATGCGTATACTAAAAATTGTGGGGGTCGCAAGCAGTGCCGCGGTCATTCTCCTTTCGGCGACCGTCGTCTCCGCCGAAGGCCGTGCGCCGAACGCGCTTCGCCAGAACCGAGACGACTATCGCAAGGCGGCGTCAACGACGCCGCGCGTTACGGCCGGGCGCGAAGAGGAGAAAGGACGCGCCGAGGAGGCGCGCAAAAAGGCGGGGGAACGTTTGGCGGATATTCAGGATAAAGTGAAGCAGCGACAGGCGCAACAACTTGCCGCCCGATTCGAGAACCTGAACAAGACGTGGACCGAACACTTTATGAACCTGCTTGACCGGTACGGCATCATTCTTGGAAAGATCAAAGGCAGAGCGGATATCGCCGCCGGAAAAGGGAAGGACGTGACCGCCGCGAATGCGGCCATCCAATCGGCGAAGACCGCGATCGCGAACGCCCGGACTGCGGTGGCCGCGCAGGCAGCCAAGACTTACGTGCCCGACATCTCGGCCGCCGCTGCGACGGCGACGACCACCCCGAGCGGTCAAGAAGGGCTTATCAAGGATGTGCGGGCTTCGTTCAAAAACCTCCGCGCCTCCTTGTTCAAGGACCTGTTCGCGCTTCGCGACGGCCCAATGAGGGATGCGCGAAAGGCGGTGCAGGACGCGCTCCAGGCGCTCGGTGCAATCCCTGGGGTCGACGAGGATAGCGCTACCTCCACTCCGACGTCGAATTAGTAGCCATCTCTAACCGAAACCATCATGGACTATCAACCGATGAATCAGCCGACCGAACCGACCGAGACATCGTCGCCGATGAACCAGCAGTGTTCCTCAAACGCGGCGTGGTACGTTGTCGGCGCGATCGTCGTCCTCGCAGCCGTCGCCGCCTTCTGGTACTACCGGACGCAGGCGCCGGTCACGGGCACGCAGCCCTCGGCTGTCGAGCAGACGCAAATCCCGTCGCTTTCTGGCGGCAACACCACCGCGGATATTTCGGCCGATCTCACGCGGACCGCGGATAACTCCGCCGCTCTTGACGCGGCCACAGCCGCGGTTGTCCAGGCTGTCGAAGGATTCTGACGAAAGAAAAGGATCGTCACATCGAAAGATCGCCGGGTACCCGGCGATTTTTTGTCCGCCCCCTCCGGACTCACTAGGTGCAAAAATCTCCGGATTTGATACAGTTTCGATACTACGATTTGTAGTGATTTGCTTGTTCTCTTGTGCATCTTGCGGGTTCGTCTAATGGTAGGACACATCCCTCTGGAGGATGGTATTGGGGTTCGAGTCCCTGACCCGCAGCAGCCATGTGAGACAGACCGAGGCTTACATATCAACATATTTTAGAGGTCAAAAGTACGCACCCGTCATGGGCTCGAACTTCCCTCAAAAAAGTGAAGAAATGTAAGGACTCAGTTAAAGTCTTCAATTGGTACTATTCCGTAAATTGCATACCTGCTGAGAGCAGTATTCAGAACATAAAAGCACCCGATCGGGTGCTTTTATGTTTGTGTCTTATACCACCAAACTCAGTTGCTTCTCTTTCAGTATAAGTTTGCTTCGCAGGTGGCTTAGTAGTTCTCGCTTCTCATACAATGGTCTCTTTCTTAAAATATGCTTCGCGTAGTTCCGTATGTCGATTTCCTTAATCTTAACTTTCTCCATTACTTCTCGCCCCAGTACCGATTCTTGGAACTCATTGTGTGATTCTATCTCCGCTTTGATCTTATCTTTCATCCCAATCTCGTCGAGCGATACTACATCAAGGATGTTGGCGAGTTGCTCGATTAAGTCTTCTTCTCGTATATATCCGCACGGGCAGTTTTTGTCTTTAAATTTTGTGCAACCGTAGTATACATACCTGTTTGTCGTACCGTCTTTGAGTTTCTTGAATTTTTCGTCGGCGGTCACTCCTGATCCGCAGAGTCCGCAGGTAATCATTCTTGTGAAGGCGAACTCCTTGTCTTGGACTCTCACCCCATAGTCATTCGTAATCTTATCTTGTACTTGAGCATATAAATCTTTGGTTATGATCGGATCATGCTTACCGACATACCATTGACCGCCTCCTTTCGGGTACTCAAATTCTCCGTAATAAAAAGTGCTTTTGAGAATGATGTAGACATTGCTCAGCGTGAGAGGTTTTCCATGTTTTGTCTTGAATCGTATATCCTCAGCTAGCCATTTGAAGAGTTTTCGACCAGACCATCCGTCATACGCGACCTTTTCGAACATTTGTTTGATCACGTGAGATCGTTGTTCATCAAGAACCACTTCGCACTTTCTGTTTCTGTCTGAATGACTCAGATATCCAGTCGGAGGCACCGATGGCCATAGTCCCATCTCGCACCTCGCTCGAAGTCCTCGCTTCACATTGACCATCTTGTTATCGTTCTCAAGTTTTGCTTGCGACCCAAGAATCATCAGGAGGAATTTCTCGTTCGGGTTGTTCGTGAACTTCTGTCCGTAGGTGCGTATTGGTCTGGACCCAAAAATTTGCATACCAACCTTGTATGATTAACCGCACTAACATACAGGCATATGAAAAAGCACCGCACCGCTCCCGAGGTGAAGGAGCAGATTATCAATCGTATTAAAAACGACGGCATTTCGGTCGTC
>JACRFL010000003.1 GCA_016217905.1 Candidatus Kaiserbacteria bacterium | reverse complement strand
GACGACCGAAATGCCGTCGTTTTTAATACGATTGATAATCTGCTCCTTCACCTCGGGAGCGGTGCGGTGCTTTTTCATATGCCTGTATGTTAGTGCGGTTAATCATACAAGGTTGGTATGCAAATTTTTGGGTCCAGACCACGTGAAGATGATCTGCGATTACAGACCAACGCTGATTTAGCTAAAAACCTATTTAGTAAATTTTTGGATTGAGAATGCCTCGCGCAAAAGCGAGCTTTAGATGATTGAACAGTGCGAGATCGGAGTTGTCTCTCTCGTATTGTCTATAAAACTGTAAGTGGTAATCAGAAAAAGGAGGTCGGAGTCTAGACAATCCAAGAGTTAGTGTAGCAATGAGCCCCAATATTAATATGAGTAGTCCATTATGCATCTCGCGTGGCACGACTAAAAGAGTGTTTTTCCATGATTCGATATTTTTAGAAATACTCGTATTGCAACATGTCTGTTGGCTACCTATTTGCATTATTGCAATGGAATTCATACCTCCATACATTGAAGCGTGGCTGGCCATACCAGAACACACGAATCCAAAAGCAAGGACGCTTAAAGTTATCAGTATTATGGGGAACTTTATTTTTTTGATATCCCAGAGAGACATAATTGGAAATTATACTATTTAAACTTTACAATATAAAGTTTACCGTTCGTGAAAAATGCGTCGTTGCTGAAATTTGTTCCCAAAACTGGATCAACGAACTGTATTTCTTGTGGACTCTCAATTGCATTGGCCGATTGCAGACTATCTTTCACGAATGACTTCTCAGTATCGATATCTGGGCTTATTCGGTGAGTAACCAGCCACTTGATGGCCGTATCAAGACTGGCTGTGCCGACATACACGCTTAGGTTACCCTGTCTTAGGTTCGTCCTCCAAATGCGAATATGGTGGCGTTCGTCTACATTGTTAGCTTGTGTGGGTTTCTCGAAGCCGAAGTCATTCACGGCGGTGTTCCAAAATGAAGGGGTCATGGGAGCATTGAGATATTGGCGGTGTAATAAAGCCGCCTCCGCAATTTTGGCAACCGATTGAATACTTACCTTGTCTGCCAAAGACCACCCCGCATTCTCAAAACCTTGAACAAGTATGCTGTCATCTTTTGCGAGGAAAATAAACCCCAGCGGTTCCTGCGGACTGCCGATCAACGTTTCAGAATACTTTGGAATTTTATACTCGATGAAATAAGCATTTATGTCGCTATCGATTGTTTGAATTGAAGTCTGAACAGACGATACGAGTTGCGGGTGGTACTGCAAAGCAAATCCGACATAGAAGATAATATTTACCAGAACGAGCCCTGCTGTGGTTAATTTTATCTTCTTCGAAATGACAATACGCTCGTGTTCTGCCGATCCTTTTCTCCACTGCTTCCATTCGTAAAACACAGTAACCGTTATAAGAATTAGAAAGCCGAGCAGATATCCGCCCCAAACGTCGCTCACATAGTGGACACCCAAATACAATCTGCTGAAGCCGATAGCGAGGACAACGATAAGACAGCCAAAGAAGATATTGACCTTGTGTTTCCAGTTTTTTATGTGGCGAATCCAAATATATGCTAAGAAGCCGTAAAAAATTACCGCCACCATTGCATGACCGCTCGGAAAAGAAAAAGAGTTCTCAAAATACGCCGGATTAGCAGGTCGGTTTCTATGAATGAGTAATTTCCCAAGATGGCTAAAGACCTCATCGGCGGCCAGTGCCAGCCAGAGATAAAAGATATAGCTTTTCTTTTTCCAAAGCAAAAGGGTGATTGAGACTATGACTGCCGAGATGATGACGATTTGCCATTTGCCCAAAAGAGTAACCCATAAAAATACTTTAGTAAGTTCTGGGCTTCGAAAGTAAGCCAAGAGATTGGCGATCTGGAGATCAGCCGACACGATTGCCTCAGAGGCAAGGATGTCCTGAATAATCCCGAAAAAGAGTGAAAGCACATAGACGAAGCCAATAACCACGAGGGTAAGTGGCAATCCGGAAAAAGACCTACGATCAGTTCTGGTTTTTATGAAGGCGAAAAAGGTAGGATATCGCTTCACCAGCTTCTGAACATCGGGATTTGAGGATATTGCGTTAGCAATGGATGAAGAAACGGATCGGATGAATTCGGCGATCTGTCTGCCGTGTTTAACTGTTATGAATCGAATGACATGGATCAATACAAAGAAAGCAACTATCGCCCCTATTGCATACCCCACACGGGTTGACCAAACTTCGATAGCGGTAAAGGCATTTCCGAAGAAGTATCCGATGAGAAGGTGCGACGCCGACCAAAGAAAAGCGCTAATGATATTCCAAAAAAGAAATCTACTTTTCTTCATTCCAGAGATACCAGCGACGAATGGAACAATGGCACGGAGAGGCCCGACAAAACGTGCTAAGAAAACACTCTTACTTCCATGCTTATGAAAAAATTGTCTGCCACGCTCTAAATGATCGGCCTTAAGCAGTTTATTCTCATTGTGAAAAAATCTCATCCCTTTTGTGCCAAGATAATAACTTATGCCGTCTCCCAAAATCGCTCCTATAGCGGCGAACCAAATAAGATCACCGATGTCCAAGTAACCCTGTGAGGATAAGAACCCAGCAAACACTACCAGTACGGCGCCCGGCACGACAACTCCTACGAGTACGAGCGATTCTAAAAGTGCGGCCAGAAGCACTAGCCAATAACCCCAAACGCCGAGATGTGATAAGGACGGTAAAATGTTTGTGAAAAAATTCATCATATAATTTGAGATTCAAAATACTGCGGCGCACCAACCTTTTTATTATACACAAACAAGATTGAAGCAATTGCTGTGACATAAGTCATAAGAATGCCGGGACAAAGCGTCCCGGCATTTTCAAGGTGGCCGAATCGTTAGGATCTCTTCACTCTCGCGAGACCAACGGACTCGAGGATCCGGATGTACAGCCACCCGATATCGAATTCCCACCACTTCTCCGACAGCCGCGCGGACGCCGGGCGCGCGTGGTGATTATTGTGCAGTTCCTCGCCACCGATCAGGGCGCCCCAGGGGGCGATATTGCGGCTCTTGTCGGGAGTCTCGAAATTGCGGTATCCCCACCAGTGGCCGATGCCGTTCACGACACCCGCGGCAAAGAAGGGTATCCACGCCATCTGCACCGCCCACAAGGTGAGGCCGATTGCTCCGAACAGCACGATATCAACGACGAGCATAATGCCGATGCCGAGCATGTTGTGCGGCGTATAGAGCGTTCGCTCGAGGAGATCGTCCGGCGTGCCCCCGCCGAATTTTTCCAGCGTTTCGGCATTTTCAGCCTCTTTTTTGTAAAGCTCGGCACCCTCCCAGAGCACCTTCTTGATGCCGAGTACCTGCGGGCTGTGAGGATCTTCTTCGGTCTCCACCCGTGCGTGATGCTTGCGGTGAATCGCGGTCCACTCCTTCGTCCGCATTCCGGTCGTGAGCCACAGCCAGAAGCGGAAGAAGTGGCTCACAAGCGGATGAAACTCAAGCGCGCGATGCGCGCTGTGCCGGTGGAGGTATATCGTTACCGCCGCGATCGTGAGATGCGTCATCACGAGGACGAATGCAACGTATCCCCACCAGGGCGGCTCTAACACTCCAGAAAAGAACTTCATGGGCTGTCTCCCGTGGTTGACCCGGAGTAAAGCATAGCAAACAAAAAACGTAGTGCGCAGCACACACGTGCGGCGGGCGCTAGCGCTTCTTGATCCAAAGATAAATGTCTTCGAGTGCCTTCACGCCGTCGCCGGCGGCGATGTTATTCTGGTGATAGAGTTCGTCGGTGCAGTCGCCTGCGGCCCAGACGCCCTCGACGCTCGTGCGTTGATTGTGGGGGTCGGTCTTCACACGCTTGATCGCATCAAGTTCAACCACTCCCTCGACGAAGTCCGTATTCGGCATCACACCCGCCTCGATGAAAATGCCGGAGACGGCGAGCTCCTTCGTTTCGTTTGAATCCTTGTCGAGATAGCGTAAGCCGGTTACGAATTGCTGGCCCGTCACCTCAGTCGGCTCGACGTGCGTGAGGATGCGCATGTTCGGATGCGCGCAGGCCTTCTCGACGGTTACCGGGTCTGCCTTGAACTCTTTGTGCCGATGGAGGAGCGTGACCGACTTTGCGTAGCTGAGGAGTTGGAGCGCCGTCTCGAAGCCGGCGTTGCCGCCGCCGATTACCGCGACGTCCATTCCGCTAAAGAGCGGGCCGTCGCAGGAGGCGCAGTAGGTAACGCCCTTATTTTCAAACCGGCCCGCGCCAGGAACATCCAACTTCCGACGCGCGGCACCCGAAGCGATGAGGACTGCCTTGGCAACAAACTCTTTGCCCGATCGCGTTTTCGCGTGGAAGCCCTCCGGCGTTTTCTCAAGCGAGACGACCCGCTCGTGAAAAGCGAGCGCTACGACGTCGCTCTTCACCGCGTCGAGGTGCGCCGCAAACGATTTCGCAAGATCGGCGCCGCTCACTTTCGGCGTCCCGATCCAATTCTCGATACTTTCCGATACGACGGACTGTCCGCCGACCTCTTCGCTTATCAGAACCGTCTTTAGGCGCTTGCGGGCCGCGTAGACGCCAGCGGCGACTCCAGCGGGCCCGCCGCCGATGATTATCAAATCCCAGGGAGTAGGCGGTAGGCGGTAGGGAGTAGTTTCAGAGTTCATTTGGTGATTGTATCTCTACAACCTACAACCTACAATCTACCAACCTGAAACTACTTCTTGTGCCGACGCAAGAATGCCGGAATCGCGCCCCACGCCTCGTCGTCTTCCGGGACAGGAGTGACCTCTTCGCGCTTGCGCGGCGTCGCGGTGACGATCGGCTCCTCTTTTTCCATGGGAGCAGGTGCCTCTTCTTCTGCGGCGCGCCTGCCTTTATCCTCCCCCTCTTCCAGCTTCACATCGCGTTTCAGGATCTCATGGTAAATGCGACCGCGCTCTTCGCCCTGCCGTTCGGTCGGCATCGCGAAGAGGGAACGCTCCGGGCCGGAAGAGAGATGCGGCGACGTGTCGGGGAAGCCGGTCGCGATGACGATGATACGGATCTGGCCCTTCTTGAGCTTCTCGTCTTTCATCATGCCGAAGATTATCTTCGCGTTCTTGTCGACGGATTCGTTGATGACCTTTGCGGCCTCCTGCACCTCCATGATGCCGAGGTCATCGGAGCCAGCCACCACGAAGAGGATTCCCTTCGCGCCGCTGATGGAGACGTCGAGGAGCGGGGAATTGACCGCCTGCTTGGCGGCCTCGCGCGCGCGGTCGTCGCCCTCGCCGATACCGATGCCCATAAGCGCCGGACCTGCGCCCTCCATAATCGCCTTGATGTCGTTGAAGTCGGTGTTGATGTCTCCGGGTGTCGTGATGATGTCGGAGACGCCTTCCACCGCTTGGCGCAAAATCTCGTCGCACATGGCAAAGGCGTTCTTCGCCGAGGTCTGCATGTCGACGATAGCGAGCAGCTTGTCGTTGGGGATTACGATGAATGCGTCGACCTCTTTCTTAAGTTCGGCGAGTCCGCGCTCGGCGATATCCTTGCGCTGCGCGCCTTCAAAGGAGAACGGCTTGGTGACCACCGCGATGACGAGCGCGCCGACCTCCTTCGCTATCTTCGCGACGATCGTCGAGGCGCCCGTGCCCGTGCCGCCGCCCATTCCGCACGTGATGAAGACCATGTCGCTTCCCGAGAGCGCCTCCTGGATCTCCTGCCGCGTCTCTTCGGCGGCGCGCTTGCCGAGCTCCGGATTCATGCCGGTGCCGAGCCCGCGCGTGAGGTTCTTCCCTATGTGTATCTTGCGCTTGGCGAGAGAGCGGTGGAGGTCCTGCGCATCGGAGTTAACGGCGATGAACTCGACGCCGCGGACCTTCGACTCGATCATGTGGTTGATGGCATTCTTCCCGGAACCACCAACACCTACAACGCGGATTCGTGCGAATGTCTCAATCTCTGGTTCAATGCGTTTTGACATAATCGGGGGATAGTCCCGTCATACTATACAGAATCGGGTAATATGCAAATATTGACAATCCGGGAATGCGACTCCTTGTCAAGGTAAGAATTGTTGGAAAAATTTTCCAAGGAAGGCACCGATATTTTTCTTCGGCGCGCTCGTATCGCCGGTGAGCCCCCAGAGCGCGAGGCCGTAGGCGACCGCCCATGTCGCGTCGCGGATCTTCGTGTCGGTGGAAATGCGGAGCTCCGCAAGGCGCGCCGGCAATTTCAAGGAACCTTTTGCGATGTCGCTCACGGATCCCACGCCCGCGCCGCCGCCCGAAATGATGACTCCCGCAGGCAAGAGGCCGCGACGGCCGAGCGACTTGAGGTGTTTATCGACAAGCGCGAACATCGTTGCAAGCCGTCCGACGATGAAATCGTCGACTTTCTTGCGGGGGTACATTTGTCCCGACAGCCGCCCGAGCTTCACGCGCTCGGCTTCCTCAAGCGAGATGCGGAATCCGAGTGCAATGTCGTCGGTGATATGGCTCGAGCCCATCGGAAACACCTTCACCGACACGGGTATATTCTCATCGTAGACGACGATCGAGATCGTTTCTGCGCCGATGTTCGCGAGCACGCATCCCTTCATTTTCTGATCGCCTTCGAGGAGAACGTAGGACCCCGCCAAGGGCGAGGCCATTTGATCGATGATCTCGACTCCCGCATCTTCGACCGCTCCCGTGAGCGCCTCCTCATGCTGGGCGAGGCAGGTGATGAACAGGTAGTCGACTTCGAGCCGGACGCCCTTCATACCGAGCGGGTCGCCGAGCACCTTGCCGCCGTCGATGCGGTACTCAAGCGGGATGCTGTGGAGCACGTGTCGGTTAAGGAAGCCGGGCGCCGCGGCTTCGCGAGCGGCCTTGCCCGCTTTTTCGAGATCCAGTTCCGTTATCTCCTGATCGGCGCGGGAGATTATTGCGAAGCCGGTCGCGCGCGCCTCGTCGAGCGAGATCCCGCCGACGGCGAGAAAGGCGGCGCGTATCGGCGTGCGGGCCGCATACTCCGCTTGCCGCTTCGCCTCGCGGATGCTCGCGGTCACCTCGTCCTTATTGACGATATACCCGTGCCGGAGCCCTTTCGACTCGGCGAGGCCTGTGCCGAGGATGCGGAGTCGCCGCCCGCTCTTCTTGTCGAAGAGCTCTTCAACCACGACCATCTTCACCTGGTACGTGCCGATATCAATGCCGGTTGCGATGCGTCGTCTCATGTAGGGGATGCGCGACGCCCTTGGCAAACTTCGCCAAGAGCATTCGTTCGCATCGCTCCATCGTACCACTGTGCGCCCATCCTTTTATATGCAATAAACCGTGGATAAACAGGAGCAGTATGTAGTTGATAGTTGATAGTTGATAGTTTGGAGCCTGCCGTGTTGCGATGGACGGACAGATGATGATCTCGCCGTTCTTATCGCCGACGGCGTAGGAGAGAACGTTCGGTACGTAGTCTTTGCGGCGCAGCTGTTTATTCAGCGCGCGCGCCTTTGCGGGGCCGACGAAGACGAGGGAGACATCCCAGACGGGGAGAACCTCTTTTGCGATGGCTGAAAACGTCGCACGCGGCGCCGTAGGGCGCCGCGTGAGATTCTTTATGGCTACACCTGCCATGTGCCGTCAGCGCTTGCGCGTTTTCTTGGCCGCCGGATCAATCTTTCCCAGCTTCACGAGCTCGTTGTACGTCTCGCGGCGCGCCTTGGAGACGAGCGCGCGCTTGTGGTCGACATTCTTCGACCTGGTTCGCTCCCAGTAGCGGCGGTTGCGCACCTCGCGCACGAGCCCGAGGCCCTGGGCCCTGCGGGTGAAGCGGCGAATAAGCGCGGCAGAACTCTCGTTCTTCCCGCGGCGTACCTCCACCCGTGTTCCTGCTGTCATGATTTGGAAACTCTAGCACACCAGAGCCCGTATTGTCTATATAACTTAAGCGAACGCTTTCAGGCGTTCGACGAGGCCGGCGAGCGGGAGGATGGTCTCGACTTGAGTGGCGCGGTTGCGCAGGATGGCGGAGCCCTCAAGCGCCTCTTTGCGTCCCATGATGAGAAGATAGGGGCTATTGCGCCGCTCGGCGAGGTTGAGCTGTTCGGTCAAGGACTCGATGCCTATATTCTGGGCAAGCGGAACACGCGCCTTGCGGAAGTCTTCGGCGAGACGGATAGAGAGCCGTTTCGCCTCGTCCCCGATGTGGATGAAGGAGAATCGCAGGCGCGTCGCCGGTACGTTCTTCACGATTTTTCCCTCGCTTCCTATCTGGAGCACCGCGCCGGTCGCGTTGAACGGAGCTTTAGGGAAGAAGTGGCGCGTGAGTTCGAAATAGCGCGAGCCCCACGCGACGCGGCGCTCGCCGACGGTAAGCTCGAAGCACATGTCGTTCCAGATGCTGCCGCGGCTGATGAGTGTGCGCGCGAGCTCATACGGCGTCCCCGTCGTCTCGAGGTATTCGAGCAGGTCTTCGAAGCGCTTCCGACTCGCGTCCGAGAGATGCTCGGTCGGCGCGGGCAGATCGTCCGCGCACTCGCGAAGGATGGCGAGCTCGGCGGCCTCGAGCGCGTCTTTCTTGGCGCACGCGACGCACTCCTCGGGGAGCGTATGCGCGCGTTTCCTGAAAAAATTTCCGAGCTCGCGCGCGTAGCGCGCGCGGGTTTCTTTGTCGCCCATCGAATTGATGCGGAGCACCGGCTCTTCGTGAAAGAGCTCGCGCGAAAGCGTGATGAGCGCGCGAATGACGACGGCATCCGCGAGGGCGCGGTCGGCGCCGAGCGCGTGGAATTGGATCAGTGCCTTCTTCTGCGCCGCACGGCCCGGAGCGATATTCGTGTGCCAAATGAAAAGAGGCTGTCGCGGAGAGGGCGCGCAGTCGATGTTCTGGCATTGCTTCAGGAAGTGCGCGACCGTCTCCGCAACGGGGTCGGACGCAACGTGCGCCGGAATGTCCGCCGGTCCGGCGTTTCCCCCCGCGCGCCCGCGCGTGCGGGACGTGAGCGTCGAGAGCGGCGTGAAGCCGTAGTATTGGCCGACCGCATGCGCCTTCTGGAGGAGTTCTTCAGCCGGGATGGCGTCGCGCATCATGGCGTTTCAGACGTCGTCGTGCCCGCCTGCACGGCGTATGACGTTTTGCCCGGGGAGAAGCCGCTCTCGCCGATCGGCAGGAGACGCAGATCGGCGCGACCGATGATGTCCTTTTCCGGCAAGGTGCCCCACACGCGGCTGTCGGAGCTGTTCGGACGATTGTCGCCCATGACGAAGTACTCTCCCAGGTTGAGCGAAACGTTCTTTGTGTATGTCGCGTCCTCGTTCACGATATACGGCTCGGGAAGCGCGATGCGTCCGCCGTCCGCGGTGGCGATAGTGACGACGCCGCGGTTGATGGAAACCGTCTCGCCGGGGAGCCCGATGATGCGCTTGATGTAGAAAATGGAGGGGTTGCCGGGGTAGCGGAAGACGATGACGTCGCCGCGCTCGGGTGTCGCGAAGCGGTACACAAGCTCGTTGACGACGAGGTAGTCGAGATTTTCGAATGTCGGATGCATCGATTCGCCGTCGACGACGAACGGAGAGACGATAAAAAGGCGAATCGGGATGACGACAACGATGACGAAGAATGCGAGCGTGAAAAGATCCTTCAAAAGACCCTTCCAGGTATCGGACATGGAGGCATTGTACTGGTCTTGTGAAGTAGCGCAAGTTTTTTGCTATGATGCGCGCATGGCATTCGTCATCGTCGGGCTCGGGAATCCGGGAAAGGAGTATGAGAAGACGCGGCACAACGCGGGAAGGAGCGCGGTCGAACTCGTGGCGAAGCAGGAAGGCTTCGATGACTTCGTTTTTAATAAAACGGCGAACGCGCTCGTCGCGAAAGGCGCAATTGGCGGCGAGAACGCGACGCTTGTTTTGCCCGAGACGATGATGAATCTCTCGGGGAAGGCGGTTGTTGCGTTTGTGAAGTCGCCGAAGGCGGCGAAGAATCTTCTCGTCGTCCACGACGACCTCGATTTGCCGCTCGGGACGATCAGGATGGTGTTCGGGCGCGGCAGCGGCGGACACAAGGGCGTGGAGAGCATCATGCGCGCCATCAAAACGAAAGATTTCGCGCGTCTCCGCATCGGCGTTGCGCCCACGGGCAAAAAAAATCAAGCAAAAAAACTCAAAGATGAGGAGAAAGTCATCAAGCACGTGATAGGGAAGTGGAAGCCAACCGAAGAAGCGGACGTGAAGAAGGTATTGAAAAAAGCCGCCGAAGCAACGCGCCTTTTCGTCACCGAAGGCATCGAATCCGCAACCCAATTCGCGAACACGCGCTAACTAAAAAATATCCACAGAAACACCGCACAGTGCCGGAGGCGCCGCGGGTCCAACTAGCGAAGTCTGACTTCGCTAGTTCTTGCGGGCGAAGGTGAGCGTCATGCGCTGATCCTTGGGTTCAAAGAGCGAGATGGTGAAGGGATACGTCTTGCCGAGCTCGAGCGTCTCGCGAAGTACCGCGGGCGATTCGAACTCGCTTACGTGCACGAGTCCGGCAACGCCTTCTTCGATAGAGGCGAGCGCGCCGTGCTTGTTGTACTTGATGATGACGCCCGGCACCTCCATGCCCTTGGTGTAGCGCTCGGCGGCGGTGTGCCACGGGTTCTCCTTAAGCGCTTTAATCGAGAGCGAAATCTTACCGTCTTTGATCTCGATGACCTTGACCCGCACTTTGTCGCCCACAGTGAAGAGCGCGTGCGGGTCTTCGACGAGGCCCCAGTCAAGTTCGCTGATGTGCACGAGCCCCTCGAGCCCCGGCTCGACCTTCACGAAGACGCCGAAATCGACGATGCCGGTCACTTCGCCCTCTGCAACATCGCCGATCTGGTACTTGTCGATGAGCGACGCCTTTTCCTCCGCCTCGTTCCCCATGCGTTCCGAGAAGATCAGCTTACCCTCCTTTGCGTCGGCGGTGATGATTCTTACCGAGAGCGGATGGCCGACGAGATTCATGAGTTCGCCGAGAATCTTGTCCTTGTCACCTTCCGGCACGCGAGGATAGTGATCCTTGGAGAGCTGGGAGGCGGGGAGGAATCCCTGGATGCCCTGCCAGGAGAGAATAAGTCCCCCTTTATTCGCCTCTTCGACAGTGAGCGAGTACGGCGTCTGCGCGAGAATCGCGGTCTCGGCTTCTCCCCAGATGGCCGCCTGGCGCGCCTCCTTGAGGGAAAGCTCGATATAGCCCTCGCGGCCGGCGGGGTCGACCACCTTCGCGCTGATCGTGTCACCCGGATTCGCTTTACGCAAGACATCGGCGGCGTTGAGATATTCGCGTCCGTAGATAAGACCGGTGCCAAACGGCGGCAGATCGATATAGACGCGGCCGCGGCTGATAGCGATAATCGCACCCTCGACGAGGTCGCCCGAGGAGGGTGGTGTCGGGATAGAATCAATAAGGGTGGCCATCGGGTGGCCCTCGGTCAGATGAATCGTCGCGATTGGCACAGCGACTCTCTTCGTCTCTTCAGACATTATATAATAAGGCAATGCGGATTTTCGAGAAGGGTACTGGGGCCCTGTCTCTCGGTAAAGCTCGAGACAAACGGCATCAGGGTTAACGCCTTCCTACTTCTCCCGCACGCAACAGGAGAACTATAGCACAGTGTCTTGAAAAATGAAAACGGCCTAACTAGCGAAGTCAGACTTCGCTAGTTAGCGGCAGGAAACGCTATCGCGCTGGCGAGTTTTGTGCTAAAACGGAGGTACTGTATGGTTATTACGCATCATGGCGGACAATGCTTCAAGGTGACATTCGGCGACCTCACGCTCGTGTTCGACCCCATCAGCAAAAATGGGACCCTCCCCGCCGTACGCTTCGGCGCGGACATCGCGCTCGTCTCGCGGGGTCATCCTGACATGAACGGCGTCGAGGAGGTGACGTATGGCGAGAAGGATCCATTTGCCATCACGGGCCCCGGCGAGTACGAGCGACAGGGCGTCGTCATCCAAGGCTTCCTCTCGGGAAGCACGTATGGGCTCGCGAAGGGGCAGGAGAGCGCGGTCAATACCCTATACAGCATCGAGCTCGAGGACATGACGCTCGTACATTTGGGCGCACTCGCTGATGCCGAACTCTCCAAAGAGGCGCGGGAGAGCATCGACGAGATCGACGTCCTTTTTGTCCCTGTCGGCGGGAAGGGAGTGCTCTCTCCCGACGACGCGCATAAGCTCGCGGTGTCGCTTGAGCCCAAAGTCATCATTCCGATGCACTGGAGCGGTCTCGGAGAGCCAAAGGCGCTCGAAGCATTCCTGAAAGAGTCCGGCAACGGCAGCGAAAAGGTCGATAAGCTTACCTTGAAGAAAAAGGATCTGGTCGGCCGCGACGGGAGTATACTAGTGGTAACACCCTAATCAGTATGAAAACCGTTTTCGAACACATCGAGCACGTGAGAGGGAAGCCGCACCATATCCGCAAGAGAGTCGCTTTTACCGCAGCGGGGGGCATAACCGCGCTTGTCGCGCTCGTCTGGCTTGCCAGCTCTCTCGGAACCGGCGTTTTCGCCATCAAGGGAAGCTCATTCGCCGAGAGCGCCGCGCAGTCGTCCGGACTCATGATTAAGGGCGCCGCGCAGCCGGAGACCGGCCTTGCGGGCGCCGCCGCGGCTCTCCCGAGCGCGGACGCGCCCGCGCGCATCGAGATCGTCGATGTCGCGCCCTCGTCGTCTCCGGCGAAGCAGCACGAACAGACGACGCTGCCTTTCTAACGTGCGTAGTTGAATTATCATGGCTCGCGGGAAGGAGGATAAAGAGAATGTCGCGGCGACCGGAGTCGCCGCGAACGTCATCGACCAGCCGATCGTCGCCGAGATGCGCACCTCGTACCTCGATTACGCGATGTCGGTCATCACCGCCCGCGCTCTCCCCGATGTGCGCGACGGGCTGAAACCGGTGCACCGCCGCATTCTCTACGCGATGCGCGACATGGGACTTACGCCCTCCGTGAAGTTCCGCAAATCGGCGACGGTTGTTGGCGAAGTGCTTGGCAAGTACCACCCGCACGGCGATGTCGCGGTATATGACTCGATGGCCAAGATGGCGCAGGAATTTTCATACCGTTATCCGCTTGTGCTGGGACAGGGCAACTTCGGCTCCATCGACGGCGACTCTCCGGCTGCGATGCGCTACACCGAGGCGAAGATGTCGCGCGTTGCCGAGGCGCTTCTCACCGACCTCGAGAAAGAGACCGTCACCTGGAATCCCAACTACGACGCGACGCGCGAAGAGCCGCAGGTGCTTCCCGCGGCGCTCCCGAACCTTCTCCTCAACGGGACACTTGGTATCGCGGTGGGCATGGCGACTAATATCCCTCCGCACAATCTCCGCGAGGTCGTTGCCGCGACCGTCCATCTTATCGAGAATCCGGAGGCGACGACCGGTGACCTTCTTGAGTTTGTCAAAGGCCCCGATTTCCCCCTCGGCGGCGTCGCGTTCAACAGGACGGATATCGCGCACGCGTACAGCTCCGGAAAGGGACCGGTATGCGTGCGCGGCGAGGCGGAGATCGTGGACGATGGGAAGAAGGACACGCGCATCGTTATCACCTCCATTCCGTACCGCGTGAACAAGAGCGATCTCATCGCGCGAATTGCAGACTTGGTGCAGGAGAAGAAGCTCGAGGGCATCCGCGATCTGCGCGACGAATCGACAAGCGACATCCGCGTCGTGGTCGAGCTCAAAGGCACCGCGCACCCACAGGCAGTCCTCAATGCGCTCTATAAGCACACCGAGCTCGAGAGCACGTTCCATTACAACATGCTCGCACTGGTGGATGGCGTGCCGGAAATGCTCTCGCTCCACGGAATGCTCGGACACTTCATCACGCACCGGGAAGTGGTCGTGAAGCGCCGTACCGAGTACGATTTACGTCAAGCGGAAGCGCGCGAACATATCCTCATCGGCCTCTGCAAGGCGCTCGATCATATTGATGAAGTCATTGCGATTATCAAAAAAGCGGCGGATATCCCCTCCGCGAGTCTCGCGCTTCAGAAGAAGTTTGGCTTCTCGGCGCTCCAAGCGGCGGCGATTCTGGAAATGCGCCTCTCAAAACTTGCGGGCCTTGAACGCAAAAAATTGGAAGACGAGCTGTCGGAAGTCCAAGCGCTTATCGCAAGGTTGAAAGAAATTCTCTCATCGCCGAAAAAGATCCTTGCAGTGGTGAAGAGCGAGCTTACGGAGCTCGCGCAGAAGTACGGCGACGATCGTCGCACGAGAATCGTAAAAGGCGGCGTGCAGAACATTTCCGTGGAAGACCTCGTACCGGACGAAGAGTCGATGCTGGTCTTGACCGAGGGCGGCTACGTGAAACGCACGAACCCGGCCGAGTACCGAAAGCAGAAGCGCGGCGGTGTGGGCGTCGTCGATATCGCGACCAAGGAGGAAGACGTGGTGACGCACTTCCTCGTCGCTTCGGCGCACAGCGATCTGCTCTTCTTCACGAACTTCGGCAAGGCGTACCAGCTGAAGATGTACGAGATTCCGGAAGGGAAGCGCGCGACCAAGGGCAAGTCCATCATGAACTTCCTCCCGCTCGCGGGCGACGAGTCGGTCACGAGCGTGCTTTCGGTGCCGAAGGGCGCGGCGCTCGAAGCTTCCTCGGTCGTGTTCGTGACGCGAGATGGTGTGGCGAAGCGCGTCGCCGCGAAGAGTTTCGCGGACGTGCGCCGCTCCGGCATCATCGCGATCAATCTGAAGAAAGGCGATACGCTCGTTTCCGCAAATCTCGCCGAAAGCGAAAATACCGTTTCCGTCGTAACCGCAAAAGGGCAGAGCATCCGCTTCGAGGCGGAGGATGTGCGCGAGATGGGGAGGGCGGCTGGCGGGGTGCGCGGCATGAGAGTGAAGAAGGGCGATCGCGTCGTCTCAGCGGAAGTTATCCCCGCCGCGGCGCGGGACGCTTCGCTTCTCGTCATCATGAGCAAGGGCTACGGCAAGCGCACGAAATTGTCCGAATACAAGATTCAGGGGCGCGGCGGTTCGGGCATCAAGACCGCGGAAGTGACGCCGAAGACGGGCGAGATCATCGGCGCCAAGGTCGTCCCGGGCGACCTGGAGGGCGAGGAACTCGTCGTCGTCTCCAAAAAAGGGCAGGTGATACGCACGAGTGTCGCCGAAATCTCGCTCCTCTCCCGCGCCACCCAGGGCGTGCGCATCATGAAGATGCGCGAGGGCGACGCTATCGCCTCAATGGTCGCGCTCTAATTTGTTGATTGCGCGGCCGAGAGCGGGCCGTGCGTGCTATTTTATAGGCATGAGCGCAAATTTCAGTTCCCCACACGAAAATGTTCTCCAGCTCGGCCTTCGCGAGGGAATGAGGGTCGGTGATTTTGGCGCGGGTTCGGGCCACTACGCGCGCGCAGCGGCCGCAGTCGTCGGAGGGAGCGGTAAGGTCTACGCGGTCGACGTACAGGGAGATGTGCTGAAACATCTGAAGCTCAACACGCACGTCCACCATCAAAGCGCCATCGACACGGTCTGGGGCGACATCGAGAAGCCGGGCGGGACCCACTTGCGCGACGCATCGCTCGATGCCGTTATACTCGCCAACACATTTTTCCAGATCGAAAATCGTTTTGGATGTTTGGGAGAAATAAAACGTGTTCTAAAGTCGGGTGGCAAACTTATGGTTGTCGACTGGGCGGGCAGCTACGGCGGCATGGGTCCCGCGCACGACAGGGTCGTGTCCGAGCACGAGGCCGAAGCGTTTTTCATCGGCGGCGGCTTCCATAAGGTAAAATCGTTCCGCGCGGGGCCGCATCATTACGGGATCATTTTCGCCGCACCCTAAATCCATGAGAATATCGCTTTTCCAAGGAATCTTGTTCGGCATCTTCGGGCTCGGCGCGGTCATTGGCCTGTTCGTCTTCGCCACGTACACGAGCAACGGCAGCGGCAAGAACGCGGTCGGGACGGTCGTCATCTGGGGCACGCTGCCGAAGGATGCACTGCAGGCGACTCTCGTTGCCGCGGGGCAGGTCGATGCGTCCCTGAAGAGCGTCTCGTATGTGGAAAAGAGTCCGGCGACGCTGGTTACCGACCTCGCTGCCGCCATAGCGACGGGCAGCGCCCCCGACCTTGTCCTCGCCTCGCAGGAACAGCTGCACGCGCTCGCGAAGTTCATCGCACCCGTGCCGCTTTCGACGCTCTCCATAAACACATTCATAAACACATTCGTCGGGGAGGGACGGCTCTTCGCCGCTCCAGACGGCACCGGCTACTACGGCATTCCGTTTCTCGTCGACCCGCTCGTCCTCTTCTCCAATCGCTCTATCCTCTCAAGCAGCGGCGTCGCGCAGCCTCCCGCGACCTGGGAGGCCCTAACCGGGCTTGTGCCCAAGACCGCGCTTCTGACGCCCTCGCGGCAGATCACGCGCGCGCTCATCGCGCTTGGCACCTACAACAACATTCGCAACGCCCGCGGGATACTCTCTTCGCTCTTTCTCCAGACCGGCGTTCCCCTTTCTGCCTATTCCCCGGGCGGCTACCTTGCCGCCGATCTCGGCAACGGGTCGGGCGGCGCGTCGCCCGGACAGGCGGCGCTCGGCTTCTACACCCAGTTCGCGGATCCTTCGAAGATTTCCTACACCTGGAACTCCTCGCTTCCGGACTCGCGGCAGGCCTTCCTCGCCGGCGACCTCGCGCTCTACATCGGATACGCCTCCGAGTCCCGCTTCTTTGCTGCGGCGAATCTGAATCTCGATTTCAACGTTACGCCGCTGCCGCAGCGGGCGACTGCGCCGGAGAAAAGCGCGTACGGCCTTGTCTACGCCTTTATGATCCCGCGCGGAGCGAAGAATCCTGCGGGCGCCTACCAAGCCGCCGTGCTATTCACCAATTCGGTCGAGCAGACCGCCGCGGCTTCCGCGACCGGACTCGCTCCCGCGGTCTTGAGCCAGCTCGCGCCGACGCCCGCCGATCCGGTCGCCGCGGTGGCGTATGCCGAGGCGCTCTACGCCGGCGGTTGGCTGTCCCCAGAGCCGGCCGCCACCGATTCCGTGTTTTCGGGTATGATCATGGATGTGATCAGTGGCCGCCTGAATCTGCAGTCCGCGCTCGTCTCCGCCGAGCAGTCTTTAAGTTCTCTTCTGCAACGATAATATGCGCGCTTTCATTGTCGCTGCTTTCGTTCTCGTACTCTCTCTCGGCACACCGTTATTTGCCCTCGCAGACTTTGCCGGTACCGCAAACGGATCGTCCTGTGACTTAAACGGCCAAGGCCCAGGGACGGGGCGCATCTGGAACGGTAACTGTATATCGCCGAGCAGTTATCAATCTCAATCGGGTGGAACGGGTGGCTATCAGTCCGGAGGATCAGGGACCGGTGCTCCTGCCACCACCCTCATCAATCCGCTCAACGCGGGAACCAGTCTCGAGTCGTTTCTCGGCAACATTCTTGATTTCATTATACGTATCGGCGCCATCGTCGTTATCCTGATGCTCGTGTATGTCGGCTACCTCTTCGTGGTCGCGCGCGGCAACGATTCGAAGATAACCGAGGCGCGCCAGGCGCTCCTCTGGACCGTCGTCGGCGCGCTCATCCTGCTCGGGGCGAAGGCAATCGCGGTTGGCATCGAGGCGACGGTACGGGCTCTCTCGACCGGTTAATATGACCTTCAAAGACTTCATCGGTAGCGGCACCACCGGCATTGTCGGCATCCTCAACACGGTCGTCGTGCCGATTATCTTCGCCCTCGCGTTCGTCGCGTTCGTTTTGGGCGTCGTGAAGTATTTTTTCCTCACCACCGACAACGAAGGAGATCGTGCCGCAGCGCGCAAGTTCGTCCTCTGGGGCATTCTTGGCATGGCGCTGCTCTTCTCGGTCTGGGGCGTCGTGAACATATTGTTATCCACGCTCGGCATCACGCCGTGAGCCCTGTGTGTCATACTTATCTTTATGAAATCAATTACCCGCAGCGTCTTGTCAGCCATCGCCCTCCTTACGCCGAGTCTTGCGCTTGCGGTGACCGTCGTCGGCGGTGCGAACAGCGGCGGCGGATGGTTCTTCGGGATTGGCTCGGGCGGCAACGGAGCAGGGTTTTGCGTAAGCACCATCTGCGGCGTCGCGACCACTATTTTGTACCTCATCAACAGCGTGCTCGTGCCGGTACTCTTCGCAGTCGCGTTCATCGTATTCCTCTACGGCGTCGCCCGTGCGTACATCTTCTCCGTCGGGGATGCAGACAAGGTGGCGGAAGGCCACAAGCTCATTCTCTGGGGCATCATCGGATTCGTCGTGATGATATCGCTCTGGGGGATCGTGAATGTCGTCGCGAACACCTTCGGTCTCTGGGGATATGGCGCGCCGCGTTTCCCGACATCCTACTAATCACTCTCGCATGAAAAAAATCTTTCGATCCGTCGCGTTCCTTTTCCTCCTCGCGTCTGTCACCGCTCCGTTCTCCGCATTTGCCCTGACCGGGAACGCCTATTGCGAGCAAGTGCAGTTTCCGGGAAGCGAGTGCACCACAGACGCCCAGGGACGCGGTTTCTGTGATTCCCTGAATATCTGCCAACCAGAAACAAGCTCGACCGGCGGCTCAACGGGCTCAAGCGGGAGCGGTACATGCACTACCAGCAGCACATATGGCGACCCTTGTAACGGCGGTTCCGGCACCTGCAGTTTTGACAGTTTCGGTACGCCGGTGTGCCAGCTCCTAGGCAGCTCATCGGGCTCGGGTAGCTCTAGCGGGGGCGGCATCAATGCGCCCTGTACCGGCAGCGGGCAAAGCACCTGCGATTTCGGATTAACCTGTACTACTACAGGTGAAGGATACAACACGTGCCAACCGCCCCTCGGCGGCGTAGGGAATACGGGCAACGGCAGCGGCGGTTTCTCCGGCACAGGCGGCGGCATCAACAGGATCTGGGTCGATGCCTACCGGAGCGGCATCGTCGGGGTGGTGAATACCGTCCTCGTCCCCGTCCTCATCGCAGTCGCCTTCATCGTCTTTCTCTGGGGCGTCTTCAAGTATTTCATCTATGGCGCGGACAATGATACCGAGCGCGCGACGGGGCGGCAGTTCGTGCTCTGGGGAATCATCGGGCTCGTCGTCATCGTCTCCATCTGGGGGCTGGTGAACATCACCAAGGATACACTCATTCCCGCGGGCGCGAACACTAATCGCCCGGCATACCCGACGCTGTAGCTATCCACACAGACTCCCCGAGCATATTGACTCGCTCCGCAGGAGTATTATAATTGCCTCGTTATCCGCTTACTTACATTATGAAAAAAGCCTTCGCACTTACTTCAGGAGTTCTTGCCGTATTCGCGATACCGCTCGTCTCCTTCGCCGCGCTCAACAACCTCTCGGACGCCGGCTCGCTCGTCATCACCGTCATCAACAACGTCATCATCCCGGTACTCTTCGCGGTCGCGTTCATCGTGTTCCTCTGGGGTGCGTTCAAAACCTTCATCGTCGGTGCCAACTCGGAAGAGGTAAAGGAGAGTGGCAAGAAGCTCATGCTCTGGGGCCTCATCGGCTTCTTTGTCATGGTCTCGCTCTGGGGCCTCGTGAACATTCTCACCGGTACGATTAGCTTCGGGAACAATACCGGACCGACGGGCGGCGTGCCGAAGTCGGGCGTCAACATCGGCGGCTAAATGGAGGTTCTCAATAGGTTCCTCGTGAAGGTCGTCGTGCAGATAGTCAATCCGCTTATCCTGCTTCTCGCAGCGAGCGCGTTCGTCGTGTTCCTCTGGGGGGTGTTCGAGTTCGTCGCGCATGCGGGGGATGAGACGAAGCGTACGGAAGGGAAGAAGGCTATCCTATGGGGCCTCGTCGGGCTAGTCGTCATCTTCGGCGCATACGGCATCATCAATATCGCGCTCGGAACCTTCAGTCTCCCGCCAATCCAGAGGATCACTTCACCGTAGAAGCAGAGTAAGGGTATGTAAGAAAGCAAGAACCGTCGCGTGAGCGACGGTTCGGTTTTGGGTGGGTTCTTGACCAGTTCCCGGAGGCGACCGTCGCCGCGGTAGGGGAACTCGTGCTGGTCAGGCGGGAGATGCAATCGCGTGCGCGTCTCCCAAAAGGTCGAGCAGGTGTTCTTTTTCCAACGGGTCTTCTTTCGGTCGATATGCCCCCGAGAATGGGTGGCGCAACTCGCTTCCCGGCATCCTTCCCTCGTAGGTAAGAATGGCGTGGTAGACAGAGTCGAGCCTCCTCCATTCCAACACATCGTTCGTTTGGTTGCGGCGTTTCTTCGCATACTCCGCCGTCCAGGTCGAACGGTCTTCTGGATTTGCTTGTACCCGCAGATCCTTCAGTGTGCCGTGGGACGTTTTTGGCGGGCGGTTGCGATGCCTGCCCATGCAGTGAACCTCCTTTCTTGTTGTGAGAGAGCAAAGCGTGGCTCGATTGAGCAACGCCAGATTCATTCTAGCGCGTATTGGTCTAATAGAATAATGCGTGGTACGGTTCTTCTGTGCATAGCTGGTCTTTCCGAAAAAAGGGGATGAAGATGAAGTTGATTAGCGAAGCCATACCCCGCCCCTTGGGGCGGGTTCCGCAGCCGAAAGTCTGAAAACGTTCGGTTTTCAGGTATGCTTCCTGCATGGGCATCGTCCATTCCAACCACTGCGCATACGATGCCCACTACCACATCGT
>JACRFL010000013.1 GCA_016217905.1 Candidatus Kaiserbacteria bacterium | reverse complement strand
CGGCACGGTAACCCAAACCTACCCGGACTCGATTACCACCCAGACCACCTACGTCCTCTCCTGCACAAGCAACGGAGGCGCGGTCACCACCGCCTCCCAGATCGTGAACATCACCCAGGTCTTTCAGGAATTTTAGGTCCGTGCTATCATCCCCGGATGAAAAAGGATATTCACCCGGATACCTATCGCCCGGTCGTTTTCGAAGACCTCGCTTCGGGGGCGCGCTTTCTTATCGGCTCCACCGTCCACACGAACGAGACGACCTCCTGGGAAGACGGGAAGGAGTACCCGAAGCTCACGGTAGAAATCTCGAGCAAATCGCACCCCTTCTATACGGGTGAAGACCGCACGCTTGACAAGGCGGGCCGCGTCGAGCGTTTCAGGCAGCGCGCTGCGAGGAAGAAATAAGCGCTACACGGCGCTTGTGATTTTTGGGTACGCGATTTTTCTGCTGAAAAATCGCTCAGTCCTCGGCTCGTCAGCCTGCGGAGCCCCAAAAATCACAAGCGCCGTTTCGCGTATACTAAAGGACATGAGCTATTCGCCCGAATTTAAAAAGAATTTTGCCACTGCGTATCTCGCGGAGGAATATGAGCGCCTCGAGAAGGAAATACGCGACACGCTGGCGGTTGCGGGCGGCGATGTCGCACTCTCGGCTTTCGCAGAGGAAGAAGCCGTTCGACTTCGCGCGCGCCAAGCGGCCATCCTCGCCGAGATAGGACAAATTCTCGCGAAGGAAAAAGAGGAAGTCGCGCAGCCGAGCTCGGTCGTGCTCGAGCTGCGCGCCGCCGCCGGCGGCGACGAGGCGACCATCTTCGCGCACGAGCTGAAGGATATGTACCAAACATACGCCGAGCACCGCGGCTGGAGGGCGCGTTCTGTCGACGAGCTCACGCTCGAGATCGCGGGTGCCGGTGCCTATGACGCGCTACGCTACGAGACCGGTGTGCACCGGGTCCAGAGAGTGCCCTTGACCGAGAAGTCGGGCCGCATCCACACCTCGACCGCTTCGGTCGCGGTGCTGCCGATCCGCGCGAAGTCGAAGAGGGACGTCAACCCCGCCGATATCGAAATGGAGTTTTCGAGAAGCGGCGGGGCGGGGGGGCAGAACGTGAACAAGGTCGAGACGGCGGTACGGCTCGTCCACAAGCCGACAGGCATCGACGTGCGCTCCTCAAGCGAGCGCAGCCAGCTCGCCAACCGCGAGAAGGCGATGCAGATTCTTGTCGCTAAACTCGAGCTGCTGCACGAAGAAGAGGAGGCGAGAAAGCACGCGGCGCAGCGCAAGGAGCAGATAGGCACCGGCGACCGCTCCGAGAAGATCCGTACGTATAATTACTTGCAGGACCGCGTTACCGATCATCGCCTCAAGGAATCCTGGCACAACCTTCCGAAGATCATGGCGGGCGGCATCGATGATATCGTCGAGGCGCTTCGTGCCGCTTCGATGCTTGCACCGTAAGCATTATTCGGGTACAGTGGCCTGGCAATGATGACAGGGAACAGCGTGGCAGATGTGAAGCGCCTCTTCGATGCGGGGGCGCATTTTGCGCAGGTGAAGAGCCGCCGGCACCCGTCGATGAAACCCTTTCTCGTGGGTGCCAAGGGACGGCAGGAAATCATCGATCTCGCGAAGACAGGCGAACAACTCGAAGCTGCGGCGGCCGTCATGGCCGCGCTCGCCAAAGAAGGGAAGACAGTCCTTTTCGTCGGCGGCAAGGTGGAGGTTGCCGAGTTCGTGAAGGCGGCTGCGGAAAGCGTCGGCGCGCCGTACGTGGCGACGCGCTGGCTCGGTGGCACCATCTCCAACTGGAGCGAGATCAAGAAACGCGTCGGTCGGCTCGCCGAGCTCGAAGAGAAGGCGGCAACGGGCGCCCTCGCCAAGCAGCACACGAAGCTCGAGCTCGTTAAGATTGAGCGCGAAAAGAAGCGGCTCGAGGAGCGGCTCGACGGCATCACGACGCTTACGAAGCGTCCCGACGCGCTCTTGGTCGTCGACACCAAGCGGGAGAAGCACGCGGTGAAGGAGGCGAACGACGCCGGCATTCCCGTCATCGCTATCATGAGCTCGGACTGCGACCTCTCCGAGGCGGCGTATCCGATCGTCGCAAACGACGCTTCGCGCGAGACGGTGAAGCTCATCCTCGCCGAGCTCACCGAGGCGTTTCAGAGGGGCCAAGCAGCGTAGAGATCAGCGGGATTTTGGTTTTTCTTGCTCCTTCGAGCATCATCAGAATGAGTCAGCCAGTCGCAGAGAAAAACTAAATTCCCGCTGCCTCGGCGTGTTATTATTGTCAGATAATTATGGAAATTACGACCGACAGCATTAAACAACTGCGCGAGATGACGGGCGTATCCGTCATGCAATGCAAAAAGGCGCTTCTAGAAGCAGCCGGCGATCTTGAGAAGGCCACCGTTATCCTCAAGAAACACTCCGCCGCGTCGGCCGAGAAGAAGGCGGAACGCGCGCTTGCTGCAGGCGCGATAGGGAGCTACATCCACGACGGCGCCATCGGGGCGATGACGATTCTTTCTTGCGAGACGGATTTCGTCGCGAAGAACCCCGAGTTCGCGGCGCTCGCGCGCGAAGTTGCGATGCAGGTCGCCGCAACCGCGCCCGCCTACACGACGGCGGACGAGATCCCCGAGGATGCGAAACAGGCCGCTATTTCTGTGTTCGAGAAGGAAGTCGCAGACAAGCCGAAGGACATACGGGAGAAGATCCTCGACGGCAAGCTCGCAAGCTACTTCCGCGATCAGGTGCTTCTCGACCAGCCCTTCATCAAGGATGAGAGCAAGACCGTGCGCGACCTCCTCAACGAGGCGACGCAAAAGTTCGGGGAGCGCGTCGAGGTGAGCGGCTTCACCCGTCTCTCCGTTCACTAATCATCGTGACGCATCTCCTCTTTATCTTCGTTTCGGTCGCGCTTCTTCTCGGGTTTCTCGTCTTGTCCCGGTACGAGGAGCGCCACAGTACGCGCCTCTTCGCGCCCGCCCGCGCCCGCCTCGACGAGCGAGTCGCGCGCATCGGATTCGTCTTCACGCATGTCGACTTTGCGGCGTTCGCACGCGAAGAGGCGCGCCGCGCAAGCGCGCGTGTGGGGCACGATATCGCCCATCTGTCTCTTCAGGCGGTGCGCCTTGCCGAGCGGCTTCTCACGCGCCTTGTCCGCCGCCTGCGCGTCCACAACGAAGCCGGCATCGCGCTTGCGCCGCGCGCGAGCACCCGGCCGTTCGTACAGGCGCTCTCCGACTTCAAAAACCGCCTGAAAGCGACGCGTCCCGAGATGTCCGATACACCACAGTAGAGAGTGCCGAGGTAGCTCAGCTGGTTAGAGCAGCTGTTTTGTAAACAGCAGGTCGTGAGTTCGAATCTCACCCTCGGCTCAAGAATCAAACTCAGCGGCTTTTCAGATGCCGAAATGCGCGCGTCGCTTCGCGCTGCGCGTATTTCCGGCGACGAAACTCCTCTTGCCTTGAAACTGGAGTCTCTATTAAAGCACGCTAGAACCTATTTTAGCCAGCACGCCGACCGACTTCGCACGCGCCGAGCGCGTGGTGGCTCGGGACCTTTTCGTACGCTCCGCTCGCGTGCCAACTCGGCGCCGTCGCGCCTCCGTCTCTGAAACGCTCCGAGCACTCGCGTTTCAACGCCCTCGCCTTTTGCCACTTCTCCATTCTTGTTTTTTTCGCGGGGGGATTTGAATTGGAATGGGTGGCAAAAAGGCGGGGCGGGCTTTGTACACCTCGAATTACACTTTGGTTTTCTGAAATGATACAATTAGATATCTAGATATAGATAGATTATGAGAAAATTTAATCTCATCTCCAACACAAATAAAGCATTGAGCATTTTCTGGCTCGTCGCTATATCGCTTTCTATAATCGGAATTGCATTTGCCGCGGCGCCAAATCCGGGGCACAACTTCACCGAAGTTTCGGGAAGCGTTGCGCAAGGCGATATTATGTACGGTTCGGCTGTCGATGTTCTTTCCGCTCTTACCAAAAACACCACCGCCACCAGATACCTCTCCAACACCGGCGCCTCCAATAATCCGGCCTGGGCGCAAATTGGTTTAACAGACGGAGTAACTGGAATTCTGCCCACGGCAAACGGCGGTACGGGTATAGCTTATTTCATCGCCGCCGGCCCAACAGTTGCCAGAACATACACATTTCCTGACGCGAATGCAACAGTACTCACGGGCAATACGGCAGTTACCGTCGCGCAAGGAGGCACCGGTTTAGCTGCCATTACTGCGAACAACTTAATTTATGGCAATGGCACAGGCAATGCCCTTTTATTGGCGCCCGGTGGTACAACCGGCGCGGTTTTAATGAATACTGCCGCAGGGGCGCCAAGCTGGTCACTCTTGAGTGCTTTGCCTTCCACTGCGGGCGTTTTGCCTGTTGCAAACGGCGGCACAGGATTAGCGACCTTGACTACGGGAAATGTCATTCTTGGAGCCGGCACCAGTAATGTTACCTTTGTCACACCGGGAACTTCAGGAGATGTCTTAACTTCCAATGGCTCCACTTGGGCAGGCGCCGCCCCGGAGGTCAGAACTGTTTATAACCAAAGCGTTACCACACCAGCAGCGGGATTTGCCGCGGATACTTATTTGGTTGGCTCATCAGTTGCTATTCCGGCCACAGGGTTAAGAGCTGGATCAAGATACCATCTTATTTTTGATGTAGCAAAAACAGCGGCAGGAACAGCCACACCGATATTAACCATCCGCTTTGGAACAGCTGGCAGCGTTGCCGACACCTCACGTTGCGCAATGACTTGGACGGCAGGCACGGCGGCGGCTGATGAAGGATGGTTTGAAGTCTGGGCGACGTTCAGGACAGTTGGCTCCGGCACGTCGGCGGTTATACAATGCATGGGACTGGTTTCTCATAGACTTACTACTACTGGACTCATAAATGCAGGCGCTAATGCAAGAATAAAAACAACTGGCGGCGGATTTGACAGCACGGTTGCCAGTAGCATCATCGGAACAAGCGTCAACGGAGGAACGTCTGCCGCTTGGACAATTACCTTAGTGCAAGCGGAACTGACGAATTTGCCGTAATTATGAAAAAACTTTTTACAATATTTCTATTTTC
Organism: Candidatus Kaiserbacteria bacterium; assembly: GCA_016217905.1. Taxonomy (GTDB): domain Bacteria; phylum Patescibacteriota; class Minisyncoccia; order Phycocordibacterales; family Phycocordibacteraceae; genus C7867-001. The sequence continues at coordinate 71,488 of JACRFL010000013.1, read as the reverse complement.
TTTGGTTTTGGCATCGCTTGCTCCGACTTTTGTATTGGCAAACGATTGGACATTCGCAGATGGTTTTGATTCATACAACCCCGGCGACCTTAACGAACAGGGCGGCTGGGCGGCAACAGTAACAAATTATTATAGAAATTCTGACAACTCGGTCAATATTTCTGCGGCAGATTCTAAAGGAAAAAAGTTCGTAGAAATAACCAATCACGATTCAATAACCGCAACCCGCGATATCGCGCCAATAAATTCCGGCATTTTTCAATTCCGAATGCGGCACAACAAATCAGGAATATTTTATTTTTACACTATGACATCCGATCAAGGAGGACAGCTGTTGTTTAGCATTCAATTCACCGAATCAAGTGGCATTCTCTTGGAAGAAGGGAATGAACAAATCACTCTCCTTCCAAATTACAATGCCGACCAATGGTATCTTTTCACTATTGATTTTGACAAAAATAGAGGAGAAAGAGGAACTTTCAAAATCAAGATTGACGACGGAAGTTACCGCGAATACCAATACGTTAATTCGCAAAGTGCCCTATTTGATTTTGCGCAAATGGTGTTTGGCTCGGTGAGCAATGAAGGAACAGCGATTTCGGCGTTTGGCGATATTAAAGCAATATCAGTCGCCACCACATCGACACCTGAACCAAAAAGCGGTCTTTGGGATAAGGTTTTGGGATTTTTCGGCTTAACCGGAACGGATGATACCGCCACTTCTTCTGCGATAACCAGCGCCGAAACTCAAGTTGCCGCCGTTATCGTGTCCGACACGAATGCCGAATCTATCACCAGCCCCCTGCTTGGACCGGGCGAATCGGCGACCAGTACTCCTCCGGAAACACGAAGCGCGACCTCGTCTGTTTCGGCAGACACAAACAACAATGGCACCACTACCGCGACATTTTAATGCGATACAAAGAGGGGCAGTTTGGTTTTTAGCAACTGTCTTATTTTTTATATTGTCCTTTGTGCATGTCGCATATGCGGGCACGCTTTCCTGTTCCGTGACTACCGCCGCCGCATGTACGGGGACGGTAATTTATCGGATGTCGGGAGTTGCGAACGCGCACGCCGAACTGCCGAGTCAATCAACCGCCGCGTATGCGAGCAATGTCGTTTGTTGCACGGGAGTAACCGGGCTTGGAAACGCATGCTCCGGCACTTTTGCAACGGCGTTAAAATTGTCGGGAGTGACCAATGCTCACTCCGAGCAAAACTCCCAAGCCAATTACGTCAACAACGCCTGCATACAAGCGCCGAGCGGCGGCAGTGTTTCAATCGGATATCAAGCGACTAACTGCACCGGGTTTGACACCACACTCGGCTCAATGTCCGCCGCGACTAACGCGCATGTGGGCGACGGCACGGCCTACGCCACGAAAATCTGCGGTACCGCGGCAGAAGGGAGCCAGTCACTGACTTTTAGTATTTCTGACAACACAATTGGCTTTGGAACACTTGTGTCTTCAGGGGCGCGGTATGCCACCGGAGATACGCTCGGCTCGGCATCGGACACCGCTGATGCCCACACCATTTCTGTGGCGACAAGCGCATCGAGCGGATACACGATGACGCTCAATGGCGCTACGCTTACTTCTGGCGCAAACACAATTAACGCTATTGGTGCAACAGCGGCGGCGTCAAGCGCCGGGACGGAACAATTCGGCGCGCGGCTTATCGTGAACTCCGGCACGGGTTCGGCCACTTCTCCCTACGCGAGCACAAACTGGGCGCTGGACACAGGCGCGTTTCCCGATCAAGTTGCATCGGGTGCCGGAGATGGAGTGACTACTGTTTTTGGTGTGCGTTATATTGGTAATATTTCCGCTAGTACCGAGAATGGGAGCTACAGTGCTACTTTGACCTATGTCGCGACAGCCACTTTTTAGCTATACACAGAGTCATTGCTAGCTATTCACAAATAAAAAATGCTATACTTTATGAGTAACATCAGTCGGCATTATAATTGTGATAATTAGCACATAATTTTTTATGAATACAAGACTCATTTCAAAAGCCAGCGTCGCAACTGCGCTGTCTCTAGTCCTCGGCTTGCTTATGCTCACGGGGGGGGGGGCGGAAGTGGCCTACGCTTTGGGTTTGACAAGCATGTCTGATGCGCTGTCTACCATAAAAGCAAGTACGCTAGCAAACCACGAGATTAAATTTGTAACTCCTGCTGGTGGCGGAGTGGCGGCGGGAGAAACCATAACCTACAATTTTTCGTCCGGCTTTGTTATGGGTTCGCAGGTTCTTGCTGATTGGGATTTTGCTTCTGGCGACAGCAATAACTGCTCTACCGCGAATTTTACGGAAAAAACATTGGCCGCCACGCCATCCGGTACCACTTGGGGAGCCGCTGTTTCCGGTCAAGTTATCACTATTACTTCAGGCACAGATACTGTAGCCGCTGATAGGTGTATCCGGCTTAGGGTTGGCTCGAATGCCAGTACTGGGGGAGGAGGAACGATTAGGATAACCAACCCCACGGCCAGTAGTCCTACGGTAGCCTTTTACGGAACTTTTGGCGATACAGGCACGACCACGGTTAATATTATCGGCGATGACCAGGTGGCGGTTACCGCGACCGTTGACCAGTCGCTTACTTTCAGCATTTCCGACAATACCGTTGGTTTCGGCAGTCTTTCGGCGTCGGCGGCTTGTTTTGCTCAAGGCACTGCCGCTTGTTCAGCATCTGAAGTAGAAGCGCACAATATCATTGTCGGCACCAATGCAGGAAGTGGCTATAGTTTGACGGTCAATGGGACAACACTGACCAATGGCGCATTTACCATTGCCACAACTTCCGCCAACACTGCGTCAACCGTTGGCTCCGAGCAATTTGGTTTAAGAATGACAGCGACTGGTGGCGTGGGTGCAGTAGTTGCGCCGTATGCCGCGGCTGGGTACGCCTTTGATTCACTTAACTTTCCAGACCAAGTTGCCGCCTCTTCTGCCGCTTCGGCTAACACCACCTATTCAGTCCGCTATATCGCCAACATTGCTTCAAATACAGAAGCCGGTGCCTATACTTCTACACTCACCTATGTGGCAACCGCTAACTTTTAAGGGTGCATGAAATGCCCATGCGAAATTTAGCTTTTACAATCTTAATCGTTGCGATAGCGGGCATAGCCAGCCCGGCTTTTGCCTTGACGGTGTCCCCGCCAAGGGTGGAAATAACAGGAGACCCCGGGACAACGCTTCAGGGGAAAATAGAACTGTTTAATGAGCAGGAAGGAACGAGAACTTTCTTCACCACCTTTGAAAACTTCGAACCAAGCGGAGAGTCTGGCGCTCCTCGTTTTATTGGCGCAAAAAACGACTTGGCTACTTGGATAAAGACAGCGGATAAAGTTGTCTTGGAATCGGGCAAGCGAAGCATCGTGCCGTTTTCTATCACCATTCCTAAAAGCGCCGAACCGGGCGGACACTTCGCCGCCATATTTTTTGGCAGTCAGGCGCCGGGAGTAGAGGGAGGCGGGCAGGTATCCGTCGGAGGTAAAATAGGCGTGCTGGTGCTTTTGCGAGTTTCGGGAGAAGTGGCTGAAGGAGGAGGACTCTTGGAATTTATTGCTGCGGGAAAACAGAGATTTTTTAGCGCCTTGCCCGTAACATTTGCTTATCGCCTCAATAATACCGGCGGAGATAGGGTGGTGCCGCTGGGCGAAATCAAAATCAAGAATACATTGCGAATGACTTCGGCGACACTGCTGGCAAACAAAAACGAGGGCAGTGTATTGCCGAGTAGCGCCAGAAAATTTGAAGTGGTCTGGGGGGAAGAATCGCAACCGGCAAATGAAAAAGAACAAAAAACAGAATCGCCAGGATTTTTTGAAATGGCAGGGAGACAGTGGGGCGATTTTCATCTTGGTTGGTACACCGCCGAGCTCAATGTATCGTGGGGCGCAACAAATCAAATCGCAAACCAGAGTTATAGCTTCTTTATTATCCCATGGCAGTTGCTTCTCATAATTTTTGTCATATTGGCGATCGTCTGGTTTTTGGGAAAAATTGGACTCAAGAAATACAACCGCTATATTATCGCGCAAGCACGACAACCATTCGACTCGGCTCAGGACAAGCAAATAAAATGAATGAACCGCACACGCAATCTATTTTTATCCGTTCTTTTTCTTCTCCTTGCAGGGCCTTTTGTTGCGCAAGCGATAACAGTTGAAATAACCGCGACGGTGCCTGGCTGTGGCGACGGCGTCATTGGCAGTGGCGAACAGTGTGATGGCTCAAACCTTGGTGGCTCGTCCTGCTCGTCGCTTGGCTTTACTGGCGGGACGTTTTCTTGCACGTCCGCGTGTACGTTTAATACTTCGCAATGTACGTCCGGTTCCTCCGGTGGTGGTGGAGGAGGGGGCGGTGGAGGTGCTCCGTCTTCACCATCAATTCCTGATACCAATGTTGTTTTCTCTGGGAGAGCCTATCCTTTGAGCCGAGTTAGTATTCTCAAGGATGGACAGATCGCCCTGACCACTATTGCCGGTCCCGACAGCAATTTTACTGCCACGATAAGCGGTCTTTCAACGGGCAACTATACATTTGCGGTATATGGAGAAGATAAAAATAATATCCGTTCCAGCTTGTTTACTTTTCCAATTTTCATCACTTCGGGCGTGACCACCAAAATCAGCGGTATCTTTATCGCACCCACTATCGCCGTTGACAAGGGTGAAGTGAGGCGGGGAGACAATATCGCTATTTTCGGCCAGAGTGCGCCCGCATCGGAAATCACCATCAGCGTTAATTCAAATGAAGAATTTTTTGTGAAGAAAATGTCTGATGCTGGTGGAGTATATTTACTCAATTTTGATACCTCGGTGCTTGAAATGGGGCAACATAATACAAAATCAAAAGTCGCCCTGAATGGTGAAATTAGCTCTTTTAGCAAAGTGATAGGTTTTGCCGTCGGCACGAAAAATGTGCTCGCTCAATTGCCGAAGGTCGTAGCGAAAGGAGATACAAATGGGGATGGTCGGGTGAACCTTGTCGATTTCTCGGTAGCGGCGTATTGGTATAAACGCGCGAGCCCCCCTGCGTCGAGCGATTTGAATGGCGACGGCAAAGTTGATCTGGTCGATTTTAGTATCATGGCTTTTAACTGGACTGGCTAACATGACTTTTTCTTACAAAACCCTCATCTTTTTTGCATTCGCGCTTCTCGCGTGCGTTCCCTATGGCGCATACGCCGCGGAAATTCGCCTTGATGCGAATAAATCAGAAATTAACTTTGGCGAGCAATTTTTGATAGATATAGTCCTTCATTCGAAGGAGTCTGTAAATGCGATTGAGGGGCGACTGGTATTTCCGCAGGATTTGCTTTCTGTTAAAGAGATTCGCGATGGTAATTCTGTTATCAATTTCTGGGTTGAGAAGCCCCGCGTTGACACGCCGGGTATCGTCTTGTTTTCCGGCATCACTCCCGGAGGATTTAGCGGGGCGAACAACAATATCTTTTCCGTAGTTTTTGAGGCAAAAAATACGGGAGTGGCTTCTGTCGCGCTACAAAATATAAAAGCTTTGAAAAATGATGGACTAGGCACAGAATCGGTTCTCTCAACTCGTGATACAGCCGTTTCTATAAAACACGGAGACAGCAATGTGCGTAAAGAGACATTGATTGATACGGAATTGCCGGAAGATTTTAACCCGACTATTTCAAGCGACCCAAACCTATTTGACGGGAAATACTTTCTCGTTTTCGCAACTCAAGATAAAACCTCGGGGATTGACCATTATGAAGTGCGTGAAGGTAGATGGGGATTCTTTAGAGAAGCAGAAAGTCCCTATCTTCTAAAGTATCGAGACCTTAACCGAGATGTGTATGTGAAAGCGGTAGACCACGCCGGAAATGAGCGAGTTGCCGTTGTTCCGGCGCGCTATGCACGCGCGCCGTGGGAGAAGTCAGGATTATTCGCTATACTTATAGTGTTAGTTCTCGTTGCACTTCTCTATAAAAGGACATGGATACGATTTATAAAATAACGTTCGTGTTCGCACTGTTCGTACTTGCGCCGTTTTCGGCGCAGGCGGCATCTCTCAATTTTTCGCCGCCGTCTGGTTCGTACAGTGTCGGCAGCACCTTTTCTGTAAACGTGAATGTAGAGAGCTCCGATCAGGCGATGAATGCCGCTTCCGGCGTCGTGTCTTTTCCGTGGGACAAGTTTGAAGTCGTCTCTATTTCCAAACAGGGGTCAATTTTCTCTCTCTGGCCTGCGGAGCCGTCTTTTTCGAACAGCCAAGGCACTGTTTCTTTTGAAGGTATCGTGCTTAACCCCGGCTATACGGGTGCCTCTGGGAAAATCCTTACTATTACCTTCCGCGCGCGGAGTGCCGGGCAAGCGAATCTAAGCTTTTCCTCTGGCTCTGTTCTGGCAAACGATGGCACAGGGATGAATATCTTAAACGGGCTTCGGATGGCGGTCTTTACGCTCACCGCCGCGGGAGAGAGGCCTCCTCTTGCGCCTCAAACGGAAACGCCCCCGGTCGCGACCGGGAACACACTCGGCATCACCTCTGCCACGCATCCGGACCAGGGGAAATGGTATGCAGACAATACGCCAGAATTTTCGTGGAAGTTGCCGGAGGGTACACTTGAAGTCCGCACGCTCATTGGAAAATCTCCCGTAGGCAATCCGTCGGTTTCCTACATTCCGCCTATCTCAAAAAAGAAAATTGATGAGCTTCCGGATGGTACCTATTACTTCTCGCTCCAAGCGCGCACCTCTGCCGGCTGGAGCGCAGTCTCGCGGTACCGCGTGAATATTGATACCACTCCGCCGAAACCATTCTCTATCTCCTTCCCGCACGGAAACAAGGGGCTGGAACCCCAGCCGGTCGTTTTCTTCAACACGACAGACAACGAATCGGGGATAAGTCACTACGAAATCAAAATAGGAAGTGATACGAAGCCGGTCAAGACAGCTCCCCTTGCGGAATCCAATCCGTATGTTCTCCCGTCACAGATTCCCGGTGCCTATACTCTTTTTGTATCGGCCATAGACAACGCCGGCAACATTCGCAGCGGATCGGCAGAGTTTACGATTGAAGGCATCGACGCTCCGGTCATTACCCACTATCCGGAGGCGATAGAAGAGGGAGATATTCTGAAAGTCAGGGGAACGACCTATCCCGATTCCGATGTAATCGTCTCCATCCGCGAAGGTAACTCACTGATGTCGGAGGAATTTACCCGAAGCAACTCTTTGGGCGACTTTGCGCTTGTGGCCACCAAACGGCTTGACCCCGGCGTGTACACCATAATCCTCCACGTGAAAGATGATCGAGGAGCACAGAGTGCAGAAACATCCCCACTTACGATTACCGTTCGATCGGAGTTTGTGACAGGTCTTATTGGTTTCACTTTGAAATATCTTTCTGTCGCAATCCTAATATTGCTCGCACTCGGCGCTCTTGTTTGGATCGGAGCTCGCCTCTGGTTTAGGATTCCCCGCACCATATCGCGTATGCGACGTGAAGCACGGGAGGCGGAGAAAACATCCGAACGAGCGTTTAAGGTCCTTCGCGATGGCGTTCAAAAACATGTGGCTCGGCTCAAGAAAGTCAATAGAAAACTGACAGACGAAGAAGCGGAATTTTTGGAACAATTTGAGCAAAAACTTGAAGAGGCAGAAGAAGTGGTTACAAAAGAGATACGAGACATTTCGAATTCGTGATTCTGCCCCAGAGCCCGCGCGAGTACGCGCGGGCTCTGGGGCAAGCGCATACGGCCTCGGCGCGTGCGAAGTCGGTCGAGATTTTTGCTAAACTAGATTCTAGCGGAGTACAATTGAGACTCAAAGCGTGGAACCGGTTGTCGTTGCGAACACCCCTTTCGGGAATTGTTTTTCAAGCTCTTCGAGCGAGGTAAAGCCGTAGAACGGTTTCTCGTTAATGACGAAAGCCGGCAACGACCGCCGCACGCCCTCGAGCGCGATGAACGTTTCCAAAGCGCCAAGGTCGAGATTGTAGTCGAACGAATAGACGCGCAGATTCGGGTACGTGTCGCGCAGATAAGAAAGCGCGTAGCCAGCCCGGTCGCAATCGGCGCAGTCGCCGGCATTGCTGTAGAAATAGAGCGCGGTTATGGGTTTCGTCTTGCAAGCGGCGGCGAGTTTCTTGGTAATGAGATAGTCGCGTATCTCGAGCAGGGAATAGTGCTGCTTCAGCCGCACCACCTGTGGGTTGTCCGTACCGAGCTGGCTTTCGGCGTAGGAGAGGCGGTCGCCCAAGTCAGCGAGCGTTCCGGTAAATGCGGTCGACGAAGCGGCGCTGTCGCACGGCGCCGCTTCAAGGAGGGAGAATTGCGTATCGAGAGAGAGCGTGTCAATTGAGAGCTGATCCTCGATGGCGGCGAGTTCGGCGATGCGGGCGTTGTTCAGGTAGCTGAGTGCATAGGCGACCGTACCGATGAGCACGATCGTGATGACAAGGGCTATGAGAGCGTTTCTGGCGAGAAGCGACATGGGAGAATCAGCGCCACTGGCGGCGCTTTCCGAGCGCGACATCGGTAGTGGCGCGCAGGAGCCACAGCGGCGCGACGAGGCCGTAGAGGAACGCATATGAGACGATGCCGAGCACAAGGTTACCCGGCGTTTTTGAAATGCGCTTGCCGGTGACGATCAAAGAAAACGAGGCGACAAGCATCGTCGCGCCGAGCAGCAGGAAAAAACTCACGGGGAGATAGAACCAATCGAACGGGCCGCGCATCAGGAGCGTATAGGAGAGCGGAACGCCGGCGCGGACCTCGGCTGCGGCCATAGCGTGCCGGGCAAAATTGAAAAGCGTGGCAGAAAAAGTAAGAATGCCGCCGCCGATGGCGATGAGTGCGGTAGGGAGCACCAGCATACCGAGAGCGCCGTGGGCGCGATTCCCCACGAGGCAGCGATATTCTCCGAGAATGTTCCTCAAGAATCCGGTCGTCCAGCGGGTGCGCTGCTTGAGAAGTTTCGCAATGGTGTTCGGCGATTTCGTGTACGCGCGCGCGCGTGGCGCGTTCTCGATCTCATAACCCGCCCGCTGGATGCGGAGAGCCATCTCCATGTCCTCGGTCTGGTGGCCGTACCGGAAGTCTCCAATCTCCTTGAGCGTGGTGTGTCGATAAAACGAGAAAGGTCCTGGGGTGACGTAGAGGCCGTTGATCGAGGCGAGCGTGTGGCGGAGCGTGATGCCGAAAGTGTATTCGGCGTTCTGCATGTGCTGGAGCAGGTTTTTCGGGCGATGCACCGACATGGCGGCGGTGACCGCCGCCACGCGCGAATTCGCGAAGCACGGTACGATCTCACGGAGCGCGTCCGGCTCGACGAATGAATCGGCGTCGAGACACCCGATGATTTCCGCAGAGGTCGCGGCGATGCCGGCGTTGAGCGCGGTATGCTTCCCGCCGTTTTCCTTGCGGATGACGCGAATCTGCGGATGACCCCGGAAGCGCGCCATCGCTTTCGTGGTTCCGTCGGTCGAACCGTCGTCGACGAGGATGACCTCGAGCTTCTCCTTCGGATAGTCAAGCGCGAGGAGCGACTCGCAGGTGCCGGCGACCGTCGCGGCCTCATTGTAGCAAGGCACGATGACGGCGACCGCGGGCGTTTCCGTATTTGGCGTACGCGCGCGCGCAGCGCGCGCGGGCTTCGAGAGGAACGTCACAAGGATGAACGACTCGAAGAATATCGCGATGAAAAGAAACGGATATGCAAACGCCTCGGGACTCATCGTGGCCACTGTACCACAATCTGCTATATTTCTGGAATGAACCAGTCGGGACGCCTCCATCCCCTCACTATCGCCATCCGCGAGATGGCGGATATCTTCGGCCGCATGGGCTTCGGCATCGCGTATGGCCCCGAACTTGAAGACGAGTGGCACAACTTCACCGCGCTGAATGTACCGCCGGATCATCCGTCGCGCGACATGCAGGATACGTTTTGGATCAAGGACCAGCCGGGGAAGGTCCTTCGCACGCACACCTCGCCCGTCCAGATACGGTATATGGAGCAGCAGATGAAGAAGGGAATCGAGCCGCCCTACCGCATCATCGTGCCGGGGAAAGTTTTCCGCAATGAAGCGACCGACGCGACGCACGAAGCACAGTTCTATCAGCTCGAAGGGCTCGCGGTCGGTACGGACATAACGCTCGCGCACCTCAAGGGGACGATTGAAAAATTTTATCGCGAATATCTCGGAGAACGTTCATGAGCGCGCTTCCGTCCCTCGTTCTTTCCCTTCACCGAACCCTCCGTCGAAATAGACGCATGGTTCGAGCCAGTCGGGAAAGAGGGGAAATGGCTCGAGATGTCAGGCGGGGGCATGGTGCACCCGAGCGTACTTGAAAGCGCAGGCGTCGATCCGAAAAAATATCAAGGATTTGCTTTTGGAGGGGGCATAGAGCGTTTACTCATGGTCAAATACGGCGCGCCTGATGTTCGCCTTTTCCATTCGGGTGACATCCGGTTCAATTATGCGTTTGATGAAAACCGAGTATGAAAGTCTCTCTGAAATGGCTCCAGAACTATTTTGATACGTCTTTGCCGAAGGCGGAGATAGTTGCCGACGCATTCACCTTCCATGCGTTTGAGATCGAAGAATCGACCGGTGATTTGATGGATATAAAAGTATTGCCCAACCGCGCCGCGAACTGTCTCTGCCATCGCGGGATCGCAAGTGAGCTCTCCGCGATACTCGACATCCCGCTCAAAAGCGACCCGCTTCGCGAGGCGCTGCCCGCGTGGGACGTCGTACGTCCCACATCACTTTCGGTCGAGATCGAGGACCCGAAAAAGTGTCTACGCTACATGGGCGCACTCGTGCGCAATGTGAAAGTCAGACCTTCACCGAGCTGGCTCAAGGAAGCGCTTGAAACGATCGGACAACGCTCGATTAACAACATCGTCGACGCGACCAATTACGTGATGCTGAATGTCGGCCAGCCGCTCCACGCGTTTGACGCGGCTCGTGCTATCGGCAAAGAGGGAAGATACGTCATCGGTGTGCGCGCCTCAAGAGAGGGCGAGAAAATAATCACACTGACGGGCGAGGAATACACACTCCCCAAAGGAACACTCCTTATCACCGACGCGCAGCGCGACGCAGCCATCGGTATCGCGGGCGTGAAAGGCGGGAAGGCGGCCGAGGTGACTGCCGCCACGACGGACATCATCGTCGAATCGGCGAACTTCGACGGCACAAGCGTGCGCCGCACCGCGCAGGCACTCAAGCTCTTCACCGAGGCGAGCGCGCGCTTCCAGAATCGCCCGCATCTCGAACTTGCTGCGTACGGAATGCGCGACGCACTTGCTCTTATTACAGAAATCGCCGGCGGGGAAGTCGTCGGAGTCGTTGATGAATATCCCGCGTCACCTCCGCCCGCGCCTGCGGTGTCCGTTTCGCTCGGTAAAATAAACCGCGTGCTCGGCGCGGTTTTTTCGCGTGAAGAAGTCAAGAGCGCCTTCGTGCGTCTCGGGCTCGAAACGAAAACCGAAGGAGAAACGTTCATCGTTGCGCCGCCCTTCGAACGCACCGATCTTGCTATCCCCGAAGACCTCGTTGAAGAAGTCGGACGCCTCATCGGCTATGATCGCGTGCCCGCCACCGAGCTCCCGCCGATTGCCGGCGTGCCCGACCAAGCGCGTTATCGCGGCGTCGAGCGGATGAAGGACCAGCTGGTGGAGCAGGGGTTCACCGAAGTCTCGACGCAATCGTTTGCTCCGAAGGGCGACGTGCTGCTTGCGAATCCTCTTGACAAAAATATGCCGGCACTCCGAACGAGCCTTGAAGATAATTTGAATGATGCGCTTGCACGAGCGAAACAGTACTCGCCTCTGGTGCTTGCTCCGAATCAGAAGCCGAAACTTTTTGAAGTCGGCACGGTATTCCCGAAAGAGGGCGAATATCTCGAATTGCGCATGACCGAGCGCATACCAGAATGGGGCGACGCGGCGGGCACAGTCGACAATCTTTCCATCGCGAAGCTCGAAGACTACGGCACGGCGTATGAGCCGAAGCGACCCGTGCTCGGTGTCTACAGACCGTTTTCTGCGTACCCGTTTATGACGCGCGACATCGCGCTCTGGGTACCGCCGGGCGCTGATGATGGACTTACGAAGTCCATCATTCGGAAGAACGCGAGAGGATTTCTCGTACGTCTCGACCAATTCGATCGGTTCGAGAAGGAAGGAAGAGTCTCGCTTGCATTCCATCTCGTCTTCCAGTCCACGGAACGGACGCTTACCGACGAGGAGATAAACGGCACCATGGAGCGAGTTTCCGGGGCGCTCAAAAATGCCGGATACGAGGTTCGTTAACTGACGTTATTTCACTCTGCAAACAGGGGCGTTTTGTGATAGAATGAAAGTATTAGAAACATGGCGAAAACGGCTCAAAAAGGCGGGGAAAAGCGCGGCGCCAAAGGCGCCGCGAAGGCGTATGATGCCTCGTCTATTACCGTCCTTGAGGGACTCGAGCCGGTGCGGAAGCGCCCGGGGATGTATATCGGGACGACCGGGCCAGACGGTCTCCACCACCTCGTGTGGGAGATCTTCGACAATGCGCGCGACGAGGCGATGGGCGGGTATGCGGGCGACATTGAAGTCGCGCTTTTGCCCGACGGCTACGTGCGCGTCGCCGACAATGGCCGCGGCGTTCCCGTGGGCATCCATCCGAAAACAAAGGTCTCTGCGCTTGAGACCATCATGACGACGCTCCACGCCGGCGGGAAGTTCGGCGGCGATGAGAGCGGATACAAGATCTCGGGAGGCCTTCACGGCGTCGGCGCGTCCGTGGTGAACGCGCTCTCCGAACACACGAAGGTCGTCGTGCACCAGGATGGCGGCCAGCACATGCAGGAATACAAGATCGGCAAGCCGCTCGCGAAAGTGAAGAAGATTGGCACGACGAAAGAGCACGGCACAATCGTCTTTTTCAAGCCGGACGCGACTATCTTCAAGGAAGGCGTCGAATGGAGCTGGGAGAAGATCGTTACGCATCTGCGCCAGCAGGCGTATCTGGTGAAAGGCGTCCGCATTGCGCTCATTGACGCGCGCGCAGCGAAGGATGCGTTTGAAACGGATACGCTCTTCCTTCGCGAGCAGAAGCTGAACGTTCCGTCGATGACATTCTACTTTGAGGGGGGTCTCAAGTCGCTCGTCGCCTTTTATAACAAGCACCAAACGCCCGTGCACAAAAACATTTTCTACGTCGAGCGCGAGCAGGACAATGTACAGGTCGAAGTCGCGCTTCAGTATGTCGATGATATAACCTCGCGCATCGCCGCCTTCGCCAACAACACCTACAACAGCGAGGGCGGCACGCACATCACCGGTTTCAAGACGGCGCTCACCCGCGCGCTCAACACCTACGGCAGAAGCGCGAACATCCTGAAAGAGAAGGACGAAAACTTCACCGGCGACGACGTGCTTGAGGGCATCACCGCCGTTATCTCGGTCAAGCTTCCCGAGATTCAGTTCGAGGGGCAGACGAAGGCGAAGCTCGGCTCGGTCGAGGCGCAGGGCGCCGTCTCGACCGTCTTTGGAGAGGCGCTAAGCGCGTTTCTTGAGGAGAACCCGGATGATGCGCGCGCCATCATCAACAAAGTCTTGCTGGCGCTGAAGGCGCGCAAGGCGGCGAAGGCGGCCAAGGATTCGGTGCTGCGCAAGGGGGCTCTCGAGGGCATGACGCTCCCCGGCAAGCTCGCCGACTGCCAGACTAAGAGCGCGGAGGAGGGCGAGCTCTTCATCGTGGAGGGCGATTCGGCTGGCGGCTCGAGCAAGCAGGGCAGAGACCGTCGAACGCAAGCCATTCTTCCCTTGCGCGGGAAGATCCTCAACGTCGAGCGCGCGCGCATCGACCGCATGCTCGCCTCTATCGAGATCCGCGCGCTTGTCATCGCGATGGGTACCGCCATCGGGGACGTCTTCGACATTTCCAAGCTGCGCTACCACAAGATCATCATCGCGACCGATGCAGACGTCGACGGCGCGCACATCCGCACGCTGCTTCTCACGCTTCTCTACCGCCACTTCCGGCCGATTATCGAAGGCGGTTTCGTCTACATCGCCCAACCGCCTCTGTATAAAATTGTCAAAGGCAAATCCGTCGCGTACGCGTATTCGGATAAAGAGAAGGAGGCGGTATTGAAAGAGCTCGGTACCGCCACGGGGGAGATTTCGGAAAATCCGCTTGAGGGCGATGAAGCCCTCGAGGAGGCCGAAGGGGAAGTCGTCGCGACGAAGAAGGCGACGAAGGTGAATATCCAGCGCTACAAAGGTCTCGGAGAAATGAATCCGAGCGAGCTCTGGGAGACGACGATGGATCCTACGCGCCGCGTGTTAAAGCAGGTTTCCATCGACGACGCCGAGGCGGCCGACCGCATCTTCGACATTCTCATGGGTACAGACGTCGCCTCGCGCAAGTCCTTCATCCAAAGCAATGCGAAACTTGCGAATCTGGACGTTTAGGAACCGAGAATAGTTACGTTTACGGAAGCGCTGTTATTGTTCGAGTTCGACTCGACGACAGCGCGGTCGAAGTTTGCGGTAATGGAGATGGTCTGAGCGCCCTTATTCGCCTGGTCGAAGCCGAGTGTATAGTCGATACGGTCGCCTGGATTCAGCGACTGCTGCGGCTGCGACTGGTATATATATGCAGTTTGCGTCGGGATGGATGCGCTCCAGCGCCACGTTCCGGTCGCGCCCGTACCGACGTTTTTGATAGTAAACGCGACCGCCGGGCGGTTGTGAACGGGGACGGTCGAGCTGGCGATGAAGGATTCCGCCGAGGTTGTGGCGAGGTAGCCGATCGCATCGATGTTTACGATGAGATCAGGAAGTCCCCCTTGCACGGCGGGGGCGGTCGTCGTTGCACTGCCGAGCGAGTACACGTTGCTCGTCTTTGCGCCCGGGGTCGGGGCGGGCGCTTTTGGGGGCGTTACGGGAAGCGTTATTTCATCAGTCGTGGTTAAAACCGCCTCACCAAAAGTGATTGTCGAGGACGCGGCTGGCGTCGAGACAACCGAGAGAGCGGGTTCCTCGGAAGAGGAGAAGATCGAGCCGAGGTACACGGCCGCGCTGCCGATGCGCCCCGCCACCGAGGGGACGAAACGCGTCGAGTACGCGGCGAGCCAGAGGCTCGCGCCGATAATCGCGATGAAGCCGACGACCGCAAGGACGTTTGTGGCCGTCTGGCGGGCTGACATATGGGTGTCCGGTGTGTCCATAGGATGCGTTATACATAACATGATGTACTTTCTATGTCAAGCTTGACAGGTGTAACACAATGGTGTATTTCTTGATAAGACGATATGCAGAAGTTTATTGATTTTATCGTGGGGCTTGTCGAAGCCGCGGAGCGCGCGTACGCGCGGAAGTGGAGCTTTCTTTGTTTTTTCGCCGCACTGTTTCTCGGAAGCATCGCCGTGCTCGGCAGGCTCGATCTTTTGCCGGAAGCGCGTGCGACCGGTGCCGTTTCCGCGTCTCCGGCCGTCTCGCGCGCGACATCGGAGCGGAGAACGCAGGCGTCACCGGTCGTTTCTGAATTGCCGACGAAGATAGAAATTTCCGCCATCGGCCTTTCGGCGGCAGTCGTGAACCCGACAACGACCGCAATCGATGCGCTTGACCGAGAGCTCCTGTCGGGAGCGGTGCGCTACCCGACATCGGCCCTGCTCGGAGAGACGGGCAATGTCGTTCTCTTCGGGCACTCGAGCTACCTGCCGGTCGTCAAGAATCAAGCGTACAAGACCTTCAACGGCATCCAGAAGCTCGTTGCCGGAGACGCGATTATCGTGTACGCTTCGGGCGCGGCGTATACGTACCGGGTGCAAAGCGTCGCGAAAGAAAGCGCGAACGATAACACGGCCATTCCGCTTTCTACAGGGGGGAAGGTGCTTACGCTTGTGACCTGCGACTCCTTCGGGAAGAAAACGGACCGGTTCGTTGTCACCGCAGACTTTGTTGAGAGCCACGCGATTTCCGGCTAACGCCGGAAATCGCGTGGCTCTCCGTAAGGGAGAGAAAAGTTCTTTCAACCAATCGCCGCTTGCGCGGCACAGGCAGGAGAAGTGCTATGAAAATCAAAGTGCGGGAAATCGCCTTCAAGGTGCTTCTCCTGTTCGCAGCGTTTTTGCTGCTCATATTCATTCCGACAATGGTCATCCCGGAGGTGCGAGCAGCCGAGGCCGGAGTGAAATGGGACAGGTGGAACATCGCACCGTTTGCTTCTTCGAAAGAGGAAGCATGCGCGAAAGTGCTTATTGAGTCCATCGACGGCTTTAACATGCCGCCGCCGGTCAAGGAGCATTTCAAGGCCGCTCTCGGCGCCACCTGCAAAGGCGGCACCGAGGTGTGGCTTACGCCGCACCAGCGGCTCGAGCAGATGTGGAGCGGCGGCCCCAAACCGCACGTGATGAACAACGTCACGGTGGGGGAATTGCCGGTTCTCAAATCGCCCGACGGCCGGTCGTACCGCAAGGGCGCGGTCGCCGAAGCGGCGAAGGCGTTCTCGTGGACGTTTGCGCACGAAGGGAAGGTTTACGTTCTGTACCTCCCATTCGTGTGCTTCAACGTCAGCTGGGTGGCAACGGCTTCTCCGGAACAACCGGTAGTGCCTGCCGTTCTCAAGCCACTCGGGGCGTGCCCGGACGTGTACACCCTGAAGGTGAACGTTTGGGAACGCAAAGCATTCAACCTTCCTGGGGTCGAGCGCACGGCGGCAAAAGAAGAGCTCGAAGAAAAATTCGTCGGAGCATCGCATGTCTCGCGGATGCACGGCGGGCAGTTCCGCAAGGCCTACGCTGCCGGAGAAATCGCGCGCAGTGCGACCACCAGGGTCTTCCGTGTGTCGTTCATCATGACACCGGAGGTTCGCGGCGAAGCGCCTGCGGTAACCGAGGAGCACGTCCTTGGCGATGTCCCGATAACGGGGCTCCACGAGCTTCAGTTTTCACGAGCTCAGCTCGAGACTTGGGATGCAATCCGGGTTGTATCGATAAACGATGATGTCGTATCGCCGCCTCGATATCACCAAACGGGGCTCCACGAGCTCCGGTTCTTCAACCGTTTGCCGGGCACTACGCTCGGCGAGTGGGACAGCAATCCGGTCCCGGATTGCATCATGAACGAGCACTGGATCGAATAATCTCTGCGCTCGTGTCCATCGGAGGTGCGTTCGCGCATCTCCCGATGGATCCCTTTTCCGGCACGTCTCGATGAGGCGTCTCGGAAATAGGAATTAACGCATGCCTTTCCGATATTCGATCACCCTGATACTGCTTTTTATGCTACTCGCGCTCTCGCGCGGCTTTGTGCTGCAGCACTACGGTGAGTTGTCTCCGTTCGGCGTTCTCCATGCGCTTGCCGAGGGAGATGGGGGCGGTGGAGGAGGTGGCGGCGGAGATGGGGGCGGGGGAGGAGGCGGCGCTGGTGACGGCGGCGGCGGCGGTCTAGACGGGCCGCCCGCACCCACCTGCGCGCTCTCCGCGAACCCGGCTTCGCTCGCCTTCGGCGGCGGCTCCTCGACGCTCTCGTGGACAACGACTACGGCCACGGGCGCAGCTATCGACAACGGTGTAGGAGCGGTTTCGCCCGCTGACTCCGGCTCTCGAACAATCTCCGTCACAGCGACGACGAACTACACGATGACTGTCTCGGGCCCGGGCGGGGAGGGTACCTGTACGGCTGAGATCGCAGTCTCGTCCCCGCCCCCCGTGTGGACTAATTACTGTACGGGAGCGAATGACGTTTTGCACCCATGGCAAATATGGGCATACGATAATTCCACCCCGACGAACTACCTGTTTGTAGAAAACGGAACGATTGCGAACGGATGTGTCGCTCCCGTTGTCGTCGAGCCCATCTGGACCAATTACTGTACTGGCGGTAATGATCTAAACGGGAATAACTGGCAGATCTGGGCCTACGATGATTCGACTCCGCGAAACTATAAATACATAGGGACTGATCCGGGTTGCGCTCCTCCGCCCCTTGTCACTCCTGCCTGTGCACTCTCGGCGTCGCCTTCGACCGTCCAAGTCGGCTCCTCTTTAACGCTTTCATGGACGACGACGAGTGCTGCGGCATTTTCCATCGACCACACTATCGGCTCCGTGGCGCCGGTCGCGTCCGGCTCGAAGTCGGTCTCGCCGACCCTTACCACCACGTACACCGGCACCGCCACCGGCGCGGGCGGTTCTGTAACGTGCTCGACAACCGTTACGGTCACCCCAACACCGCCCCCGCCCCCTCCCGTTTACGGCTGTATGGACCCCTCCGCCACCAACTACAACCCGGCTGCGACGAGCCAGGCCGGTATCACCTGCACATACCCGCATCTCCCACCCCCACCTCCCGCTCCCACCTGCACCCTTGTCGCATCGCCGACGACTATTCAGACCGGCTCGCCTTCGACACTTTCTTGGACGACCGCGAATGCGGCATCGTTCTCGATTAATCACACTATCGGCTCCGTGGCGCCGGTCGCGTCCGGCTCGAAGTCGGTCTCGCCGACCCTTACCACCACGTACACCGGCACCGCCACCGGCGCGGGCGGCTCGGCAACTTGCGCGGCGACGGTGACGGTCACGACGAAACCCCCACCCCCACCCCCTCCGTCCGCACCCACCTGCACGCTTCTCGCCTCTCCGGTGAAAGTGAATAGAGGCGATCGCGCATCGCTTACGTGGACGGCCACAAATGCCGACACTTTCAGTATTAATCAGGGCATCGGCTCGGTGAGTCCCGCAGTGGGCGGTTCGATAATGTCTCTCGCGATCAATGCGGACACTATCTTTACCGGCACAGTGGTGAGTCCGACGGGTGGAACCGCGACTTGTACCGCGACGGTCTCGGTTAACACAGGCGGAGGCGGCGGCGGAGGTCCGTCGTGCGTTCTCGCCGTCAGTCCGACCAGCATTGTTTCTGGCAGTTCGGCGACGCTCTCGTGGGGCGGCTCGGGAATACAAAGCGTGTCTATAGACAACGGTGTCGGCGCGACGACGACGATACCGAGTTCGACAAGTGTGTCGCCGACGGCCGTAGGCAGCTACACGTACACCGGTGTATTCACGGCGAATACCGGCCAGACGCTCACCTGTACCGCGGCGCTCTCTGTGACTGGCGGAGGCGGAGGCGGATGCACCAGCAACTGCGGTGGTGGCGGTGGTGGCGGAGGAGGCCCGCCTCCGCCGACCATCACGCTTGCGGCGCTTCCGCACGTGAACGCGCAACCGCTCGCGTATCTCTATCTTTCTCAAATTCCGTACACCGGCCTTGAGCTCGGACCCGTCGGCACGGTACTGTATTGGATCGCCCTTGTCGGATGGGCGCTCGCGCTTGCGTATCTCGTGCTCTTCGGCGCGGTGCCGTTCGCGAACCGCTCGATTCGCAGCTTCGTTTCCCGCGTTTCGACTGCGCTTTCCACGCGGGCCGTTTCCGTAGCTCCGCCGCACCCGAAACCTCCGGAGAAAAACGAATCTCTTCTCCCTGTGCCAGAGCCCGCGACGCCGCGCGGGTATTCGCCGTACCACGGATTCAAGTCTTTTGCGCACGACGGCGCGCTCTCGATTGATGACATCGTGAAGAGCCTTTCGCGGCACCATCTTCCGCGAACTGTCGAAGAAAAAGGGGAACCGGCGCCGCGAGTAGAGCCGATATATGAAAGGGTTGAGCCGGTGTATGAAAACGTCGAACCGATTGCCGCCGATACCGGCGAGGCGGCGACGGCAGTTGCAGCACCCGCATCCGTTCGCGATTTTGCCGCCGCGCTGCTTGAGGGCGACCGTGCCGCGGTCTTCGCTGGGTTGCGGGGGCATGTGCAGGGTGCCGGTGCGCCGGAGCAGCTTCTCTCAAGCATCGTCTGCCTCATCGACGACGCGTATCGCGCGCGTATTGACGGCACTACCTGCGATGCCGGAATCGTACGCTTGACCGCCCGATTTTCGACGCCGGTTCTGGAGAAGCTCGTTGCCTCCCTCACAACCGCTATCGACTCCAGCTACTCGACGGGCGTGACGGGCGCGAAGCTCGCGCTTACTCGTGCGCTCGCGATCCTCGGCGCCTAAGTAGGGAAGTCAGACTTCCTTATTTTCGATCTCTTATTTCTTCAACCGCTTTTGCAATGAAATCAGACAGGGAAGTCGCGCCGAGCTTTCCGTGGTCGCGGCTGTCGACCGAAACTGTCTTTGCGGCGACTTCGGCATCGCCGACGACAAGCGAGTAGGGAATTTTTTCCGTCTTCGCGTTGCGTATCTTTTTCCCAAGCGATTCGTTCGTGTCGTCTACGTTCGCACGGATGTTCTCTGCCCTAAGCGCATTGGCGACTTCCCGCGCATACGCCGCATGTTTCTCCGACACGCTCAACACTGTGGCCTGCACGGGCGCAAGCCAGAGCGGGAAGGCACCCGCATATTTCTCTATGAGGAACGCCATAATACGTTCAATGGCACCGATAGAGGAGCGATGCACAACAAACGCACGATGCTTTTCACCATCCTCGCCGATGTATGAAAGGTCAAATCGCTCCGGCATGCAAAAGTCGTACTGCACGGTAAAGGCAGTATCTTCTTTTCCGTTCACATTTTTCATTTGAATATCAATTTTCGGTCCATAGAAGGCGGCCTCATCCTTCGCTTCTTCAAATTTTGAACCGCGCTTTTGCATCAGCTTTCGCAGAAGGTCCTCCGCTTTCTCCCAGCCGTCGTCATTTGCATAATATTTTTCTGTGTTCGCGCGATCGCCGAGCGAAAGGCGATAACGGTAATCCACGTCAAGCGCGAGATCGAATACGGAAGTGACGTATTCAATGAGGTCAAGCGCCCCGCTGATTTCATCCACGGCCTGTTCTTCGTTTGCGCAAATAATATGTGCATCGGCCAGACAGAAAGTGCGAACTCGTTGCAGCCCCATAATTTCGCCGGACTGTTCGTAACGATACAGTTTCGCGAGCTCGGCAATGCGCATCGGCAACTCACGATAGCTCACCGGCTTGCGCAGGTAGAGTTCAAAGTGATGCGGACAAGTCATCGGACGGAGCATAAATTGTTCCTTGTCTATTTCAATAGGCGCGTACATAGAATCCTTGTAGTGCGGATAGTGACCACTTTTTTTATACAAATCAATTTTCGCGATATCGGGCGTGTACACGTGGAGGTAGCCGCGTCGAATCTCTTCGTCAACAATAAAACGTTCAAGTTCGCGGCGAACAACCGAGCCCTTGGGGGTGAAAAGAGGAAGTCCTTTGCCGACCGAGTCCGAGAAGGTGAAGAGGTCAAGCTCTTTGCCGAGCTTCTTATGATCGCGTTCTTTCTCCGCAGGCATATCCATATCTGTGGAATATATCACAGCGGCTTGAGCTCTTCTATCGCGAGCGAGGGTTCGCCGTTTCGGACCGAAACTTTCCCTTTCACAAGGAGACATGTTCCGGGCACGATGACGCCCGCATGTTCTTTAAAAAGTTTCGGGAAGACGACCGCTTCAATGGAGTCTGTGGTGTCTTCCATCGTGACGAACGCCATCTTTTCGCCGCTCTTAGTAAGAAGAGCGCGCACGATTGAGACGAGCACGGGCAGGATGAGAAGCATTCCTGGCTGCGGTTCTTCTTTTATTTTTTTAACGGAAAAGGCAGATTTTTTGACGATGGCTTCATGCGCATCAAGCGGGTGGCCGCTTACGTAAATACCGAGCAATTCCTTTTCCCAGGCGAGCTTGTCAAAGAGCGAGGTCGGCTTGCCTTCCGGAAGCGTAAGCGAAGGCGCCAAGTTGAGCGAGCCGAAAAGGGAATCTTGCGGCGCCACCACGGTCGCCTCTTTATGAAAGGCGAGAAGGGTTTCGATGCCGTCGAGCAAGGTGCCGCGTCCGTCGCGTGAGGAGTTTAGAGAGTCAAGCGCTCCGCATTTGATCAAGGACTCAAGCGATTTTCGGTTCAGGTTTCTCGAGCCGACGCTAGAGAGGAAATCGGAGAGGGAAGCAAAAGGGCCGCGCTTCTTCCGTTCGGCGATGATCGCCTCCGAGATGCCGTCACCGAAGTTCTTAATGGACGACAAACCGAAGCGGATCGCGTCTCTATCCGCGCCGACAACGGTAAATGCCGTTCCGCTTTCGTTCACGTCCGGGGGAAATACGGGGATACCCATGCGCTTGGCTTCAGCGACGAAAATGGCGATGGAGTCGGTGTCGCCCGAGTCGGCGGTCAGGAGTGCGGCGAGATACTCCACCGGATAATTCGCTTTCATATACGCCGTTTGATAGGCGACCTTGCCGTATGAAGCTGCGTGTGCCTTGTTGAAGCCGTACGCGGCGAACGGCTCAATGAGCTTCCAGAGTTTTTCCGCCATGCTCTCCGAAAGTTTTCCGTATCCGATGAACCCCCGGGTCAGTTTCTGTTTTTCCGCCTGCATGACTTTCGGGATTTTTTTCCCCATCGCTTTGCGAAGCTGGTCCGCCTCGAGCCAGGAATAGCCGGCGAGCTTGATGGCGGTAAGGAGCACGTCATCTTGGTAGACGAGGAGGCCGTAGGAGAAGTCAAGATACTCCTTCATGCGCTCGTCCGCGTAGCGGACGAGCTTGGGATTGTGCTTTCGTTCAATGTATTGCGGAATCGTCTCCATCGGCCCCGGGCGATAGAGCGCGACCATCGCGTTGATGTCGTGGATGGTCGTGGGGCACAGCTCCTTCAGCCAGCGGGTCATGCCGGAGCCGTTTAGCTGGAAGGTCCCCTCCGTCTCACCGCGAGCGAGCATCTGATACGTTTTACCATCGTCGATAGGAACATTTTCGATATCGATCTCAATACCGCGCGTCTCTTTCACGCGTGCAACCGCGTCGGCGAGGATGGCAAGGTTCTTGATGCCGAGGAAATCGAATTTCAGGAGCCCGACACCGCCGTACTCGTCAGTAATGGAGTACATGTCGTATTGCGTAATGAGCTTGCCGGTACCCTTCGGGTCGGGCTGGATAGGCGTCCACTCGATAAGCGGGGTCGGCGCGACCACGACGCCCGCCGCATGCACTCCCACGTGCCGCACGCAGCCCTCAATGCGCTTTGCGAGGTCGAGTATTTCCCGCGACTCGTCGTCCTCATCGTAGAGCGCTTTCAGATCCGACTCGAGCTCGAGCGCGCGGTCGATGGTCATCGGGAAACCCTGAGAACCCATCGGAATGAGCTTTGCGATGCGGTCGCCGGCGCTATAGGCGTGGCCGAGAGCGCGCGCGACATCGCGCACCGCCGCCCTCGCCATCATCGTGCCGAAGGTTCCTATCTGTGCGACGTGGTCTTCGCCGTATTTCCGCTTCGTGTACGCGACCATCTCGTCGCGGCGGTTGTCGGCCATGTCCATGTCGATGTCCGGCGCTTTCGGGCGCTCCGGATTGAGGAACCGTTCGAAGGGGAGCTTGTAGAAAAGCGGATTCACGTTCGTGATGCCGATGAGATACGCGACGAGGCTTCCGGCAGCGCTCCCGCGTGTGGTGGTGAGGATGCCTTCGCGCCGCGCGAACGCGAGCAGGTCCGCGACGATGAGGTAATACACCGCAAAATCTTTGCCGATAATGATATTCAATTCGTATTCGATGCGGTCGGTAACCTCTTTTGTTTCTTCGAGTTTCCGTGTCGCGATGCCGGCGTACGCCTTCGCTCGGAGCTCTTCGTCGTGGTTTTTAAAACCGGGCGACACCGGCACGGCGGGGAAGGTCCATTTCCCGAGGTCAAAAGAGACGGAACAGCGGTCTGCGATCTTCCGCGAATTGTCGATCGCGTCGGGAGTATCCTTAAAAATTTTCTCCGCGGCTTTTTCGCCAATAAAGGAGAAATCCTCGTCCTCATTCCTGCCGTGTGCGCCGTGCTGGATGCGGCGCATAATCTCGGTCGCTTCGCGGTCGGAGGTCTCCAGATAGTACACGTCGTGCTGGGCGACGAGCGGCGTACCGCTCGTCTGCCCGAGCGCAACGATTTTTTGCATGAGCGCTTCATGTCCCTCGACTTTCGGATGGTGCGTAATTTCCAAAAAGACGTTCCCGGCGCCGAAGATATTTTTGAATTCGGCGAGCGCGGCTGCGGCGCCGTCAGCGTCTCCGGCGCGCAAACACTGCGCGATGTCGCCCGCGAACGAGGGCAGAAGCGCGATGATGCCGCGCGAATATTCGCGCAGAAGCTCCTTGTCGAGGCGCGGACGCTCGAAGAACCCCTCCGTCCACGACTTCGTCACAAGCGCGAGGAGGTTCGCGTAACCTTCGTTGTTTTCTGCGAGAAGGACGAGGCGTGAGCGCTTCGCGTCGAGGGCGTGGTCTCGGTCGTGCCGCGAGCGCGGAGCGAGATACGCGTCGACTCCGAGAATGGGCTTTACGCCGGCCGCTTTCGCCGCTTTGTAGAACTCTATCGCGCCGTGCATGTTACCCGCGTCGGTGAGCGCGAGCGCATCCATGCCCTCCTTTTTCGCTTTCTCCACCAGCTCGTCAACTTTCGGTAACGCCTGGAGAAAGCTGTAGTGGCTGTGCGTATGCAGGTGGATGAAGCGCGAGGCCATGGGACTAGTATACTTTCTGTATGCGATTCTTGCTCGGGGTGGATGAAGCGGGGCGGGGACCCTTGGCGGGACCCTTGGCGGTCGGCGTGGTCGCGATGCCGGAAGGGTTCGATGTGGCGGGCGAGTTCCCGGGCGTCAGGGACTCGAAAAAACTTTCAGAAAAGAAAAGGGAGGCGATTTACCGGATGCTCGAAGCGCGCGTCGCCCTGGGCGACGCGCGCTTTACGGTCGAGTTCGAGAGCGCCGGAATAATCGACAGGGAAGGAATCGTAACAGCCGTGCGTCGCGCGCTCTTCCGCGGCGTACGTGTTCTCGTAGGAGAAGTACGGAAGTCTGACTTCCGTATTCTGCTGGACGGGGCACTCAAGGCGCCGCCTGAATATGCGCAAGAAACTATCGTGGGCGGCGACGAGCTCGTTCCGCTTATCTCACTCGCCTCTATTGCGGCGAAGGTCAGCCGCGACCGGCTCATGGTCCGGCTGTCGGCAGAGTACCCGCTCTACGGTTTTGAGAAGCACAAGGGCTACGGTACCCGCGCGCATTACGAAGCACTTGAAAAATACGGCCCCTGCGTTATCCACCGCCGTTCCTTCCTGCATCTTGATTCCATTCGGGAATAAGGATATGGTAGTCGCTTGTCCAGCCATGGGGGTTGGGCAAGAACGAGATCTTTCAAGGAGAAGATATGCTGCAACAAGAAGGGTCGCTTAGCGGCCAACGTGACCGCCTACAAGAGTTCCACATAAATGAAAATGGGACGGTCAAACCAACGCCCGATGCATTGAGAACTTTCGGTTTTAAGAATTGCGTCGGCTGCATCGGCCCGACGGCAATTGACAGAAAGGGCATCAGTAAGTTTACGGTGTGTTGCGGGATTCAGCGCGCCGCAGTTTCCGCTGCGGAGGCGCAGACCTGTGCCTGCAGGAAAACCGAGGCCGCCACTTAGCGGACTCCCAGATTAGCAAACGTCGCCCTATAGGCGACGTTTTGATTTTTTATCCGCGGCATGATAGGGTGGTGCCTATGTCAATTCGCATGCGCCACACCAGAGGCCACACCAGCAATCGCCGGTCACACCACGCGCTCAAGAACACGAATATCGTGAATGATAAAGAGAGCGGCAACGCACGCCTCCCGCACCGCCTCGACGAAGCGACGGGAATGTACCGCGGCAAGCAGATCGCACCAGCCCGCGGGACGCGTGTTTCAAAAGAAAAGGTGAAAGGCCCTTCGACCTCGCCCGAAGCAAAGCATGCTCATGAACACGCGCACGAGGAGCACGCGAATGCCGACGCAAAAAGCTCGAAAGGAATTTTCGGAAAGCTCGCGACCGGCGGCCGCCCCAAGGCGCGTAGCGGCTTCGGCGGCGGCGCATAATCCAACTTGGAGGCCGGACCTCCAAGTTGGCAATCCACGCGGCCGCGTTGTTTGCTATACTACGAGCACAGATCTTTAACATGGCGAATCGACACCTCGCGCGTTCCATTGTCCTTCAAACACTCTTTGAGTGGGACACCATGCATGCGTCCGAGAAGGACACGTTCGCGATCCTCGCGCGCAATGTCGAGGAGTTCGGCAGCGGCGATGTCGACCAATCGTTCATGAATGGCCTTCTCTCGGGCGTCCTCACCAAGAAAAGCGACATCGATCTCGTCATCGAAAAAGCCGCTCCCGAGTGGCCTTTGGAGCGCATCGCACCCATTGACCGCAACATCCTCCGCCTCGGGCTCCACGAACTCCTCTTCGCCGATCGCACACAGGTACCCGCAAAAGTCGCTATCAACGAAGCCATCGAGCTCGCGAAGACCTTCGGCGGCGACTCGAGCGGCCGGTTCGTTAACGGAGTCCTCGGCGCGGTCTACAAGGAGCTCGGCGAACCCGGCAAGAACGAGCACGGAGGAAAGAAAGTAAAGCGCGAAGAATTGCCGCTTGAGAAAATGGGCGGCGCCATCGTGTATGCCAAGCACGAGGGACAGTATTACCTCGCGCTCGTGCACGACGTCTTCGGCCACTGGACGCTCTCGAAGGGCCACATCGAAGAGGACGCGACGCCGCAGACGGGCGTCGCGCGCGTCATCAAGGAAGAACTCGGTCTCACCGCTTCCGTGGGCGCACAGGTCGGCGAGAACGAATACGTCGCTTCGCACCCGGAGAAAGGGAAGGTCAGGAAGCACGTCTGGTTCTTCCTCGCGTCGAGCAACTTCGAGCCGCTTCAGCTGAAGAAGAGCGGCGGGCTCGACGACGCGAAATGGTTCCGGCTCCAGGACATCATTGATCTCAATTTCTACGATGATATGCTCCCCATCGTCACTGTCGCCGTCCAGAAACTCCTCGACCACGCCGGCGCCGCACGTGAGACGCAACTTCATGCCTGATTTCAACGTTTTCGCAGCACGACTCGGTCTCTCCTTCAACAGCCTCGACCTTCTTATCGAGGCCCTGACGCACCGCTCCTACCTCAACGAGCACCGCGAATACACGGGGTCTCACAACGAGCGGCTCGAGTTTCTCGGTGATGCGGTGCTTGAGCTCGCCACTACTGATTTTCTTTTTAAAAAATTCCCCGAGAAGCCCGAAGGGGAGCTCACGGCGTATCGCGCCGCGCTCGTAAACACCGTCTCCTTGGCCGAGCGCGCGCAGGCGCTCGGCATCAATGATTTTTTGCTGCTCTCGAAGGGTGAGGCGAAAGATACCGGCCGCGCGCGCGATGTGATCCTCGCGGATGCGTTCGAAGCAGTCATCGGCGCAATCTATTTGGATCAGGGCTACGCGCCGGCCGAACAATTCATCGCGCGGAATGTGTACATTAAAATCGACGAGGTTATCGCCAAGCGCTCCTACCAAGACGCGAAGAGCAGGTTCCAGGAAAGCGCACAGGAGAAGCGGGGCATCACGCCTGCCTACGAGACTCTCTCTGAAGTCGGGCCCGATCACGACAAGCGCTTCACCGTCGGCGTCTTCATTGGCTCCTCCGAAATCGCCCGCGGAGAAGGGAACTCTAAGCAAGAAGCCGAACAATCTTCCGCTCAGAACGCACTCGAGAAGATGGGTTGGTAAGCAGAAAACAACTCTTTTCATTTGATACAATAAAGAGACAATGCTGAAGCGATTGGAGATCGTCGGGTTTAAGTCGTTCGCCAAGAAGACGGTTTTGGATTTTTCCAATTCTACGACCGCGATCGTCGGCCCGAACGGCTCAGGCAAATCGAATGTCGCCGAGGCGTTCCGCTTCGCGCTCGGCGAGCAGTCGATGAAGAGCATGCGCGGCAAGCGTGCGGAGGACCTCATCTGGGGCGGTTCCCATACAGTCCCAAGGGCAAATCGCGCGGCTGTGACGATCGTATTCGATAATTCCCGGCGTACGTTCAAGATCGACTTCGACGAAGTCTCGATCGAGCGCGCCGTGCTGCGCGACGGAGCGAGCGAGTACTCCATTAACGGCTCGCGCGTGCGGCTGCGCGACATAGAGGAGCTCTTGGCCGGCGCGAACATCGGCGAGACGGGGCACCACATCATTTCCCAGGGCGAGGCGGATAGGATACTGCTCGCCTCTCCCCGCGACCGCCGCGCGATACTTGAGGACGCGCTTGGACTAAAGATTTACGAATTTAAAAAACGCGAGGCGGAGAAAAAACTTGAAAAGACCGAAGAGAATATTGCGCAGGTCAACTCGTTGCGGCGCGAGCTCGCGCCGCATCTGCGATTCCTCGAAGGACAGGTGAAGAAGCTTGAGCGCGCCGATACGCTCCGCGTCGAGCTCGTCGGACTCGCGCAGACGTACTTTGCAATCGAGGACGCCTATCTTGCGCAAGAGAAAATAAAAGTTGCTGGAGAGAAGCGAAACGCGACCGAACGCCTTGCGGTAGTGAGCGTCGAGCTCGATCGGGTCGCAGACCCAAAGTCGGCAGACCATGAGACGGTTCAGCGCGCCGAAGCGCTGCGGAGGGCGGAACGGGAGGTCGTCGAGAACTCGAGTGCGCGCGCCTCGCTCTCGCGCGATATCGGCCGCGTCGAGGGCGCGCTCGCGGAGGTGAAGCGGCGCGCCTCTGCGGTCGCACGTGAGCCGTACGCGAAGGTGCCGCGCGAAGAGCTCGAAGCGTTGCGCGACGAGGTCGAGAAGCAGGCTCAGACCGTCGCCGGTGGGAGCGTCGAGGCGTTACGCGCCGCGCTTGACGCGATCGCTGCGGCGGTCAGATTCTTCTTCTCCCGGCACGGCGCGCCCCGAGACGACTATTTCTCCGAGGAGGAAAATGCCGCTCTGAAGCTTGAGCAGGAGCGAAGCGCGCTCGCCGAGAAATATGCGGCCGCCTCGGCGGCGCTCGAGAATGCCGAGTCGGCGCGTGCGCGCTCCCGCGAAGCGATGCTTGCGCTTGAAGAGACCGGCCGCGAAGTGAGGCGACGCATCCTCGACCTTGCACAAACGAAGGCGCGCGAGGAGGGCGAGATAGCCAAGGCCGAGGCGCGCGAGTTCGAACTCACGCTCCTCGCCGAGTCGCTTGAACGTGACAAAGGAGAAGCGCTCGCCATCGCTGGCACGGCGACCATCTCGTATGCGCCTCTTGCACAACTGCCCGATGGGGAGCGCAAAGTGCAAGAAGATCGTAAGCGCGTCCTTGAGCGCACCAAGATTCGCCTCGAGGAGGCGGGTGGTACCGGCGAAGAGATCCGGCAGGAGCACAAGGAGGTGTCGGAGCGAGAAGCGTTTCTTGCGACCGAGCTTGAGGATCTTGCGAAGTCCTCTGCAGGTCTCGGTTCGCTCATCCACGACCTTGACACAGAGCTCGCGAAGCATTTCTCCGAAGGGCTCACCAAGGTGAACGCATCGTTCGGCGAATACTTCGCGCTTATGTTCGGCGGCGGCGGCGCGCGGCTCACGCTCGAAGAGCCGGAAGAACCCGAAGAGTTAGAAGATGGTGAAGAAGAATCGAGCGACGAACCAGAGAAAGAAGAGCGTCCCGGCATAGAAATAGCCGTCAATCTGCCGAAGAAAAAGGTGCGCTCCTTGATGCAGCTCTCGGGCGGCGAGCGCGCGCTCACTTCGATCGCGCTCATCTTCGCGATGAGCCAGGTGAACCCGCCGCCATTTCTTATACTCGATGAAACCGATGCCGCCTTGGACGAGGCGAACAGCCGCCGCTACGGCGACATGATCGAGAACCTCGCGCAGAAGTCGCAACTCATCGTCATCACCCACAATCGCGAAACCATGAGCCGCACGAGCGTTCTCTACGGCGTTACCATGGGCGGCGACGGCGTTTCCAAGCTCCTCTCGGTGAAGTTCGACGAAGCGGTCTCCGTCGCAAAATAAGCACTTGGAGGCCCGGCCTCCAAGTTGTTTTAGACGACCGGAACGAAGTCCAGTTCTTTTTCCGCGATGCGCGCGGCGGAGAGGCGCACGCGGATGGGGTCGCCGAGGCGGTACGCCTTCTTCGTGCGGCGGCCGACAAGTCGATATTGCTTCTCTTCGTATTCGAAATAATCGTCGCCGACGTCTTTGATGCGGACCATGCCGTCGGCATGAGTCGCCTGTTCTTCGACGTAGAGGCCGCGATCGGTGACGCCAGAGATAACGGCATCGAATTCTTCGCCGATGCGCTCGGCGAGAAACTCCACCTGCTTCATCTTGATCGAGTCGCGCTCGGCGTCGGCGGCGGCCACCTCGCGCTCGGAGGCGTGGAATGCGAGTTTATCAAACTCCCGCATCTCTTCCGACGTTATCGGGGCGCCGCCTGCATGCGCCTTGATAAGTCGATGGGCAACGAGATCGGGGTAGCGGCGTATGGGGGAGGTGAAGTGCGTGTAGTAGTCGAACGCGAGGCCGAAGTGGCCGATGTTGCGGGTCGCGTAGACGGCCTTGCTCATCGAGCGCAGCGCCGCGGTTTTTACAAGATATTCTTCCGGCTTCCCCTTTACCGATTCGAGAAGTTTGTTTAATTCGGCACCGGTGACTTGGCCGCCGCCGGACGTTTTCAAGTGGTAGCCCATGGAGCGAAGCAGGTTCGCGAGATTTTCGATACGGTCGGTGTCCGGCACATCGTGAATACGGTAGAGCGAGTAGAAGTGCGGCCCGCCATTCTTCGTGAGCGCAGAGAGATGCTTCGCCACTGCTTCGTTAGCGAGCAGCATAAAGTCCTCGATGAGGAGGTTCGTCGCCTTGCGCTCTTTGAGACGGATAGCGATCGGCTTACCTGCCTCATCGAGCTCGACCTTGACCTCGGCGGTATCAAATTCAATAGCGCCCTTCGCCGCGCGCCGCGCGCGGATCTTCTTGGAAAGTTCGAGAAGTGTCGAGAGCTCTGCGTGTAAATCGCCCTCGCCTCGGTCGAGCACCTCTTGAGCGTTTTCATACGTAAAGCGTTTGTCGGAGTGGATGACCGTCTCGCCGAACCAGGTATCCTTGATATTCGCCTCTTCATCGAGCGTAAAGACCGCAGAGACGGCGAGGCGGTCCTGGTTCGGATTCAGCGAGCAGAGGTTGGTCGAGAGAATCTCGGGGAGCATCGGGATCGTGCGGTCGACGAGGTATACGCTTGTCGCGCGCTCCACCGCCTCCTTGTCGAGCGCGGTACCGGGCTTCACGAAGAAAGAGACATCGGCGATATGGACGCCGACTTCGATGTTCCCGTCAGGAAGTTTCCGCACGGAGAGCGCATCGTCGAAGTCTTTTGCGTCGAAGGGGTCGATGGTACAGGTGCTGACGTTTCTGAAGTCGCGACGCTTTGAATTTTTCGCCTCTTCGGCGAGCAGCGCGCGTCCGTGCTCCTCGAGATGTTTCGCATCGGCGACAACACCGGGAGGGAAGGCGGGCGAGAATCCCTGCCCAAGCGCGAGTGCACGCATCTCGGTCTCATGCGCGCCAGCCTTGCCGATAACTTCTTCGATAGTACCGAGCGGATATTCTTTGTCAGCCTCCCAGCTTGCGAGCCGCACGAGGACTTTATAGCCGAGCGGCGCATCGCCTCTGTCCTTAATGACAATCGGCACATGCATCTTCTTGTAGTCCGGCGCCATCATCGTGAGGTCGTTTTCCTCGATTAGCGTGCCGACGAATGTCTCGCGCGCGCGCGAGACGATCTCGGCGACCTTGCCGGCCTCTCTCGGCGGCATCATCCCCCTCGGGTCGCGATAGCTGCCGGCCGGAGCGACCTTCACGATGTCGCCGTGAAGCGCGTGATGGGTCCACTCCGGCGGGATAATCAGGTCCTCCGTATCGGCGCCAACCGAGAAAAAGCCGATGCCTTTCCGGGTCATCGTTATCGGGCCCTCGTAGAGTGTTTCCGCTGCCATTTCTCGTACTCTAGCAATATTGCAGCGCTTCTGCTATAGTCGCGCTTATGTTGATGATTCGATTTCAGCGCATCGGCCGGACCAACGATCCGGCGTTTCGCATTGTCGTCCTTGAGAAGGAGCGCGCGGCGAAAGCGGGCAACATTGTCGAACTTCTCGGTACCTACAACCCGCGCAGCAAAGCACTTACGTTCGACGAAGAGAGCGTGAAGGAGTGGATCGCGAAGGGCGCCCAACCAACCGACTCCATCCGCAATCTTCTTATCAATAAAGGCGTCATCGGAGGGAAGAAGGTGAACGTCCTCCCGCGCAAGTCCCCGCAGAAGAGCGAAGAAGTCATCGCCGCAGAAGCGGCGGCGGCGGAAGCCGCGAAGGTCGCCGCGGTCGCTGAAAAGGCCGCAGCCGAAGCTCCAGCAGAGGCAGCACCTATGTCGACGGAGACAGAAGTCGCCGTGGAAGCTGAACCGGCTCCGGCAGAAGATGCTGCGCCCGCGGAAGCTCCGGCAGCCGAAGAGGCACCGGCCGCGTAACCCCATCGCCCACAGGGCGGTGCTACCATTCTAAATATCCCTGTATGGAATCTGACCAAGCATTTCTGGAATACGCAGTGAAGGCGCTCGTCGACCGTCCCGAGGCGGTCGAGAT
Organism: Candidatus Kaiserbacteria bacterium; assembly: GCA_016217905.1. Classification (GTDB taxonomy): domain Bacteria; phylum Patescibacteriota; class Minisyncoccia; order Phycocordibacterales; family Phycocordibacteraceae; genus C7867-001. The sequence continues at coordinate 39,036 of JACRFL010000013.1, read as the reverse complement.
CACGCGCACCATTGATCAGATGGGCGTCCTCCTCACGCTCACCGTCCACCCGGAGGACATGGGCAAGATAATCGGTAAGAGCGGCAAGACCGCCGAGGCGCTTCGCATCCTTCTGCGGGTCGTCGGGATGAAAGGGAATGCGCGCGTGAATCTCAAAATAAACGAGCCGGTCGGTGGCAAGCGCGAACAGGAGTTCAAGACCGTGGATCAGGTCGTTGAAGAATTATAGAAGTGAAATTCCATTTGATTACATTGTTTGAAGAAGCGTGCGACGCGTATCTTTCGGCGTCGATTATCGGGCGCGTGCGGAAGGAGAAGAAGATTTCTGTAACGTATCAGACCCCGCGTGATTTCGTCGACAACAAGTGGGGCAAGGTGGATGAACGTCCGTATGGCGGCGGCCCCGGGATGGTGATGACCGCACTCCCGGTCGTCAAAGCCGTGGAAAAAGCTTTGAAAAAGAATGTAGGACGTCGTACGTCCTACATGAAAAAGCCGCTAATTATATGGTTTAGTCCGAGCGGGAAGCAATTCACAAATAAGTATGCAGACGCGCTTGCAAAGTACACGGATGTCGTCCTTGTCTGCGGCCGCTACGAGGGCATCGACGAGCGCGCGAAGAAGATCCTCAAGACGTTCGCGCCGGTGAAAGAATTTGCCGTCGGCGAAGCGGTGTATACCGGAGGGGAAGTGCCGGCGCTCGCAATCGTGGATGCGGTCACGCGCCGCCTGCCGGGCGTCCTCGGCAAGGACGCCTCCGTGGAGGAGCGTCGTATCGCCTCATCGGCCGTCTACACCCGCCCCGAGACAATTTTATACAAAGGTAAGAAGTATCGCGTTCCCAAAGTTCTCCGAACCGGCCACCACGCCAAGATTGATGCGTGGCGCACGAAGCGTTAGCTTCTTATCCCCAACACCTCTTGCGCGAAAAGAGGCGAGCTGATACAGTGAGCATACAAGATACGAGTGAGTAATGGAATGGAGGGCTGGGTAGTTCATACGGGAACCGGAGAAAAACGCGATAGCGCAAGCGGATTTATTTCCGTGCGTTCGCATTTGTATATAGTTTTCCTTTTTAACCACCTCACGTTACCACCATATGCGCAAAAACATCGTCCAGAAGACTTTCGGCGCGTTCCGGGCGCCGCAGGTGCCATTCCCGGATCTCGTGGGGCACCAGCGCAGCTCGTTCGACTGGCTTCTCAAAGACGGTCTCACCGAGCTTTTCAAGGAATTCTCACCGATCACCGATTACTCGGGGAAGAAGTTCGAGTTGCGGTTTGAAGATTTCGAAGTCGGCGAGTCCAAATACGACGAGGACTTCGCGCGCGAAAATATGCGCACGTACGAGGCGCCAATCAAGGTGACTGTCCGTCTCGTGAATAAAACGCTCGGTTCGGAGAAGACGCAGGACATCTTCCTCACCGACATGCCGATCATGACGCCGCACGGCTCCTTCATCGTCTCGGGTGTCGAGCGCGCCATCGTCCCGCAGCTTGCCCGGAGCTTCGGCGCGTTCTTCGTCTCCGAGCTCATCCGCGGGAAGCAGTACTTCGGCTCGAAGATCATCCCGCTTCGGGGCGTGTGGATCGAGATCGACTCGGAGGCCGACGGCGCGATATTCATGAAGATCGACCGGAAACGCAAATTTCCCATCACTCAGATACTCACCGTCTTCGGCGGCGTCGTCGGCGAGGCGGTAGCCAAGCACTTCGCAAACGATCCGCTCGCGCTCGCGGCGATAAAAGCGACCCTAGTCCACGACGAGGCGAAGTCGGTCGAGGAAGCGTACGTCGAGATCCACCGCCGCATGCGCGACGGCGACCTCGCGACGCCAGAGAATGCGAAAAATTTTGTGCAATCACTCTTCAGCGCCGAACGCTACGACCTCGGGAAGGTCGGCCGCCATCGTCTCAATGCACGTTTCGGTTTGCCGACGACCGAGAAGGCGCTCGAGAGGCGCACGCTCGCGCTCGCGGACTTCGTCCGCATCATTTCGGAGATCACGAAGCTGAATGCGGATCTGTCGGCACGTCCCGACGACATCGATCACCTCGGCTTCCGCCGCGTCCGCTTCGTCGGCGAGCTTCTCCAGGCGCGCATGCGGGTGGGCATGAGCCGCATGAAGCGCAACATCCAGGATCGCATGTCGACGATTGAGAGCGAGACCACGCTCCCGATGGCGCTCGTCAATCCGCGCCCCTTTCACGCTTCCGTGCACGAGTTCTTCACCGCGAACCAGCTCTCGCAGTTCATGGACCAGCAGAACATCCTCGCCGAGCTCGAGAACATGCGCACGCTCTCCGCGCTCGGCCCTGGCGGCCTCACCCGAGAGCGCGCCGGCTTCGAGGTGCGCGATGTGCATCCTTCTCACTACGGCCGCCTCTGTCCCATCCATACGCCGGAAGGGCAGAACATCGGCCTTATCCTTCGGCTCGCGACCCACGCGCGCACGAACGATTTCGGCGTCATTGAAACGCCCTACATCCGCGTTTCGAGGGGAAAGGTGACCGATGAGGTTGTATATCTGAACGCGCTTGACGAGGAACTTGAGATGATCGCGCACGGCGCGACCAAGCTCGATGACTCCGGCAGAATAGCATCCGACTTCGTCGAGGCGCGCCACAAGGGCAATCCGATCATCGTTCCGCGCGACTCGATCACGCTCATGGATGCTTCAACCTACCAGATGTTCTCCATTGCGACATCGATGATTCCGTTTGTCGACCATGACGACGCGAACCGCGCGCTTATGGGTTCCAACATGCAGAAGCAGGCGACTCCGGTCCTCATCCCCGAGGCGCCGCTTGTCGCCACCGGCATCGAGACGCACGCGGCGCGCTCGACCGGCCGCCTCGTGCTCGCAAGCGAATCCGGCGAAGTCATATACGTCGATGCGCGCAAAATCGTCGTAGAAAACAAGGAGGGGAAGAAGAAGGAGTACCGCCTCCAGGGACTCACCCAGACCAACCAGAACTCTGCGTTCATGCAGCGGCCCTCGGTCGCTCTCGGCGAAAGGGTGAAGAAGGGCGACGTGCTCGCGAACAACTCCTCGACCGATCAGGGCCAGCTCGCGCTCGGTCAGAACGTGCGCGTCGCGTTCATGAGCTGGAATGGCGCCAACTACGAAGACGCCATCATCATCTCCGAACGTCTCGTCGAAGAGGCGAAGTTCACGACCGTACACATCGAAGACTTCGAGTGCGTGGTGCGCGACACGAAGCTCGGCCCCGAGACGACTACGCACGACATCCCGAACGTCGGCGAACTCCGGCTCAAGAACCTCGACGAAGAGGGCGTGATCCGCATCGGCGCGGAGGTGCGCCCGGGCGACATCCTCGTCGGCAAGGTAACGCCGAAGGGCGAGACGCAGCTCACGCCGGAAGAGCGCCTCCTCCGGAGCATTTTCGGCGACAAGGCGAAGGACGTGAAGGACACGTCGCTCCGGATGGAGGGCGGGAAGCGCGGCCGCGTCATCGGCGTGCGTGTTTTCTCCCGCGAGAAGGGCGATCAGCTCGAGACGGGTATCATTAAGAAGATCGTCGTGACGGTCGCGCAAGTACGCAATGTTTCGGTCGGTGACAAGCTTGCCGGACGTCACGGTAACAAGGGCGTTATCAGCCGCGTGCTGCCGATTGCCGACATGCCGTACGACAAGGACGGCAATCCGGTCGACATTATCCTCACGCCGCTTGGCGTCCCGTCGCGCATGAACCTCGGACAGATTCTCGAGATGCATCTCGGGCTCGCGGCGCATACGCTCCAGTATCAGGCAGTCGTCCCGCCGTTTGCGGGCGCGACCGCTGACGAGATCCGCGAAGAACTCGCTCTCGCTGGATTCGACAAGAGTGGCAAGATGCGGCTCTACGACGGCCGCACGGGCGAGGCCTTCGCGCAGGATATCGCGGTCGGCTACATGTACGTTCTCAAGCTCCATCACATGGTGGAGGACAAGATCCACATGCGTTCCATCGGCCCGTACTCGCTCATCACTCAGCAGCCGCTTGGCGGCAAGGCGCAGAACGGCGGCCAGCGCTTCGGCGAAATGGAGGTGTGGGCGCTCTTGGGCTACGGCGCCGCGTACACGTTGCGCGAGATGCTCACCATCAAGTCGGACGACATCCAGGGGCGTTCCGCCGCTTTCGATGCGATTGTCAAAAGCGAACCGATCAGTCATACGGGTACCCCGGCTTCCTTCGCCGTTCTCACCAACCAGATCCGCGGCCTCGCGCTTGATGTCGAGCCGCTCTCGCTCCCGTCGGAGCCGGAGGCGTGAATGGAATATTTAAACATTTAAAAATTTAAACATCACGCATATGTCCTTCACCCCCCGTAAACTTCTTCCGCGCGATACGTGGAACGCGCTTCGGCTCACGCTCGCCTCGCCCGAGCGCATCCTCGCGTGGTCCTCGGGCGAAGTGACGAAGCCGGAGACCATCAACTACCGCACCCAGCGTTCGGAGAAGCACGGGCTCTTCGACGAGAAGATATTCGGCCCGGAAAAGGACTACGAGTGCTATTGCGGCAAATACAAGGGCATCCGGTACAAGGGCATCGTCTGCGACAAGTGCGGCGTCGAGATCACCCGCTCCATCATGCGCCGCGAACGCATGGGCCACATCGAGTTGTGCACGCCGGTCGCGCACATCTGGTTCCTCCGCTCGGTGCCCTCGCGTATGGCGCTCTTGCTCGGTGCTTCCGCGGCCGATATCGAGAAGGTCGTCTACTTCGCGGGCTACATCGTCACGAAGGTCGTCGAAGAGGAAAAGAAGCGCCTCCTCGCCGAGCTCGAGAGCGAGTATAAGTCGAAGTACAAGTCGCTCGGAAGCGATAAAGATCGCGATGCTCTGAAGGAGAAGATGACGCTCGCAAAATCCGAGATCGAAGGCGTCGTCGTCGGCAAGGTCCTCGACGAGCTCGAGTATCACCGCTTCTCGGTGAAGTACGGCGGTCTCTTTGAAGCGAGGATTGGGGCCGAGGCTATTTATGATATTTTCCGTTCGATTGACCTCACGGAGCTTGAGAAGACTCTCGCGGCGCGTTACGAGCACGCCGGCGCCGCCGAGCGCGAGAAGCTCGCAAAACGCCTTTCGCTCATTGCTGGCCTCATCGCCTCCGGAGTGCGGCCCGAGTGGATGTTCCTCACGCGCATCCCGGTCATCCCGCCGGCGCTTCGCCCCATGGTCGCTCTTGAGGGCGGCCGCCACGCGACCAGCGACGTCAACGACCTCTATCGCCGCGTCATCAACCGTAACAACCGCCTCAAGAAGCTCATCGACATTCATGCGCCGGAGGTCATCCTCCGGAACGAGAAGCGCATTCTCCAGGAAGCGGTCGATGCGCTCCTCGACAATTCCGTGAGGAAGGGGGGCGCTTCCGCCGGCGCGATGACGCTCGCGCAGCGCCGACCGCTCAAGTCGCTCGCCGACTACCTCAAGGGCAAGCAAGGATACTTCCGTCAGAATCTTCTCGGCAAGCGCGTTGACTACTCCGGCCGCTCGGTCATCGTCGTCGGTCCGGACCTCGAGCTCGACGAGTGCGGTCTTCCGAAGCACATGGCGCTCGAGCTTTTCCGCCCGTTCGTCATCGCGGGTCTGCTCGAACGCGAACTCGCGTTCAACATTCGCGGCGCCGGTCGCCTCATCGAGGACGGCGTTGCCGAAGTGTGGGAACTTCTTGAAGAAGCCATCAAGGGGAAGCACGTGCTCCTCAACCGCGCGCCGACCCTGCACCGCCAGGGCATCCAGGCGTTCCGTCCTCGGCTCATCGAAGGAGACGCCATCCAGCTCCATCCGCTCGTCTGCAACGCGTTCAACGCGGACTTCGACGGCGACCAGATGGCGGTGCACGTGCCCCTTTCGGAGGAGGCGCAGTGGGAAGCCAAAAATATCATGAGCGCGAACAAGAACATCCTCAAGCCGGGTTCCGGCGAGATGATCGTGCTCACGGGGAAACCACTCGACATCATTCTCGGCGTCTACTGGCTCACGAAGGCGGTCGACGCCGCGAAGGGCGAAGGAGAGTATTTCGCATCGCCGAACGCGGCGATCCTCACGTCCGAATACGGCGCCATCGATCTGCGAGCCAAGGTCCGGGTGCTTCCGATGAGCGGCAAGGAGAAGTACGCGGCATTCGAGAACCGTCCGTTCGAGACCACGGTCGGCCGGCTCCTCTTCAACACCGTCCTACCCGCCGACTATCCGTTCGTCAACGAGACCATCACCAAAAAAGCGCTCGCGTGGATCGTCAACGATTGCATCGCCCGCTACGGCCTCGACGCCGTTCCGGACATCGTAAACAAGGTGAAGCGCTTCGGCTTCGACTACGCGACGCGCTCGGGCATCTCGTGGGCGATCGACGACGTTTCCGTGCCGAAGGAGAAAGCGCGCATCGTCGCGGAGGCGGTCACCAAGGTCGCCAAGATAGAAGAGGATTATAAAAACGGCCTTCTTTCCGAGGAAGAGAAGCGTCGCATGGCCATCGAGATTTGGCAGGGATCCAAGCAGGCGGTTGAGGAGCAGGTCGCGCTCGAGCTCGACCCGATGGGCTCCGTCGCCGACATGGTACGAAGCGGAGCGCGCGGTACCCTCGGCAACCTTACCCAGATGGCGGGCATGAAGGGTCTTATCCAGAACACCGCGGGCCAGACCATCGAGGTGCCGATCACCTCGTCGATGATCGAGGGGTTGAATCCGATCGAGTACTTCATGAGCACCCATGGCGCGCGGAAGGGCCTTACCGACACCGCGCTCGGCACCGCAAAAGCCGGATATCTCACGCGCCGCCTCTTCGACGTGGCGCAGGACTCCATCGTAACCGAGAAAGACTGCGGCACGAAGCGCGGCGTGAAGATCAATCGCGTGAGTGCTTCGGGCATCCAGATCAATTATGCCGAAGCGCTTCGCGGCCGCGTCCTCGCCGAAGACGCAAAGAGCGAAGACGGCATGACCCTTTTCAAGAAGGGGCACTATCTCTCCGCGATTGACGCCGAGGATCTTTCGGCTTCCTCGATCGTGTCGATCGTCGCACGCTCGGCGATGTCGTGCGAGACGCGCTACGGCGTCTGCCAGACCTGCTACGGCATGGATCTCACGACCCAGGAGCTCGTCGATCTCGGCGAGGCGGTGGGCACGATCGCGGCGCAGGCCATCGGCGAGCCGGGCACGCAACTTACCATGCGCACCTTCCATGCCGGCGGCGTCGCATCGGTCGGCGGCGATATCACGAGCGGCCTTCCGCGCGTCGAGGAGGTATTCGAGAAGCGCTCCCCGAAGAATCCGGCCGTCATCAGCAAGTCCGACGGCATCGTGACCGAGATAAAAGAGGAGGGACGCGAGAAGGTCATCGTCGTGGCGCCGCTTGCCGGACAAGGGAAGAAGGACGGTTCGGCGTACGAGTACCTCGCGCCGTATCCGCGCGTTCCTTTGGTGAAGGAGGGCGATACGGTCACAAAGGGCCGGATACTCACCGACGGTTCTGCTGACCTCGACGACCTCTTCGAGCACGCCGGCCGAGCGACGGTGCAGGAGTACATCATCACGGAGGCGTCCAAGATATACGAACTCCAGGGCGCGCCCGTCTCTCGAAAGCACCTCGAGGTCGTCGTGAAGCAGATGTTCTCGCGCGTGAAGATCACGGATGCGGGCGACACCGACTATTCGGTCGGCGACGTCGTGGAAGATTGGGAGTTTGCGAAATCGGTCGCGGAGATGGAGGAGGCGGGCAAGATGGCTCCCTCGGCGCACGAGATCGTGCTTGGCATCAAGGAGAGCGCGCTTTCCCGCCGCTCGTTCCTCTCGGCTGCCTCCTTTGAGCAGACGACGAAGATCCTTATCAATGCCGCGCTTCGCGGATCGGTGGATCGCTTGCGCGGACTGAAAGAGAACGTCATTCTCGGCCGACTCATACCGTCGGGGACCGGTTTCTCTGGCAGCAAGAAGTTCGCGTACATCAAGAAGCTCCAGGCCGAGCGCCCGGCACCGACCTACGAATCGCGCACGACATCCTTTGCCCCGCGCACTCCGCGAGCGCTCTGACCTATGGCGAAAGACACGGTCGCCCAAATCAAAGACCGTCTCTCCATCGTCGAGATTATCAACCCCTATGTGAAGCTCACGCGGGCGGGAAAGTCCATGCGCGGCCTCTGCCCGTTCCATAAAGAGAAAACGCCGTCCTTTCACGTGAGTTCCGAACGCGGGACGTGGCACTGCTTCGGTTGTGGGGAGGGCGGCGACGGTTTTTCTTTCATTGAAAAGATCGAAGGAGTTGATTTCAAGGGCGCGCTCAAGATTCTTGCCGAGAAGGCTGGCGTCCAAATCACTACCATATATGGTAGTGCCGGGAAAGAAGATACATCGAAGAAAGAGCGTCTGCGCGCCCTGATGAATCGCGCGAGCGAATGGTATGCGGGCAAGCTCGCCGAGAGTCCCGCCGCTCCGTATGCGAAGCGGCGCGGTCTTACGGAGGAAACTATCCGCGCCTGGCGGCTCGGGTATGCGCCGGAGGCATGGCGCGCGCTGCTTGAGGCGATGACTGCGGAAGGATTCTCCACGCAGGAATTGCTTGCCGCGGGACTCATCAAAGAAGCCGACGGGAAGCCGGGCACCTACTACGACCGCTTCCGCAATCGGCTGATGTTCCCGATACGCGACGCCGTCGGCCGCGTGGTCGGCTTCACCGGCCGCGCGCTCTCCGCGGACGAGCAGGCGAAGTATCTCAACAGCCCCGAGACCGAGCTCTACCACAAGTCCGAAGTATTGTTCGGTATGGATATGGCGAAAGACGCCATTCGCACGCGCGGCTTCGCGATGCTCGTTGAAGGGCAGATAGACGTTATCTTGGCGCACCAGGCGGGCTTCCAGAACACGATCGCTCTCTCGGGCACGGCCCTCACTGGCCGTCACGCGGGTCTTATGAAGCGCTACAGCGAGAACGTGATGCTTGTTCTTGACGCCGATCCCGCCGGACTCAAAGCGACGGCGCGCGCGGCCGAACTGACCCTTCGCCAGGGACTTCGGGTCAAGGCAGTCGCACTGCCTTTCGGAAAAGATCCGGCTGACCTTATCAGCGAAGATGCGGCGGAATTCGGCAAGCGCGTCGCCGCCGCTAAACCGGTCGTAGAGTTCTTTCTCGGCGTTCTCGCCGAGCAGGAGCGCGACCCTCACCGGTTCTTGCGGCTGGCCGAAAGCATCGTGCTTCCGCTCATCAACGCGATACCGAGCCCGATGGAGCGCGAACATTTCGTACAAGCGGCCGCCCGCGCGCTCGGGATCTCCGGCGAGGCCGTGCGCGAATCGCTCAAACGCTTGCCGAAAGATTTTACGGTCGACACGGATACGGCGAGCATGCGAAAAACAACGCCGCCGGCCCGTTCGGCATCGGAAATCCGTTCGGAACAACTTCTTGCGGTTATCCGGGCTTATCCCGATACGCCGCTTGCGAAGCGCGTCACATCGGAGTATTGTCGGATTACCGAAGCTCAAGAACTGCCGCCTATCGCGCTTTTGGAATCGTCCCTGTTCTATGCAGAACAGACATTCGGCGAAAATCCGGACGAGAAGGCGGGAGACGAGCTTCTTTGCGCCCTTGAAGAAGCGGTTATCCGCGAGGCGTATCAGGAAGCGGTAAGGGCGCTACGCAGGGCCGAGGCATCGGAAGACGCCTTGTTGGTCGGTGATATGCAAAAACAGTGTGCAAAGCTTTCCGCGCGGCTCGCCGCACTCGGTGCATAGTTCCCCTCTATTCATTTTCACATGGCAAAATCAATCATACGCAAGAAAAAAAGGACGTTTCGGATGGGACTCAAGCGCGCCGCGAAGAGGCGCGCGCCCGCGAAGAAGAGAAAAGTCGCGAAGCGTCGTGTCGCGCCCAGGCGTACGAAGAAACAAATCGTCCACGCCGCCCTGCGCGGCGCGAAGGCGAAAGCGTACGTGCAGAAGTCGCTCTCGGCGGACTCGCTCATCGAGAAAGGAAAGGAGCGCGGTTATGTGACCTACAGCGAAATTCTCAAGTCGTTCCCGCACATCGAGGACGATGTAAGCTTCCTCGAGTCGCTCTACGAGCGCTTCGCCGCGGCCGGCGTTGACGTGCTCGAGGGCGGCATGCTTGAGGACGCCGCAGACGAGTACCTTGCCACACGCAACATCAAAGATCGCCACTCGACGAGCTACGACTCCATTCAAATCTACCTGCGCGAGATCGGGCAGTATCCGCTCCTGACCGCCGCTGAGGAGCGCGAGCTTGCCAAGCGCATCGAGAAGGGGGACGCAGAAGCGCGCAACATTCTCGCGAGGAGCAATCTTCGCCTCGTGGTCTCCATTGCGAAGAAATACGTCGGACGCAGTCCCGACCTCACTCTCCTCGACCTCATCCAGGAGGGGAACCTCGGCCTCTTCCGCGCGGTGGACAAATTCGACTGGAAGAAAGGATACAAGTTCTCGACGTACGCGACGTGGTGGATTCGCCAGGCGATTACGCGCGCGCTCGCGGATCAGTCGCGCACCATCCGCATCCCCGTCCACATGGTCGAGACCATCGCCAAATACAAGCAGGTATCGCGCCGCCTCGCCCAGGTGCTCGGTCGCGACCCGCAGGCGGAGGAGATCGCGGTGGAGATGGGGGTGGAGCCGGAGAAGATATATCAGATAGAGAAAATCAATCAGGACACCCTCTCGCTTGAGAATCCGGTCGGCTCCGACGACGACGAGAAGTCGACCTTGGGCGACTTCATCCCCGACGACAAGATCCCGTCCCCGATACAGGAATCCTCGGAGCGCATCCTCGCGGAACAAGTACGCGCCATCCTCTCCGACCTTTCGCCCAAAGAGCGCAAGATCCTCGAGATGCGTCACGGCCTCATGGACGGCATTTACCACACGCTTGAAGAAGTGGGGAGGGAATTCGGCGTGACTCGGGAGCGCATCCGTCAAATTGAAGCGAAGGCGCTTGAGAAGATTCGTACGCACGAGAGCGCGCGGCACCTGAAGTCGTACTAGAAGGTATACTCCTCCTATGGGGGGAAAGAAAAAGGCGACAAAAAGGAGACCGAAACCGCCCATCAAGCACTGGAGCCACTCAAGCTTGATGGCGTTCCTGCGCAATCCGCTTGCCTGGTACAAGCGCTATGTGGAAGAGATATACGACACGCCGACAACACCCGCTTCGGTCGTCGGACGTGCCGCTCACCGAGCGCTCGAACATTTCTACTTGGGCGTGTCCAAAGATAGTGCTATACAAAAAGGTCTCGATTACCTGCGCGACGTCGGAGACTTCGAGATTGATTTCGGAACGGCAACAACGCGAAGCGCGAAGAGGGAGAAGCGGAAGGCGATGGAAACGGAATATTCGCGGGCCATTGGTTATTATTTGGCGCGACCGCCAAAGCATAAAGTACTTGGCGTTGAAGTGCGGGGAGTGGTAGAAGTGGAAGGGCTCTCGCTCCCGATCAAGGCGGTTTCGGATCTGATGGTAGAGTCGCGTATTCAAAAGGGCGCGGTCGACATCGTGGACCACAAGTTCGTCGCGTCCTTTACGAAGAGGGGCGCGGCGAAGACGCTTTTCATCATTCAGGCGATATTCAACTACTACACCGCAAGTGTTATGTTCGGGAAGCCAGTACGGCGCTTCATCGTGTATGAATGCAAGAAGACGAAGAATGCCGATGGCTCTCCGCAGATGCGGCGATATGAAATAGACTTCAAAGAGCGCGAAGAAGATTTCGCGGTCTTTCATCGTCTTATCAACGATGCGACCGAGGAAATTTCAAGACAAAGAAAATATCTCCCCAACCCCTCCGATATGTTTGAAGGCGACAATTCGTTTGATATCTATCGGCTTAAGTTGGTGGAGGAGTAAAAACTGCCGACTCTAGTTTCCAAGTGTTTGGTCGACGAGTTCTTTTACCGCCTCATAGGAATAGGCGCCGTCGATAACGACAGGCGGTTTGTCGGCGGTGATGAGGAGCGAATACGGGGTGCCCTGCGCGCCGACATCGAGCGCGTTTCGGCGATCGGCAGCGATTCGCGCGTCAAGCGTCGTTGAAGCGGTCGCGTAGCAGGCCGCGAAGGCGTCGCCCGAGATGCCCGCCGCGGCGGCGATGATACCGTAGTCCTTCGGGTCAGCCGGCTGATTCGCGAAGAGCGCATTTGCAAATTTCCAGAACGCGTCATTGCCGGAGGCGGCCGCAGCGCACTCGGCGGCGCGGGCGTGGGAGAGCGCGTTCGGGTGTATTTCAGAAAGAGGGAATTCGCGGAAGACCCACGCGACGTCGCCCCGCGCGCCCTCGTTCGCGATAATCTGGTGTAGCGTGTCGTGAAAACTTTTGCAGTAGTCACAGTCGAAGTCGGAATATTCGACAATCACGACTTTCGCTGCGGGATTACCGAGGATATGGTCGCTTGCACTTACCGGCCGTACGAGGGCGGGGTTACCGGATCCCGAATCAGTCTGGATTTTTTTGGGCATTGAAGCGTAGACTGCTATCGCAACGATCACGCCGCCAAGAATTATCGAGAGGGGAATTGTAAGAGAGGATTTCATAGCGGGAGCGCATGAGTCATCGTGGGGGTCGCGGAAATGGCGCCGTTCCAGTGCGACGTGTCGAGCTTGATGTCGCGGATATCGCGCAGGTCTTTGTATTTGAGGACGCCGTGCGCCATCGCGTGGTCGTAGAGAGCGCGCGTCAGCCGGACGTCCTCGATGCAGTACTGCGCGACCTTGTCTTTCTTCCCCTCGCGCCACCACTCGCCGGCCAAAAGGCCGTCGCCCTTTTTCCCTTTGCCCAAGGTCGCTTCCGCGAGCGATTGGAGGCGGATGCGCCGGCCGAGGACTTTTTGCACTTCGGCGAGCAGGTCAAGCGAGCGGATAGGGGAGAGATCGCCTGGGTAGTAGCGGTTCAAGAGCGGAATATCAAACGCATCGGAATTGAAACCGATGAGCATATCGGCGCGCTCGAGTACCGGCCAGAGTCTCGGCAAGTCTTCTTTGAAATATGAAGAAAACTCGCCGGTTTCCGAATCGTGGATGGCGACGACGGTGAGCTCCTGTTCGGTGACATCGATGCGCCCGCGCACCATGGAATCGGAGATGGACTCGATGTCGAAAGTGATCGCGCGCATAGGGCTAGCTCCCAGCGCGCAGCCGCGCGGGGAGCTCGGACGCCGGGAGTTCAGCTTCTTCGCCGGTACGGAGTATCTTCATGCGGACCGTTTGGCGAGCAACCTCGTCGACACCATACGCGAGGAAGAGCGGGACGCCGCGCTTCACGGCATCTTTTATTTGGTCGCCGAGCGAGCGGTCGGAGAGATTGACGAAAACGCGGAAGCCCTCTTTGCGCAGCGTATCAGCGAATGCTTGTGCAGCGGGGATGTCGCCGGCGGTCGGCGTGCCAAGATACACCTGCGGCCTACCGAAGTCTGACTTCGGTAGGAGCGAATGCGTCTCAAGAAAGTCGGCGAGCGTAACATCCCCGAGCGCGAAGCCGACCGCCGGGACGGCGTCGTCGCCCCAGAGTGCGACCAGGCCGTCATAGCGTCCGCCGCCGAAGAGCGAGCGCGGGTTCGTCGGATTCGTATCGAATACCTCAAAAATCATGCCGGTGTAATAGTCAAAACCGCGCGTGATGCCGGCGTCGAAGACGATATTGCCGATGCCGCGCTCTTTGAGCGTAAAGATAAAGGCATCCATTTTTTTTGAATCGATGAGCGTGAGCGGATCGGTTGCGGTAATCGCGGTTGAAGCAGCTCGGAAGGCCTCAGGAGTCATTTTCGATCTCTTATCGAGAAGACGCAGATACTGTCTGACTGCGTCGCCGGTAAGTCCAGCCGCTTCGCACGCGGCGTTTAGAAGTGAGCGAGAGTTAACTCGAATAATAAAATCGCGTTCTGTAGCGCCAAACGCAGTGAGTATCGCCGAGGCGAGTTGTACGATTTCGATGTCCGCCTCGCCCTCGGGAAGACCGACGAGGTCGATGTCCGCCTGGTAGAACTCGCGGAGGCGGCCTTTCTGCGGACGCTCGTAGCGGAAGCGGTTGCCGATGGAAAACCAACGCAGCGGAAAGGTGAGTTCGCGGCGTTTGGCGGCGACCATGCGCGCAAGCGTGGGAGTCATCTCGGGGCGGAGCGTCACGCTTCGACCGCCGCGGTCGGTGAAGGTGTAGGTCTGCTCGTTCACTATCTCTTCTGACGTCTTCGCCTCGTAGAGTTCGGTGCGCTCAAGCGGGGAGGCGTTGTATTCTTCGTATCCCCAGGCGCGAAGCGTATCCCGAATTGCGCTGAACATCGCGCCCACCCTCTCCCACTCGGCGGGGTAGAAGTCGCGGACACCCTTGTACGGGTCGGTTGAGAGCGGCTCAGCCATATACGTTTGAGTATATCAGACGCCGGTATTTTGGGGTTCTTCGGGAACGTATTTAAGGATCAGGTCGCGCATCTGCTCCGGGCGCGGGATGCCGCGCATGACGAACTCGACATCCTCCGACGCGGTTTGCACCTTGATGTCGCCGAGGCCGAGGAGCGAGGGGAGCACACCCGTAACATCTGTCGTCACGTCCTGCACGCGCGAGAGAAAGAGACTGGAGACTCCGCGGGAGAAGTATCTGCGCTGCTTGATGTTCACAATGCGTTCGTTGGTGAGTATCCACGCGTTGAGGAAGTAGCGGGTGAAGGCGCCCCACGCGCTCGTCCACGCGACGAGCAGCCAGACGCCGAGCGCCGCGCGCGAAAACGGCGTGTGGTAGTCGAAAAATGTCGCATACGGTACCAGAGGCGGCGCGAGCACAAGCAGCTTCGGGAGAGCGAAAGGAGTGAGGGCGATGATGGAATACGGCAGGAGTTCAGTTAAGAAGAGGAACCAGTGTTTGCGGGTTTCGAGCACGACATGTTCGCCCGGCTCAAGCTCGAATTCTTTCATGGCAAATAGGAAGTGAACGGGAACGCGGCGCCGGAGAGCGCATAGAGCATGAGCGCGAATGATACGAACACGTGTGCCGCGATCGCGGGGAAGGCGATCCACGAGGCGTGCGAATATTTGAGCCAGTGATAGACGGCGACGAGCGTGTAGACCGCCCAGAATGTGAAAACCGCGTACAGAGCCCACGTCACCAGTGCGTCGGAAGAAATCCCCGACACATGCAGCGTGTCGAACAGGGCGGGCGGGGGCGCAAACGGTCGAAGCGGTTGATCCGGCATCAGGGGAATGATACTACGAGAACGCGCGAGTCGCCGTATTGGTCGGTGCGTATCTGTGCGTCGAATCCCTGCTCCGCGAAGAGCGCGCACGCGGCTGCCGC
Organism: Candidatus Kaiserbacteria bacterium; assembly: GCA_016217905.1. Classification (GTDB taxonomy): domain Bacteria; phylum Patescibacteriota; class Minisyncoccia; order Phycocordibacterales; family Phycocordibacteraceae; genus C7867-001. The sequence goes on along the minus strand of JACRFL010000013.1, from coordinate 23,750 downwards.
GTGCGCGCTGTCGCACTCGATCCACGCGGTACCGCTCTCTTTAAGATATTTCGAAAGCTCTTTCGCGATGCGGCGGATGATATCGAGGCCATCCTCTCCGGCGAAGAGGGCCGTAGCCGGCTCGTAGCCCGCGACGCTTGAGGGGAGCGCGCGGCCTGCGGAAACGTAGGGCGGGTTCGCCGCGATGACGTCGAAGCGCAAACCGGCGAACGGTCCGAAGAGATCACCGGTGAGGATGTCCGCGCGTGGTTCGTCGAGATTATTTTCTCGAATGTTTTTCACAATGGTCGCGGTATGCGCCGGATCGATCTCGCCGAAATATACCCGGGCGTCCGGCAGTCTCGCGAGCGCGGCACAGCCGATGGCACCGGATCCGGCGCACAGGTCGAGGAACTTAAACTTGGAAGCGAAGCTTCCAATTGGAAGCTTCGCTTCCAAGTTGGTTAGAAGTTGCTCCGTCCACCACTCCGTCTCGGGGCGGGGGATGAGAGGGTGCGAATCGAGATAGATGTTGAGGCCGAGAAACGGCTGCCAGCCGATCACATAGCCGAGCGGCTCGCCGGAGGCGAGCCGCTTCGCATCCGCCGCATATGCGACTGTCGCGTTTCCATGATATTTTTCCTCCAAGAGCCACTTCTCGTCGCGAGTCATGATATGCACGTAGTATACAGAGATATGCACAGCTTCTGCACTGTTTTTTCCTCAGATTTTGCTTGACATTTGAAATGTATCGATGAGACTATAGAGAGTTCGTTCTCACGCGGGAAGAACCTTAACACTTTTACCGGTCCGTTACATGCGAACTATTGTTCGCTACCTAAGACCACCTATAAAACCGAGGCTCATTCCCATCGAGAGGATGAACGGGGTAAACAAGAACGCCCCGGCGAGGGGCGTTTTTGTTTTGTCGAGAAGGATTAATATCCGCCGCGGCCATAGCCGCCGTTGCCTCCGCGATCGCCGCCGCCGAAGCCGCCTTCGCGGCGCGGGGGACGATCGCCCTGCGGGCGTGCGAAAGAGACCGAGAGCGTGCGCCCGTCCATCTCCTTGCCGTCCCAGCGGTCGATAGCCGCCTGCGCTTCCGCCTCGGTAGCCATCTCGACGAAGCCGAAGCCCCTCGAGCGGCCCGTCATGCGGTCGCTGATGATGCTCGCGGAGACGACCGTGCCGGCCTCGCTAAAGGTCTTCTTGAGATCGTCTTCTGTCGAGCGGTAGGGGATTCCGCCTACGTAAAGCTTGTTCCCCTGAACTGACTGCTGATTATCCATGTGGTGGGTCTAACCGGTTAACCTCGCCGAAACTGAACACTTGCGGCCGCAAGCGGCCGAGCGAAGCTCGAATACTCTGCGAGTGCCCGCAGTATGCCAGAAATGTCCTGGAGGCGCAAGTGTGGGTGGGGATAGTGTCGCCCGTCTCTAGCGGAGGTCCGGCCTCCATGATTGCATTGCATTTCTTGTTCTTGTCAACAAGTTGACTTTGATCTTAGGGAGGTATCTACTTATGGCAGTTGCAGACGGGGCGTCTGCGGGTGCGAACGCGCTCTATTCGTGTTTGCAGACACCTATTTAGAAGGTGCGTAAACAAAGAATACGTTATGACAGCACTTCTTAACAAAAGGATTCTCTTGAGTCTGGGAGTGATTGTGTTCGTCGTTGCGGCCACTTTAGGCGCGACAGGGGCGTTCTTCTCGGACACGGAGACATCAACCGGCAACACCTTCACCGCCGGCGCGATTGATCTGAAGGTTGATAACGAAAGTTATTATAACGGTGTTCTGAATCAAGACACGACTTGGGAATTAAAGGATTTGACGATTGAGAAATTCTTTAATTTTCTTGATCTTAAGCCAGGCGATCGAGGGGAGGACACTATCAGTCTCCACGTAAACAACAACGATGCCTACGTTTGTGCTGACGTAAAGCTGACGAGTAACGATGATAACGGTATTACGGAACCGGAAAGGCAGGATGGTGATGTATCAGATGGTGCCGGTAACGGAGAATTGGCACAGGCAGTAAACTTCATGTGGTGGGCTGACGACGGAGACAATGTTCTAGAGAACAACGAAACGCCGCTCCCTTCGGGAACGCTTGCCTCGGCCTCAGCGACATCGTCGGTTGCCCTCGCTGACTCTCAAACGAACATCTGGACGGATGAAGGAGGTCCATTGCCGGGCGGTTCAGAGCGCTTCATCGGTAAGGCGTGGTGTTTTGGCGCTATTTCGGCAGCTCCTCTTGAGCAGGATGGGATGGGTACGACCAGCCCAAGAACCCCGGCCAATTCAACTGGAGGTATCGTCTGCAATGGTTCCCAGGTAAACAACATCACGCAGACCGACAGTTTGACTGCTGATGTGAGCTTCCGTGCAGTGCAATCTCGAAACAATCCAGGATTCCTTTGTTCACCGAGGTCGGCATAGTCACCAGCCTAACAAAAGAACATGAATAAAATTCTTCTTAGCGCTGGGACGATAGCGGTCGTCGCGGCTCTCGCGGTCGGCGGGACCATCGCGTTCTACGCTGACACCGAGACCTCGACGGGCAACATCTTCACCGCGGGTTCCATTGACCTCAAGGTGGATCACACGAAGCAGACCTACAATGGCGTAGACTGTGAGACGTGCAGTGTGAATGTGTACAGCTCTACAGCAACAAAGGTCGTGGCAGCAAGCGCGGGAGCCTCAAATCAGGGTCCTTTCCCCATTCCGGCTGTTGACGTGAGCAGCCCACATCCGGCCTGGCAGAGCGAAGCCGCTCTCGCTCCGGCGCAGTGGATCTGGGCGACTGATCCGACAACGTTGAACGATACGACCAATAACGCAGAGTACACATTCGAGAACAAGTTCCAGTGGAACGGCTCTGTCGTGAGCGTGAACTTAGATCTCGCTCTCGCGGCTGACAACGGGTACAAGATTATCCTCAACGGAACAACTATTGTCGATAAGCTCCCTCTCGAGTTCAACTATAATCCGGCTGTTTCCTTGACTGGCGCTCAAGAGGCCGCCTTCATGGGAGCGATGGTGAACGGACAGAACACGCTTGACATAGTTGTTCGTAACATGTCTGCCGGCGGAGGCTCTTCAGGGAATCCGGCTGGACTTCTCTTCAAGCTGAATATTCATCGTGATCCGGCGCAGTGTAAAGCAGATTCTGCCTTCCAGCAGGTCTGCCGGCTTTGGACGGAAAAGGACCTTGGCCAAGGAGATACATTCTTCAACTTTGGAGATGTAAAGCCGGCTGACTGGGGTACAAATGAAATATCGCTTCATGTGTCGAGCAACGATGCCTACTCATGCCTTATCGTGGGCGACAAAGATGACCAAGAGAACCCGGCACAACCACTCGCTCCTGAAATAGCAGCGGGTGACGCGAACGGGGTTGGTAATCCAACTGGAAAAGGCGAGTTATCCAACTTCCTCAATGTATTCACCTGGGGAGATACCAACGGGAATGGTCTCTATGACGTGGGCGAGACTCCTCTCGGCGGCGTCGGACCGCTCTCATCGCTCACCAGCATCATGAGTATGGATCCCAGCAATGGTCAATTCCTCACCGCCACCACTACCAAGAATATCGGTCTTGTATGGTGTGCAGGAACGCTCACCGCTACTCCAGGCAGCGCATTCGGCTGCAACGGTTCTGGAATGGGTAACATTGCGCAGTCGGATTCATTCTCGGCGTCTTTGACGGCGTACGCAGAGCAAACAAGGAGCAACTCTGGCTTCAGGTGCACGAGTATTGCGAGTCGTCCGCCCTACACTCCTGAATAAGAGATCTCTCTTGACCGAGTAGCGCTCGAGTATCGGCAGGTTCCGCGCCGCATGTTCGCGGCGCGGAAGAGCCGGGGCTCGAGCGGAGCCACGCATGCACACACTCTTCAAAACCGCATATTACGTCCTCGTCGGCGCCGTCCTTGCGCTTGGCGCGCTCCTCGTGGTGAGCCTGGTGCCGATACCGGGGAATATCGAGGTGAAAATAGTTCAGTCGGGCTCAATGGAGCCGACCATCAAGACGGGCGCGCTCACGGTGGTCAAGCCTCTCGGGAAGTACGCGGTGGGAGACGTCATCATGTTCGGGCCGGACACGAAGACGCAAGTCCCGACGACCCATCGCATCGTCTCTGACGAGGTGAGGGGCGGCGTCTTCTACTACACGACGAAGGGAGACGCGAACGAAGATTCCGATCCGCAGCTGGTGCGGCAAAGCGAGGTAATCGGGAAGGTGCTCTTCTCGGTCCCGTATCTCGGCTACCTGCTCGACTTCGCGAAAAAGCCGTTCGGATTCGTTCTTCTCATCGGCGTGCCGGCTGTCATCGTCGTCTTCGACGAAGCGCAGAATATCCGGAGGGAGGTGCGGAAGATGAAGCGGCCGAAAGGAGAAGATCCTCTCGGTGATTCTGCCGCGCTATGAAGGTCTGACCTCCACACCGATATATGGCGGTACATATTAAAACGGGAGCGATAAAGAAGACTCCCCGGAAAAAAGAAAAAGCGACTGTCGCTGCGCGTGTTTCCGTGCCGGTGAGAAGGGTCGCCAGGAGGAAGGCGCGTCGCGTCGCGTCGTCTGCGCATGTGCTCGATCTGCGCCCGCGCGCCGCGTGCGCGCCGCGCGCGGCGCGGGCGAACAGGCGCAAGAGCGTCCTCTCTCCGTTTTTTATAAGGGCGACGCCGCGGCTGTCGCTTAAAGCGCTCGCCGTCACGCTCATGATCGGCCTTAACAGCGTCGGCATCACCGGCCTCGGCAGTACAAGGGGATACTACAACGATATCGAGAGCTCGACCGAGAATGCCTTCCGGGCGGGTTCGGTCGATTTCTCGCTGACAACTTCCGGCTGGCAGGCGACGAGTACGGCCGTGTCGATGCCGCCCGGAGATGTTACGAAAAAGACGGTTGCGATCGACCCGCAAGCGAGCAATCCGTTTCAATACTTCGCCACCTCGACCAACTTTACCGGCGATGCCGATTTCTGCTCGGGGCTTGACGTTACCGCGACGCGCGGGGGCACCCAGATGTATCACGGTCCTCTTACGGGGCTCCTCACCGCCACGACAACCGCGCTCGACCCGTGGGAATTCGCCTACACGGCGGGGACCAGCAATCTCCAAAACCGCACCTGCGACTTCGACATCGATTACAACGGCTGGCAAACGCGGCACGACTACCCGAGCTACGAGGGTGGCGGATTTAACGATACGGAAAAAGTAAAAAACCATCTCGCTTCGTGGGGATTCCGGATCAACAAGATCTACTACAACGTGAAAACGCCGGAGCGCGGTGCGGAGGGTACGAACGAATGGGTGGAGATCTACAATCAGACAAACGTGCCTTTGGATATTTCCGGATGGCAGATTTGCGACAACACCTCGTGTGACACCCTGCCGACGACACTCCTCATTCCCGCGCAGAAATATGCGGTCATCGTTGCCACGTCAACCACCGCCACCTCAACGACCGTTTCGAGCGGCCTGCCCGCGTACTGGTATCTGCCGAGCGAGGTGACCGAAATCAACATACATTCGAAAATCGGGGGCGGTTTGGATAACGACGCCGACATGCTTGTCCTCAAACGTCCCGACAGGATTATCGTCGACCAGATGAACTGGGGCACCCCCGACACCGGATGGACGAATTACAATCCGAACGTCTGGGATCCCGGGGCGGCAAATGTCGCCGAGGGCAACGTCCTTGCTCGAGTACCTTCCGGTTACGACACCGACGCGCCCTCCGATTGGAAAGAACTCGTGCCGCCTTCGATCGATCTCGTCTACCCGGACGAGGGAGGCTCGTACACGTGGTACTGGACGCACAGTTACGAGATCAAGTGGACGGCGACGAATAACAACGGCCCCGACGGCGACCTCGACATCGGCATCTACTACGTGAAGGACGTAAACCACGACGGAAAAATAAGTCTGGGTGACACGACGCACACGATAGTCGAAACTACTGGAAACGACGGCGCGTTTACCTGGACGGTGCCGTCCGGATTCCTCGGCTACATCTGGATCCATCTCGTCGCCATCGGTCCGGAAAATCCGATGCTCAATTCTGGCAGCGTGAGCGGCCGAATCTATGATCCGTTCCCCCTCTTCATCGGGCCGGAGAACGTCGTGGCGCCGCTGCCGGTCGAGGAAGGTGCGTCCGAGGAGACCGAGATCGTGGCGTCTGAAACGACTATCTCGACAGAGGGAACGTCTCAAGAGACCGCTCCCGCGGAGACGGCCGCTCCCGATCAGCCGGCGGCGGTCGAGCCGGCCGTCACACGTGAAGAGGACATTCTCTCTCCGGAGCCGGAAGCGGCCGTGGAAACGCCGGTCGAGCCAGCCATCCCCGAGCCCGCAGTCGCTCCAGCGGAGCCGGCGGCAGTGGTGGCGGAGAGCGCTCCGGCAGTTGTCGAGAGCGCTCCGACGGAGGCGACCCCGGCCGAATAAACGTATGAAGAACTTTCTTAAAATCTCGATACTGCCGGTCGTCGCCCTCTCTCTGACGGGCTTCGCCGGCGTTGCCTTGGCACAGGCGCCGCTTGGCGTCCAGTTCGTCCCGGATCCGCTGTTCAACAAATCGAATTTTCTTCCGCTCGACTCGACGGCCGGCACCGTTACGGTCACCAATAATTCCGGCGCGACACAAAACGTCTTGACCGAAGCCATTAATGTTTTTGATGCCGGCAACTTCAGCGCCCTTCTGCATCTCTCTATAACCGGGAACAGCGGAACACTCTTCGACGACTCTCTTGCGAATTTCCTCTCGACCGCCGGTGAAGTCCCTCTCGGTGCGATTGGAAACGGAGAATCAAAGACGTTCACGTACAACGTTTCCTTCATCGATTCAAGCGATAATTCGTATCAAGGAAAGACGCTCGGCTTCGACGTATGCGTCGGGTTCAACGGGGGTACCACCCGCTGCGGCAACACGGTCGTAGGAGGCGAAGGCGGCGGAGGAGGTGGAACGCCGCCGGGCGGTGGGACTATTCTTGGTTCTGGCGGAGGAGGAGGCGGGGGATCGATTGGGAACAGTCTCTTCATATTCAACGAAAAAGCCCTCGACATATCGAACGTGGGCCAGTCCGGACTAGCCACGATAACGTGGGAAACAAATCTTCTCTCGACCAGCCAGGTCGTCTATGGCCCGGTCTCCGGCGGCCCCTACGCTCTGGTCCTGATACCTCCGAATTTTGGCTACCCGTTCGCCACTCCCGAAGACACGACGAAAGTAACGAATCATTCTTTCTTACTCACCGGTCTGACGCCGGGAGAGACGTACGTATACCGCGTCATCTCTCGGGCCTCGCCGCCGACGATAAGCGTTGAGCGCCGGTTCACGGTGCCCTTGTTGGCGCAAGCAGGCGGTTCGACGAACAGTCCAGTGGGGGCGGTTCGACGCCCGCTCCCGGGTCTTCCTCCGGAGGCGGCAAAACGATAGAAGGCGGGGGGAATGTCGCGCTTCAGACTCCGACTGAAGGGGGCGCGAAGGGCGCGCAAGCGACCTCAAGCGGGGAGACCGCGGGAGAAGCGGGGGGCACGCTCGCGGCCGCCGCACTTCTTGGCCTGCCGCCCGGTTTCTTCGAATTCTCCGCATCGTTCGATTGCCTTCTCATTCCGCTCATGGTACTCGTCGGCCTCCTGGTGGCATGGATGCTGATCAGCGTATGGCGCGGTTATGCGGAGAGTATGCCGCCTCGCGAGTACCGATTGAAGAGGGCGCTGTTCCTCATCGGAGGCATCCTCCTCGCGCTCGCCTATGCGCTTATCTTCCGGAATGAATGCATTGTTATTCCGCTTTCCGTGATTCTCGCGGGATTGCTTGCATGGCTCGCCTGGATTCGCTATTCACGCGATCCGGAATAGCTCCGGACAAAATCAGAGTCTGCCGGAGACGAGGGCGGGGAAGAACATCCCGAGCATGCCAAGCGCCAAGAGGACGACGATAGTGACGGCGAGGGCGCGCTTCATCAAGGGAATATAGCAGAGTTCCCGCGGACGGCAAAGCCGTCCGCGGGGCGGCTATCCCCAAAGAGCACTTGCTGTTATTCGGGAAACGTTGTAGTATAAAAGTGCCATAAGTCAAGCGCCTCCGGCGTGCGACTTCCGGCAAGGAGATTGATCTTTCAAAAACTTTCGCAAAAAAGGGGAAATATCATGCCTCGTTACTTACCGTTCAGAGAAGAAGAGGCTGCAGCTCGAGCCAAAGCAGTGAAGGGAATCGTCCGATGGGCCGCTCTACGTCTTCCCGCGCATCACGCGGACGCGGCGCCTGACCCGAACGAGCTAGACACCGAGTCGACAGTCTGCGGCATTGCGGCTGAACCAACAGGGTGTCGGGATTGCCCGTTTCCGATCAACTCCGGCGCGTGCGAAAATTGCGAGCTGGACAAAATCGACGAGTCACAGCCGACCGGCGAATTGTTCAAGTACTGGTTCGATATGCGGGTGTATAGACCGCCGATCGTGGCCGATGTTGGGGAGCGGTACGACCATCTGCACCTGCCCTTCTCAGCCCGGAACGACCGCGGCGCGCGATTGTCCGCCGAACTCCAGTTAGCGAAGTGGGCCAGATGATTTCCTGGTCCTTTCCGCAAGGGCGCCTCGCGCGAGGCGCCTTTTTTACGGTGCCGTCTTAATCATGTCCCGCTCGATGTCAGCAAACGTGCCGCCGACTTTCTTCCCGGGGTTGAAAATATTCAAAGGATCGAAGATTTTTTTCGTCCGCTCGAAGAGCGCGACCATTTCCGCGCCGAAAACCAGCTTGAGGTACGGCGTGCGGATGATGCCGTCGTTGTGCTCGCCGGTCGTCGTGCCACCCTCTCGGGTGACGAGTTCGTAGACTCGGGGCGCAAGGTCGAGGATGACTTGTCGGTTCTCCTCCTTCGTGAGATCCATGAGCGGAATGATGTGGAAGTTGCCGTTGCCGATGTGTCCCGCGATCGTGTAGATGAAGTGCGATGAGTATTCCTCGAGAAGCGCGTTCAGTTTCGGCAGGAAGTCGGGATAGCTCGAAGGCGGAACGACGAAATCGTCGATGAAAGGCGCGGTGTGGAGCCCGTGAACGTTCTTGCGCAGGAGCGAGAAGCTCTCGCGTCGGACGATCCAATACTTCTCCGACTCTTTCTCATCCTTCTCTATTTTGGTATGAAGATGAAGGTCGGCGAGCGCTTCCTTCGCGAGAAGCGCCTTCCGATCGGCTTCCTCGATAGTGTCCTCGGCGAATTCCGCCATCAAGATGAGCTTCGGCACGCCGCCGGTGGCGACCATTGCCGCTTCGCTGATGAAGTCGATGCCGAGCCGCGCGGCCTTAAACAAGCCCATCTGCGAAAGCATCTCGGGAATGAATTTCACCGCAAGCGTGAAGGTGTGGTCGTCATAAGATTCGAAAGATTCCGGGCCCTGCGCGAGCACGCGCTTTACTATTTCGGGGAGGTCGGAAAGGTCGTAGAGGAAGGCGACGAGCATCGCGCGGTGCCCTTTCGGCTTCACGAGGGAGAGCTCCGCCTTCGTCCAGAGGGCGAGCGTCCCCTGGGAGCCGCAGATCAGCTTCGCGAGATTGAAGGTGCCGGTTTTCGCATCAAGTACGCTCCAGAGCGCGTAGCCGGCGGAATTCTTCGACACGCGCGGCCGGCGCCCCTCGATGAGCCCGGCATTGTCGGTGATAAGCGCGTCCATCTCGCGGTAGATGGCGCCTTCAAGCGTCTGAAGTTTCTTTTTTTCCTCCAATTCCGCAGGTGTCAACGCTTTGAACGTAACTTGCGAACCGTCAGAGAGCACGACCTCCAGTTCCTCGACGTACCGCTCCGTCTGGCCGTACTTGAGCGTGCGCTCGCCGCCGGAATTGTTCGCGACGATGCCGCCCATGGCGGCTATCTCGCGGCTGGCGGGATAAGAGGGAAGTATGAAGCCTTTTTCAAGCGTCGCCTTTTCAAAATCCCTATAATAAACCCCCGGTTCCGTCACCGCATATCCTTCACTTGGAGGCCGGGCCTCCAAGTTGGAGGAAACCTCGAGTACATGATTCATGTGTTTGGTGAAGGAAACCACGATGCTAGTGGTCAAGGGGCCGCCCGACATATCGGTCCCGCCCGCGCGCGCCGCAAGCGATACATCCGCGCCCGCGGAGCGGGCGCGGGCTACCTCTCTCACCGCCGCGCTCACGTCCTTGGCATCTTTTGGATACACTACCAGCTTCGGCATTCGCTCGAAGAGGGAGGTGTCGCGGCTCGCTTTCTCAAGCGCCACCGCATCATTCGATACTTCCCCTTGCAGGACACCCGCAAGCGCGTTTTTCAATTCGTCTTTTGTCATATGTGCATAGTATACTCGTTCCACGAGTATTGGTGCTACATTAGATACGATGCACACCCGTGCACAAGTTTTTTGGCCGTTTTTCTTTTCGCTCGTGTTTTTTATTTTTCCGTCCTTAGTTCAGGCGAGTTCACCACTGTACGTGGCTCAAGTCAGAATTGGAGACCTGCCGATGATTTCGACTTTGGGATACGGAATGTATCAAACCACACTTAAAGCGGGTGACGCGAACCAGCAGATTACAATTAACGTGCAAAGCTGGCAAGGGGTACCGACCATCTCAGCCGATCTTTCACAGATAGGTTTCTTAAGCCCGACCACTACGCCTTTATCGGGGGGAAATAATCCGTATCATTTTTATATCAATGGTGCCGATTATTACCCGGATTATTTTTTTAAATTCTGGCCGCTAACTATCGGTGCGGATGTTCCCGATGGTCTTAAGACCATCTCGGTGATAGCCACTGACGCGGTGGGGAATGTTGCCACGGGTAGCACGAAGATAATAATCGACAACGTTCCGCCGACGATTTCGCTCACTGACATTTCATTCTCAGTCGTGCCGCCCCAAAAAGGCGACGTTATGTATTTGAGCGGGTTATCGGACGGCACCGGTAGCGTTTTAACCATATATCAGATCAGGGAAACGTTATGGGACGCACTAGGGAATCCGATTTTTGGTTCCAGCGGTGGAATTGACTATGGCAAAAATTTGCTCACAACAGCGATCGCTTCCTCGGTCGATGGCTCATTCACTCGTGTGCCATTTATTCTTAACGACAGTCCGTCGAACGCTCTCAGTATCGCCGCCTCAATTAAAATTACCATCACCGCCTACGATGGATCCGGGCACGTCGTTACCACGAGTCTGGTGGTGCCCGTTCCCATTCCCGACGGCCGCATCTACTATTCCGGCGACCTTAGGGCGACTTCGTCGCCCTATATCAGTCAAGAGCTCCGCCGACTGGCTAAAAGCTCGAAGACGGGCAAGGTGACCATCGTCGCGCACAGTAACGGCGGACTCATGACCAAAGCGCTTATCCAGAAGCTCGTCGATACGGAAGCCGCCAAACTCATCGACAAGATCATTTTTATTGCCGTGCCGCAGGCGGGAACGCCGCAAGCGATTAGCGCGATTCTTCACGGATACGAACAGGGATTGCCCAAGGATTGGCTTTCTGTTTTCCTTTCTCCCGAAACCGCTCGCACGCTTACAGCAAATATGCCAAGTGCGTACAACCTTCTCCCGTCGGCAAACTATTTCACCTATGTCGATAATCCGGTCGTGAAGTTTGATGATTCAGATTTTCTCGCCGCATTCCGCGCGCGTTATGGCAGTACGATTCATGACGGAGCGCAACTTAAAAACTTCATTGCCGACGCGTGACGTCTCGCTTCATCATCACCAAGCGACCTCATCTACCCGAGTGTAGGGAATGCGGTACTTCTTTCCAAAGCGGAAGCGGTTCATAATGCTCTTGATACGTGGGCGCCTCCGCAGGGAGTGCAGCTCTACGAAATCGCCGGGTGGGGAGAGGATACCCTTGCGACGATTGAATACCAGGAAGGGAGGAAAACGTATTGCAGTGATATGTCAGATGTGCGCACCTGCACCGTCTCTCCGGCAATCACCTACAGCCCCAAAGAGGTTGTGGAAGGAGATGGCACGGTACTCGTTCCGAGCGCACTGTGGACAACGACTGCTTCGACAGCGGGGAAGTACTGGGTGAATTTGGAGGATTATAATAAATGGTGGCTTAATGGAAATGTCCCGCGCAAGCACGCCGACATCCTCGAAATCCCCGAACTCCGCACGCTGGTTCAAAACATTCTCACCAATTCCACCTCAACAACACCACTGGCATTTATTTTCACCACCCAACCTGCCACCGACGCAGTTGCCGACAAACGTCTCCGCTTCCTTCTCCACTCGCCTCTCAATCTCTCTGCCACCGATAACCTCGGCAACGTCGTTAATGCTGCCACTTCCACCATCCCCGGCGGCCGCTTTAAGCGCTACGGCGAAGTTCAAGTGATCACCGTTCCCAAGAACACTCCTCTCACCCTCAACCTTGACGGCTACGCCACAGGCTCATTCACGCTTGATATGCAAGAAATAGACGGGAGCAATACCATTATCGCCTCAAGCACCCTCTCCGCCATCCCGTCTGCAACAAGCACCAAAGCGACTATGACATTTATCGACGGCACCCTCCAAAACGCCTCACCTCTTCTTCTCGACTATGATGGGAATGGCACGACCGACTTCTCGTTCAAGTCGGAAATCGGAAAGACGATTGTGTTCGACATCACACCGCCGGAAGCAGTCCTGACTTTCGATCCGGCATCGCAAAAATTTAAGATTATCGGGACTGATAATCTCTCCAGTACCACTGTCCTAACAACAGCCACGAGCACCACCATTGCCGACGAAGCCGGCAACACACTGCAGATCGTCTTCAAGAAACTCAATCAAGGAAAACACGAACTCAAATTGGAAATCCAAGAGCTCCGATACAGCGGCATATCTGCGGAACTGCTCCCTAAGACGATGTTAAAATATGAGTGGTCCACAGACAAAACCGAAGCCATTAAAGAGCTTGAAGAAAAAACAACAGTGGGCACTCTGAAGATCGAGGGTCATTACGATGCGAAGAAGAACGTGACAAGGATTGAGGAAGAGGTAAAGAGCGAAGAAGATAAGAGTGAAAGAGAGATCAAGAAAATCTTACCGGGATTAGCTGTCATCGATCTTACGACTAATAAGGGGAAGATCGAGGTGAATTATTAATTTTTTTGATTATGAATACAAAAAAGAATGTATTGTTTCTGGGAATAGTTGGAAGCATTTTGTTATTTCTTCCGGCTATCTTGAACCAAATCCTGTCTTGTTATCAGAAAAATTGGTTTTTTTGCAATGATTCTTACGAAATTGTTGCTGTCTCGGTGTTCCCTTTAGTGCCAATTCTCATTTTCTCCCTCATCACGTATCGCCTGAAAGACGAAGTCTTCCAGGCGTGGTGGAGATTCGCACGGTGGTGGGTGCCGGTGATTATCGCGGTGACGCTCTTTTTACAAAACGCGGGCGGCGGCGGGGGCATAGGCATCAGCGGCGCAGTATCGGGCGCGTTCGATGCTCTTGTCATCGGCATCCTCTACATCATTCTCGTCATCGTTTCTCTAGTCAAAATCGTGCGGACGTATCTTAGGACAAAAGAAACTTGGTAGAAACTAGGACATCAAAAATCGGGAAATGAGAGCATGCACAATTTGAAATACATAGAAAATACATAGGGCAGCCCTATGTAACTGCAACGGTCGTCAGGTGAAGATCTCGCTCACCCGCACGTGGTCGGTATACCTGCGGTACGATGAGTCTTGCATGTGTGCTTGATTCCATGGCTTTCTCCTTTGCCCGCAGGAAACGTCGTAACCTGCTGCAAAATGAAAATGAACAAACGACGTTAGGCACATTCAAACACGTCGAGCTATCAATGTCAATGTATTTTGTTCTGAACACCAGGTACAGAAATAACCTGCTATGCTTAGGGTATGAGGAAGTATGCGCTCGTTATTGGCATCGTCGCGATAGCGGTTCTTCTTGCTCTTTGGGCAATCGGTGCGCGCGTGGCGAATGCGCCCGGCCCGCGGGCATGCACACAGGAGGCCAAAATTTGCCCCGACGGCTCCTCGGTAGGCCGCACCGGCCCCAACTGTGAATTCGCCCCGTGTCCCACGGCAGACGCCGCAAGCACCACGGGCGGAGTCGGTATCTTACCCTACAATTCCGGCGTACGCGGGACGGTTATGCTCGGGCCGACCTGCCCGGTCGCTCGTATACCGCCCGACCATACGTGCGCCGACAAGCCGTACGCGGCGGCAATAACGGTGTACCGCGCCGGTTCGGAATTGCCGTTTATCATCGGGAATTCGGATGCAAGCGGCACGTTCAACTTTTCGCTTCCTCCCGGTTCCTACACGCTGGCCCCGTCAGGCGGTAAGGCGCTCCCGCGCTGTTTGCCAGTCGATGTCTCCGTCCCTCCGACCGGGTACGTCGCAGCAAACATTTCCTGCGACACCGGCATTCGTTGAAATCCGCGCGCATCTGGTAGAGTATTCGGATGACTCAAGCTGAAGCGCTCACGATACTGAAGACCGGCGCGAACGTGTACCTCACCGGGAGCCCCGGGAGCGGGAAGACGCACACGATAAACGAGTTCATCGCATGGCTGCGCGCCTCGGGTATCGATCCGTCGGTAACCGCCGCGACCGGCATCGCCGCGACGCATGTCGCGGGCATGACGCTCCACTCCTGGAGCGGCATCGGCGTCGCGGAGTCGCTCTCGCGCGCGGATGTCGACCGCATCGCCAGTAAAGAGCATGTCGCGCGGCGCATCCAGAAAGCAAAGATGCTCATCATCGAGGAGATCTCAATGCTCTCTTCTTCGACATTTGAGATGGCGGATACGGTCTGTCGAGAAGTGCGACGCACGGACAAGCCATTCGGCGGTCTCACGGCCATTCTCGTCGGAGATTTCTTCCAGCTTCCGCCGGTCTCAAGAGGCCGCGAAGTCGCGTTCGCGTTCGCGTCGAAGCTCTGGCGCGAGCTCAACCCGATCGTCTGCTATCTCACCGAGCAATACCGGCAAGACGACACCGAATTCCTCGGCGTACTCTCCGCGATACGCTCGGGAGAGGTCGAGGAGGCGCACTACGAGGAGTTGATGCGGCACCACACCGACCCTTCGGCGGTTCCCGCGAACGCGCCGAAGCTCTTCTCGCATAACGCGGACGTGGATCGCATCAATGCGGAGGAGCTCGCAAAGCTCCCGGGCACGGCGAAGAAATTCCGCATGAGCTCGAAGGGGAAGGATTCGCTTGTGGATGGGCTCAAGCGCGGATGCCTCTCGCCCGAAGTGTTGGAATTGAAAGAGGGAGCGGCAGTAATGTTCACCAAGAACTCGCCGCAGGGGAAGTTTGTCAACGGGACTCTCGGCGTCGTGACCGGCTGGGATACGGACGGGATGCCGATCGTAAAGACGAAAGATGGCGTGAAGATCACCACCGAGCCGATGGAATGGCAACTCGAAGAGCAGGGGAAGGTGAAGGCGAGCATCTCGCAGATACCGCTGCGTCTTTCCTATGCAATGACGGTCCACAAGAGCCAGGGGATGAGCATGGACGCTGCCATCATGGATCTCTCGAGGGCATTTGAATACGGACAGGGGTACGTCGCGCTTTCCCGGGTGCGGCGGCTTGCGGGGGTGTACCTCACCGGACTCAACGAGCGCGCGCTTGAAGTGCATCCGGAAATACTTGAGAAAGACAGGGATTTTCGCGCCGCCTCAGAGGCGGCGCGGGACGCATTCGCAGACATGCCCGAGATGGAAAAACTCGCACTGCAGAAAAAGTTTGTCAAAGCGATGGGAGGGGCGTCGGTTGAAGACGTAAGCGGCAAGGGGAAAGGTGTAAGCAAAAACCAAACAGGGTTGCCGGGAAGATTGGCGGAAACCCTGCAGGCAGTGCGAGATGCAAAAAATCTGAAGGATGCGGCGAAAGCGCGCGGACTCGTCGCTTCGACTATTGTAAAGCACCTCGAAGAGCTCGCCGAGCTCGGCCGTCTCGTGCGCGCGGATTTCGCTCACCTCGTGTCGGAGGGCGCGCTTGAGGAGATTCACGAAACGCTTTTTGCGGAGGGCGGCGACCGCCTCTCGCCCGTTTTCCACGCTCTTGGCGGCCGCCACTCCTTCGAAACCATCCGCCTCGTGCGGCTCATGCGCTCGCAATAGTGTCCGGCGCGCGGCGAAGCGAATCGATTTATTATTTCACCATGCTTTTGATAAGGCGTTCGGTATCGGACGGGCCGCCGACGTTTTCCGCACGCACGTTCGTTTTGTAGACCGCCTCGTCATTGCCGCCGGAGGCAAGCTCGTCGCCGATATAGAGCACCTCGGATTCCGGAATACCGAGACGTTCGCAGAGTTTTCGAATGCCGTATGCCTTATCGACGCCGCGTTTTGTGATGTCGATGCTCGTGGCGCCGCCGATGCCCACCGAAAAGTTAGGCAGCCGTTCTTTCAGCACGGCGTGGAGTGCATGACGTTTCGAGTGGTCGGGGTCCCAGGCCTTTTTCTCGTCGAGCGGCGCCTGCTGGCCGAGCGCGGAGAGCGTCACCTGCCCGCCGCGATATTCGATGCGCTCGCCCCACGCACTTTTCGAGAAGTCGATACATCCGGTCTCCTTCGCCGCCGCACGTATCGCTGTCTCGATGGTTTCTTTTTCCGTTTCGGAGAGACGCTCCTCGTATATTTTGCTCCACGCGTCGCCTCGCCACTCGTAGAGCGCGGCGCCAGATGTCGGGAGAAGATATAAATGTTCAAGGCGCGCATCCGGAGGGAGCTTCGCCACCACCTGCTTCAAAAATTGGGAAAGCGCGCCGCCAGAGACGACCGCGACCTGCGTCACGTCGAGCAATTTCGCAACGAGCATCCCCATCTCGCTCGTGATCGGTTGCTTGCTTTCCGCGAGCGTGCCGTCAAGGTCGAAAATGACGAGTGGTGGCATTATGAAAGCGCATCGAGAATGTGCGCGAGCGACGCGGTCGCGACGCCGATGACCTTGTCGGCGGCGCCGTAGTAGAGAAAGAGCATATCGTCGCGAACGACAGCGCCGCAGGAGAAGACGACGTTCGCAATCTCGCCCCTCTTTTCATAGTCTTCAAGCGGTTCGAAGATCGGATCGGCGGTGCGCGCAAGAACCGTCGTACCATTCGCTCCAAGCAGCGCGGCACCGAGACGGTAGGTGGCGTGGCGCGAGACGCCGTGATAGATCATCAACCATTTGTCTCCGATCTTGAGGGGAGGGGCTGCACTGCCGACCTTCTCTCCGTCCCACATGCCGCGCCTGGGGCCAATCACCTCGATACAGCGGCTCACCCGCTTGCCCGAGGCGAGGTCGGGTAGGAGATCGGCGCAGATTTGATTGTTCACGCGATGATAGAGAAGATAGTTTGCGCCGATTTTTTCAGGCAGGAGCGCAAGGTCTTTGTCGTCGACATTGTCGGGCGTCAGCAAAAACGGCGCGCTCCACATTTGCCATCGGCGTGCAAGAAAGTCACTCACGCTTATCTACGAGATCGCGCCGGCGGGCGAGTGGACGCCATCGTAGGCGGTGTAAGTCATGTGGAGCATGTCGCCGATGCGCACGATGCGCGGATCCTCGCAGCCGGAATTGCCCGCAGGATTTCCGCGCTTCGCTTCGAAATCAGCGCGCGGCACGTATATCGGCTCGGATAAGCGTTCGTCAATGGCGATGCCGTCAGACGAGACGGCGAGTCCGATGGTCGAGGTGTCCGCCTGATCCATAGCGCGATAGAGAATGTAGACCGAGCCGTTAAGGTCGATGGCGGCGGCATTAAACACATCTCTGCTTTCAAAGCCTTTTCCCCTCGCCGTGAGAATAGGGTTCTGCGGCGCGCGGATGAAAGTGCGCGCCGGCCGATCGGGGTCAAGCGCGCGCATGAGATCGTGAAGCTTCACGCTCGCCTTCGCGCAGACGGTGTCGGCCGCGCCGTACCAGATATCGAGGAGGCCGCCTTCACCGACCGTCGCGCTTGTGGGGAAGACAATGTTCGGCACGAGGCCATACGCTTCATAAAATTCCTGCGGCACGAGTATTGATTCGGTACGCGAAATGAGTTTTTGTGGATCGTCGCGATCGAGGAGCGCCGCTTCGATCGAAAAGATGCGTTTGCGTTCGTCGTAGTAATTTTGGATATACGAGTAGATGAGCAGCCAGCCGTGCGGCGTGAGAAGGGGAGAAGCGCCGACTTCAACATGATCATCATCACCGCGGCGCATTTCAGGAAGTGCATGATCGGCGAGTATTGCGTGCCACCGATTCCAATAGTCTGGATCAAAGAAATCTTCCATCCGTTTCGCGCGCGCAAGGGCGATCGTCGGCCGCGGGTGCTCGCTCGTCCAATCGGTGTGCGCGGTGAGGAGTAACACGATATCGCCATCGATGCGTTCGGGGAACAGGGTCGCCGCTTTTGCATTAAAGGGAGTAATGAGGTGCCGTTCGGTAAAGTTGTCGGGCGTATCCCCGATAGCGACCGCGATCTTGATGTTGTCGGGGCCGAAAGGGTAGCCGCCGAGCGCGGTATAAAAGCAGTACCAGCGTCCCTCAAAGAACGTGACGCGCGGATCCTCGCAGCCGAATATGTCCCACTGCTCCTCAGGAGCGATGACCTGCTGTCGTGAATGGAAATGGACGCCGTCTTCGGCAAAGGCGGTGCCGATAGTCGAGAGCCCCGCCATGGGCGTCTGGAGAGCGTCCGGATCCCCGAATGCGCGATAGAAAAGGCGTACGCCATCCTCGGTACGCACGGCGGAAGGGTTATAGGTGGCGCGCGCCTCCCACGGGCGCTCGCGCTGCGGCGCGAGGATCGGGTTATGCGGCTCTCGGCGGATGACGAACATGGTTATATAGTTCGCGCAGGCGTCATCGCTGCGAGCGAGGGCTGGCTGCCCGCGACGAGCGCGTCAAGAAAGGCGTCAAGCGGCGCGGTCGCGACGCAGATGACCTTGTCCGCCCCGCCATAGTATACAAAGAGTTTTCCGCCCTGGACGGTCGCGCCGCAGGCGTAGACGATGCCGGGCTTGCCGTGGTTCTCGTACGGCTCATCCGGAGAGAGAATGGGCGCCGCAGAGCGATAGAGCACCCTGGTCGGTTCAGTGAGGTCTAAGAGCATCGAGCCGAGCTTATAGCGGTGTCCCTCTTTCGCGTCGTTGGCGTGATAGAGGACGAGCCACCCCCTCTCGGTCTTGAGGGGCGGCGGTCCGGCGCTTCGCGTGTGGACGTGCCACGCAACGGGCGTATCGGGGACCCTCTGCGGGTCGGGGCTCGCGAACTTCCGCGTGGCCAGGGTTGCGAGGTCGTCAACGTATTCGATGCGTACGTGATATTCATCGTCGCCGATGATGCTGTGAAGGACGGCGAACTGCCCGCCGATCTTCTCGGGGAAGAGCACCCAGTTCTTGTCCCGGTCGCTATGCGAGAGTATGGTCGGCCCCTCCCAGGCGGTAAAGCGCTCGGCGAGAAAGTCATCCACGTCCATTTCTATGGCCGCAACGCGGAGTTTCCAATTCTCGAACATATTGAATGTAACGTACACGCGCCCCTCAATGACCACCATGCGCGGGTCTTCGCACCCGCCCCAGCTGCCGCCCGAGGGATACAAAACGGGAGAATAGCGTCGCAGATGCGTCGCGGGATTGTGCGGATTCCTCGCGACGTAGACCGGATAGGGAAGGCGCCGGTCGAAGGCGATGCCATCTGGACTGCTCGCGTGACCGAGCCGCGAGACGCCGTCTATGCCGATAGCGCGATATATGAGATATGTGCGACCGTCGAGGATGGCCGCTGCCGGATTCATGACCGCCTCGGCCGTCCACGGGTGCGTCCCGGGCTTGAGGATTGGATTGCGGAGAGACCGGTCGAGAAGAAGGAAGCGTCGAAGCTCCTTGAGGCGCAAGAGGCCGGCGAGCTTATCGCGTATCGGCTTGGAGAAGAGCGCGCCGAGAACAGCTCCAACGACGAAGAAGGAAAAGAGAAGTGCGATAATATTCACCCAAAAAAGTACGCTCATAACCGTCACGTGCTTCTACAATAGCATTCGCAGGACGCGTCAAGGCGCGGCGCGGCCTTCGTATGTTGGTAAGGGCGCGCCGCCGAGAACATCTTTTTGCTTATGCCGCGCGCGGCCGGAATGCCGCGCGCAGGGCGTGTACGATGACTATGACGTCGATGCCTTCTTGGATGACGGCGCCTCCGACCGGTGCGATGAGACCGAACGCGGCGGCGAGCATGCCGACGGTCGAGAGGCCGATGCCGGCGTAAACGCTTTCGCGCGCGATGCTCACGGAGCGTTTCGAGAGCGCGAAAAGCTCCTGTATGAGCAGGAGATCGTGCCCGAGGATGGCGGCATCGGCCGCTTCGATTGACGCGCTGTTCTCGGTGCCGGAGAAGACGATGCCGATGTCCGCTTTCGCGAGCGCGGGCGCGTCGTTGAGTCCGTCGCCGATCATGACGATGACCTCTCCGCGCTTCCGCGCTTCCTCGACGACACGGTATTTCCCTTCTGGCGTGCAGTCGGCGCGAATGTCGAGCGACAGGCCGGCGAACATCGTTTCGGCGTGTTCCTTCCGGTCGCCGGTGAGAATGGCAATCGTGAATCCGGAGCCCGCGAGCTCGCTCAAGATCTTTTTCGCGTTTTCTTTGAGCACATCGGCGAAATGGAAGATCGCAAGCGGGTTCCCGTCCCGCGAGAGCAGAAGCGAGATGCCATCCCTTCCGTAGCCGTCCCCCGCGGCCTGTTCGATGGCCAGGTACCTGCCATCGACCGTGCCGGCAACGCCAGTTCCGATGATTTCGCTTACGGCGAGCGCGGGCGAGGGGACGAGTCCGCGTTCCCTCGCTACGGCGACGGTGGCGCGCGCGAGCGGGTGAATCGAATGGAATTCAAGCGCGGCGGCGAGCGAGAGCGCCTCGGCTTCGTTCACACCGAAAGCAAGAAGATCGATGCCAGTCAGCCGTGGCTCGCCGAGCGTGAGGGTTCCGGTCTTGTCGAAAAAGATGGTTGTCGCGCGGGCGAGGGCCTCGAGCGTGCCGGGAGTTTTCACGATGATGTTCCGGGAAGCCGCGCGCGAGAGGCTGCCGATAAACGCGACTGGCGCCGCGATGATGAGCGGGCAGGGAGTCGCGATGACGAGCACCGCGAGCACGCGGGAGAGGTCGCCGGTAAAGAGGTAGACGCCTCCTGCAATGACGAGCGCAAGCAGCGTGAACGGCACGTTCGCCGCCGCAGCGAGGCGCACGAACGGCGCCTGGTCGCGCTCGGCGTTCTTTACGAGATCGACGATCTTCGCATAGGTCGACGTCGCGAGCGTGCCGGAAACCGCGAGCTCGAAGGCCTCGCCTGCGTTTATGCTGCCGCTCTTTATGAACGCTCCGGTCCCTATTGTTTCGGGGAGCGGCTCGCCAGTGAGGTTCGCGAGATTCAGCACCGCGCGCGGCGAGGAGAGGAGGCCGTCAAGCGGGACGAGCTCGCCCCCGCGCACGACGATGATCGCGCCGGAGGGTACCTCGCCAAGCGGCATCTCGCCCACGCTTCCATCCGCCCCCTTCACGACCGCGGTCTTCGGCATCCGCGCGAGAAGCGCGGCGAGGGAAGCGTGGGCGCGACGCGACGCGTATGTCTCGAGCGCCTCGCCGCCGGTGTACATGAGTGCGATGACGGCCCCCGCGAGGTATTCGTGGGTAAACGTGGAGAGCGCCATCGCGAGAAACGCAAGGTAATCGAGCGACCAATCGCCTTCGCGGACGCTCCGAAAGGCCGCGGTGCTCACGGCGGCGACGCCGATCGCGATCGCGACGAGGTAGAGGCCGGGGAGCGAGCGGAGGAACCCTCCCGCAAGCAGGAGGGCGACGACGCCGGGGAGCAGAAGGGCGGCGGTATCGAGATGGCGCATGAGGGCTAGGCGGGGAACGGGAAGGGGAACTCGACAACGGTCGGTCTGGCGAGGACAACGTTCCCGAGGATGGTCATGAGGGCAGTATACCGCATGCTTCCTCTCGATTCGCGCGTACGGGGAAAACATCCGCGTCGACAAACCTCCTGATGCGGTCATATACAAAAAAGCCGCTCCCGGGAGGGAGCGGTTGGGGGCAGCGTTCGTCGTCATTCTGCGGTGACGGCGTATCCGCTTGGTACGAAAGGAAACCGCCGCCACGTGGCGAGCAATTCCTCTTCGGACAAGACGGTGTTCCCGATCGGGAGGCTGCGCCCTCTTGATCGGCAGCCGACCCGGCAGTCGTAGACGAGGAATCCGTCCGCGGTCTCTCCACAGACGACGATCCAGCGCCCCGAAAAAGGGATCCACCTCCTCCCCCTCACGAAGAGCGCGGGCGTGTTACCGCATTCCAGCTCTTCTTGGAGCCACCAGAGCCGGCGCGCGAGAGGCACCTTCACGCACGTGGCCTTCAGACCGCCTCCTGACAGCAGCCTGGCCATCCGGCCCGGCAATGTCGGCGCGAATGCGTAGAGCCGCGGGAACCTCCGGAACAGATACGGCTGCTCCCACTCGAGCCCGTGCGCCTCCAGGACGAACCTGGCGCAGTACGGGCCGCACAAGAATTTGACAAAATGCGCGAAGGCAGGAGCCTTCAACGAAAACGGGGCCGGCATGTGACCCTCCTTTCAATGAACGACGTCAACGGGACGCCTCCGATGACTATTGCAGCATATTGACAAAATATTGTCAATATGCGATACTGGGAGCATCGAGGCAGTTACTTGCTGTTTCGGTACCTGACCAATGACTATTCTAGGAGCCCTTATGGGCTTTTTGCTTTTATCCGGAGGCACCGTGGCTCTGCCCGCGCACGCGCAGGCGCCCAAGGCGCCCGCGTCGCCGGGCTATTTGGTAACGCTGACCGCCTATAACGCCGTCCCGGAACAGACCGACGACAATCCGCTTGAGACCGCTTCGGGCGCGTACTCGAATCCGGAGGTGGTCGCCGCCCGTTCCCGGGACCTCGCCGATGTGCTGCCGTTCGGCACCATTATTGAGATCGACGGCTCGACCGCTTCGAAAGAGGCGTGCGGATATGATGTTGTGAAGCCACTCGTCGGCTATCGCGTTATCGCGGACACAATGAACCCCCGCTATTTTGATCGCATCGACGTGCTTTTCGACACGAAGTCAAACTATGTCATGGCGGACGGAAGCGTGAAGAATGCCGGTACCGTGCTCGGCGTCTGTAACGGCGCTACGATCCGCGTCGTCGGGCATATCGGCATCGGCCGCATACCGAAGACGCAGATCGAGCTCGCCGCGATCGTCGGCGGCGCTAAAGCGCTCGCTCTCAAATAATCGCACGTTGCGGGAGCTCGCCCTTCCCAAACTACGGAAGTCTGACTTCCGTAGTTACGCGGACATGGCGCGGAGATGCGACGCGCTTCATTGTGGTAGCATGCGCGATGTGAAAGGATATCCGATTAAGGGATACGGGCGGGAACGTGTGCGCAGAAAAAGATCTGTGCGCCCGAAGAATGTCGTAGTAAAGCGTTCGAGCGCCGGACTCGGGCTTTTCGCGGCGCACCCTTTCAAAAAAGGCGAGCGCATCATCGAGTACTTCGGTCGGACGATAACAAACGCCGAGGCGTACACGAGTCGCAGCAAGTACCTCTTTGAGGTGAACGCGCGCAAGACGGTTGACGGCACGGCGCGCGCGAATATCGCCCGCTACATCAACCACTCCTGCAAGCCCAACTGCGAGCCGGAGATAGAGCACGGGCGCATCTATATAGACGCGCTTAAGAATATTAAGGCAGGAGAAGAACTCGCTTACAATTACGGAGATGAGTATTTTGGGGAGCACATCAAGCCGCGCG
>JACRFL010000012.1 GCA_016217905.1 Candidatus Kaiserbacteria bacterium | reverse complement strand
GTGGGGTAACGAACGCAACCCCCGTTGTCTGTTGCCTATATGGCCAGGCGAGACTGCTCCCTCACGGGAGAGGAAGGTGGGGATGACGCCAGATCAGCATGTCCCTCTGATACCTTGGGCTGCACGCATAATACAATGGGCGGTACAACGGGTTGCAATGCCGTAAGGCGGAGCTAATCCTTATAAAACCGCCCCCAGTACGGATTGAGGTCTGCAACCGACCTCATGAAGCCGGAATTGCTAGTAATCGCGGGTCAGCTAAACCGCGGTGAATACGTTCTCGAGTCTTGTACTCACCGCCCGTCAAGTCAAGGGAGCTGGGGGTGCCCGAAGGTCTGCCTTGCGCAGGACTACGGCAAATTCAGTGACAAGGACTAAGTCGTAACAAGGCACGGGTAGCGGAAGCTGTTCGTGGAACATATCCAAATTGGAACCGATGTTGCCCGAAAGGCGCATCATGTCGATCTGGTTCGCAAGAATCAGGAGGGATAGTACTCGTCTCTAAACGGTACTCGGAAGTCGGATAACGTAACCCGATGTCGTTTGAGAGCCGCATATGAGCTCTCAAGCGGGACAGAATAGGCGGAACAAAAGAGCGCACACACATACGAAAAAGCCCCTGCGGGCTTTTTCGTATGTGTGTGCGCATCCTTGTTTGAGGTGGAAACTCAAACGAATTCTTGGTACTATCAAAAAGTTCAATATGATGCGAGCGTAGCTCAGTTGGTAGAGCATCCGCCTGATACGCGGCAGGTCGAAGGTTCGACTCCTTCCGCTCGCACCACATTCGTCTGTTATACCCACGGCGTTGGACGGCAGCGGCACGGCGCGTCTATACTAGAGCTATGCGGAAAGAGTTTGTCATTTGGATCGGCACGGCGCTTGCCATAGTGCTCATCGGAGCCGTGTTCTTTGTTCGCGGCACACGCGTCACTCCCAGCGATGACGGACCGTATAACCTCACGCCCCTCGTCACTGTCCCATTCTCAGAACTTGCCCACGGATCACAATCAACCGTGACCAGGCGCACCAATTATCTCATCACCTCTCCCGACCAGTTGCGCGAACTGTGGAAGATGATCGATACGGCCGGACAGACGCCAACCGTCGACTTCGCCCAAAACGACGTCATTGCCGTTTTCGCCGGCACGAAGCCGACGGTCGGGTACGCAATCGCGGTCACCGAAGTTGCGGACGAAGAGATTCGCACTGTCACCCTGACGCTCACCGAGCCGGGCGGCAGCTGTCTCCTCGCGCAATCTCTCACCGCTCCCTACCAGGTCATCGTCGTCGCCAAGACCACGCTTCCGCTCACTCACGCGGATACGACCGCTACCGTCAGCTGTTTGCGGTGAGTAGCCGTCCGTGCGGGATGAGCGTTCGTGCGCTAGGATTCGCAGGATGGACGCCTCGGCACATTTCCGCGGGAAACGAATCACCGTCATGGGGCTTGGTCTCCTCGGCCGTGGCGTGGGCGATGCGCGGTACCTGGCCGAGTGCGGGGCGGAGCTTATCGTGACCGACTTGAAATCGCGCGCGACGCTCGCGAGTTCAGTCGCACAGCTCGAATCGTTTCCCAACATCACGTTCGTTCTGGGCGAACATCGTTTCGAAAATTTCCGCGGCCGCGATCTGATCTTGAAAGCGGCGGGCGTTCCGCTCGATTCAATCTATATCGCCGAAGCGAAGAAAAATAAAGTACCGGTGCGGATGAGCGCGGATCTCTTCGCGGAGATTTCAGGCGTGCCGACTGTCGGGGTAACGGGCACGCGCGGCAAGTCGACCGTGGCGCACATGCTGCACTCGATTTTAAAAGAGGCGGGAAAGAAAGTAGTGCTTGGTGGGAATGTCCGTGGCGTTTCCAATCTGGAACTACTGAACGAAGTATCACCTGAACATATCGCTGTATTGGAACTCGATTCGTGGCAATGCCAAGGCTGGGGCGAGGCGAAGATGAGTCCGCATATTGCGGTGTTCACGGCGCTCTATCAGGATCATTTGAATTATTATCACGGGGATCTCGATACCTATCTCGCCGACAAAGCGCATATTTTTCTGCATCAAAAGCCGGAAGATACGCTCATCCTCGGCAAGCAATGCGCGCCGGCGGTCATTGAGAAATACGGCGACCAAATTGCATCAAGGATACGTGTCGTTGATGAATTGAAACTCCCGGACACATGGGCACTCCGCATCCCGGGACTTCATAACCGCTACAATGCCGCTCTCGCGCTCGCGGCGGCGTGCGAATTCGATATTGATGACGGGGAAAGTCGTAAAGCTCTTGAGGCATTCGCGGGTGTGCCGGGCCGGCTTGAGTTTGTGCGCGAGGTGAATGGCATAAAAATCTACAACGACACGACCGCGACGACGCCGGAAGCGACGCTTGCTGCACTCGCGGCTTTTTCTAATGATGGACTTACGAAGTCTATCATTTTGATCATGGGCGGAGCGGATAAGGGGCTCGACATGAGCGTTCTCGTTGAAAAATTGCCAGAGGTGAAAAATGTCGTCTTGCTCGCCGGCACGGGCACCGACCGCATCAGAGATAAGTTGCATGACGCACGTGTGGTATATCATACTCTTTCCGAAGCGGTAGACGCAGCGATGCTCGTCGCCGAGCAGGGCGATACGGTGCTATTCTCACCTGCTTTCGCCTCCTTCGGCATGTTCCAGAACGAATTCGACCGTGGCGATCAGTTTGCTGCTATCGTAAAAGCGTTATGAAAAAAGTGCATTTTGTCGGTATCGGCGGGATCGGGATGAGCGCACTCGCGCAATATTTCAAGGACCAGGGAGTGTGGGTAACCGGTTCGGATCGCGACGCGAGTCCGGTGACGGAGCTTTTAGAGAAGAAAGGAATTCATGTAGTTATAGGGCAGAAGGACGAGAACGTGCCGACAGACGCGGAAATGGTCGTGTACAGCGATGCGGTGCCGGAGGATAATCCGGAGCGCGTGCGTGCAAAAGAATTCGACATTAAACAACTTTCTTATTTTGAGATGCTTGGCGAAGTGTCGAAAGGAAAAAGAACGATTGCCGTAGCGGGCACGCACGGCAAGACGACGGTGACGGGAATGTTGGCGAAGCTACTCCAAGATGCGGGAGCGTCACCAACAGCGATCATCGGTTCTATCGTGAAAGACTTTGGTTCCAATTACCTCGCTGGCGATACAAATCTGTTAATCGTTGAGGCATGTGAATATCGCGACCATCTACTCGAGCTCTCGCCGGAAGCCCTCGTCATCACGAACCTCGAGTGGGACCATACCGATTATTTCCCCTCGCTTGCGGCACTCCAGGAGACATTCCGGAAGGCGATCGAGCGGGTGCCTGCGAGCGGAACTATCGTCACGGATCCGCATAACGCGAATATCGCGCCGCTCCTTGCTGCCGCCAAGGCGAGCATCGTTGATTACACAAAAGAACCTGCATATAAGTTGCGTTTGCCGGGAGAATTTAATGCCATGAATGCCCGCGCGGCCGCAGCGGCCGCGCGGGCTTCGCATCCGTCAATCGAAAATACCACCATATATGGTAGTATTTCAGCCTTTCAAGGAACCTGGAGACGGTTTGAATACAAAGGGAAAACGAAAAATGGCGCCGATGTGTATGACGATTATGCCCATCATCCGACGGCTGTAAAAGAAACGCTAAAAGCACTCCGCGCAAAGATGAAAGGGAAAATAATTGTGGCATTTCACCCGCACCTCTACAGCCGTACGCGTGACCTTCTTGATGAATTTGCGGTCGCCTTTAGCGACGCCGACCGAGTGCTTATCGCGCCCATTTATGCCGCCCGCGAGGCAGACGACGGTTCCATCTCAAGCGAGATACTCGCCGAACGCATCCACACAACCGGCACAGACGCGATGGCGCTCGGCTCATTTGATGCTATCAAGCGCGCGCTCGCCGACGTCAGCGAGGGCGACGTCATCATGACGATGGGCGCGGGCGACATTTACAAAGTCGCCGACGCGCTCACACAGAAATAAAAAAGCGGCCTCCGAAGAGGCCGCTCATGCACGGTTGTCACGACAGTTAGCCCGGGGAAAGGAATGTTCATTTTCGGTCTCCTGCAGTTTGCCGCTGATAATTGCAGCGTATTGTTATAGCATGTCAACTGCGGTAGAGTGTCGCTATGGGTAAACTCTCAATCGTCGCAACGCCGATAGGGAACTTGGAGGACACTACGCTGCGTGCCTTGCGTACGCTTAAAGAGTGCGACGTTATCTACACCGAAGACACGCGCGTTACCTCGAAATTGCTTGCGAAATACGAACTTCGTAAGTCCGTATTTCGACTCGACACAGTAACTGAAGCAAAGAAAACAGATGAAATAATAGCCAGGCTTGAAGCGGGAGAACACGTCGCGCTCGTTTCAGATGCCGGCACGCCGGGCATCTCCGACCCCGGTGCGCGGCTCGTGGCGGCTGTGCGCGCGCGGTTGTCCGATGCGCGCATCGAGGCGATACCGGGTGCTTCAGCGCTCACGGCCGCGCTCTCTATCGCCGGGGTGGACGCAGGCGAGTTTACGTTTCTCGGATTCTTGCCGCACAAGAAAGGCCGCCAGACTGTTTTAAAAAAATTAGCAAAGAGTGAAATACCCGTAGTGTTGTATGAATCACCACACCGTATCATCAAACTACTTACCGAGTTATCGCATTTGGGCGAACAAAGAAACGTTGTTATAGCCCGCGAACTCACCAAAATTCACGAAGAGGTGGTTGCAGGCACCGTTGCCGAAGTTCAGGTGCATTTCGCAGAGCATCCCGATGCCGTCCGGGGCGAATTTGTGGTCATCGTGACTCATTGATATAATTGCCCCATGTCCCGCATCAGCACGCTCATCCTTCTCGGTATTCTCACCATCCTTACGCCCTTCTCGGGGCTCCCGATAGCCATCCGTACCTTCCTCGCAGTCATTTTCGGTGCCGGCGTGGTCGGTATCGGTGTTGCGCTTCGCGCCAGCGAGGCGCGGCGCGCGCAGCCGCCCTCTGAAACGTCGGTGTCCGAACCAACCCCGCCCCAGGGAGTTTCTCCGATCTAACTCGTGTATTCAGGAAGGCTCGGCCGCCCAGCGCGGCCGAGGTTTGTTATACTGAACAGCGATGGAAAATCCCGAACGCGTAACCTACTTCGCCGCCACCGATGCGCGGGGGAAATATGTTCCGTTCGGCATCAAGGCGAAGGACCGCGACCGTCACATGTACGTGATTGGCAAGACCGGCATGGGCAAGTCGACCCTGCTCGAGAACATGGCGATCCAGGACCTCCGCAACGGCGAAGGATTCGCCTTCATCGACCCGCACGGCGGGACGGTGGAGAGGCTTCTCGACTATATCCCCGAAGACCGCGTCAAAGACGTCGTCTACTTCGCGCCGTTCGATATGGAACACCCCATAGCGTTCAATGTGATGGAGGATGTCGGCTACGACAAGCGCCACCTGGTCGTGAGCGGCCTCATGGCGACGTTCAAGAAGATCTGGGAGGACGCGTGGAGCGCGCGCATGGAGTACATCCTCACCAACACGCTCCTCGCGCTCCTCGAATACCCGGATGCGACCCTGCTTGGCGTCAATCGCATGTACACCGACAAAACCTACCGGCAGAAAGTCGTCGACAACGTGAAAGACCCCGTCGTGAAGGATTTTTGGACCAAGGAGTTCGCCAACTACGGCGACCGCTACACGCAGGAGGCGACGCCCGCCATCCAGAACAAGGTCGGGCAATTCACCGGCAATCCGCTCATCCGGAATATCATCGGCCAGAGCAAATCCTCCTTCGACATCCGCACAATGATGGACGAGAAGAAGATCCTCATCATCAATCTCTCCAAAGGACTCGTCGGGGAGACCAATATGCGCCTTTTAGGCTCGATGCTTACGACGCGCATCTTCCTCGCCGCGATGAGCCGCGCAGACCTTCCTGCGGACAAGCTTGCACGGCTCCCGCACTTCTATTTCTACGTCGACGAATTTCAGAACTTCGCGAACGAAACGTTCGCGGAGATCCTCTCCGAAGCGCGCAAATACAAGCTGAACCTCGTCATCGCGCACCAGTACATCGAGCAGATGGAAGAGGAAGTGCGCGACGCGGTCTTCGGGAACGTCGGGACGACCGTCGCCTTTCGGGTCGGGCCCTTCGACGCCGAGGTGCTCGAGACCATCTTCATGCCGAAGTTCACGAAAGAGGACATCGTGGGACTCGATAAGCGTCAGATATATCTCACGCTCATGATCGACGGAGTCGGCTCCGCGCCCTTCTCGGCGGTGACGATACCACCGATCGAGCCGCCGCCCGTCTCCAGTCGAGAACAGGTCATCGCGGAGTCGCGCGCGCAGTTCACCGCGCTGCGTGCCGGCATTGAGAACGCCGTCATTGAAGAGCTCGCCGCAAGCGAGGCCGCCCCCGCGCCGATCGATGCACGGATGCGGAAGAAGCCGGCGCCGCGAGCGCCCATGCAAAGAGAGGAGATAAAACAAAGAGAGGCGAAGCCGTCTGCGCCGAAGCCGCCCGTTCAGCGCGAACAGGCGAAAGAATTCATTCCCCGCCCGTCCGCCGCGACGAAGAGCCCGGAAGATCTCAAGTCGATTTTGCGCGCCATGACCGCGAAAACTGGCGCGGAGCGGGAACAGAAGAAGTCGCAACATCAGCAGTCCCTCAAGGGGGCGCTCACTGACGTGATTGCACGCAACAGCCAACAGCCAACAACTAACAACAGCCAACAGCAACCAAAACAACCCTTTGAAGTTCCCGAGGACGCGCTCCGGAAGGTGTTCAAGGGCGAGATATAATAATCCCTATGCGCATAGCCGGATTTCTTTCACTGGCGATTCTCGTCCCCGCCTCCGCACACGCCGCGGTCATTTTCACGGAAATCATGTACGACGTCTCGGATACCGACACGGGACGGGAATGGGTAGAGATAACGAACACGGGCAGCAGCGCGATGGATGCGAGCGGGTATAAATTTTTTGAAGCGAACACCAACCACGCGCTTACGCTCGCTTCCGGCGACGGGATGCTCGCGCCCGGCGGCTCGGCCGTCATCGCGAACGATCCGACGAAGTTCAAAACTGACTGGCCCGGCTATACCGGCATTCTTTTCGATTCCTCCTTTTCTCTCTCGAACACCGGAGAATCGCTCGCACTGAAGGACGGTGCGCTTACCGTCCTCGATTCGGTGTCTTATGATTCTTCCTTGGGCGCGGCGGGAGACGGCAATTCGCTTCAGCCGCACCGACGCCCGGCACCTACGCTGGTACGGGCGGCGCATCAAACGCCTCGGTAACCGCATCATCGACGCAGGAGACTTCATCTTCTTCAGGAAGTGCGTCCACGTATACGCCGCCGCCCTCCGCGCTCTCTCTCAGCATGAGCGGCAGTCGAGATGCGGTGCTTGAAGTGCCGCTGCACCTCTTCGCGCGCGCGACGATCAAGAGCGGGGCGGTTGATCCCACCGCGCAGATCACCTGGAGTTTCGGCGACGGATCATCGGGGACGGGCACTGCGGTTGAAAAGCTGTATCGCTACGCGGGCACTTATCTGGTTACGGTCGATGCGACCGACGGGGCGGCAAAGGCGCATGACGAAATGATCGTTACCGCACGGCCTGCCGCGGTGCGTCTCTTTATGGCATCGGGAGACGGTATCACGATTGCAAACGACGCGAACGAACGTCTCGATCTCTCTCTGTGGCGACTCCTCTCCGAGACGGGCTCGTTCCGCATACCGGACGGGACGGTCATCCTGCCGAAAACAAGCGCGCTTTTCCCGTTTGCCGTCACGAATTTACCGATAACACTCGATGTGACGCTTTTGTATCCCGATGGAATCATCGCGGCCCGTTTATCGCCGTTTACAGCCCCCGCCCCCGCGACAACGACGGTCGCCTCGGTACCGGAGCGGCAACCTTCTCCCGCATCGGCCGGTTACAAAGAAGTGCAGGCGGTCGAATCGATTACGAGAGCAAGAACGGATGTTCAACAACATGAGGAAGCAGTACTAGCCCCCGCAGCGACGACAGAGCTCGCCGCTGCGGGGGCGGCGTTGCCCGCCCTCTCGGTCGCCGCGTCTTCAACAGAAAGGAAACGCGCTTTAGGGATATTCCGCTCGCCGTGGACCCTCGGTTTCCTCGGCGTCATGATGCTTGCGGGCGGAGCGTTCATATTCCTATAAAAGTTCGCATCTTGGGCTTTTTTGTACTATCGTGTCGCTATGGCGGACCAGAAACTTTTTCTCGTGACGGGCGGTGCGGGATTCATCGGGAGTCATCTCTGCGAGCGCCTGGTCAAAGAGGGTCACACGGTTATCTCGCTCGATAACTACTTCACCGGCAGCCGCGAGAATCACGTCAGCGGTGTCGACTATCGCGAAGGTCATACCAAAGACATCGAGAAACATATTCCCGAAACGCCCGATATTATCTACCATCTTGGCGAATATTCGCGCGTTGCAAAGAGCATCGAAGAACCGGCGCTCGTGTGGGATCTCAATATGATGGGCACCTTCGCGGTGCTCGAATATTGGCGCGCCCGCAAGGGAACGAAGCTTGTCTATGCCGGCTCTTCGACGAAGATGGCAACCCCTCGCCCCGAAGGCACTGCCGGTCGTGACCTCTCACCCTACACGTGGTCAAAGGCATCGAACACCGAACTCGTGCACAACTACGGACACTGGTATGACCTCCCCTATTCGATTGCCTATTTTTATAACGTGTATGGGCCACGAGAACGAGCTGGTGAATACGGCACCGTCATAGAAATATTTAGACAAAAATTTCTTAAAGGAGAACCGCTTGAAGTACGGCTTCCCGGCACACAGGAGCGCATCTATACGCACGTGAACGACACGGTGGAAGGACTCGTTATCGCGGGAGAAAAAGGCGTGCGCGATGAGTATAGTATTGCCGCGACTCGGAGTTATCCGATTCTCGAAGTCGCAAAGCTCTTTGGCGGAGAAATCGTGATGCTCCCTGCGCGCTCGACGAGCCGCCCCTCAGCGGCAATCGATACGGATACGGCGAAGATAAAGGTACTCGGGTGGAAGCAGTCCCACACGCTCGAAGAGTATATTCGCGAAATTAAAGAGAACAGAACTCGGTAATGAAACGAATACTCATATTCTCACTTGCCTACTACCCGCGCTTCTCGAGCGGAGCAGAAGTGGCGATACAAGAGATTACCGATCGCATCGATCCGAGCGATATCGAGTTCCACATGATTACGCTCCTTTTCGACCGCACTTCAGCGCATGAAGAGAGAATTGGGAATGTGCATATACATCGTGTTGGTTTCGGAGAGAATTATCTCTCAAAAATGTTCTACATCCCGCTTGCAGCACTTAAGGCGCGCTCGCTCCACACAAAGTTCCACTTCGACGCACTATGGTCGATGATGACCTACATGCTCCTCCCTGTCGTGTCCGCCAAACTCTTGGGCGTTAAAGCTCCACACATACTCACGCTCCAAGACGGCGATTCCTACGAAAAAGTGTTTGAGCGATGGTTTATTCGGCCGGTTGCGCCCCTGCTCAATGCTGGCTTTAGAAATGCGGCAATAGTGCAAGCTATTTCAACCTATCTCGCGACGTGGCCGGCGCGACGCGGGTACAAAGGGCTTGTCGAAGTTATTCCAAACGGATTTTCAGTCACGTCTGCACAAGAGTATCCTGCCGATGAGATCGAACAGTTGAAACAGGCAGTCGGTAAAAAATGGGGCGACGTCTTCCTCATCAGCATCTCTCGGCTCGTGCATCAGAAGGGGATTGATGTAGTGATTCGCGCGCTCCCTCTCCTGCCGCCGCGTACCCACCTCCTTGTCGTAGGTGATGGTCCTGATCGACAGATGCTTGAAAATCTTGCGCGAGAACTGCGAGTGAGCGAACGCGTCGTGCTCATCGGCAAGGTCGATCGGACGATGACTGCCAAATATCGCAAAGTCGGCGACATTTTCGTCTCACCGAGTCGCTCTGAAGGGCAGGGAATCGCGTTCCTCTCGACGATGGTGGCGGGACTCCCAATCGTCGCAACGCAGGAGGGAGGCATCGTGGACTTTCTTTTTGATGCCAAGCGCAACCCGGACAAACCGACGACCGGCTGGGCCGTTGATAAAGATAATCCAAAACAGATCGCCGAGGCCGTGACGGAGATTCTTACGCAGCCTGACCAGACAAGAAAAGTGGTTGCGACCGCAAAGAAGTTCGCTCAGGATAATTTCGACTGGAACGTCATCGCCAAAAACATGCGGGAAAAGGTTTTCGGGCGGGTATTGACGAAGTAAAAGAAAGGCATTCGAATCACCGTCAGAGCATGACCTTTTTCGTTTTGTCCGGGCAGCAATGCTCGGGCTTTTTTTTGCGATTATGATACAGTTTTGCGCATGGCATCGGGGGGAAAACCTCTTATCGGCTTTATCGGACAGGGATTCATCGGCAAGAGCTATGCCGACGACTTCGAGCGTCGCGGTTATCAAGTAGTGCGCTACAGTCTCGAGCCCGCGTACGCGATGAGCAAGGATCGCATCGCCGAGTGCGACATCATGTTCGTCGCAGTGAACGCCGCGACCGTCCCGAGCGGTGAACTCCGCGATGACGGACATCCGGCAGTCCGATTTGATGATTCGAATATCCGTAGCGTCATCGCGCTTGCCCGTCCCGGCGCAATCGTCGTCATAAAATCGACTATTCCACCTGGAATGACGGCATCGCTCCAGGCGCAGTATCCGGACCGTATCGTGCTCCACTCGCCGGAGTTCCTTCAGGAGACGACCGCCGCGACGGACGCAGCCAACCCGGAGCGCAATATCATCGGCATGCCCGAGGACGCTCCGCAGCACCGGGAGGCGGCCGCGCGAGTGCTCGCCGTTCTGCCGAAAGCGCCGCACGAGCTTGTCACCTCTGCGGTGAATGCGGAACTCATTAAATACGGCGGCAACGCATATCTGAACGCGAAAATCGTCTTCTCGAACATCTTCTTTCAGTTCGCGGAAAAAATGGGCGGCGATTGGGAGGTCATCCGCGTCGTCATCGGCGCCGATCCGCGCGTCGGTCCGTCGCACATGGATTTGCACCTGAAAGAGGATCCGCCGGGCGTCTATCGCCGCCGCGGCGCGGGCAGGAGCTGCTTTATCAAAGACTGGGCGGAGCTCTCGGAACTCTACGCGGCGGCGTTCCCCGAAGACACACACGCCATCCAGGTGCTTCGGGGTTTTGAATATAAAAATGCCGAATTGTTGCGGGAATACGACCGCTACGTCAATTTGCTCGAGGGCGTGTACGGGAAAGGCGCTGGAATAAAATGAACTACTATGATTTTGCGGTTGACGTAGTGACGCGCGCGGGTGAGAAGCTCCGCGCGGCTTCACGGCATATTGTGGTATCGCACAAGGGCGCCGATTTGCGCGACATGATCACCGATGCTGATCTCAAGGTCAACACATTTCTCGTCAGCGAGATTAAACAAGCTTTCCCCGAACACCGTATTTATTCGGAAGAAGGCGCGGGCACGAGCACGACGAGCGAGTATGAATGGACGATCGACCCGATCGACGGGTCGGCGAATTTCTCGCGCGGGATCCCGCACTTTGCGGTATGCGTCGGACTCTTGAAGAATGGCATACCGATTGTCGGCGCGGTCTACAATCCGATCACAAACGAACTTTTCTCATTTGAAGAAGGGCAGGGCGCATTTCTCAACGGTGCCGCTATCCATGTGACGGACATCGCCAATCCGGGCGAAGCGCTAGGCATCCTCGTCGTTGGACACCAGGCGCCGCTTTGGGACTGGGGAGCAGCGGTGTATCGCAGTTTTCTCGAACATTTGAAGAAGATGAAAGTGTTCGGGTCGTCCGCGCTCGATTTGTGCTTCATTGCCGCCGGCCGGGCCGATGTTGTCGTCTACGGCACGCTCACGACGCGCGATATTGCGTGTGCAATCGGGATCGTCCGCGCGGCCGGCGGCGAAGTCTATACGCCTGATGGCGCACCAGTCGAACTCTCCGTAACGCGCCAGACGGTTGTTGCGACGGCGAACCGCGCTTTGTTTGAGAATACGCTCCCTCTCCTACACGCGGATCTCCTGTCCGGCGCCTAACATCTCGCGCTGGCGCTGGCGCTCGTCCGGCGTCCGGAGCTCCCCTTGTCGCTTGAGGTACGCCTCGATGATCTCGGGCGCGAGCGGGGTATCGTCCAGAACCGCCTGCGCGGCAGCGATCCAAAACGCAACGCGTGCGCGAGTGAGTTCCAGAAGCGGTCCTTCCGCGCGCTCAAGCGCCTCCGCATAGAACTTGAGCAGAAACCCCATTTTATAGACGCGCATGAGGCGCAGGCACAAATACTCTTCCTCGCCGCGATTTTCGCGCACGTATCGCGCGAGCGCGAGCGCGAGCGGGCGGTTGTGTTGGATCATGAAGTTGGTGAAGCGCGCCCAACTTTCGTACTTATTGCCGAAATGAATGGACGCGTAATCCAGGAGGTAGAAGTCGCGTCCCCGGATGCGCAGGTTGTTCGGTACAAAATCGGTGTGGGTGAGGAAGCCGCCGTAACGCTCGATCGTCGTGCGGTGCTGCGCAAGAAATTCAGCCGCACGCGCAAATGTTTCCGCCAGTTCAGCATTTCCCGGGTCATGCGCGGTTGCGCTTCTGCGGAACTCCTCGAATTGTGCGAGGTAGTCTCCGGCCGAGACCATTCCGAACGTATCGCGGATGATGCGAGCATGCTCCGACGTGGTCGCGTGTACGCCCTCCTGCGTCTCGAATGCGTGGAGCGAGATGAAGAACTGTTCATCCACGGGACGGGCGAAGAACGGGCGCTCCTGCTCGATGTATTCGATAATCGCTATGACGAATGGATCGCGCCGGACGAAGAGTATCTCGCGGGGAGTGAAGAACGCATGAGAGGCGAATTTTATCTTGGTGAGGAGAGCGCGCGCGTTGCGCTCGCGTTCAATCTCCGCGATGCCCGCGGGATCGCTCGAGACCTTGATCACGACGCGCGCGCCGCTCTTTGTGTCACGCCCAAAGAGAACCAGTTTCCGACCGCCGCCGCCGACGTCGCGCGCGCGCGCCATGAGGTACCGTTCGCCGCCGATATGCACCTGTTCGGAGTCGAGCTTGTAGCCAAGCGACTGAAGGATCGATGTCGCAGCGCAGAGCTCCGCCAAGCGATATTCCTCCCACGCTCGCTTCTCCTCCGTTGCTCCCATATCTGCTGCATCGTATAATCATTTTCATGAACCAGCAATCCTCACGCAAAGACACAGTTCTTGTTACGGGTGTTGCCGGCTTCGTCGGCTCCAATCTCGCTCTCGCGCTCCTTGAGGCGGGCTACCGAGTCGTCGGTATCGACAATTTCGACGACACGTACGATCCGGCGTTCAAAGAGGCACAGATCGCACCTGCGCTTGGCAATCCGGACTTCGAACTCATGCGCCTCGATATACGGGAGAAAGCCGCGCTCGCGGCGGCGCTGCGCCGCGCCCATCCGCGATTCGTCGTCCACTTGGCCGCCAAGGCCGACACGCGGCTCGCGGTCGCCGACCCTCACACGTACGTCGATAACAACATCACCGGCAGTATCAACCTTTTCGAGACGATACGCGATGTCGGCGACGTAGAGAATACGCTCTATGTCTCGTCTTCATCCGTCTACGGGAACGACCCCGACATTCCCTGGCGCGAAAGCGCTGCGGCCGACCGCCCCCTCTCGCCCTACGGAGCGACAAAGCGCGCGGTCGAGCTCTTCGCGCACGCGTACCATCACAACTTCGGGATGAATATCACCTGTCTGCGGTATTTCAATGTCTACGGCGAGAACAATCGCCCGAACATGGTCCCGTACAAGTGGACGAAAGCGCTTCTTACGGGCGGCGTCATCGAGCTCTCTGGAGCGGGAACGCGCAAGCGCGACTACACCTACGTGGGCGACACGATTCGCGGAACGATCCTGGCGATGACCAAGCCTTTTGGATACGAGGTCATCAATCTGGGGAACAACCGGCCGCTCTCCCTCACCGAGCTTCTCGCGGTTCTTGAGAAAGTGACTGGCGTCAAAGCGAACGTGGAGGCGCGCGAGAGCAGCAAAGCAAGCGTAGAGGAGACGTACGCCGACATATCGAAAGCGAAGGAGCTCCTCGGCTGGGAGCCCGTCACGCCCGTCGAAGAGGGAATGGCGCGCCTCGTCGAGTGGTTCAAGGCGAACCGCCTCTAACGGGTCGCGCGCGCCTGTTTGAATATCTCGAGGAGAGTGCGGAGGTGCGCCTTCCACGAGAATTTTTCTGAAAGGATTTTCGCGCCTCCCGCGACAAGTTTCTCCCGTAGCGCGGCATCGTCAAAGAGTCGTGCGATAGCGCGGGCGAGCGCGCTGTCGTCGCCCGGCGCGACGAGCAGCCCCGATACACCGTCATAGACAGCCTCGTTCGTGCCCGGGATGTCGGTCGCTACGATCGGTATTCCTGCCGCGAAGCTGGTGAGCGCCGTATGCGGGAGGCCCTCGTACGTCGAGTTGAGCACATATATCTCGGAGCTCTTTCGCAGGTGCCAGGTCTCGGCGCGCGACACGCGGCCGAGGAAGATAATGTGCGACCCATCGTCGGCCTCTTTCGCAAGCATCTTTAACCGCTCTTCTTCCGGCCCGTCTCCGGCGATGACGCAACGCACGTCCGAAAACTTTTCCGCGAGTTGTACCGTGGCGCGAATGACGCCATCAATGCCTTTCCATTCGACAAGTCGGGCCGTGACGGCAATCTGGTGCCGTACCGGGATCGCGTCGAACGGCACTTCCTCTGTTTTTTCTGCCGCGTTGTAGTTCACCGCGACGCGTTTCGGGTCGATGCGGTACGTGCGAATAATGGCGTCAGCGAGGTATGCTGACGGCGTCGTGACGGCGCTCACGTGGCGAAGGACCCAGCCCTGGAGCCGCATAATGAGCTTGATGCGAAGGCTCCCGTCGGGGTGCGCCAAAAAATCCTCAAGCTGTTTGCGCGTTTCGCGCAGCTGGGTCGCGCGCTCCCACGCCTCGTCGCCGACGAATTTCAAGACGACAGGTTTTCGCAGCAACAGGCCCACGACGGCTGCAGGGAATCCCGAAGCGACGGCGTTCTGCACGTAGATGACGTCCGCGTCGCGCGCCGCCTTGAAGAGCAAGATCATGTACTTGAGAAGGCGCAAGGGGAGCGGGCGGCGTTTGCTCGCGGTGATGAGCGTCGTGCCCTCGACACGCTCCGACGTGGTCGCGTATGCGACGATGACGATCTCGTGATCGCCGCGGAGCCGCAACGCGAGCTCCTTCGTATAGGTTGCGGGGCCGCCGATCTCGGGCGGGTAGATCGGGGTTGCGAGTATGATTTTCACGAGGGGTAGTGTACCATAACCATTGACACTTTCCCGTTATGCGTCTCCTCATATTCATGCAGACGGTTGACCGCGAGGACACGACGCTCGGCTTCTATCACGGCTGGATAGAGGAGCTCGCGAAGCATTTTGAGCGCTTGCTGATCGGCGCGCTGCGAGTGGGAGCGCACGATCTTCCCAAGAACGTGACGATCGTTTCGCTCCGACCCTGGGGATACCGGGCGCGAGTGCGGACCGCGCTGCGGGTGTTACGGCTCACCTGGGAGCGTCGTCGCGAGTACGATGCGGTGTTTGTGCACATGAATGAGGAGTATCTTCTTGTCGCCGGATGGCTTTTCAGGCTTCTCGGGAAGCGTGTCTACTTCTGGCGCAACCATTATGCCGGGAGCATTCTAACCGATATCGCTGCGCTCTTTTGTGACAAGATATTCTACACTTCGAAGTCATCCTACACGGCGAAATACGCACATGCGGTGCAGGTGCCAGTCGGCGTCGATGTCGGTTCCTGCCATCTTGATGAGCCGGTAGAGCGCCGTCCTCATTCGGTGCTCTTCCTCGGGCGATTCGACATATCAAAGCGCCCCGATCTCGTCGTGGAGGCGCTCGGAAGAATCGCGGCGGACACCGCTCTTGTCGCGACGTTCGTCGGCGGGTCGAGCGATCCCGCATCGCCATTTCCGAAGAAAGTAGAGGAGCGCGCGAAAGAGCTCGGCATTTCTGACAAAGTCGTCTTCGCCGGCCCGGTACCGAATACGGACACCTATCGCTTCTATCGTTCGCACGCGGTCTATGTGAACTGCAGCCGAAGCGGCATGCTCGACAAGTCGCTCTTCAAAGCGATTGCCTGTGGCTGTCTCCCGCTCTTTACGAGCGCTGATATGGCCGAGATCATCGGCCCCGAATTCTCCTGCGCGCACGATGACGCGGACGACCTTGCGCGGCAGTTGAAGAAAGCGCTCGCGTTGTCTGAAGAAGAGCGCGCGGCATTCGTCCGCGCGTATCAGAAGAAGGCGATCGATACACAAACGCTCCCCGTACTTGGCCGCCGTCTCGCCGAGGAAATGACCTTATGAAAGTCCTCTTTATTTCAAATGATCCGACGATATTTGATGCGACAAGCGCGGCTCGCGCACGCATGCGCGCGTACGCCGCTGCGATAGGCGAGCTGCACATCCTCTCTATCGCGCGTCCTGGAGCACGCGACGAACAAGACGACGCGCTCTTTCTCCACCCGGTGCGTTCATGGAAGATCCTGCGCGTGTACTCGCTTACTCTCCGCGCTCGCGCGCTCGTTCTCGTGCACGGCATCGAAGTCGTCTCCGCGCAAGATCCATTCGAGCACGGCCTCGCCGCACGGCGCGCCGTTCGCGGCACGAAAGCGAAGCTTCACATCCAAGTTCATACCGACTTTCTCTCTCCCTGGTTCGTCAAGAACGATAACTGGCGTAGTCCCTCCGTGCGCATGCCATTTCTCAACAGTCTGCGACGCCGCTTAGCGGACCGGGTATTGCCGCAGGCGGCGGGCATCCGCGTCGTCTCGGAGCGCGTGAAGGCATCGCTTCTCGCGCGATACGGTTCACGCATTCCCGAACCATCGGTCATTCCGGTCGCGGTTGATACGGACGTGCCCGCTCCCGCGCCGCTTCCGCAGCACCCGTTCACCTTTACCCTCATCGCGGTCGGCCGGCTCGAGCCCGAGAAACGCATCGAGGACATCCTCGTCGCGCTCAAACTCGTCTCCGCACATTACCCGATGGTCGGACTCTGTATCGTCGGCGAGGGAAGGGAGCGCCGAAGGCTTGGGGAAATGGTCCGCACCCTCTGCCTCGCGGATCGGGTCCTCTTCCTCGGGGAACGTCCCGATGCGCGCGCGCTTCTGCGGAGTGCGCAGGCATTCATCCAGGCGAGCGCGTACGAGGGCTACGGCCGCACGCTTATTGAGGCTGCGCTCGCGAGGGTGCCGATCATCACGACGGATGTCGGCATCGTGGGCGAAGTGTTCAAGGGTTATGAGGATGTGCTCTCGGTGCCGGTGGCTGATCCGACCGCGCTTTCGCTTGGCATCGTCGGGATTATCGAGGACAATGCGGTGCGCCAGGAGCTTCCGATCCACGCCGAAGCCGCGGCGCGCGGACATCTCGCGGCAGTTGGCGATTTGCCGACTCGTGTGGCCGACGATCTTGCGCGAACGGCTAAGAGAAACGTCTCCTAGCGAGGAACGGTTGTAGAGGATACTTACCACTTTTTAATAACCAGATCGCTTTCATGGTATTAATTTCAGACACTAAACCGCGTATCGGCTTCATCGGGCAAGGTTACATCGGCAAGAATTATGCCGATGATTTCGAGCGCCGCGGTTACGACATCGTACGATATGCTCTCGAGGATCCGTATCGAGCGAACAAAGAAAAAATAGCCTCATGCGATATAGTTTTCATTGCCGTTCCGACACCCACCACACCAGAAGATTTTGATGATTCCATTGTGCGAGGTGCACTCGAACTCGTCGGGGAGGGGAAGATCGCAGTAATCAAGTCAACGCTCAAGCCAGGGACGACGATGTCGTTGCAAAAAGAATTTCTCTCGCGCATCGTACTGCACAGTCCGGAATTCTTAAGCCGCGCGACCGCAGCGTATGACGCCTCCCACCCTTCGCAAAATATCATAGGCATACCGATCGATGATCTCCGCTATCGAGCGAGTGCAGAGTCAGTGTCGCATGTCCTCCCGTCCGCGCCGGCCCTCGTGGTGTCTTCTAACACTTCAGAATTTTTCAAATATGTTCACAACACGTCGTTGTTTGTGAAATCGGTATTTATGAATCTTCTCTATGACACCGCGCAAACGCTTGGGGTAAAATGGGAAGATATTACGGATGCCATTCAGAAAGACCCCATGCTCGCCGTGCGCCACCCGGATGTCTCGCATTGGCACATTACGCCGCTGCATGTCGGCGGCAGGGGCATCGGTGGCCCCTGTCACATCAAGGATTTTGAGACCTTTGCGCGCCTTTATCACGATCAGGTCGGCGACGTGAAGGGAGAAAAGATTATCGACGCGCTGAAACATAAGAATATCGCCCTTTTGAAAGAAAGCGGGAAGGATTTGGATCTCCTAAGGGGCGTATATGGCGATTCCATATGAAAAAAGTTATTGTTACCGGCGGAGCAGGTTTTATCGGTTCCCACACGGTCGACTCTCTCGTTGAACGGGGGGCCGCAGTGGGGATCGTGGATGATTTTTCAACCGGGAAGAAGGAGAATATCAAGCAAGTACGGGGGAAAATCGAACTTTTTGAGGGATCCATCACGGATGCGGGGCTTCTCAAGAAAGCATTTGCCGGAGCCGATGCGGTGATTCATCTTGCGGCCTTACCGTCGGTCCCGAAAAGCTTTGAATTTCCCCTGGAGACAAACGCGATAAATGCGACAGGTACTCTTTCCGTTTTTCTCGCAGCACGGAATGCCGGTGTCGAACGCGTTGTGTATGCGTCCTCGAGTTCTGTCTACGGCGATACTCCAACTCTGCCGAAAGTCGAGACGATGCCGACGAACCCCTTGTCTCCGTACGCGATCCAAAAACTGACTGCAGAATTATATGGTCGTATCTTTGCCTTCGCCTACGGACTGAAAACCATTGGCCTACGCTATTTCAACATATTCGGCCCGCGCCAAGATCCTCACGGCGCGTATGCGGCTGTGATACCAAAATTTATTCATCGTATAAAAAAGGGAGAGCGCCCGGTCATTTTCGGCGACGGAGAGCAAACGCGCGACTTCACGTATATCAAAAACGCCGTTGCGGCCAATTTGTGCGCGCTCGACGCGGAACGCGGCTTCGGAAAGGCGTATAATATCGCTGCGGGCGATAAAATTTCACTCAATGAACTCGTGGGAAAAATAAATGAAATCCTCGGAACGACGGCGTCCCCGGAATATGCTCCGTCACGACAGGGAGATATAAAAAACAGTTTCGCCGATATCAATAAAGCGAGAGATTCATTCGGCTATAAACCGATGGTGACGTTCGAGGAAGGTCTCAAGCACACCATCGACTCGATAACGTAAATGAATGCACCCGACAAGATTCCCTGCACGGTCGCCATCCTGACGCGTAACAATGC
The DNA here is from genome assembly GCA_016217905.1 of Candidatus Kaiserbacteria bacterium. GTDB lineage: Bacteria > Patescibacteriota > Minisyncoccia > Phycocordibacterales > Phycocordibacteraceae > C7867-001. The sequence goes on along the minus strand of JACRFL010000012.1, from coordinate 36,997 downwards.
CGCAACAGTGCCGCGCTGTCTCGACAGTGTGAGAGATTTCGCCGAGATCATCGTGTGCGACGGGGGTTCGACCGACGGGACGCTCGAAATCGCGCGTGCTGCCGGTGCACGTATCCTCAATCAGGATAAGGCGCACCAGGACGATCAGGGGCGCATTATTGACTTCGCTGGCGTGCGCAATCAGACGCTTGCCGCCGCCTCGTATGACTGGTTCTTCTACCTTGATTCGGACGAATATATCGATTCAGGACTTGTCGAAGAAATCAGAAATATCATCGCCTCTTCGGCGATTGGGGCATATTTTGTACCCCGGCTCTATGTGGTGGACGGTGCGATTGTCCGGTGCGCGAGCACGTATCCAAACCAACAAATGCGCTTTTTTAGTCGCACGGTGGCAACACAGTTTAAAAAAAGCATCCACGAGCGCATCGAGCTTGCACCGGGTATCGTGCCGAAGCGTCTGGTGCATGCAATGTATGTCCCATTGTCTCCCGACGCGACCGAGCTTCGTGCGAAGTGGCGTCGGTACCTCTCGCTCGAAGATGCGCGTCGCGCACCGCTCACCCTGCGCGCATGGTTCTCGCTCGCGCTGCACGAGACGCTCGTTGCAGCGCTCTACGCCGGTCGCACGCTCCGCGCGCTCCTCTGGTGTCGCGGGAAGCGGATGCCTCTTGCGATCGAGCGGGCGCGCCTGTGGTATCAATATGAGGTGATCCGCCGGGCGCTTTCGTCGGTCAACCGCTGGTAATATGGCCGTCTTCACCAACAAAAAAGAACTCATCACGGCACTCGTGTTGCCGGGCGATACGGTGCTCGATATCGGCTTCTGGGGCCAAGGGGTGGGCGTCGACTCGCCGGAGTGGGTGCATGCGCTCCTGCGCGCGCGAGCGCGTGAGGTGTGGGGCATCGACACTTCCTATGACGAGACCAAGCTGCCCGGCGGCCCGGCGCACTACCTGCGCGCGAGTGCGGAATCGTTCTCGCTCAATAAGAGATTCGACGTCATTTTTGCAGGAGATCTCATTGAGCACCTTTCCAATCCCGGGCTGTTTCTCGCCCACGCGAAACAGCATCTAGCGCCCGGCGGACGGCTTATTCTCTCAACACCGAACGCATTTAATCTCTTCAACATCGCCGAAAAGTTTTCAAAGGGCGAACCGACTGTTAATGCGGATCACACCTGTTACTTCAATGAAAAAACGCTTCGGCAGTCGCTGAGGAAGAATGGGTGGCGCGTTGAGCGGATAGATTTTGTCTATTCGCTCGGGGTGCTCCACCGCGAGAGCTGGAAGAAAAAGATTCTCAACGGAATGTATTGGCTCCTCTCACTTTTTACACCCCGCTTCATCGAGACGCTTGCGGTCGTGGCGGTGCCGGATGCGGTATGATACATATATATTATCTCGCGAATGTGCGCCTGCCGACCGAGAAGGCGCACGGCCTCACCATCGTCAAATCCTGTGACGCATTTGCGCGCGCGGGGGCGGCGGTGACACTCGTTATTCCGCGACGGAAGACGCATATTCAGACTGATATTTTTGAGACCTATGGCGTCGGGAAGACTTTCTCGGTGTGTACCGTGCCGACAATCGATTGGTTGTATACGCACGGACAAACAGCTTCCTGGCTTGCTTCGCTCATCTTTGCGTATGGCGTGTTTTTTTTGTTGCTTTTTTTGCCAAAAAAGGGAAGCGTCATCTATACGCGCGAAATCTCGCTCCTCCCGCTGCACATCGTGGGCATGCCGGCAATTCTTGAGTCGCATCACGTGTTTGCGAAACGCACACTGTATTTCGCACTCGCACGCGCTGCACAAGGGATTGTGGTCATTTCGCAAGCGCTGAAACGCACGTTTGTGCGGATAGGTTTTAGAGAGAATACAATCATCGTCGAGCCAAGCGGCGTCGACCTCGCGACGTTTAGTATCGCGACCCCGCGCGCCGAGGCGCGCGCGATGCTTGCGCTCCCGATAGAGACTCCCGTCATCGTCTACACGGGCAATTTCACCACGATGGGAGCGGATAAGGGTATACACGACATACTGCATGCGATGCAGCGCGTCAAGCACGCACTGTTTGTTGCTGCGGGAGGCAGTACAACGGATATAAAACACTACCAGGCTGAAGCGGAGGCGCTTGGCGTCGCGGCACAGGTACGCTTCGTCGGTTTTATGCCGCAATCGCTCCTTGCACAATACCAGTGCGCCGCCGATATCCTCCTGATGCCGTTCCCCGACATGCCGCATTATCGGAACAATATGTCGCCCGTGAAGATGTTCGAGTATATGGCGAGCGGAAGGCCTATCATCGCGACTGATTTGCCCACGATTCGCGAAGTGCTGAATGAAGAGAATGCGGTACTCATTCCTCCCGGGGATAGTGATGCCCTTGCATGTACTGTCCACACGCTACTTAACGATCCGACGCTCGGAGAGCGGCTCGCGCAGCGCGCGAAGAAAGACGTCTCGCGGTACGAATGGAGCGAACGTTCACGGCGCATCCTAGATTTTATTCAGGATCGTTCCTGACGACGTATTCCCCATACATGGCTAACACTATATCTATGCATCGTTTACAGACAGTACTACTGTATGCTCTCTGCTTCGGATACGCACTTTTCCGAGGGCCAGCCACGAAGAAGGGGACTTCCGATCCTAAGAAGGTGTGTGTGATACAGCTGGCAAAATTGGGCGATATGGTGTGCACCACACCCATGTTCTCGGCAATTAAAAGGACGTATCCGAGCGCACAGGTATGCGTCATCGGGAATAGCATTAATAAGGAAGTGCTCGGCGACCACCCCGATGTCGACGACTATTGTGTCTGGAACGGCGCCATACGTGAAATGGCCCGCGAAATACGACGGCGCGGTATCGAGTACCTCTGCATAACGGGGCCGAGTGCGGGCGCACTTGCCGCCGCATATCTTGCCGGCGTACCGCGCATTGTCGTCCCGGTTATAGAAAACGGGTTGTCCCCCTATGAGACAAGAGCGTATAAGCTCTTACGTCTCCTGGCAGTGCGTATACCGCACTGTATGGGGCACTATGCACCGCGAGAATATTTGCGATTACTCGAGCCGCTGAGCATTGTTACCGACGATACGACAAAGCGCATCAACTATTCCGACGCCGCACGCAAAAATGCAGCGGAGTTTTTACGAGCGCATCATTTGATTGAAAAGAAGTTTGCGGTTATCTCGCCTTCGGCGGGAAATAAAATAAAAAATTGGCCGGCCGATCGTTTTGCGCGCGTTGCCGAGCACCTTGTCTCTCGAGATCTACCCGTTGTCGTGATCGGCGGTCCACGTGACAAAGAAGAAGTAGCAGCCATGATGCGCGTTGTAGGAACAGTGGGGAATATCATTGATGCTTCGGAAAAATTTTCAATTGACGAACTTAAAGCATTCATCGCTCAAGCGTTGTTGTTTGTGAGTTCCGATACGGGACCGATATACATTGCCGAAGCGTTTAACATCGCGACCGTCGATATCATCGGTCCGATCGATGAGAACGAACAGCCGCCCGTCGGTTCGCGCCATAAAATAGTCGTGGCGCCGCGCCAGAAGCCGCAGCTGTTTGTCATGAACGCACGTTTCTATGATGCGCGCGAAGCGCGCCGGCAGGTTGAAGCGGTCACTGTTCCGATGGTTATTGAGGCGATTGATGAACTATTACGGGAGAACCGACTCACGATCTGATTTTGAGATTCGGGATTCATGGTGTTCAATAGGGCAAATGCGGCTAACCATCATCATTCCCACGTATAACGAGGCGGGGCGCATCGGGACGCTTCTTGAGGAAGTAGGAGCCATACTTACGCAATCGCCCGAACATGAATGGAGTATCGTAGTTGTTGACGCTAATTCCCCCGATGGAACGGGCGCTATCGTGCGAGACGTCAGCACGCGTTATAAGAACATCCATCTCATATCCGAAAAAGAGAAACGTGGCATCGCTTCCGCGTATGTTGTCGGCATGCGGTATGCAATGGAAAAGCTCCACGCGGATGCATTCATCGAATTTGACGGAGATGGACAGCATGATCCAAAAGATTTGCGGCGCCTCGCCGAAGGACTTGTGAAAGGATTTGATTATGTCATCGGTTCTCGGTACGTGCCTGGCGGCAGCATACCGAAAGAGTGGGCGACGTATCGAAAAGTTCTGAGCCGACTCGGGAGTCTCTATGCACGGATCCTGCTCGAGCTCCCAGTCTACGACGCGACATCCGGGCTCAAGGCGACCCGTACCACGCTTGACCGATTTCTGCCGCTCCGCGAAGACCAGCTGCTGTCGCGGCAGTATGCCTACAAACTGCAGTTTCTCTACGCGGTCGCCCGCTCGGGAGCCCGCATTGCCGAAATCCCGATCGCATTTCGCATGCGCGACTACGACATATCCAAGAGCGCAGCCGGCGACATTCTCGAGTCGCTGCGAGTGACACTCTTGATGCGCTTCCAGACGCTTCGCGAGTGGCGATTCTTGCGGGTGGTTATGGTCGGTGCCACCGGTCTCGCGTTCCAAGCGGCGCTGTTCCAGATATTTGGCATATGGCTCCGCCTGCTGCCGCCGAGCACGGTGGTCGTTATCGCCGGCGAGCTCGCGGTGTTCACCAATTTCTTTATGCACGAGCGGTTCTCATTCAAGGATCGTGTCGCGGATTCGGCACCCTTCCTCCACAAGTTCATCCGCTTCCAGACGCTCTCGACTGGGTCGGTGCTCCTGCAGTGGGCGCTGGTCCACGCGACGGAAGTGGTCGTCGGTCACGCACCTGTCTATTTGTGGATCGCGTACCTGACTGGCGTCATCCTCGGCACGTGCGTCATCTATATTGGTTCGTACTTCTGGGTGTGGGGAAGAGAGCCGCGGTCCGCACCGCTTACGCCGGTCGACGGAGCTCGAGGAGGATGATACCGAGCAGGGGCGGCTGGAGGAGGAAGGTGCGGGCATCGGGTGTCACCGCCTTTCCGACGGCAAGCAACTCGGCTCCGTCGAAAAAACGTTGCTCGGTCCACGGCCAGAATCGGCGCAAGAGCTCCGAGCGCGTGAGGGTGTACCACACATTGTGGTATGAGTATTTACAGGGGACGCTGAGGAGGGCCGTGCCACCGGGTTTGAGCATACGGTAGTGCTCGCGCGCAACGACGATCGGGTCCTCGAAATGCTCCAGCAGTCCTTGGCTCCAGACGAAATCGAATCGCTCTGGGAGCGCGAGCTTCGTGCAGTCGTCAATGACAAATGAGGTGTTATGGAGGCCGAGACGCGCCGCAGCACGGGTCGCTTGGGCGACCGCCGTTTCGGATATGTCCGCTCCGGTCAAGGAGCCGATCTCTCTCGCGAGCGAGAGGGAGAGGGACGCGCGACCGCTCCCCAGCTCGAGCATCGCTGACGTTGGCGTGAGATAGCGGCGGAGTAGGCGGCGGAAGAACCAATTGTACACGGTGCGCCCCCAATCAATAATCCGGTCGAATACTCCCTCGCGTTTCCAGATCTCTTCCCACTCTCCGGTCTGCTCGGCGGTCGTTTGCATGGGAAGCTATGGTAGCACTTTTAAGAGGTCATATCGATCGACCGTTTTGAGGAGTGTGTACCGTGCAAACAGGGAAGGAGAGGCGACATACATTGATGCATTTATCACCACCAGATCGGGAACGCCGCGTACGAGGAGCGGGAGCTGGTCAGCGCCAAGCACGACCCCCGGCGACAATTCCACGTATTGGTAGTACTGGCGTGTTGGGAGAAGCACGCCGAGTTCCGGCACGTTATACAAAAAAATGCTCGCGGTGCGCGGCAATGCGATGAGGGCGGCCGTCACATCACGGGTGCGGGTGCTTCGGTAGTACTCCGCAACATATGAAGAACACGCGGTCTGATAGAGCTGCGCGCAAACGAGGAGTGCGAGAACGACAGAAATGAGCCAGGTCTGATTCTTCAAGACCATCCATTTCTCTTGCAGAGCGCGAAACACGATATGCGCCGCGGCAGGCAGGAACATAAGCACGATGATGGTGGCGGGGAACAGGTAGCGATACCAGCCGGGGAGGCGCAGATACGACGCAATGATGAGAAGGCAAAAAAAGAATGCCAAGAGTTCAGCGCCGGAGATACTGGTCATTCTGCGCCGTACGAATAACGCTGTCGCCCATATACCGAGAAGAAGGGCGGTGTAGAGCGGAGTCGTCTCGGTGAAGAAGCGCAGGGCGTTTTGTAGAACGAGCGTTGCCATATGCGTGGCGACATAGGGATTACCGTAGTCGTGGAGAATCGACGAGAGAGTGACATCCGCACCGAGCTGCGTATAGAGCCAATACGCGAACGGTATGAGGAGCGCCGCCGTCCCGATCACGACGCTGCTCCACGTCACCCCGCTTCCGCGTTTGATGATAAGGGTCACGAGTACCGCACCGATGACTAAGAGAAAGATCGGCTTCGTAGCAATACAGAGCCCTGCCGCCAGCCCGGCGGCCACGCTCCAGCGCCAGCTTCGGTAGCCGCTCTCCTCAAGGTAGGAGAGCGCGAGTAGCGTAAGGATAAAAAAGAATAGTCCCGGCACTTCGCCGAGCACGCTCTTGCCGTTGCCGTAGAGCATCGGGAAACCCGCGAGGAGGAGGAGCGACCACGCAGCCACCCACGGCCCATAGAGCCGCCGCATCAGCCAGTAGGAGGCGAGCGCGAACAGGAGAATGAACACGACCATTACCGCGCGGCCTTGCACGACGCCGACGCCAAAGAGCTTGTAGGAAAGCGCGAGCGGACGGATGAGCGGATAGCCCACTGAAATATAGGAACTGTGTTGGAATTCGGCCGGAGCGACTTGGAGCGCGAGCTGTCCCGTCTGCGCCACGTTCATCCCGAGTTGCGTATAAATTCCCTCGTCGAGCCAGATCCCCGGACTCTCGCTCAGCTTATACGTACTCGCAACAAGGAGTATCGCGACCGCGAGGATGCACAAACCCCAATGCAGATAGCGGTGTCGAACGTCCATAGATGAATCACAGTATAGCGTAGGCTAGGCCTATAAAAGACAACGCCCCGCGTGAGCAGGGCATTGGGCGCGCGGCGCGCGCCTAGTGGTGAAGGTTACGGAACCATCCGATCGGGAAGAGTCGAAGAACTGTCCAGCGCGCCACACTCATCAGGACATACCTGCCGAACTCCCGTTCATTCTCGAACGGATGATCCGGCTGGTACTCATACCGGTGCGGGAAGCACCGGATGATGATGCGCGCATTAGGAAAGATCTTCTTCCAGGGGAACTTGGAGTGGGCGCAGTTGCAGAACGCCAACATTGCACGCGGGTTGAGGTCGTGGAACTTCAACGCGAGCTTAAGGCCCTCCCGAGTCCCGTCGGTCAGCTTATCTGGTAAAGAGGAATATGAAGCAGCCACAACGAGGTCTGCAGTCAGTGCTTTCGCGGTGCTGCTCTCCCTCCGGAGAAATCTAACAATGTGTTCCTGGCGCATGGCGCCCTCCTGTGTGGTTGATGCGCTTAGCGCGGAGCAGATAGAATTTCTACCTATGAATACGATACACTAGTATTTCGCATTGTCAAATACGAATTGCGAGGGGCGCTTCGGCGCGCTATTTTTAGAGGAACACGCATGATCAAAAACCATATCTGGGCTATACTCCTCGCACTCTTGGTCGGCGGGCTCTATGCGGCGCCGAATATCTATCACGCGACCACCCCGGGCTATCGGGGGATCATTATGGCTGATGCCACGGACGAGGATTTTTACCTCTCTGTTATTAACAAGAGTTATGCGAGCGCGGGCCCGGTCGGGGATCCGTTCCAGTACGAGTATCGCAACGCGCACAATCCGTTCCAATATTTCGCGCTTGAATATGCGCTCGGCAAAGCAGGGGCGGCTCTCCGTCTGCCAATTGATGTGTTGACCATACTGATGGAGTTTCTCTTTCCCGCACTGCTCGCCCTGCTGCTCTACGCATTCGCGCTTGTGCTGTCGAGGAGTCATCTCACCGGGCTCGTGGCGAGTGCTATGATGCTCCTCGGGAATGAGATCGTGCAGCCGACCGCTCTGTCCAACCTCCTACACACCTTTCTCCTCAATGGGAGCTACGGCACGTTTCTCACCTATTCGCGGCCGATCAATCCGCAGGTGAGCAGTATTTTTTTCTTTGCAGCGCTTTTTGGCTTACTCTATCTGTCGCGCAATCCGCGCTCAAAATGGGCGATGGCACTTAGTGGCGCGGGCGTGGGGCTGTTGGTATATATCTATCCTTATTTCTGGGCGTTCGCGTTCGTACTGCTTGGAGTCATGTTTTTCTACGCTCTTGCCGTGCGGAATCGACCGCTCATGCTCGGAGCCGGCGTCGCAGGAATGGTCAGCGTTCTTTGTATGGCACCCTTTTTGTTTTTGAATGCGTCTATATTCCTTCAGGGAGGCGGGAGCGCGTTGATGCAGGCTATTCCGACACATCGAATCATTATTGAAAAAATGATTCTAGCCCCGCTCTTTTTGTATGCGTTTCTATACGCGTGGGCATGGTGGAGCGAAGGAGTGGGGAAATTTGGCGCATGGACATCCGCGTTCGCAAAAAAATATACATTCATATTGCTTCTGCTCATTACGGGAGTCATCGTTTCCAACCAACAGGTACTCACCGGGAAGCTTATGTTCCCACAGCACTTCCATTTCTATACAAATATCCCACTGTTTCTCCTCTCAATGTCACTGCTCATGATGGAACTGCTCACGCTTTTCCCGCGCATCTGGCGCATTGGCGCGGCGAGCGCACTCATCGGTGTGGTCGCCTGGTTCTCGCTCGGCGTGCAAGTCTCTTCGTATAAGGCGCACCGTATTGAATCTTCTCGGTATCAGGCGCTCGCGCCCATCTTCGCGTATCTGCGGGATATTGCACCACCTCAGTCGGTCGTGCTCGCCGATGAGTATCTCTCGACGCGCCTCACGATCTATACTCAGGATTTCGCGTATGCCACCGGCGGCTACGACACTACCTTTGCCGTGCCGCAGGAGCGCATCCTCCACGACCACTTCGTGCGGCTCGCATTGCGCGGCGTGACCGTGCAGTCGGTGCGCGACTATGTCTACCACCATCGCGATGAGGTGAGCGGCGCGCTCTATATCGCGACCTACTGGCGCGACTTGTGCGGCTCCTACGGCTGTTTCCCTGACAGCATTTTAGAGCAACTTATCTCACGGTACCAGAGTTTTAGTAAGCATTCTCTGCTTGAAAATATTAAAAAGTATAAGATTGAATATGTGTTGGTAGACCGCGTCCAAGATAAGGAATGGAATATAAATAAAATCGTGGGCGCTCCCGTATACCAGAGCGGCGACTTTATCCTCTATGCCATCCGATAGCACTATTTGCTCCGGTTGCCCTGTATGCGGCGGGATGAAAAAGGACGCGTGTGCTTACGGCGGGTACGTGTATCAAGATATCTCGATGCCCTTGGTGCGGTGTCCGGTATGCGGTCTGAAATATATCGACTACGAACTGTCGGACGAGCTGCGTGAATTGCTCTATAACGAGCACGCATACTTCGAGTCGGCGTACGCGGGCGGCGGCGGACAGGGGAATTATGTAGAGAATAGAGAGCGCCAAGAAGAGAAAGCGCGCCATGCGCTTGACACCATCGCTCGTTTTAAAAAGGACGGTTCTCTTTTTGAAGTCGGGTGCGCCGGCGGGTATCTGTTACATCTGGCGCAGGAGCGCGGCTATAGAGTATCAGGCGTCGAGATGTCACAAGAGATGGCCGCACATGCCCGCGCGCAGGGGCTGGAGGTCGTTACCGGCGAACTGCATGATGTGCCCAAAGGAAAAATCTTTGACGTTGTTTATTTAGGAGGCGTTCTTGAACACGTGAATAACCCGCTTCAGTTTGTGCGGGAGATTGCCGAGAGAGTGGTCAAGGGCGGCATCATAGCAATTGAGGTTCCACTCACCTACAACCTCACGCTCCCCGGACTGGTTATAGGGTGTATGCAGGCGCTCCGGGGGCATTTCGGATACCAATACTTCTTACCGGCGCAGCATCGCGGCAGATTGACACGTGAAAACCCCTATCACTTGTCATTTTTCAATCATTCGTCGCTTCTTGCAGTAATGCGCCGCGCCGATCTCACGGTGCGGTATCTCTCAATATATGAGGGCGCTCCGAAGCAGAAATTCTCCGGCAGCGGGTATTCTTTTCTCAAGGGCGTCATCAATTTTCTACCCCGCTGGATCGGGTTGAACTGCTTGGGCGACCGAGCTTTTGTCGTAGCGCGCAAGGACTAATATGCTTCAGGTAACCACCAGTTGGGACGACGGCGACGCGCTTGACGTAAAGCTCGCTGTGCTACTTCAGAAATATGACATCGCGGGGACATTTTATGTTACGCGCGATTATCGTAAAAATAGCCTTTCATCGGAGGATATCCGGAATGTGGCGACTCGGCATGAGGTGGGCGCGCACTCGCTTACTCATCCTGATCTGCGTACACTTACCACGGAACAAAAAAAAGATGAGATACAGGGTTCGAAAAAATGGCTTGAGGAGCTACTCGGCAAGGAGGTGCCGATGTTCTGCTATCCCTCGGGGCACTTTGACGCCGAATCGGAGAGAATTGCACGCGAAGCGGGCTTTAAGGGTGCACGAACGACGAAACCGGGAGAAATAAGACTTTCTGGCAATTCCTTTCAGATGCCGACCACCCTCGGAGTGTATCCGATGCCGTTTCGTAAAACGGGACCGCATACTTTCTATTGGAGAGAGCTACTCCAGCCGCTCCGGGAGCGCGCTCCGGGGCTGCGGTCGCTCGGCGTTCCGCTTCGCGCCTTCCGCTCGTGGGAGGCGCTCGCCTGCGCCACATTTGATATTGCTCTGAAGCGAGGAGAGGTGTTCCATCTCTGGGGGCATTCGTGGGAGATAGAGCGATATGATATGTGGGAATCACTCAAGCGTGTCCTGCGCTATATCGGCAATAGAGACGACTGCCAGTATGTCACCAATGGGGAGCTGATACGGGAAGTATGAACATTGCCGTACTCCACGACAACTTCCCCCCGCACAGCGTCGGGGGTGCCGACATCATCGCCTACAACCTTGCGCGCGAGTATCATCGCAACGGGCATACCGTGCTGGTCATCACCACCACCCGTGATGCGGCACGCGCGGGCGTTACGCAGGTGAACGGGCTCACCGTCCACACGATAGCGACGTCATACGATCTGCGCTTCCAGGCATACGTGAGCCTCTGGAATATTCCGGTTGTGGCGAAGGTGCAGCGCATCCTCGCGGACTGGAAGCCCGAGGTCGTGCACGCGCATAACGTGCACGGCTACCTCTCCTACCGCTCACTCGTCGTGGCGAAGAAGCTCGGCGCACGCGTGATCCTCACCGTTCACGACGTGATGTCGTTCAACTACCAGAAGCTCACTGACTTTATCGACCCGGCCGATCTCTCGGTGCCGACTACCTTCAACTACCGCGTGAGCGCGTGGCGCCAACTCGTTACCAATCGATTCCGCTATAACCCGCTGCGCAACCTGCTCATTCGCCGCATCTTGGAAAAGAATGTCGACCGCATCGTGACCGTGAGCGATGCACTCCGGCAGGCGTTGAGCGATAACGGCATCGGGAATACGCAGACGATCCATAACGGCATAGATGTCGCAGAGTGGGAGGAGCCGGCCGAAAACGTCGCTGCATTCAAACGAGCGCACGGGGTAGGGGATGCCGCCATGTTTTTCGGCGGCCGGCTCTCCGGCGTGAAGGGCGCGGCCAATCTTATCAAAGCGCTCGCGCTGGTCACCAAGACCGTACCCGAGGCACAGTTGCTCGCCGTCGGGCAGAAAGACGCCTATGCGAAGAAGATGCTCGCGCTTGCGCACGAGCTCGGCATCGCCGACAAGATACTGTTCACCGGCTGGCTCTCCGGTCACCAGTTGCATCAGGCCCATCACGCTGCGGCTGTCGTAGTGGTGCCGTCTTTGTGCTTCGATTCATTCCCGACGATGAATATTGAAGGGATGGCATGCAAAAAGCCGGTCGTCGCCACCTGCTTCGGTGGTTCGCGCGAAGCGGTGGTCGATGACATCACGGGCTTCATCAACAACCCCTTTGATGTGCCGACGATTGCAGCGAAGCTCGTCGACCTTTTGCATGATACGGCCAAACGAACAGCGTTTGGCGAAGCGGGATACCAAAGAGTACGAGAACAGTTTCCGCTCACGCAGCAGGTGGAGGCGTACCAACAGCTTTTCGCTATTTGTAAATAGCGTTATCCATCGGCGCCCTCTTTAAGGATTTCAGTGCTACAATGGCTGGTAGTTTTGGTAATTATTTATTAATCTCCCCAGTATGAATATGAAGAAGTTGGGAGGACTTTTGTTTGTTGCAGCGTGCGGGGCGACTCTCGTTCCGCTCATTTCGCTCGCAGGAGGTTTATTCTATGTTGACAGTACCACTGGGTTTATCGGAATTGGCAACACCAACCCAGCATCTTCGCTTGATGTTTCTGGTGCGATGCATAGCCGACTGGTGACAGCTTCTTCTACTAGCATCAATTGGAATACGGGCAATGTACAGTCCTTCTCTCTTACTAGCAACTCGACCCTTACCTTCAGTAATGGTCAGGCCGGCGGGAAGTATGATCTGATCCTCATTCAAGATTCCACTGGAGGCCGAACAGTTACCTTCCCTGCGTCAGTAAAGTGGACGGGCGGAGCCACCCCCTCACTTTCGACGGACGCAAATAGTACCAGCATTGTCAGTTTCCTGTCTGACGGCACCAATTATTTTGCTTCTGTCTCATATCGTCCGGCAGCACCACCGATTGCATTTGACGCAGAGGCACAAGGAAGCGGCAATCCGACATTTAGTTGGACGCACACTCCAGCCGGTACCCCGACTCTGGCAATAGTGAGCGGGTACGAAAACGCACAGGACATAACAAGTGTCACGTATGGAGGTCAAACGATGACATTAGCTGCTACCCCTCAACAAACAGGAACTGGCGGAGTGTACTTAGTGTTGTACTACCTGGTAAATCCTCCTTCTGGGGCACAAACAGTCACCGTTAACAAGCCGACTGACGGAGCATATGCGTATCTTAGTTCGATGACTTACACAGGAACCGCCATTACGAGTGCTGCTATTGGGAATGTGGCAACATACTTCACGGGTTCTGCTGCTAGTTCTTATAACTTCAATCTGACCGCGGTTGCGGCGACGAGCTGGGTTGTTGGTGTCGGAGCAGGTTCTGTTGCAAATGCAACAGGAATAGCGGGGGGCGGTGCCGCATTCTCTTTTAGAGGTTCTCAAAGTGTCCTAGCACACGACTCAAATGGCGCTGTTACTTCCGGCTCGGACACCATCACCTATACCTATGCTGCAAGTCAAACAGCAGGAATGGGAGCAATTGAGTTGGAGATAAGACCCTAGGCATTTTAAGTTAGTTATTAACGGAGCCAGTTCGGCAATCACTAGACTATGAGCATGAGAAATGTCCTCGGGAAGATGAGAGACGCATTACAGAATCCAGCCTATCTCGGCTCTATTTTGAGCGGGAAGAAATACTGGGAGGTAGCTGTGGATGGGTTGAAAATAAAACTATCATTTTCTACCCTCCTTCACTATCAGATCGCAAGAGAAGAAAGCGAAGGGAAAATTGAAAGGGATATTCTTGAATATTGGTTGAAAATCAAAGCGGATGTCGTCTATGACATAGGCGGATATAACGGTATCTACGGTATTGCCTACGCCAAGAAATATCCCAACTCTCGCGTAATAATATTCGAGCCAGACCTCATAAATTACAATCAAATCCTGCAAAATATAAAGCTAAACGATCTTGCGAATTGCACCGTAGAGAAAGTCGCGGTATCAGACACGGAAGGAACAATTCTCTTCTCGCAAGGCGGGCGCTCAAAAGAACGGATTGTAGAAAAGGGAGGAAGCCCTGTCCCGACTTTCCCGTTGTCGTACTATCCCAAGGCAGAGCTTGTGAAAATTGACGTGGAAGGTGCAGAAGGAAAAGTCTTACGAGGCCTGATGTATCCAACCAATATCATCATCGAGTTACATAGTCCGCAATATCTAGCCCAATATGGAGATACTCAAGAAAGCATCTGGAAGAGAGTGAAAGAACTGAATCTCACCCCCGTACTTCTTAGTGATAGAAACACGGAACAACATTATTTCCTACACCCATAAGCAATCCTTAGTTTATGAGTGAACGACTTGGATCAGAGGGGTACGGCGGGTGGGAGATGGACACTGCCGGGCTCGACAAAGACAGCGTGGTGTACTCGTTTGGCATCGGGCACGACGCGTCGTGGGACGAAATGATGATACGCCGCTTCGGCTGTGCGGTGCAGGCGTTCGATATGACCCCGTCCTCTATCGAGTGGATCGCTAGTCAGACGCTCCCGCCACAATTTAAGTTCCACCCCTACGGCCTCTGTCACTACGACGGCGAAGCGCCGTTCCATTTGCGGAAGAAGCCGCAGTGGCCGGCGGCCGAAGCATCAATGTATATCTATCCCGAAGGGGAGGTGCGTATGCTCCCCGTGAAGACGCTCCGCACTATCATGAAGGAATTTGGTCATACCGCGCCATCGACGTGTTGAAATTGGATATCGAGGGCGAAGAGTTCAATGTGCTCAAAGACATCAGCGGGCTCCCGATCCGGCAGATCCTTGTCGAGATACACACGCCCACAAAGTCAGAAGTACTCCAGAAATGGCTGCTACTGTGTCGCCTCTGGCTGCGCGGCTACCGCCAGGTCGCCAAGAATGGAGGCGATTATACGTTTGTGCGCCGTAAGAGATAACGCTTCACCAGATTTCCGATAAAGAGGCGGGCGCTCATATACCAGCGTTGCGGGCCTTTTCTCCATATGAGTTTCGCGACAAAGTCCCACCCGGCGCGCCCCCACGCGGTTCGGATATAGCGGTCGTACATATGAACAGTGTTCGGGGTGCCGCCGTTCACGTTCTGGATCATCCCGTGCGCGATACGGAAGTCGGGCGTGAGATTTAAGATCGGCCCGGTATTGTGCGGGTACGCATGGACTTTCGTAAAGAGTTTCTCATACAGGATGTAGTTATGGACGGCTTGGTCGGTGGTCAGCGGTGTCCCATACCGGGCAAGTACCGACAGATAGACCTCCAGATATTCGAGAACGAGCGGTATCGGCCCCATACAAATCGTGCCGGCGTTGGCGACTGGATTATGTTCGATCTCATGCAATATCTTTTCTCCGAACGTCTCGGTGATCCACTCCACATTTGCGGGGGTGTCTTTGATCAGATTTTTTTTCTCCTCGAGGAATACACAAACGGCATTTGGCCGCTCGAAGTCGAACGGATCGCGCTGAAAATAAACATCCCGTGTATCGGTCAGATACACATAATTGTATTTATGCCCATACGCGTGCAGATATGCATATTCAACAATACGTCGATAGGCATAAATATGGAGATTGTGAAGACGCGGCTCTTTGAGCCAGCGCTCAGGCAGAGCGAGCGGACCGTCCGTATGAGGAAAGGCGGGGGAAAAAGGGAAGAGCAGTGCTCCGTCAGCGGCAAGGGGTACTTCAGCATGATCGTGCAAATCGTTGTACATAATGACAAAATCACCCGCAAAGCCGGTCTTTTTGAGCGAAGCGACGATCGGTCGGAGCATCGGGTAATCGTAGCCGCGCGCAACGCCGATCACAAGATTTGGTTTGGTGTCCGCCATATTAATGAAGTTACTGGATAGGGTGCCTGAGCGCTTTTCGTGCAGCGACGGTGCGCGACAACCCTTCTGCAAGGGTGACACGAGGCGCATACCCGCACAAACGTTCCGCCTTCTGTATCTGGAGCCAGTATTCCATATTCTCATCCGGTCGATAGGGTTCGGCACCGAACTGTATCACCGCGCGGTTCCCGCAGAGGGTATTGATGCGTTCGACGACTTCTTTGACGGGCGTCTGTGTGCCGCTCCCCAGGTTAATAATCTCTCCGATACACGGCTCGTTCACCGCGACAGCCAACATTCCGTCAACCAGATCGTCCACATAGAGGAAGTCTCGCGTCTGGTCCCCTGCCGTCATGGGGAACGCAGTGCCCGCGAGGCAGGCCTCGATCGTATTGGTGACGAGCATGCCGGCATGCTGGCTCGGCCCGTAAGTGAGCGACGGACGGATGACCGTCGCGGGGAGGCCCAGCGCGTGCGCTGCATACATCACCGTGCGCGTACCGAAGAGCTTGGTCAATGCGTACAGATTTTGTGGATTTTCACGATCCGTCTCCGAAAAGGGCGCGGGCAGCCTACCGTATTCGTCAATAGTGCCGAGATGGATCACTCGCTTCACGTGCGCAGCCTGTGCGCCGTGCAGGATATTCCAGATGTGGTGTACGTGGCCCGTAACGAACTCCTCAAAGACCCGGGGATCATTCCCACGGATGATTTTTGCTTCGAGCGAGAAGACATACTCCGGCTTGAAGTCGATGATATGCTTCTGGGCGGCAACAGCATCAGAGAACGCGACCGTGCGAATCGCGTCGAGCGGAAGGATTCCCGCGAGTCGTTCGTGGCGGGTGCGTTCGGTCAGCACCAGCACCTGCGCTTGCTGCTCTACCAACCGTCGCACGAGATGCGAGCCGATAAAACCAGCGCCTCCGGTGACGACGACACGAACACCGCTGAAGTTTCGCTCCATCCCCCCCAGTATACTCTCCTCGGACATTTCATCTAGGAGGAAGGCGGATGGCGCTTGAAGTCGCTTTGGTTGTGTGATTGAATACAGCCATCATGGTTAAAAAGGCAAAGGAAATGCGCGTGTCGTACGCGCAGGCGGTTTACGGCAAAGAGGAAATTGCAGCGATCAATCGCGTGCTGCAGAACCCTTCGAAAATTGTCCCCGGGAAAGCGGCAGAAGAGTTTGAAAAACGGATTGCGCATCTCTTCGGCAAGCCGTACGGCACGCTCGTCAATTCCGGTTCGTCTGCAAACCTCCTCGCGCTCGAATCGCTCAAGCTTCTCCCGGGATCAGAAGTCGTCACGCCCGTTTTCACCTTTGGCACGACGGTCGCGCCGATTGTACAAAAAGACCTCGTCCCGGTTTTCGTTGATGTGGAAGAGGGAACGTATCTCGCGAATATTGATCAGATAGAAAAAGCCATTTCTCCGAAGACGCGCGCCATTATGGTGCCCCAGCTGCTCGGAAATATTCTCGATATGGCGCGATTGAAGCGTATCGCGCGCACGCACAAGCTTGTCCTCATTGAGGATTCGTGTGATACGGTCGGCGCAACCTTCGCGGGAAAACCGACCGGCGCGTATGCCGATATCTCAACCACCAGCTTTTATGCATCGCATATCATCACTGCCGGCGGTGCCGGCGGGATGGTAACCTTCCATGATGCGGCGCGCGCCCGTATTGCACGGGTGATGGCTGCATGGGGCAGGGAATCGACGCTGTTCGGCTCGAATGAGAAATCGGAGGATATCAAAAAGCGCTTTGCCGGGAAACTTGCCGGAGAAACCTACGACGCCAAATTCCTGTTCACTGAAATTGGCTACAATATGCAGTCGACGGAACTCAATGCCGCCTTCGGGCTTGAACAGCTGAAAAAACTCAAACGCTTTTCGGCGTCCAGACGGAAGCGCTTTGTCGAACTCATGCGGTTTTTCAGCGCCTATGAACGTTTCTTTATATTGCCGCGTCAGCATCCGAAGGTGCGGACGAACTGGCTCGCGTTCCCGCTCACGCTTCGTCCGGGGACGCCGTTTACGCGTCTCGACATCACCAAATATCTCGAAGAGAAGAACATCCAGACCCGGCCCATATTCAGCGGCACCATCCTCTACCAGCCGGCCTACCGGAAGATTAAGCATCGAAAGGTCGTCTCATCGTTCCCCGTGTCGGACTACATTATGCGTAATGGATTCCTGATCGGTGCCCACCATGGAATGACGGACGAACAAACGAAATACCTCCTTGCAACTCTACGAACGTTTTTGGCGCCATTCTTGAAGTAACCATGCCAAGCTCCGCATCAGTCTTGGTAACGGGGGGATGCGGATTCATGGGCTCGCATTTCGTACGACACCTCTATCACACGTATCCGCACTATCGCATCATCAATTTAGACTTGCTGACCTATGCTGGCAATCCGGACAATCTGCGCGATGTCGAAATACAAGAGGCCGCGTTGCCGCCTGATAAGCGGCGTTACGTATTCGTGCACGGTGATATTTGCGACGAAACGCTCCTTGATAAAGTATTTATAAAATACCCCATTGCAATACTGGCGCATTTCGCCGCCGAGACTCATGTTGATCGTTCCCTTTCCAGCGTGAGCGACTTCATCCGCACGAACGTGGAAGGGACACGCACGCTCCTTGAGGCGGCACGTCGGTACGCGGTACCGCACACAGTGCATATTTCAACCGATGAAGTGTACGGAAACATGCCGGAAGGTTTTTCATACGAGGACACTCTGCTCAACCCTTCCAATCCGTATTCCACGTCCAAAGCGGCCGGAGATATGCTCGCGCGCACGTACCAAAAAGTCTATGACCTCCCCGTGTCCGTGGTACGGAGCGGCAATAATTACGGCTCTCACCAGTACCCCGAGAAACTCATACCGCTCACCATCACGAACTTGCTTGAAGGCCGCCCGATACCCGTGCATGGCACCGGCGAGCATGTTCGCAGCTGGGTTAGTGTCGAAGATTTTTCACGGGCGGTCGATGTCATCGCCCACAGTTCCCACGCGCCCGATGTATACAATATTGAAGGAGAATACCGGACCAATTTGGAAATCATTGCGCTCGTCGCTCGTCATCTGGGTAAGAACCACGAGCACCATCTCGTTTTCGTAAACGATCGACCGAATGCGGATCTACGGTATGCCCCTTTTGGAGAAAAACTGCGGCAGAAATTGGGTTGGAAACGCAGGCATTCCGTCGATACGGCAATCGGAGACGTGGTGGACTGGTATCTGGCGAACAACGAATGGTGGAAAGCCTTGAAGGCGAAAAAGGAATATAAGGAGCAATACGAAAAACAATCGAAAGCGCAGTGGTACTAGCGGTACACTATAGGATATGACAGAACCTTCTCTTTCAGTCGTCACCATCGTAAGAAACGAGGCGCACAATATCGAGGATTTCTTCCGGTGCATCGAAGGAATCGCGGATGAACTCATCATCGTCGACACCGGATCGACCGACACAACCGTTGAGCGCATCCATGAAATGACACAACAAGCATCGTTTCCTGTCCACTTTCTTGAAAAACGTTTTGAGCCGTTCCACTTCGGCAAAGCGAAGAATTTTGCCATTAACCGGGCGCGGGGAAGTTACGTGTTCTTCTTAGATGCCGATGAAAGGATCGACCAGACATTTCGCGTTGCGCTCAAGGCGCTGCTCCAGAAACAACATATCCACGTGCTCCAAACGAATCGGGTCGATGAACTCGTGCCTCATTTCATCGATCCCCAATTCCGTATCTTTGAAAACGACCCTGCAATCCGCTACGGAGAGGATGCGGCTGCGTGCGTCGACGAGATTCTCCAGTTTAACGGAGATGCCTTCATCTTTGACCACCCTCTGTTGCATTTCCAAGGCAAGAATCATCTGTTACGCCGGCCCCAGCGTAATCTGTTTCAACTTGAGCTCGATGTCGATCGGACACCGCGCACTCGAGGATGGCTTCGCGAGATACTCCGCGGGGTGGTCGCATTCTACTATATTTTTAAGAAAATTTATTTCACCCGTGAGGCGCGCAAAGACGGGCGGATCGGATTAAAATATGCCCTGCTTAGAGCGTGGTATAAATTCCTCGTGCATTTCTTTGTCGCCTGTAAACCGCGCCAATAGAAACGAACCTACGTCTTACTTACCAATTTCTTAAGCGCCCGGTAGATGCCCGGGAAATACGTCTTGAGGGGGCGCACCACTCGGTAGCGCCACTTGCGGTCAATGCCCAAGCTGTAGCGGTAAAAGAGCGCATCGACTTCGCGATTGATAACAAGCTCTGCGGGGTGAATGAGCGGGAATTGCATTGGGTAGAGGGGCATATCGGACTGATCCGTAGCTTCGTGCGAGTGCGTGCCGCGCGCGTTGAAGCCGATGTTCGAGATGAGATTAACAGTCGGGGTGAGGCATACCGCGCCTTGCCTGACGCAGGCAAACGCCCACTGACCGTCCCAACTGTCTTTGACGCCGGGGCGCTGGTAGTAATAGTCGTCCCAGACGCGCTCGAATCGCTCGTACCCGGCAGGGTGGTGAAAAGTGGGTGCCAGCGCGCGGGCGTCGCGCAGCGCCGGCCACGCCTGCATATCCGGGTCATAGAGCTTCCATGCACGACGCCATGTGGCCCATCCAGTTGTTTGTGGCAAAAGAGTGGGGAAATAGCTTTCCTGTATTGAAGATCCGATCTTTTTTTGAAAGAGACACAGTCCGGTTATCGTCATGACCCGTTCATCGTCTTTGTATTTCTCAAGCAACTCTGCGCAAAAAGGAAAGAATGTGGGGTGGGGCAGACAGTCGTCTTCAAGAATAATCGCCCGTTCGGTCTGCTCGAATACCCAATTGATGCCAGAAATGATGCGCTCCCTACAACCCATATTTACGTCGGCATAATTTTTCTCAACGACGCAGGGCCAGTCGACGGTGTCGATGACTGCGCGTGCGGAGTCGCACAACTCCCGTTCGCCGTCATGACGTGGTCCGTCGGCGATGACCAACAGACGAGAGGGCCGCGCCTGCCGGATAGCAGCAAAGACCCGCCCTGTCTCAAGGGGGCGGTTGAAGATGATAAGAGCGACGGGTGGGATGGGCATATTAGGAGAGTGCGGCGAGGTCATTTCGTTTTGCGCGTATGTAGAGCGCATAGGTGAGGAGCGCCGAAGCGATCCGGGTGAATACCTGCGCGACAACAAGTCCGAGGATGCCCCACCACAGCACGCCGACGATCATCGTAATGGCTTGGCAGAGAATGGAAAAGATACCGCCGATGTAGAACTCCTTCACCATTTTATGGATGCCAAAATACGATTGGATAGGATCAAAGGTTATCGCGAGAAAGCCAAGCATATACACTTGCGAGTAAAAGACGGAATCCATATACGCAGGGAAAAAGAGTCTGAAAATATACGGAGCCGCGATAAGGTATGCCACCACGACGCACACTGCAAACACGAAGTACCACCAGAACTTGTTCGTCATACCGTGATGAATTTCATTCTTCGTGCGCCGTGCGAAACCGGATGAGATCATTGTGCTGAGCGTCTTGGTAGGCGTCTTAAACTGGTCGGGAAGCGCGGTCGCGAATGCAAACACCGCCAATTGTGCCGCACCGGCAAAATGGAAGATCAATATTTGATCGACGGCGTCCACGATACCACCTAAGACGCCGAGCGCGCTCAGATGTTTGCTGAAGGTGAGCATTCCCGTGTCCTGTTTCTTTTCATCTGAAGCATAGAGGATTTTCGTTCGGCGATAGAAGTAGAACGCACCGAGCGTATTGCTGATGAAGTACGCGCAGACCAACAGGAGCGGGCTCGTAGTTAACAGCACCGCGACGACCATCACGCCGGTGGTGAAGATGTTGTCGATGATGCTGTAGAGCATCTGACGGGTGAAATCTTTTTTGCCGTCCAGAAACGGGCTATAGAGACTCGCGCTCGCGAGGAGGGGCGACAAACTTCCGCCAATGAGGATCTCGGCGGCGAGGACCGGGTTGTGGAACCAGAAGTAGTAGAGTGCGAGTGCGAGTGCGCCGCTAAATACGAAAAAGCTCCAGCGGATGTTAGCCCAAAATCCCTGATGGAGCGCGCCGGTATACCCCTTTGCGGTCGACTGAAAGACGGCACCGCCAATGCTATTCAGCGAGAAGAGAGAAAGAATCGCGATGATTGAAAGCACGTACTTGTATTCACCATATGTCTCCTTCGGCAGGTAGTGGCCAACCACGACGGCGAACGCGAGCGTAGCGAGCGAGATCGTGACTTGGGCGATAACGCCGAGACCGCTGCGCGAGGCGAGGTACACCATATCGGTTTTGGTGTACTTCTGACTCCAGCGAAGAAATGTTATGAGGCGGGATGTGAGGTCTGACATTTATATAACGCAGATTATAAGCGGCGGCACGTGCCGCTATCGTACCATCTAGAACCGGCCTTGACTGCCTGGAAGTTTCGGGAGATCCCTCGTTTGGCGAGGGATAATTGGTGCGCTAGTATGGGCAAATGAATCCACGCGGTCCTGTAGATTCGAGCCAGGAATCGCTCCGCGCCCTCCTTTCCTCATTTCCAAAGAAGCGCATCGGAGTGGCGGGTGACGTTATGCTCGACATATTTTCTCGCGGACGGAGCGAGCGGCTTTCGCCCGAGGCGCCAGTCCCGGTCGTTATCTCCGAGTCGGAACAGTATATTCCCGGCGGTGCCGCAAATGCAGCTTGCAACGTGCGAGCGCTCGGTGGAGCAGTCGACGTGTTCGGCGTGGTCGGTGACGACGAGCGCGGCCGCATGCTTATTTCTATGGTGCAAGAGCTGGGCATCGATGCGCATATTTTGATTGATGCGAAACGGCCGACGACGACGAAGCAACGCATCGTCGCCGCCAACAGGCACTTGCTTCGTATCGATTGGGAGTCGGTGGAACCTATTTCAGAAGATGCGGCGCGTGCGGAAGCTCTGCGCATTGTTGAACGGATGTCGCAGTGGGATGCGCTCATCATCGCTGATTATGCGAAAGGATATCTGACGGAGGGAATGATACGGACCGTCATGGATGCCGCGCGTGCGCGAAGCCTTCCCGTCATTGTCGATACGAAGCCATCTCATGTGCAGTTTTTCGGAATGGCGCATCTTTTTACACCAAATCTCAAAGAAGCATGTGCAATGGCCGGCTGTGAAGATGTGATTGAAGCAGGAAGATCACTCGCGGTGCGACTTCAGACGCCGACTTTGATTACGCGAGGACCGGACGGGATGACGCTGTTTGACGCGGAAGGGACACATCATCTCCCGACGCGCGCTACGGAGGTGGTCGACGTATCAGGCGCCGGCGACACGGTCGTCGCGGCGGCGGCACTCGCTATTGCGAGCGGTGCGACACTCGTCGAAGCGATGGAACTCGCAAATATCGCCGCCGCTATCGCAATAGGGAAGGCAGGTACGTCAACCGTATCCGTAAGTGACTTGCAAAAATTGCTGTGAGGAAGGTGGTGTATACTTCAGGGCATATTAGTTACTTCAGAACAACGTCATAAACCGCATGAATAATATGAACAAATATATATACGCAACAGGAGCTTTCGCACTCGCGCTCGCGATGAACGGCCTGCCGTTCGCTGCGCTTGCCGAAAGCAACGGTGAGGGAGGTACGGACGCGCCGCAGACCCAGCGAGTGGGCGAAGCCGTTCGCGAACAACAAAAGCAGAACGCGGAGGCCGCCCGAGAGCGGCAGGATCAGTTTCTTAAGGAACAGAAGGGCCCGCGTGAAGCCTCGAGCTCGAGCGAGGTGGGCGAGGGGGCTGATAAACAGGAAATCGACCTTGAATTCGAGGATGACGAGGATCAGGCATACTCTGTCGAAGACTTGAAGCAGAAAATCGAAGTGCGCAAGCACGAACTCGATCAGGAAGTGGCGAGCACCTCGCCTGACCACCAGGATATCGTCGAGAATGCGAACCCGGTGCGTCTCGCGGTGCACGCGCTCCTCGCTTCTAAGGAGCTCGTCGGCGGCATCGGCCCGCAGGTGTCGGAGATCGCGAAGCAGATGAACGACTCGGTTGCGACGACGGCGAATGTCGAGGCGAAGATACAGGGGCGTGGATTTCTCACCCGGCTCCTCTTCGGCGGCGATAGCGCGGCGGCTGATGTGATCGCGCAGCAGGTCGCGCAGAATCAGCAGCGCATTGACGATCTCACCAAACTCTTGGGAGAAGCCAACGTGCCGGCTGATATCCAGGCGACTCTGACGGCGCAGATAGCGGCGATACAGGCTGCGCAGCAGCGCCTCCGGGATCTTGCGCAGAAAGAACAGGACAGCTGGGGTCTCTTCAGTTGGCGGTTCTAAAGCGGGCAAGTTCGCGCGTGCTATAGTTGCCCCATTATGCCCGAAAAGGCGATTGCACGATGGGCTGCGCTTGGCGCGCTCTTCCTCATTCCGCTGACGCCGCTTATCGTCGCGAACGGTTATTTCTTTCCCTTTATCACCGGGAAGGCGTTTTTCTTCCGCATTCTGGTGGAGATAGCCGTCGCCGCGTGGGCCGTGCTCGCGGTACTCGACAAGGAATACCGCCCGCGCTTCTCGCTCGTCGGGGCGGTGATTCTCGGCTTCGTTGCGTGGATGTTTATCGCGGACGCGATTGCGCCGAATGCCGCAAAGGCTTTCTGGAGCAACTTCGAGCGCATGGAGGGCTGGGTTCTGCTCGCGCATCTTCTGGGATTCTTCTTCGCCGCGAGCGCGGTGTTGCGGGTGGAAAAGAAATGGCGCGCGTGGTTCCTCACGTCGCTCGCGGTTTCGCTCGTCATCTCCGGCTATGCGCTACTGCAGCTCGGCGGTTCGCTCGCGATACACCAAGGCTCGACGCGTATTGATGCGACCTTGGGTAATTCGGCGTATCTCGCGGTTTACTTTCTCTTCAACGTATTCATCGCACTCTGGCTTGCGCTTACCGAAAAGCTCGCCTGGCTGAAGTGGTCCTTGATCGCGCTCGCCGTGCTTGAGGCCGTGCTCATATTCTTCACCGAGACGCGCGGCACGATACTCGGACTCGTGGGCGCGCTCGCGCTCGCGGCGTTTCTCACTGCATTGACCGCGGGGAAGCATGCCCGCCGCGCAGCGACGGGTGCCTTCGCCCTCATTGTCATTCTCTCAGGCGGCTTCTACCTCGCGCGCGACTCCTCGTTCGTGCAGGGAAATCACATCCTCCAGCGCGTCGCCTCCATCTCGCTTTCCGACGGTCAGACGCGCTTCACCATCTGGCGCATGGCGGCGCAAGGGGTGCTCGAACGCCCGCTTGTCGGCTGGGGACAGGAAGGATTCAATTACGTTTTCAACAAATACTACAATCCGTCGCTCTACGCGCAGGAGCCGTGGTTCGATCGGGCGCATAACGCTTTCATCGACTGGCTCTCCGCGGGGGGCGTGCCGGCGTTCCTTCTCTACCTCTCGCTCTTCGGTTCGGCGGTCGTGCTGCTCTGGAGGAGCTCGGAACTCTCGCGGCCCGAGCGCATCCTGCTCACCGCCGCGCTTCTCGGGTACGCCGTGCACAATATGTTTGTCTTCGACAATCTCTACTCCTACATATATTTCTTCGCGCTCCTCGCGCTCATCGACTCGCAGGTCGCACGATCTGTACGGAGAATCGAAGAGATGCCGACGCTTCCTCCCGACTTGGGCGTGACCTACGCGCTTCCGATCACCGGCGTCGCCCTGCTCGCGCTCATCTGGCTCGTGAACGTCTCCGGCATGAATGTCGCGTCCGGGCTTATCACGGCCATCTCGCCTTCGTCAGGCGGCGTCGAAGGGAATCTCGCCGCATTTCAGGACCTTGTCGCGCACCCGGCTTTTGCCGCCCAAGAGATCCGCGAGCAGTTGGTGAATTTTGCGGCGTCGGTCGTGCAGAGCCCGCAGGCGACCGAGGCGCAGAAGCAGCAGTTCGCCGCCCTTGCGACCAGCGAGATGCAAAAACAGGTTGCCGCATACCCGAGAGACGCCCGCGGGCGGCTCCAGCTTTCCTATGCATACCGCATCGCCGGAGACGGCGCGGCCGCCCTCAAGGAGATTAAAGAGGCCGCGCTTCTCTCACCCAAAAAGGAAGCGATATGGATCGAGGTGGGCACGACCGAATGGGATCTGGGCGACGTGAAGGCCGCACAGAAGGATTTCGCCACCGCGTACGCGCTCGGCCCTCAATTCCCCGGTCTTGCCGTCTATGCCGCCGCGGGAGCTATCGCCGTCGGCGACGGCGCGGCGGCGGACAAGATATTGCGCGATGCATACGGCACGACCAACGTCGACAGCAATATCCTCGCGGTGGCGTACTACCGAAGCAAGAACTGGCCGCGCCTCATCGCTCTTTGGGCATTGCGTACGACAGCCCCGAATGCGAGCGCCGAGACATGGTTCTCTCTCGCGGCCGCCTATTATGCGGCAGGCGATAGAGAGAATGCCGTTGCGACGATCAATAAAGCCGTATCGCTCTATCCGGCAACGGCTTCCGCCGCCGCCGCCGCCATCACGCAGATACGAGGAAAGTAAGATCGAAAGCGGCCTTCAATCGGCGATGATGTTAAAGAATGTACCGCTCGCGCCCCGCACGACGCTCGGTGTCGGAGGGGCAGCTCGTTTTTTTATCGAGGCGCATACGGAAAAGGATATCGAAGAGGCGATAACGTACGCGCGAGGAAACGTGCTTCCGCTTTTCGTACTCGGGGCCGGGAGCAATGTGCTGGTTCCGGACGAAGGCGTCGACGGCGTGGTATTGAAAATGGCGCTCGGGAATATCGCGGTTGAAGAGGAGAGAGATGACGTGTTGTTCGTCGCGGATGCGGGAACCCTTTGGGAAGACCTGGTGAACAAGGCGGGTGCGCGCGGAACTTTCGGCATCGAGAATCTAGCGGGTATTCCCGGGTCGGTGGGCGGAGCGGCGGTGCAGAATATCGGCGCATACGGCGCGGAGCTTGCCGGCGTGTTCGACTATGCCGAAGGCGTCGACCGCGCAACCGGATTGCCCTGGCGCATCACCCGAGATGAAGCGGGGTTCGGGTACCGAACAAGCCTTTTCAAGGTGCACCGCAACCTTCTCATCGTGCGCGTCGCGCTGCGCCTCACGAAGAACGCGGCGCGAAACGTCGCGTACGCCGACCTCGCCCGCGCGAGCGCGGAGGGCGTGCCGCTTGCGACGCCGGAGGAGATCGCGAGCGCGGTACGTGCCATCCGCGCCCGCAAGTTCCCGCATGCCGCCGGAGAAGGAACCGCCGGTTCGTTCTTCAAGAATCCCGTCGTTTCCCGCGAGGTTTTCGAGGGTCTGCAGCGGCGTTTTCCGGAGATACCGGCATTTGTGCAGGAAGACGGCACGATAAAGCTGCCGCTTGCGTGGATCCTCGACCGCGCGCTCGCGCTCAAGGGATTTTCGAAGGGTCGCGCGCGGCTGTACGAACAACAGCCGCTTGTCATCGTCGCGAGCGCCGGCGCTTCCGCAGCGGACGTGGGCGCGCTCGCCGCGGAAGTTGCCGAACGCGTACTCGCCGCGACCGGCATCACGATCGAACGCGAGGTGGAAATCTTCGGCGCGCAGAACTGACATCCGCGGGACACGTCGGAAATTTTTTTCGCAGAAGTTATCCACACTCTGCGTTTTTTTGTCGCACAGAAAATTATTTACGCGCGATAATGTCAGATAGAAACGTTTGTGCATGAAAATATTTCGCGCGCAGACGGGTCGACATATCAGCTATCATCATAATTCGCAACCACCATGACAAAGAAGCGTAAGGCCGCGAAGAAGACAGCGAAGCGCAAGACAACGAAGCGCAAGGCCGCAAAGAAGCGCAAATAGTTTTCTGTCTGCCTACGGGCAGGAGAAGAAAGATCCCGCCGATGCGGGGTTTTTCTTTATGGAGTGAATGGAATATGAGAGATATCCAAAGTACAACGCGGTCGCACTGTATTTTGGATACCCGTGCTCGGGATTTCAAATTTTGGTATACTGCGCGCCAATGCTCGGCCTCTCCCGTTTCTTCTCGAAAAACCAATCCGCTGCTTTCCTTCGTTCCGCGGCGCCGCGCGTCGCGGCGGTCAACGCGTTATCCGCAGAGCTCGCCGGCCTTTCCGACGAGGCAGTGCGTGCGCGGCTTCTCCTGGTGCGCGAGCGGGCGCGGGAAGCCGGCGCGACGCTGCCCGCGGACCTCCCACTCGTATTCGCGCTCGTGCGCGAGGCGGCGCGCCGCACGCTCCACCAGCCGCATTTCGATGTGCAGATCGCGGGCGGCCTCGCGCTCGCGGAGGGTAAGATCGCCGAGATGCGCACGGGCGAGGGAAAGACGCTCGTCGCGACCCTTCCCGCGACGTTCCACGCGCTCTCGGGCAGGGGCGTGCAGGTGGTGACGGTAAACGACTATCTCGCTCGCCGCGACGGCGCCTGGATGGGGCAGGTGTACCACTACCTCGGCCTTACCGTCGGCGTCGTAACGTCCGCGGGTTCGTATCTCTACGATCCTTCGCATATCGAAAAGAAAGAGGAGGGCGCGGTCGATTCTAAACGGGATGTCGAGGGCTCGTTCAAGGTGTTCTACAATTATCTCCGGCCGGTCGAAAAGCGCGAGGCGTATGCGGCCGACCTCGCCTACGTGACCAACAACGAGCTCGGCTTCGATTACCTGCGCGACAACACCGCGTACGACGCGTCCCAGATCGTGCAGCGGGGCTACCACTACGCGATCATCGACGAGGTCGACTCGATTTTAATCGACGAAGCGCGCACGCCGCTCATCATCAGCGGCCCCGCCGGCGATTCCCACATGCTTTACGAACGTTTCGCGGGTATTGTCCGCGACATGCAGGAGGGTGCCGATTACGCCGTCGACGAGAAGCAAAAAGCGATCCAGATCACCGAGGAGGGCATGAAGAAGGTCGAGACGGCGCTCGGTCTCGAGAATATCTACACCGAAGGAGGCATGAAGTATGCGCACCACCTTGAGACGGCGGTGCGCGCCAAGGCGCTGTTCAACGTCGACAAGGAATACGTCGTGCGCGACGGCGAGATCGTCATCGTGGACGAGTTTACCGGGCGGCTACAGCCGGGTCGCCGCTGGTCGGAGGGGCTCCACCAGGCGATCGAGGCCAAGGAGGGCGTGCAGGTGAAGGCGGAGACGCGCACGTTCGCCACGGTAACGTTCCAAAATCTTTTCCGCATGTACGAGCGGCTCGCGGGCATGACGGGCACGGCGCTTTCCTCGGAAGAAGAATTTTACACGGTGTACAAGCTCGAGGTCGTCGCGGTGCCGACCAATAAGCCGGTCATGCGCAAGGACTACGACGATCTCATTTTCCAGACGAGGGCGGGGAAGTACCGCGCCGTCGCGCGCGCGGTGAAGGAGCGGCACCGGAAGGGACAGCCGGTTCTCGTGGGAACGGTCTCCATCGAGGACAACGAAACGGTGAGCGAATTCCTTATGAAGGAAGGCGTGCCGCACGAAGTGCTGAACGCGAAGAATCACGAACGCGAAGGCGAGATCATCGCCGAGGCGGGAAAGGGGGGGCGCGTGACGGTTGCCACGAACCTCGCCGGCCGCGGCGTGGACATCAAGCTCGGCGGCGCGCTCGCGACGAGCGACGAGCGCGCCGCCGTCGTTTCCTTGGGCGGGCTTGCGGTTATAGGCACCGAGCGGCACGATGCGCGCCGCATCGACAACCAGCTGCGCGGCCGCTCGGGCCGCCAGGGCGACCCCGGGGAGACGCGCTTCTACGTTTCCCTCGAGGACAAACTCATGCGCGTTTTTGCGAGCGAGACCCTGAAAAAGGTCATGGGCGGTTTCGGCATTCCCGAGGACGAGCCCATCGAGAGCGCGATGATCACCCGTTCTCTCGAGACCGCGCAGGGCCGCATAGAAGGGTTCAACTTCGACTCAAGGAAGCAGGTGCTCGCGTACGACAACGTGATGAACACGCAGCGCCTCGCCGTGTACGCTCGGCGGCGCGCCGCCCTGCTCGGGAGCGGCGCGGAAGTCGAGGAGCTCGTCCGGACGCTCGTCGGTGGAGACGAAACGGCACTTGCGGCACTTACGACGAAGAAAGCCGAGCTGGGCGACGCGCACCTCGGTCAGGTGCGCCGCCTCGTCCTACAGGTCATCGATACTTTCTGGCTCGAGCATCTCGAGACTATGGATTACCTGCGCCGCTCGGTCTCGCTCCGTGCCTACGGCCAGAGGGATCCGCTCATCGAGTATCGTCGCGAGGGGCTCCAGCGCTTCCGGCAGCTCGAAGAAAACATCGGGAGAACGATCGCCGAGGCGCTGCCGCGCCTTGCGCCAGCCGATGACGCGCGAATTCGCGCGGAAGAAGAGAAAACGCGCGCGGCGCTCGTCGTCGCCGGCGCCGAGGAAGGGAGTGCCCCCCAGCCAGTCGTGAAGTCCGCGGGCCACGGAAGAAATGATTTCGTTACTATCAAAAAGGGAGATGCCATCCAGACGCTCAAATATAAAAAGGCCGAACCGCTCCTCTCCCAAGGCTGGGAGATTATTTCATAACATATTGACGCAAGAAGATAACAAAAACACTACCATATGAGGGAAGTATGATTATGTCCGCGGGATGTGATAGGGTGAGGTTCTATGGCGCTTGTTGATGAGGCAAAGATATATGCCGAGTCGGGCAAGGGCGGCAACGGCGTCATACGCTGGCTGCGCACCAAAGAGACCGCGCGCGGCGGCCCCTCCGGAGGCGACGGCGGCAAGGGAGGCGATGTCGTTCTTGTCGGCGTACGCGACATAGCGGCGCTCGCGCAGTACCGCTACGAGAAAAAATTTCATGCGGAGGATGGGGGAGCCGGAAAGAACGAATTAAAACACGGCGGAAACGGTGAAGATATGGTACTCTCGGTACCGGTCGGCACGGTCGCGCGCGCCATAGACACGGGCGACGAGTATGAGATCACCGACGAGGGCGAGCGCGTCGTCCTTTTCCGCGGCGGCAGAGGAGGACTCGGCAACGCCCGTTTCAAGAGTTCGACGAATCAGAATCCGTTCCAGCAGACGGACGGCAAAAAAGGGAAGGGTGGGGATATCGAACTGACGCTCAAGATCATCGCGGACGCCGGGCTCATCGGCCTCCCAAATGCCGGGAAGTCTTCGCTTCTAAATGCCCTCACCCGCTCGAAGTCAAAGGTGGGCGCATACCCGTTCACGACCCTCGAACCGTATCTTGGAGATTTCCACGGGTACATCCTTGCCGACATACCCGGCATCATCGAGGGAGCCTCGTCCGGACGAGGACTCGGCATAAAATTTCTTAAACACGTAGAAAGGACAGGAGTTCTTCTGCATCTCGTCTCGGCAAGCCAAGATGACCCGCTTGCGGCGTATGAGGAAGTGAGGAGAGAGGTGGAGTCTTTCGAGCGCGGGCTCGCTCGGAAGAAGGAGATTATCGTCCTGTCGAAAATAGACCTCATCTCTCGCGAAGAATGCGAAACTAAAATCCAACTTCTCGCCCGGGAGACGGGGAGGGAAGCGCTCAGGGTATCGGTCGAGGATCCTGCGGCGCTCGCCTCGTTCACTCGGGAGCTCTCGCGCATACTCGCCAAGCGGTAGGCGGTCAGTTGCGTATCACGCACCGCCTGCTGCATACTATGATCACCATGTATGTCCCCGCGATCGGCCTTGAGATCCATGCGGAACTCAAGACGCGCACCAAGATGTTCTGCGACTCCGCGAACGACCCCGACGAGACGCGGCCGAACGTGAACGTGTGCCCGATCTGCACGGCGCACCCGGGCACGCTGCCGACGATAAATCGGGAAGCCGTCCGACACGTCCTTCGCGTCGGGAGCGCGATCGGAGGGACGCTTGCCGACTTCAGCGAATTCGACCGCAAGAGCTACTTTTATCCGGACATACCGAAGGGCTACCAGATCAGCCAGTACGAACATCCGCTCGTCGTCGGCGGAGAGCTCTTGGGCGTCGCGATCACGCGCGTGCACCTCGAAGAGGACGCCGCACGTTCAATCCACGCGGGCGGGAAGAGCCTCATCGATTTCAACCGCGCGGGCATCCCGCTCATGGAGCTCGTGACCGAGCCGGTCATCGCCGACGCGGAGACTGCGGGGCGCTTCGCGCGCGAGCTGCAGCTGCTCCTGCGTACGCTCGGCGCCGGCGAAGCGAATCTCGAGAAGGGCGAGATGCGCATCGAAGCGAACGTCTCCGTCTCGTCGGAAAAGGGAAGATTCGGCACGAAAGTGGAAGTGAAAAATCTAAACTCGTTCCGTTCTGTCGAACGCGCGATCGCGTTTGAGATCCGTCGCCAGACCGCGCTTCTTGAGGGCGGCGGGGAAGTAGTGCAGGAGACGCGCGGATGGAACGAAGCGACGCAAGAGACGTTCCACCAGCGGTTCAAGGAGGGGAGCGCCGACTACCGATATTTTCCGGAGCCAGACCTTCCGAAACTCATTCTTTCCGACATTCCCGAATTTTCTACGGCAGCGATACGCGCGTCGCTGCCGGAGCTCCCCTGCGATCGGCGCGCGCGCTACGCGCGCGCGTACGCGCTCAAGGAAGGCGACGTCGCATACCTCTGCGCGACCCCGGAGCGCGCTGCATTTTTTGATGCGGTTGCTACGGCGCTCAAAGAACACAAGGAATCGATCGCTCGTGCAGTGAACTATATTGTTTCAGATCTTGCAGGCATATATGCAAAACGCGGAAGTGAAGCGTACGCAGCGCTTGATGCGTCCGCATTTGCAAAACTCATCACACTTACAGTCTCCGGCGACCTCTCTTCGCGCGGTGCCAAAGACACCCTGCTCATCCTTGTCGAGAAGGGAGGAGATCCGGAAATTATCGCGCGAGAACGCGGGCTCATGCAGGTACACGACACCGAAGAACTCCAGGCAGCCGTTACTGCTATTCTTCAACAAGAGACCAGGGCGGTCGAAGAATACCGCGCGGGGAAGGAGGCCGCGCTACAGTACCTGATTGGCAAAAGCATGAAGGCGACAAAGGGTGCCGGCAATCCCTCGCTGTTGAAAGATATTATTATCAAAAATTTACCGTCTTGAGGTTAGCGCATAGCAGCATTGTGCATAACACTTTCGCGCGAGCCGAGATACGGCTATACTGCAAGCATGGACGAGATCCTCATAGGGGAAAAGAAATACGTATCGTCAAAACGAGCTGCGGCGGCAACGGGATATGCGAAGGATTATATCGGACAACTTTGCAGAGAAGGTAGGGTTCCGGCTCGTCTTGTCGGGCGCAGCTGGTACGTTCTCGAATCGGCTATTCACGATCATCGCTTCGGAAGCCAGACTATCGAACAGGAGAGCGAAGCACAGCCCGTCCCCGCCGCGTTCACGCAAACATGGGAGGCACCCCGCTACGAAGCTTTCTCCGGGGAGGAACTTCTTCCTTCGGTCAACCGCCTTCGGGACGCCGGAGGGGCGACTCCCGAGCCGGCAGAGCCCGCAAACGATGCTTCCAAAAACGCGACGGAAGGGCACCTGCAGGATTCGTGGAGATCGTGGTTCGAGCGTGTTGCGAATGCCGCCGAACCTGAAATCGTTCAAGACGAGCCTCCGGAAGAGGCGGAGTCGAAGAACGAGGGGCGGCAACTGGAGGAAGGGGAGGTGAGCGTTCCTATCCGCACGGTCTACGAGTCGAGTTATCAGCTGCCGCCGGAAGATCTTCTGCCGCGTTTTACCAGAAACGAAGCGGGGTTTCGGCGCGGTACAAGCAAAGGCACAGAGATGCCGAGGAAGAGGAGGGGGAATGCGTTCAGAATCGTTCAGGCGTTCGGAGTCCTTCTTGCCGCGTTTGCTGTTTTCATCGCGGCCGTAGGAAGTGGATATTTCGACGCATACGTCATATCGTATAACCAAGCTAGTTCCGTCACCGGAATAAGAGTGTATATAAAATAGCGTATTTGCATATTTTCTCGTCTCGTTTATTCGAGATATTTGTTTTATAAGAAGGACGGAAAGAACCGGGCGATTTTCATGCGTATCGTTCAAAAATTTGCACGTACGCACAAATTTCCCGCCATTATTTGAAATCTAGCGGGATATGAGGCAATTTCATTCCAATACTTCGCACAATATCATGATTACAATATTTTGCGAACTTTAAAAAACTATCAACCACTTATTTCTTGTGTATTTTCCACTGCGAGCATTCAGCTCGGCACTATAAGAGAAAACTACATTTCGGATATCCGATATCTCTAACAGATACATCATATACGGGCGTTTTCATCGATATTTCGAAAGGGCAATTTTGCCGATATTCTTTTTGAAAATCGAATTCGCAGTTGTCGGATGCCCTGAAAACTAATTTTTACATGTTGTTTGTATCAAAAACGTTCCTCTGAACGATTTTGTAGGCCGCTCGTGCTCTATTTTTGCATTTCTACGGCATTTCAGGGCCTTATCCAACATCGTTACCGAGGAGGATCGCAGACTCGATGTCATTTCCTAGCCGCTCCACCAGATTTCCATCGATACTGCGGTAAATAAAGATGCTGTTTTCAAGGCACGATGAAATTTCAATGGGATGGCGGATATTATCCACACAACCGCCTCTTTTCTAAACAAAATGCCGGAATCACAAGTTATTATTTAGTTAATTCGGCTATCCGACATGGATCATTTTTTAAAAGAAAATCTGATAACGACAAGAGATGCTGGAGAACTCTCCGGATACACTTCCGACTATCTCGCTCGTCTCGTACGTTCGGGAAAAATTTCCGGTACGAAGATCGGCCGCAATTGGCTCGTCGACAGGATATCGCTCGAACACTTTCTCGACGAGCAGGGGGATCGCAAGAGTGATTATGCGCGCGCGCTCGTGCGCGCGCGCGAGGAGGAATATCGCGCGCACCGCTCGCTCCTTGGCCGTGCCTCGAATGTTTTGTCAAGGACGTTCTCGGCTCCGCCGCAGATTGGCATCGGGGACGCTTCTCCCAGCTCGCGGATTCTCGCATTTTCGGTCGCACTCGCGGTAGTCGTCTCTGGCGCGGTCGCGGCACAAGCGGAGGTGATACCGCAGCTTGCGGAGAGGGTGGCATCACTTTCCGGCGAAGTCGCGTTCGGATTCGGCGAAACATTCGGAGATATCCCTTCGCGCATCGCGTCGAGGATCGGCGCAGCCGACCGCGCGATGCGCGCGCAGGTCGCCATCGTTGCGGCGCGCAACGCATCTTTGTCCACGCGTATCGCGTCGCCGCGAGTTGCGGCATTCGACCTTTCGTCCGTGCGGATGGAACTTCCGGAAAACGCGCCGGCGCGCTCCCGCGTCGTTTTTGCGTCCGCGCAATCCGCGATCCGTCCGACCATGGACGTCCGCGATCTGCGATCAGGGGCAGCCGACGCGTACGCGCTTCTTACGTCGCCGGAGAATCTCGCGCGCGCGTCTGCGGGAGCGTACTTCGCAACCGGCGAATATGGATACGCGCGCATTGTCGCCGCGTTGCATTTCTACCGGTCGTTCGTCGAATCTTCCGGAGAGGCGGCGCTCTCACTCGCCGTCCGCGCGCGTGACGCGTTCCCGACCGCCTCGAGGATCATCAGCCGTGCAAACCTGGGGTTCGGCTCCTCGATTATCGAAGCGACGCACGCGGCTATCGGCGCGGATGTCGCGCTTGCGCGCGGCCTTGCCGCCGCGGCCCCGGAGAGCGCCCGCGTCACCGTCGCGCTCATCGGCGGCGCGGGCGACGCGCTCTCGCGCTCGGTCGCGAATGCGCCGGCGCTCGCCACCGCGCTCTATCTGCGCGCCACCGAAATACCGGCGGTCCTCGCGCCCGCCATCGTGTATGCGGTTTTTGACGCTGAATACAAAGCGGCAGCCCATTTCGTCACGCTCACTCGCGCGGTCTCGGACCGCTATGT
The DNA here is from genome assembly GCA_016217905.1 of Candidatus Kaiserbacteria bacterium. Taxonomy (GTDB): domain Bacteria; phylum Patescibacteriota; class Minisyncoccia; order Phycocordibacterales; family Phycocordibacteraceae; genus C7867-001. Next base: position 1,423 of record JACRFL010000012.1, on the reverse strand, counting down.
AGAGCTTGTTCTGGGCGCCGGCCGCCTCGCGTATGCGGGCGCGGAAAACGCGCGTGCGCTCGTCTCCGTACCGATCGGGCTGGCGCATCACACGTCCCGCGCTACGGGTCAGTTCTTCTTCAGAGCGCCCGCCGCTCTCAAAGATGCCTATCTCGGCGCATTGGGCAACATCGCCCACGTCGGGACGTCATACGTCCCGACATGGGTTGATTCGGTCGCGACCGGCCTTTACTCAAATCAAATTGTTGCCGCCGCGCTCGCTGCCGCGTCTCCCGCGCTCTCCAGAGGCGAGCAAACCGCACTCGCCACGTATAAAACAATTCGCAGTCTCTTCGACTCGGCGAATCGCGCGCTCGCGACTCTCTTCGCCCCGCCTCCCGCTATCGTTCTCCCGGGCGGCATACCGAAAACGCGCGTCGCTGCCACCGCGGCCCCGTCATCTCCGGCCCGCGCGAACGCCGGTACGTCCTACTCGACGTACCCGACATACACCACCGTCGTGCAGGGCGTCTCCGCAGATTACGTGAACCAGTCGCTCGACTCGCTTCGCGCGAACGTCCTCGCGACGGTCGCCGGCATGATCCAGCCGGTCGCCGCGCAGACCGCCACGAATGTCACGACGATCCAGCAGGTGAACATGATCCAGGATCTCTCGAATCTCATCGTGCGAAACGGTGATTTCCGCGGCGGCACATTCGACGGCGGCACGCTCTCAAACGGCCTTTCAGTTTCCGCGACGACCGGCAGCTTCACCAATCTCTCCGTCACGAACAATCTCGGCATCGGCACGACGAGCCCGTCACAGGCACTCTCGGTCACGGGCAAGATTTATACCACCGGCGGCATCCAGTTCCCCGACGGAAGCGTACAGGTGTCTGCGGGCGGCAGCGGCGGCGTCTCATCCGTCACCCAGACGTACGGCGCAGCCCAGACCGGCGCTCTCACCCTCGCCACCTCCACCGCCACCACGTTCAACGGCCTCACCATCTCAAACGCTCTCACCAACTCCGGTACTGCTTTCACCTTCGCCCCTCCCACTATCACGGGAACGCTCTCGGCCGCGGGCGGCGGCACCGGCTCCACCACGCTCTCGGGCATCCTCGCGGGCAACGGCACAAGCGCGGTGAAATCGGTCATCATCGGATCGAACCTCACTTTCGACGGAACTACCCTTGCCGCGACGGGTGGCGGCACTGGGACCGTCTCCACCTCGTCGTCCGAGACCGCAGGACAACTCTCGTACTGGACAACCACAGGCGGCACACCGGCGCGGCTCGGCGGCGTCGCCACCTCCTCGCTCTCGGTCGGTACCGGCCTCACCAACTCCGGCACGCTCGGCTCCCAGGTCGGCGGCTCGGCAGCCTCGATCAGCTTCGCTCCCATAGCAGCCAACTCCCTCTGGGTGAACCAGACCGGAGCCTCC
>JACRFL010000011.1 GCA_016217905.1 Candidatus Kaiserbacteria bacterium | reverse complement strand
GGGGAGCACATCAAGCCGCGCGGCTGCCGCTGCGTGAAGCATCATGCGCCCAAAATGAAACCGCCCCGCTAGCACGGGGCGGTTTCTTACTCGATCTAAAATGCTTAGATCTTGCTGACGCCGAGGGCGTTCGGGCCCTTCGGGCTGTCGCCAATGGTGAACGAGACTTTGTCTCCCTCCTGAAGTTCATCGAACGAAATGTTCTGGAGCTCGTTGGAATGGAAGAAGAGGTCCTTCGACCCTTCCGCCGCGCCATCGACCTTGATGAAGCCGAAGCCCTTCTCGTTCTTCTTGATGACGGTACCGTTTTGCATACTGCGAGACTAGATAGTGTGTGACTAAAGTATCAAATCAGTAGCCGAAGATAGAAGCTCGATCCCACTTCTCTGGATCCAGCGCTGGTTGATGGGTATAAAATAGCAGATTGAAGGTTTCCTGTCAATCGTTTTTATCCGGGAGTACGGTGATTGCATATGGTACACTGGCCCCGTATCATAATATAAAATGCACTTCGACACGACAGTGTTTCTGTTTCTGTACGGCTTGAGCCACCACGCGGCCGTTGCCGACGCGCTCGGCGTGTTCTTTGCCGAATATTCTGCATACGTTGTGGCAGCCGTTCTTGGCATCGCGGTTCTCTGGCAGAGCGAGCACCGGGCGAGAGTGAGGGTCGCGGTGATAGTCGCCGCCGCCGCCGCTCTCATCGCGCGGCTCTTGGTGAAAACTGCGATCGTCTTCGCGTATCCGCGCCCGCGACCGTTTCTCGTCCTGCCGGACATACGGCCGCTCATCGCCACGGCGCCCTGGGAAAGTTTGCAATCGTTTCCATCGGGACACGCCATTTTCTTCTTCGCGCTTGCGGCCGCCCTCTTCTGCTTCAATAGGAAAATCGGTCTGTGGGCTTTCGTTGCTGCCGCGGCCATAAGTGTGGCTCGCGTCTACGCCGGCGTGCACTGGCCGTCCGACATTCTCGGCGGCGCCGCGCTCGGCGCGTTCGTCGGGTGGTTAACGTACCGTTTCTACCGCAGCCACGAGGCATATATCGACGAGAAAGTCACACAGGGCTTTAAAATGTTTCGTCCTTGAAACGAACGGAAAAGCCCCGCCGAAACGGGGCTTTCTTATTTGGTCGCTAGCTACTGCCCTTGGGCAGTGAGCCTATCGTCGGATTGTGAGCACTCCTCGTCGAAGTCGGGATGGACCCTGCGGAAGTGGCGGTCGTCCAACCAAAGCGCAATTCCGATCACGGCGAGAACAAAAGTCGCGATGAGCAAGATGAGCAACAATAAGTGCATTTTTCCCTCCCAGAGTTTCAGATACGATCTCGGGCCAATCTCCAATTCCGAATTATACCCTCCATACCTGGAATGGTGTCCGCGGGGGTGTGGATTTCGAGTGTGCCTGCCCACCATGAAGAAACCGCTCGCGAGGAGCGGTTTCGAAGCCTAGCGCAGCGGCATGTCCGGTATATGTCCTGCGTGGGAGGCGAGTATGCCGGCGGCCGCAAACGCTTCTTGAGAACTGCGCAAGAATACGACGAGGGTTCTTGCGAACTCGGCGAAGACCGCAGGCATAAAGAGCGCCATAATCGCGAGGAGGAGGCCGAAGCCCATGGCGCGGAGGATTTTCATGGAAGTCCGTGAAGGGTAAGCCGTTTCGGGTGGGCGAATCGGCGAGACGAGTGACACGTCTCCGGGGCCTCTGCCCAATTCTCGCAAGGATCTCTCTGCTCTTTCTAACCCCGCGCGTGCGGCAAAAGTTGCGCGGCCCCGCTTGCGCGCTACAGTTGTCTACAGGACGGTCCGGCGAATCGCCTTCCCTAATAAGCTCACGGAACCAGTTGAGGTCCTCGCGAAGCGCGTCCAAGAACGTATCGACGCCAAAAAGGATTTTTGAACCACGGGGAAGGGCTCACCAAGTCTGGGCTCCGCGGGTAGGATTCGAACCTACGACCAACTCGTTAACAGCGAGCCGCTCTACCACTGAGCTACCGCGGAATGTTCTCTAAACGCGCCGCGAATTGGCGCATGAGAGCATTTTAACTGATTCGGCATTCTTTTCCAAGGACATCGACGCATACGTGCGTGCACGCTACTCGAAGCGCTGGCGTCGACGGGCTGCGCGCAAAAGCCGCAGAACTTCTGCATCCTGGATCTGGCCGAAGCGCTCATAATGGGCGCCGACAGCCCCGCGGAATGTCTCTGGCGGCTCGAGGACTATCGTCTCGTCCGCGCCCTCTCTCTTGAGGACGGGGAATGCATCAGGGGGCGCGACGGGTACTGCGACGATCACTTTCTTCGGTTTCTGCGTCTTCACGGCGCGCAGCGCAAGCTGCATGGTGAGTCCGGTCGCAATCCCATCGTCCGCGATGATGACGGTTTTCCCCGCGACGTTTGGCGCCGATCTTCCTTCGCGATAGATTGCGCCGCGCCGCTTCGCCTCCTTCCGCTCGGAGGCGATCTCCGCTCGCAACAACGCTTGGTCGACCATCGCTGCTTCTTCGCTTAGGAGAGGCGTGCCGTCTTCGCCGACCGCGCCGACCGCGCACTCCGGGTTTGAGGGATGTCCGATCTTCCGCACGATGACGATATCGAGCGGCAGCGACAGCGCCCGCGCAATCTCATAGCCGACGACGACCCCGCCGCGCGGGAGCGCGAGCACGACGACGTCCGCCCCGGCGTACGTCTCAAGCTTCTTCGCGAGCTGTTCTCCCGCGTCTTTCCGATCGGTGAGCATGCTTGCTCCGATTATATTATATACCCGGTAAAAAATTTCAGTCGCCGTCCGAAAGAAAAAAGAGGTGGAGACAAAACATCGCTCTCGGGCTAAAATAGTACGTGTTACCAGCCCACCTCTCTCTCAACATGAATATCACCATTAAGGCGAAGCGTAGCGAGCTCACCCCCGCGACACGCGAGTTCATCGAAGAGAAGTTTTCCGCTCTTGAAAAACTTGTCGCGAGTGCTATCGGCCCTGTGACGCTCTCGTGCGAGATTGAGGAATCAATCGCGGTCGAACGCGCCGGCGCCCGGTATCGCGCCGAGGGGAATCTCTCCGTCGATGGTAGGCTCTTCCGCGCCGAAGCGTCGAGCAACACGCTTGAGGGTGCGGTCGACCGCGTGCGCGACGAGCTCGCGCGCGAGCTCGGCTCCGCGCGCGGCAAGAAGCGCAACCTTCTGAAGCGGGGCGGCGAGGCGATCAAGCGTATGCTGCGCTTCGGCCGCTAAGCGGAGGAATCAGCATACGCCATTTCGCGTTTCCCCTCGGGGATGATGCGCTCGATAACGAACTCTCCGTTCTTGAGCGATGCTTCGGTAACCTTCATGCGTTTCCCGTTTTCAAAAAAATACGTGCCGATGCTGTCGGCATAGGCGCGGTACTTGTTCCAGTTCTCCTCGGCCGGAGCGTCGAGCGAGAGGAGCCCGTCTTCTTTTGCCAGTTTCCGCGAGCGCGACGCGCGCGAGGCGTCCTGCGGTGCCGGAGCGACATCGCCTGCAAGGTATGCGGGGAGCGTGTCGGCGAGAAGCTCGGCGCCGAGCGTGATGAGCCGCGGACGCAGCTCGCGCGCGGTCTCAAGCGGCGCGATAGGGGTCGCTGCCTGCGCGATGATGTCGCCCGCGTCAAGCTCCTTCGCCATCTTCTGGACGGTCACGCCGGTGATGGTATCGCCGGCAAGCAGCGCGGCCTCAAGCGGCGTCGCGCCGCGGTACTTTGGCAGAAGGGAATAGTGGACGTTCAGCACGCCCTTCGGAAACGCCGCGATAAGCTCCTCGGGGAATATTTTTCCGTAGGCGACGCAGACGGCGTAGTCGCATCCGCGCGCGCGGATCACCGCGAGTGCATTGTCGTCGAGCTTCTCCGGCGTCAAGACTTGAATCCCGTGCTCAAGAGCCAGCACCTTTGTCGGCGACGGCGTGAGGGTGAGCCCGCGGCCCTTTGGCGCGTCCGGAGAGGTAACGACAAGAGCGGGCGTGAAGCCGCGTTTGATGAGGACCGCGAGCGTGTCACTCGCCACCTTCGGCGTGCCGAAGTACACAAAGTTATGCGGTTGGTGCATGCGTGATAGGGATGAGGTGCTCGGCGTGATCGGTAAAGAGGACGCCGTTTAAATGGTCGATCTCATGTTCGAATATCTGCGCCATGACGCCACCGCCACCGCGCTCAAGACGGGAACCGTCGAGACGACGAGCCCGCATCGTCACGCGCTCACGCCGCTTCGTCGTGCCGTAGACGCCGCGGACCGAGAGGCACCCTTCGTCCACCTTTGCACGCCGGCGGGAGGTCTTAATAATTTCCGGATTGATATAGATTTCGACTTGCGGGGCTAAAACTTCTTGCTTCGCAGGGAGTTCGCCCGACGCGCCGCTTCGCGGCGCGTTTGGGGGAGGAAGAATTCGATCCTTGCGCACAATGAAGATACGATACGGCACGCCGATTTGCGGCGCGGCGAGCGCGACACCCTCGAGCTCGGGGTCGAGAGAGGTTTCCATGTCCTCAATAATCTGCGCGAGCTCCGCGGAACCGAAGAGTCCTTCAGGCACTGGTCTCGCCACCTCGCGCAGCACCGCCGCGCCATCTTGCACGATTTCTTTCATGTGGCACAGTATAGCAGAAAATCAGCGCGCCGGATGCTTCGTCGGATCGAGCTCCCACCAAAATTTCTTGCCGAAGTTCTTCGCCCGGCTACAGACGCTTTTCAAATAATACAGATCCTGGGTCGGGATTGTTTCCAGCACCGTGCCGAGATGGGCCATCGTCATCGGCGCGAGGCCGTCGTGCGCGCGAGAATGATTCAAATGCCGGAGGAAGAACCGCATCAGCTCGCCGCGTTCGGTTTGGCGCTTCCTTCCTTTCGGCGCCGCCGCGGCCTTTTTCTCAAAATCAGGCACCAGCTCGCCGATAGATTTCATGTCCCTCAGTATAACGGCTCGCGG
>JACRFL010000010.1 GCA_016217905.1 Candidatus Kaiserbacteria bacterium | reverse complement strand
TGAAGCGGCGCCTCCGGTGGAGATGCCGTTGGCAGGAGAGCCGACGAACGAGCAGGAGGTCGCGTTGGTCGAAGACCATTTCAGCGTCGAGGACTGGCCGCTATTGATGGTGTCCGGGGTGGCAGAGAGAGAGGCGGTGGGAGCGGGGGCGGGGGCGGCGCACGTTCCTCCGCCCTGGTATGAGTAGGTGTTGGCAGCGCCGTTGCAGGAGAAGGTGCCGCTGCCGGTGTTGCCGTTGTTGCTCGTGACCGATACCGGGCTTCCATTTGCTGTGACACCGGTAGGACCGGAACACGTCGCGCCGCTCACTGTCCAGGGCACGGTTTGGTTGGTGCAGGAGGCGGAGGCGGGATTCACCGTTACGATGAAGCTGTTGCTCTGCGCGGTCTCTCCAGATTTGTTCGCCTGAATGGAGTAGCCGTATGCGGCGGCGGCGGCGGGCGCGGTCACGGACATGCCGCCGGTGCAGGGAGAGTACGAGGTGAGAGGAGAGCCATTCCAGTCCAACAAACGACACGTGGTGTTCGCCGAGTTGCCGTTCGTGAGGGAGTAGAGCGCGGTGATGGTGCTGCTTGGGAGCGTGACGGAGTATGCGGCGGGACTCACCGTGATGCCGAGGGCGGAGGGGGAAAACGTGCATGAATTGGAATTGGGGCTCCAGAGAGTGTTGGTGCAGGAGTAGTTGCAGGTGCCAGTGTACCCGGAGATGCAGGAGCCGGCGGTGTTGCCGGAGGGGGTCAGCGGAAGGTCGCAGTTAGCGATTGTAGTGGCGGAGCAGGAGCTAGCGCTCGGCGCGCAAGTAGAGCCGTTCCAACTTGTTCCGCCGGTGCAAACTGCATTTACGGTCACAGAGTTTAAAACGGTTCCGCTTATTCCGTTGTTGCGCAGATTGAAGGTGAACGATCGCGCGGGGCTGATCCATGGCGCGTTTTGCGGCCCGGTCAGGGCGCTAGAGAAGAGCGTGCTGTCGATCTCGACCACCGGAGTGGTGGCGTTGGAACTGCTCCAGTTGACCGATGTCGTACACGCGCTGCCTCCACTTTGGACTGTGCAGGGGTTCGGAGATGCGGAAATTGAACCGCTTGGGGAGGGGAAGGTAAACGCCGCACTAATCGTATGGTTCGCGTTAACGTTGTTGAAGGTGTAGGAGCCGAACGCTCCTTGATTTGCGTCGTCCACCGTGACGGAGGAGATGCTATACCCGGAACTCGGGGTGATAGTGAAAGACTGTGAGCTTCCCTGCGTAACGGAAACCGGACCAGAGGGGCTGATGGAGCCGCCGGCACCGGCCGAGGCGGTAATGACGTAAGCAATAGTATACGGGATAAACATATCCTGTACGTCCCACACACCCCAGCCCCCGTCTGCTCCATTGTAGTCACTCTTTAGAGTGACCACATACCAGGCGCTCCCGGATGCGAAAGGTGCGGTGAAAGAGGTAGAGGTATTGCCGGAACCGCCTTGAAAAACATGCCAATTTGCATAAAAAGTTGATGGGTAAGCGATAGTCCCAAAGGGAGCGGCTCCATAAAGAAACGCGACATTCCCCCCATTTGGATCCGCATAAGCTGAATCAGGAATAGCGATCCATGAGACATTAATCCCCACGGCAGATCCTGGTGAGTAGGAAGATTGGTCGGTGAAAGCGGAGACGACAACAGTCTCGTTATATTCTGAAAACATAATCGTTGCCGCCTTGGCCGGGCTCGCGCCGGTCACGGAGACTGCTGCGCCGATAAGAAAGACAAGCGCGATGATCGAACGTTTCTTGAGAAAGTACGCCGTGATCGCCGCCCCTGCCGCGAGCACCGTCAAGATGATTAAGAAATACAGAGACTTCTCCGCACCGAGTTGCGGCGGAACGTTGCCAAACTCGGCGACGGAGAACGGCTGTTCGACCGAGTCGAGAATGTTTCCGCTCGCGTCTTTGAGCGCGGCGGCAATCGTGCCAGACTGGCAGGCCGAATTAACCTGTATTTGGGCCACAGCCCCATTGAGCGGAACGGTTCCATCGCCGCACTTCTTGCTGTCCGCCAGGAGTGTAACGCTCACTGTCGCACCTTGGCGAGGAGAAGCAATGGTAGCCGTAACGACCGAGAGCGTGTTTGTCCGCGAACTATGCACCACGACATTGTAGATGGAGCCGAAGTTGCCCGCGATGAGTATCGGAAGTATCGCCATCCCGGCATCTTGCGTGTCCCGCACGACGGCGCGGTACGCGCCCGGGGGAAGAACAGGCGCAATCTTCACCGGCGTGTTCTTCGGCAAATCCACGCTCTCTTGTTTCGCCGCGTCGCCAAAGAACGAGTTTTTATGATAAGAAATCGCGACCTTTCCTCCTGTCTTGTGCGTGCACGTAAATGCGGCCCGCCCTTCCCTGACGTGCACTGAACCACGGAGCCCGCGCCGATCATCTTCTCCCCCGCGAGTTTCAGAGCACCGAGAAGAAGTCCGTTCGACGTTTCTGTCTGCAGGAAAACCGTAATGTTCCCTTTCAAATAGGTCGGAATGGTATAGGCGAAGTTGAAGTGTTTTGTCTCCCCTTGCTGGATTGATATCCCACGGCCGAGCTCTTTTACTTCAAGGGGAGTTTGCTGGCTGTTGTAGACGACCACTCCGTACCTGATGTCGTTTTGCTGGCCCATTCTCCCCTGGAGAGCAAACGACCCTGTGATTGTCCCATTTTTTTCGTCACTGCGACATCGGTGACATTAACATCGGCCACCACAACGGCACTTTTAACCTGCGGCGGCGTCGAAGTCGAGGAGGCACTTCCGGACATCTGCGCGGAGGCGGGAGAAGCCGCAAGGAACAGAGAGACAGTAAAAGCCGCAAGGATTTTTACATTCATATGGCTTGATTGTACCTTGCACCGACGGAGCGGAAATGATCGGTGTGGACAATGGCTGCACTACGCGCCTGAAAGCGGCTTGCGGGTGCGGTGCTTTTTGACCTTGGGACCCATGCCTTCGAGCTTGTAAATCTCGTCGCGGATGAGCGCGGCAGTCTCGAAGTCGAGCTTCTCGACTGCTTCCGCCATCTCCTCTCTCTTGCGCGCGATAAACGCCTTCGGATCGTCTTTGTACGCAAGCGTGTCGAGTACGAGGATCTCGTCGATGGTGCGCTGATGCTCGGTGCGCATCGACGCCGCGATGTCATGAATTTCTTTCTTGATGGTTGCTGGAGTGATGCCGTGTTCCTTGTTATAGGCGAGCTGCTTTTCTCGCCGGCGGTTGGTCTCCCCTATCGCGCGCTCGAGCGAACCGGTCATCACATCAGCATAAAGAATCACTCGTCCTAAAACATTTCGCGCGGCTCGTCCTATTGTCTGGATGAGTGAGGTTTCGCTGCGCAGGAATCCTTCTTTGTCGGCGTCGAGAATACCGACGAGCTCCACCTCCGGCAAATCGAGGCCTTCTCGCAGAAGATTCACGCCGACCAAGATATCAAATTCGCCTTTGCGGAATTTGGTGAGGATATCAATACGATCGATCGTCTTCACGTCGGAGTGGAGATATTCGGCTTTCATACCGCGCTCGCGCAGAAACGCAGCGAGATCTTCTGCCATCTGCTTGGTCAAGGTCGTCGCGAGCGCGCGACCGTCGCGTTTGATAACCGTCTCCGCTTCATTAATAAAATCGGAAATCTGTCCCTTATATGAAGAATCGAAAATACTACCATGTATGGTAGTGTTTCTACCCTCTGATACAGGACGCACGGTGAGCTCGGGGTCGATAAGACCGGTCGGGCGGATGACTTGCTCCACAATTTGCTCCGAGTGCGCCTTCTCGTATGGTCCCGGCGTCGCGCTCGTGTAGAGCACTTGCCCGACGCGTTCCTCGAACTCCTCGAAGGTGAGCGGACGATTGTCGCGCGCCGACGGGAGGCGGAAGCCGTACTCGACGAGCACATCCTTGCGCGACCTGTCGCCCGCGTACATGCCGCCGATCTGCGGGACGGTGACGTGCGATTCGTCGATAATGGTGAGAAAATCAGCCGAACCATCCCTCTTATGTGGAAAATATGAGAGCAACGTGTGCGGCGGCTCTCCTGGTGCGCGGCCGTCGAAGTGGCGGGAATAGTTTTCGATGCCGCTCGTGTAGCCGAGCTCCCGGATAAGCGCAAGGTCGTGGAGCGTGCGGCGTTTCAAGCGCTCGGCTTCAAGCGGCTTCTCCTCGCGTTTGAAACGAGCGAGTTGTTCTTCGAGTTCGAGCTTAATGTCTTCGATGGCGCGGAAGCGCTCCTCCTCGCTCGTAACGAAGTGCTTAGCCGGGAAAACAAAAACTGATTTAGGTTCCGCCCTTTTCGCGCGCGAGACCGGGTCGAGCTGGTCGATGTGCGCGATCTTCTCCCCTTCAAAGGCGATGCGGTAGATGGCGCGCTCGTTGACGGGCATGAATTCAAGCGAGTTGCCGATGGCGCGCAACTGTCCCGGATTAAGATCGGCGTTCGTCCGTTCGAAATAGATACCAACGAGCCTCCGGATGAGCCCTCCTCTGCCTCCTGCTACTGCTTGCTGTTCCTGTATTTTGACGTGCACTTTCTCATATTCCTCGGGCGAGCCGAGGCCGTAGATGGCAGAGACCGACGCGACGATGATGACATCCTTGCGCGTAAGCAAAGCCTGCGTCGCCGCGTGACGCAGCCGGTCTATTTCCGCATTGATCATCGCTTCTTTCTCAATGTAGGTATCCGAGTGGGCGATGTAGGCCTCGGGCTGATAGTAGTCGTAATAGGAGACAAAATAGTGCACGGCGTTTTCGGGGAAAAATTCCCGATATTCCTGCGCGAGTTGGGCCGCGAGCGTCTTGTTGTGTGCGAGGACGAGTGTCGGCTTATCATATTTCGCAATCACGTTCGCCACCGTAAACGTCTTCCCGCTCCCCGTCACGCCAAAGAGCGTTTGATGATGCATGCCCTTCTTCAGCCCTCCCGTGAGTGCATGAATCGCAGCCGGCTGGTCGCCCGCGGGCTCAAACGGCGTATGGAGTTTGAAGTTAGGCATATTTCAGAAGTGTCAAACACCGAGTGTTTGACACTTTAGTCATGATAATAATCTCGGACAAACTCGGCGCGATACTCGTCAAAGCGTCCGTCGAGAATAGCTTGGCGTGCGCCCTTGACAAGGTCGAGGATAAAGCCGATGTTGTGCACCGAGCAGACCATCGAGCCAAGCATCTCTTTGGAGCGAATCAAGTGCGCCACATACGCCAAACTGAACTCTCCGCCCATGTAGGACGTCGTACGTCCTACATCAGATGTGGGACGTACGACGTCCGAACATTCTGAGAGTGAAGTAAAATCGGAACGATATTTTTCTCCCGTGAGGTGGATGATTCCATGGCGCGTGTAGATGGAGCCGTGGCGCCCGATGCGCGTCGGGGCGACGCAGTCGAAGAGGTCCATGCCGTTCGCGATGCCCTCGAGGATGTCGCCCGGCTCGCCGATGCCGAGAAAGTGCCGCGGAAGCTCTTCGGGAAGCTCTCTCACCGCGGCTGCGAGCGCGCCCTTCATATCCTCCTTGCTAAAGGAGCCACCGATGCCGATCCCGTCGAACCCGAGCGAGGCTATCTCGCGCGCGGACTCTCTACGCAAGTCCTCGTGACGGCCGCCCTGCACGACGCCGAAAAGCGCCTGTCGCTTGTTCGCGTCGATATTCTGTCGGTTCGCCTTCAAGGAACGCTCGGCCCATCGGTGGGTGCGTTCCATCGCCTCACGCTGATACTCATACGGTTCCGTCGGCGAGGTGCACTCGTCAAATGCGAAAAAAATGTCCGCGCCCAAGGCGTGCTGAATCTCGACCGAACGCTCGGGCGTGAAGCGGTGAAGCGAGCCGTCGAGATGCGACGTGAAGGAGACGCCCTCGTCGTCGATGACGGCGAGCTGCCCGTGCTGGCTCGCAACGCTTTCGTCGTAGACCGCGATTTGGTCCTGTTTTTCTGTTACCTCGCCTTTGGTGAACTTCGAAATGGTTTTTCCGAAGGCGGCGCCAAGCGAGAAGACTTGGAAACCGCCCGAGTCGGTAATCGTGGGGCCGTTCCAGCTCATGAACTTCGCGAGACCGCCCGCCTGCTCTACGATCTTTTCGCCCGGCTGCAGGTAGAGATGATACGTGTTCGCGAGCACGACCTCGGCGCCGAGCGCGCGAAGCTGTTCGGGCAAAACGCCTTTCACGTTTGCCTTGGTGCCGACCGGCACGAACGCGGGCGTACGGATAACGCCGCTCGGCGTATGCAGTAGACCAGCACGGCCGCCAGAGGCGGCCGTGCTCTTTTCTATTTTGAAGGAGATTGCGCCCATCACCTATTTCTACATTATCGGGCCGATTTCTGCACTTTCAAAAGCTCCACTTCAAAGACAAGCGTCGAGTTTGCCGGGATGATATTCCCGATCGCACGATCGCCATACGCGAGCAAGGCCGGGATAATAAGTTTCCTCTTGCCACCCTCTTTCATGCCGACTATCCCCTCGTCCCAGCCTTTTATTACCTGCCCTGCGCCGAGATTGAAGGTGAAGCCCGCGGTGCCGTGGTTCGCCGATGCGTCGAAGATCGTTCCGTTGGTGAGCGATCCGACATACTGTACCGTTACGGTATCCCCTGCCGCCGCGAGCGCTCCCGTGCCTACCGTCTCATCGGTTATTTGAAGTTGCGTTACGTTTTCGGTGAGCATGGTAGCGGGAGCGGTTTGCTGGTTACGTGTAGTAATATCAGGAGCGGAGGAGCTTGAAGAAACCGGCGAGCCGAAAGGCCACAGGCCCGGAAGGATGAAAAACAGGATGACAACGACGAGCGCGAGCGCAACGGCGATTCCGGTTTGGGTTGGTTTCATACGCTAATTATTATTATGCCGCCAGTATACTATGCGGCCTGAAAATCTTTAAACCGCTTGACCTCTTCGGCGACAGCCTCCTTCACCACATCCTCATGTCCGGAAACTTCCCGATCGAGGAATGCTTTGAGCGCAGCGGCGTCGCCCGATTCTGCAAGCTTGGCGAATTCGTCGCGCTTGTCCTCGGCGAGCTTCTCCACTACCGCGAGCGTCGCGGCCTTAAGCGCGACTCCGCCGAAGCTCGCGATCAGCGCCTGCTGTTCTTCAAGCGGAAGATCATTGATGCCGAGATCGGCGGCGATGAGAGCGGTTAGTTCGTCTTGCATAGGTGGCATGATATCACAGGTTATTTGATAATTTTTTCGAATTCATTCGGATCCGGGGGCTTCATCCAATCCGAGAAGAAGCCGAGGAATCCATTCGTGCGCATCGGCGCGCCCGCTGTCATCTTCCCCTCGACAAGATGCCATGGAATGCGGCGACCGGCGTCGTCTGCGCCGAAGACAACGCTGTTGGGGGTTTTCATGAGATATTCCGAAATCGCCTGCGCGCGCGCTGACGAAGAACCGCCGTACGCAAAGAAATGTTTTGCGCCCGGGTCGGCGTAGATGTGCGGCTCGCCGACCGGCACCTTGAGGCCGAACTGATTTATGTTCGACGGCGCTTCGTAGGTTCCCGTATGAACCGGATTCCCCTCTGAATCCAGTACCACGGCGCCCTGGCTGTCGTGCAGGACTGAACTGTCGTACGAAGGCGGAACATCGGGCTGGACGATATTTTGGCCCTGCGTCAGGTCGACCAGCTTCACCGGCTCCGGCGGCGCAGTCTCGACCGAAGGGATCGCGCTCTCGGGAACGGCGGATGCCTCCGGACGGTATGCCGGCGTTTCCGATGCATGAGCGGGTGCGAAGGTGTAATCATGAGCGGCGTTGGAGAGGTGTAATTCACCGTGCTCGCCTATCGTCATCTGCGAATCGAGGTCGATGCGCACGCTCGCGCCATCGGGGCGGAAGAATGCATGTCGCGGATCGGCAGCGATTTGGTGCACGATTTTGTCGATTGACGTCGCGTCGGCACCGAGCAAACGGCGGATGTCGCTCCCCTCGGGGTACTGATTCGGGTCGAGATGCCTCTCCTGCAACTGTTCCCACATTCGTTTCATCATGTATTCGTAACCGTGCCCGGGCGTCGCCTCAACCGTAGGCATCTCGACTTGAGGCGTAGGCGCGACGAAAGCCGCACCCGTGGCGGCTACAGGTGTCGAAGGAGTGGTTTCTGGACTCATTGCCGCATTGCCCGATGGTTCATTCGTCTCTTCGGGTGAGAGGACGGGAGGTACTTCCCCGATGCTCATGGGATACTGTTGCTTCAGCCAATCGTGTACCGCTTCTCCCAAGGACGATTCGCTCGCGAGCTTCACCGCCTCGCCGATCGCGGCACTCATACCGGTCGTATATGTCGCCGCCATAAATAATGCGGCAACCTTCCTTTGGCGTTCCGACGAACCCATGAAAATATTTTGATACCACTCTTGCCGACCAAGTAGACCTTTCGACTTCCCTTCCACGGTATCCTGCAAATGCTTTTCGAACTTGAGAAACATGCTCGCCATGCCTCCGAACCGTTGGATACCGAGATTTATCGCAAAGGCGATTGTAAGCGGCGTTGAGACCGTGGAAAACGCCGCCGCTCCAGTGCCAAGCACAATACCTATAGCAAGTTTCTTTTTGAAACTAAGCTTGTTGTATTCTTCGCCTTTATCGCGGATAAATTTTTCTATATTCTGTCCATATTCCTTCGCTTTCTCCTGCAAACCTCGTAAACGATCTGCGAGATACTCCTTTAAACGTTCTCCGCGCTCGCTCATTCTGCCGACTTTCTCTTTCGCTCCCATAATGAGCGTTTTCAATTTCTCCCGCCAATCTTTCGGCGTGTGTTCGGCGTTTTGTGCGGTCGGCTCCGAGGCATATCCGGCGAGATGCGCGAGCTGTTTTGCGAGGTCGCGTTGTTCTGCGGACTTTAAAAAATCGACCCCGAGAACGATTGACTCGCCTTCTAAGCGGCCAGAAGGATTCAGAGCCAGAATTTCATCCGCCACTGGCTCCGATGTGACCGCGCTGTCTTCCTTTTTTATCGGACTATTCAAAACTTCCATATCTGTCTGCATGCCGGGACGAGTTGCGTACTGCGGTACTCTGATGCCGTCAATGTCTACATCCGTGTCCCGTACTGATTCTGGCGGGATCAATCCATCTTCCGCAAAAAATTTCCGTATCTCTTTATTATTCTTTTGTTCTTGTACAGAAACGGCACTCGGCACGGAATGAGGGTCAAAAGGCATTTCCTTCTGCGGCGGCGGAGAATCGATTCCCTTTTTGGGCATATGTCAGCGCGAGAGATAGCGCTCCCGAATCATGTTCTCTACTGTAGCACGGTCGCGGCCGTAGGTAAGCGCGGAGAGCTGAATAAGGTCGTTTACTTGCGTGTGGTTTAAGGGTGGCAAGTCGGGCGTTTTCATATCAAACGGCTTCTGCGGGACGCCGCCCGCAAGGATTTTCACATACGCATTCCTGTTTTCGATGTTGACGAAGTCCAGGGTCTCGAAGACCGGCGCAAACTGCTTCGCAAAGAACTCCGCGTCTTCCTCGCCGACGCGGAAGACGGCCATATTGCCCACGTTGCCGAAGATCGCGCCGCGCGCCTTCTCGTCGATTTGATTGAGGAACTGGTGCGCCACCGTGAGTGCAAGCTTATACTTACGCGCTTCGGAGAGAATGCCGGGGATGGAGTCGGTGGTTACGTTCTGGAACTCGTCGATGTAGAGATAGAACGGCGGATACGGCGCGCGCGGAGCGTCGGCGCGGGAGAGGGCCGCCATGAAGAGTTTCCCGACGATGATGAGGCCGAGGAGGTTCGCATTCTTCTCGCCGAGGCGGCCCTTGGAGAGATTGATGAGCAATATCTTCTTGCTGTCCATGACCTCGCGGAACTTGAAGGAGGATTTCTGCTGACCGACAATGGGGCGGACGAAGTCGTTGGCGGTGAAATCGTCAAACTTGTTGGTGACGTATGGGACGATATTCGCGAGCGAGGCCTCGCCTTCAGCCTTGGTCGCGATATCAGTCCAAAACTGATTCACAATCGGATTCATGCTCTTCGCGAGCTTCTCGCGACGGAACTCACTGTTGCTGAGCACGCGCGCGATGTCGAGAATGGTCGAGCCGCTTCCCGGGTCCTCCATCACGAGCTGGGTCGCGTTGCGGAAGTACTGCTCGAACGCGGGACCCATACTCTCGGGCACATCGCCGTAGAGCCGACGGAAGATCATCAGAAGCTCGTTGACGATAAAAGTCTTTTGCTCGGGGCGCGAGAGATCGTATTCGAGGAAGTTCAGCGCGAAGGGGCGCGAGAGGTCTGCGGGATCAAAATAAATAACGTCCTCGTATCGCTCGGGCGGCACCGCGGCGAGAATATCTAAAATGTCGGTTCCGTGCGGGTCGATGAAGCAGCAGCCCTCGCCGTTTTTAATGTCTTGAATGATCATCGACTTCATGAGCCCCGTCTTGCCGGTGCCCGTCTGACCGATGATGTAGAGATGCCGCAGGCGGTCTTCGGGGTCGAGGTAGACGCGTGTCTCCTGCCCGCGGTACGTGTTGATACCGAGTAGCGAGCCGGCCTGCGGGAGCGAGAGGGGGGCGCTCGCGTGGGTGAAGCGCGCCTGCTTCAAGTGCGGAGAGCTCTCGATGCCCGAGGGCGGGAAGTGGTAGATGGTCGTGAGCTCCCGAAGCGAGAGCGGGAGCGTCTGCGCGATGTCCGGGAGACGAAAGGAAAAATCGTTCAGGACGCTCTGCGCGCGCCGCTCTGCGGCGCGCGTGAATTCCAATCGATTCCCCTGCGTATTCCCAAACTGATTGAACGCCGCTTCGAGATCGCCGAGCGCTTGGTTGGCGGTACGGGCGTCCTTCGAGGAGACCACGAGCCGTATCGTCGCGCCTAAGATGGGCGTCGCAATCTTTTTTTCCACCTGCTCGATGCACGCCTTGTTCTCTTCTATCTGGCGCGTTTCGGCCTCTTTCGCTTTCTGTTCGTCCTTCGGCTTATTCGAGAAAAGCGTCCTGCCGAAGTCGCGCGCGATCTCGCCGAGCACGGTTTCGGGAGTGCTAAACGCCGCCGACCGTTTCTCGCCCTTTCGCAGGGCCTGAAGGATCTTGCGGTAATGCTTCACGTGCCGCTCGCCCCGCGGAGCGACGATGATTTGGAGCGCCGCGCCCTCGCCCGCGTGTTCTATCTTCGCGAAAGCATTCGTGATCGCGTTAAGGGGGTCGTAGTCGAAATCGGTATAGTCGGTCATCGGGAGAGCGGGATGCTCGGCAAGCTTCGCCACGGAGATAAGCGACGCGCCGCCTGAAGCGAAGATGTTGTAATCGGAGGGTTGCAATACCACATGCGCGTCAGGGAATATCGCGAGGAGCTGCTTCTCGAAGAGATTGCATTTGCCGTTCGGCACCGCCGCGTAGAACTGCAGCTCCGGACTGTCCGCGGGTACCGCAAGCTCAAGCGCATAATAATTCGGCTCGCCTGCCGCGGCATCGGCGACCGAAAGCAATCCGGAGTAAAATTGCTCCATGCCGGAGATGAGCTCCTTGAGCGTTTTCGCGCGTGCGTCCGGTTCCGCATTTTTCGGCTCCGGAAGCGCTATCTCGTAGAGCGTCATGTGAAGAGCTTGAAAGCGCGGCGCCTTCTCGTCGATTCCGGGAGCGGGAAGCCCCGCCGCAACGTAACGCACGAGGTAGCGGTGGAAATCGTCCGCAATACGCGGATCGCCAATCTTCTCGAGTACTGAAAGCGCATTCTTGATCCCCTTCTCTTCCATCGTCTGCTGCAAACTCTTGATCGCAGTCTCGCTGCCGCCGACCCCAAGCTCTGCAAGTATCGCTTCCGATTCGCTGTGCTTCGTCGCTTCATTCATTCGATACGCGGGTGCAAGCACTTCCGGGGGCGCCGCATGATGCGCGCGAATCTGTTCGGAAACGATGTACGCGCGGTCGACCGAGTCGGGGGTCTTCCCGCGCCCGGCAAGCTCCGCCTCTTTGTGCGCCACTTGCTCGCGCAAGTACGCAAGCTCTTCTTCGGGCGTGGACAACTTGGGCGATGATTCCATCGCCTCTAGTATACTGTACTTAAATGCTCGACTTTATCCTTGCGTGTATACATCTCGACCCGATCGCTATCATCAAAACGGGCAGCTATCTCGGCATCGCCTTTCTCATCTTCGCCGAGAGCGGGCTCCTCTTCGGCATCTTTCTCCCCGGTGATTCGCTTCTCTTTGCCGCAGGGCTGCTCTCCGCGGGCGGACTGCTCAACATCGGCCCCTTGGTGTTCTCCGTCGTCGTGGCAGCGATAGTGGGCGATTCGGTCGGCTACTGGTTCGGCGCGAATGTCGGCGTGAACTTCTTCAAACGCAAAGATTCGCTCTTGTTCAAACAAGAGTACGTGAAGCGCACCGAGCGCTTCTACCAGAAGTACGGCGGACGCGCGGTCGTGCTCGCGCGCTTTGTGCCCATCGTGCGCACTATTGCGCCCATCCTCGCGGGCATCGGTTCTATGACGTATAAAAAATTCCTTTCATTTAACGTTGTCGGCGGTATCTTCTGGGGTGCCGGTATGGTTCTGTTGGGCTATTTTCTCGGTTCCGTCATTCCGAACAGCGAGCGCTACATCCTTCCGCTCTCACTCGTCATCGTCATCGCCTCTTTCTTGCCCATCTTCACCAATATCGCGCGTGGCAAGCGTGCGCCCTAATCGCTTGGGAGGTCTCGGACCACCAAGTGTTAGAGACCAACGCTCTGCAGAGTCGTCGTGTAAGAACTGACGAATTGCGGAATGGCGAAGAGAAGGCCAATGGCGGGCAGGACGATGAGTGCGGCGGTGATGACGCCCGTCCAGAAAAGATACCTGCGCACTTTCTCTGCCGATTGATACGCTTTTTCTGCCTTCGCACTTATCTCGTCGAGCTTCGCAGCGAGTTCAGGGTCAATCATGCTTTACATCATACCAAATGCACGACCACATAGAGCACGAGCGCGCCGAGGAGGGTCATAACCGTTGTGAGCGCGCGTGGGTGGCGATGGTGGCTCTCGGGGATGAGGTCGCTCGCCGAGAGGTAGAGGAAGGTGCCGACGAAGACCGCAAGCACGAGCCCGATTAGAGATTCGGGAATGGTGAACAGAAGCGTGGAAGCGGCGCCGGCAATCGGCGCCGCCGCATCAGCGATGAGCCAGCGAAAAGCCTGCTTCCAGCTCCCGCCGTTCTTCAACACGAGGTTGACGGTGTTGACGCCGTCGGAGAAGTCGTGGGTCAGCACCGCAGCCGTGACGACGATACCGAGAGCGGCAGAGGATTGGAAACCGATGCCGATCGCCATGCCGTCGAGGAAACTATGCGTCGAGAGCGTGAACGCCCCGAAAAATCCTCGGGGCGCATTCACTCCCTCATCTTCTTTGCCTGCCCCGAGCGAAGTCGAGGGGTGCGTGTGCAGGAGAATGAGCCGGTCGAGTAACAAGTATCCAAAAAATCCGATAGCAATAAAAAGCGATACCGTCGCAGTAGTATGATATATCATACCAAACGACATAGCTTCAGGTAACAGGTCAAAGAGCGCGACGCCCGCGACCGCACCGGCCGAGAACCCGAGTATAAGATGGAGTTTGTCGCGGAAGCGGAGCGCAAAGGAACCGCCGATAAAGGTGGCGGCCGACGCGGTCAGTGCGACGAGAAGGACATTCATATAGGAATAATACACTAAAGCGCGACCGGCTCCGCCGGTCGCGCGTTATCGATCGAATGACTCTACTTCAAAAGCGGGTCAATGACCGATTGGAACTTGGCGAATGGATACGCGCCTGCAATGAGTTCTGTGCCGATGACAAAAGAGGGTGTGGCATTGACTCCTTCCTTTTGTGCTTCGACCTTGTCCCGGTCAACCAATGCCTGGTACGTTGCGGCGTTCGCCTTCACGTCGGCAGCGACCTTCGCCGCATCGACACCGGGGATCTTCGCATCAAGTTTGTCAATAGACGCGGCATTCCCGAAGCCTTGGTCTCCTTCTGCATCCTGCGATTCGTACATTACGGTTCGCCAGGCGAAGTACTTGTCCGGATAGAGTCTCCAGACCGAGCGGCCGTAGAGTGCTCCCGTGGTCGAATCGTTCCCGAGAAACGTGAAGTCCATAAAGACAATCTTCACTTTCCCGGTGTCTACATAATTCTTGATAATTTGGGGCAAAGTCTCGACCTCGAACTTTTTGCAGAACGGGCACTGGTAGTCGCCCCACGCGACAATAGTGACCGGTGCATTCGCCGCTCCGATAAAGGGGCTGTTCTCGAATTTTATGTTTTTGACATTGACCTTCGGCGCGGTCCCGGCCGGCGGCGAACCCGCAGGACCTGGCGAACGCGTACCGTTCCAAACGACCGCTCCCGCTATTAAAAGCCCCGCTGCCACGACCGCGATTGGTAAAAACTTACTGTTGGTGTCATTGGTTTCCATATGCGGGAGATAATACCATACCGCCGGAACCCACAATAGGGAGTAAAAATCGTGAAAACTGCAACCGTCGTTCTCATCACACGTGAGAACCTGGTCCTGCTCGGCAGAAAGCAGGGCGACCCAGAAATCGGTGTCGGAACTTTGAACGGTCCGGGCGGAAAGATGGAATCCACTGACAAAAACACTCTCGACTGCGTCATACGGGAGACGCAGGAAGAGTTCGAGATCGTGTTTGACCCGACAAAACTCAAAAAGGTTGTAATCATTACTTTCCATGTAGGCGACGAGCCGTGGCAGGAAGTACATTTCTACCGTACGAGTGCCTTTAGCGGCGAGCCGCAAGAAACCGAGAGCATGGTTCCCGAATGGCCGCGCTCCGCGCAGCCGTTTTTTTACTGATACTGGATATAAATCGGCGCGGGGGTGAGCGAGAGGACTTCGGCGGGAGAGAGGAGGCCGTCGGCGGGCGGCCGCACATCGTTTTTATAAAATAGCTTTATACCGGTGAACTGTACCGGCTCGGGGATGATGACACGGCTATAGGTGCCATACTTCTTTGCCTTCGAGCCGAACCCGTCCATGTCCATCACAATCTGCACCTCCGGTAGAGGCGCAATGTTCTTATAATTGGTCACCATATCCTGCGTGAAGCGGTGCACGACAAGGATCTTCGGCGGGAGACTGTTCTCTCGGACAAGACCTGCGAGATACTCCGCGGCATAATTTATGTCCGCGGCGTCAAAGGTGCCGATGACCGTGCCGGGCGCGTTGCCGAATTTCATCGAGAACTCTGGATCGATGGCAAGGTGGACCTGCGGCAGTTTGAGATACTTCTCAAGCATCGGCAGCTCGTGCTGGAGCGTACTCTTCCCCACCTGCACATCGAGAATGACGATGCCTTGTACCCGGCTCGCAAGGGCGAGCGCGTGCTCGATCTGATCGTCGGGCATCCGGAGAATATACTTCCCCTCTTCCCCCGCACTCGCCTGCGCCACCACCGCGATGTAGTGGATAGCGGGCACGACCGGCGTCGAGGGGTCGGCGGCGGCCCACTTCGCGGTCGTGCTTGCAAGCATCGCGAGCAACTCTTCGGTTGGATATTCGCCGAGCACGCCCATCGCTCTCGAATAGAAGTTGCCGTAATACGCGACAACGCGCGTGAAGGGCAAAATGGCCCTCGCGTTCGGATAAACCGTGCTCACCGGCCACAAGGACGGCGTCGTTGTCGACGTAACGCTGACCGACGTCGTTGCGGTTGACGTTGTTTCGGTGATGGTGCCTATGTGCGCAAGCGCAAGCATGCGCGCGTTGTAGTCGGCCTTATCAAGTTCCGGCAGCGGGATAAAGCGCTCCGGCGCATTCGCCGTCGCTGAACGATATTCGGACGCAGCGAGACCGGAGAATCCGACGATGTAGACAAGCGCGACCACGCCGGCGCCTATACCCGCTCCTCGTTTCAACGGCGTCATGTCAAAACCATTCTAGCTGAAATCGCACGGAAAGATACCATTTTGCTGGGGAGCTAGGCAACGATCCTAGAGTCTCCTGCTCCAAAGGCAGGCGTGTTACCAATTACACCACTCCCCAATGGGGCAACGATACCACAAACTCGTTTGCCCGTATCAGCCCGCGATGATACTCGAGAAGCCATCCGCGGTGACGATGACGTGATCGATGAGGTCGATGCCGAAAATGCGTCCGGCCTCTTTGAGCTGCGAGGTGATCACGAGGTCCATAGCCGATGGCGTTACTACACCGGATGGATGATTGTGCACGAGGACAACGCCCGCGGCGGAATATTGGAGCGCCGGTTTAAAAACCTCGCGAGGGTGGACGATGTTCGCATCGACCGTGCCGATCGAAATGACCTCATCGTGAACCACCTGATAGTGCGTGTTGAGGTAGATGCCGCGCATATGCTCCTTGGTAAGGGAGCGCATGTCCGCGACATACGCGAAGACGTCTGCCGCGGCGCGGATAATCGCGCCCGACCCGCTGCGCTGATAAAACCGCCTGCCGAGCTCGCCGGCCACGACGATCTGCGCGGCCTTGGTAAGCGGGATATCCAGATCGCTCGAAAGCGTCTTTGCATCGGTGCGGGCAAAAATGCTTTTCTCGCCGTATTCCGCGATGATGCGCGAAGTCATTTGCAGAATTCCCTCTTTGGTAGTCCCGGTCACGAGCAGAACGGCGAGGAGTTCGTTGGAAGATAGCGCGGCCGGACCATCTTTCACAAGCCGCTCGCGCGGCTTGTCCTCCTGCGCCAGGTCGCGAACCCGTAACACATACTGCCCGCTCGGATTATCGAGAATGAGATCGCGATTCTGGATTGTGTACGGGAAAGCAGTCATCGCTTCTGTGAGTATAGCAACAGGGAGGCCGGCGAATACCCGTTCTCCCCAACAAGAATTGGAAGAAGCGGCATTGTCGAGATATACTTCTTCACAATGCACACAAATGCCGCAGCGGTTCACTACAAAATGCGCAACCGGACATTTGTCGTGCGCGACACGCCCGAGCATATCGATTTTCACATAAAGACCGGCGATTATTTCGACTTCATTGCGACGGCGATCGGTCTCTTCGAAGAAGCACTGGGAACTTCGACCGCCACCGCCCGCGAACGCGCATTGGCTCAAAATCTGCGGCGCGATCTGCGTTATGTGAACGCCACGTACAAGATAGTGCCCAAAACTGATTGAAATCAACAACCCCGCCGCAAGCGGACGGGGTATGACGGGATGCATGGGCTCAGTGCCAGAGCGTGAGTTGTCCTGGTTTCTGCATCGCCTTTCCTTGGTTGGCGACATACCGTTCGACTGTCTTCCAATTCCCTCTTTC
>JACRFL010000009.1 GCA_016217905.1 Candidatus Kaiserbacteria bacterium | reverse complement strand
TGAAGCGGCGCCTCCGGTGGAGATGCCGTTGGCAGGAGAGCCGACGAACGAGCAGGAGGTCGCGTTGGTCGAAGACCATTTCAGCGTCGAGGACTGGCCGCTATTGATGGTGTCCGGGGTGGCAGAGAGAGAGGCGGTGGGGACTGGTAAATCGCAGCTCACATTCGTCGGACCATCCCAGTTTCCGAGTGAGTTGCAAGTGATTGTTTCGGAGCCGGCATACGCGGTCTGGCTCGGAACAACCACAGACTGCCCGACAGCAATGTTGGAGACGCTGATGGTGCTGTTTGAGCAGTTGCCTCCCCCCCAGATCAGGGGGCCCTGGGTGGCTGCGTTGTATGCACAGACGGGACCACCACCGATCACGGTACAACTCTGATTCGTGTAGCTGCCGCTCAATGTTCCGTTGCTACACGTGCGCGTTTGGGAAACGCACGCTGCGGGAAAGACGACCGAGGGCGATTGGTATGCGGTGACCGAGCTGCCGCCTGCGATGGTCCCGCCCCAGGGGAGTGGGCAGGAGCCCACAGCCTGTGGCTGAATTGTCAGGCTCCTTGTGAGCGAGTTCCCAACGGTGGCGCCGTTGTATGCGGTAAAGGTGCAAGTTGTCGTCCCGCCGCCGGTACCCATAAAGTCTGAGGGACCGGAGTTGTGGTAGTTCGTTCCGTAAGATGCGTTGGTAAAGCCCGTAAATATTCCCGCCGGGGAACAGGTTACTTTCACGTCATCGGCGTTCGCCGCGACGATATCGACGTAGTAGGCGGTATTACTCGTGCTGTATTGGACGTTCCCGTTCGGTCCGGGCGGACTAAAAGAGGCGGTAGTGATGGTCGGTTGACCGACGGAGTTTGCAGTGAAATTGAAGGCGATCGCCCCTGCAGGATAGTCCACGACGGTCTGATTCGCGCTGGAGAGGTTCGCGCAGGTCGCCGCGGCGCTTCCCGTCACCTGGCTGGAGCAGCCAGCGGCGCTGGCCTTGTTCGGGTCTTGCATCGGATAGTGACCGCCATCCCAACCCTGGTCGTACCACACGTTTGCCGACGCTCTGCAAGGAACGCCGCCGACCGTGCAGAATTGTTTGTAAAACTTGCCCGCCATGGTCCCTGATGTCGCTCCGAAGGTGACCGTCGAGATGATGCTTCCAGCGCCGGTCACGGTACAAAGGAAACCGTTATTCGTGCAATTTACTGTTGCCGTGCCGCTGTGCGCGATGGTGACCGATGGTTGCGCGACGTTAAGTCCGACGTAGAGGTCGACGGGTCCCACAACCGAGTCAGCGGTTGTAAGGTACGCCGGGGACCCGGACCCCCAGTTACCGTACGGCGAATCGTTGTAACCGCCGGTCCCGTTCCAGAAGATATCTGTGCCGCCGAATGGTTTGGGAACGAATTGGACACGTGTTCCGATCGGAATATTCGTGCCGTTTTGGATTGGCATTCCGGTATCCGCATTGATGGCGTCCACCTGGTACGTGATGGAGCTCGTGATACCGCCCACCGAAAATGCGGCTCCCCACATCGGCGTGTAGTAGGGCTCGCTCCATCCATTTGGGTCGATGTGTCCCAGGCCAACAGGTTCCTGGTCGCAAAGGCTTACGCTTGCATTACATTTTGCAACAGTATCGTAGAAGATGGAAGCGAACGACCCCGGTGAGGATACCGACGTGGTGAGCGCTTCCGCGTGGCGGGGCGCGATGACGGCTACAGACACGACAAGAAGAAGGAAGAGCGCGGCGAGCGGCGCCGGAGGAACGCTTCCATTCGCTCTGCCGCGCTTGCGCAGGTAGTAGAAAACGAAAACCGCAAGGAGGAACGCGACGATGGTCGCGGCGATCGGGAGAACAGAAGAGGTTTTCGAGCATTTCGCCGGATCAATATCTTTGCAGTCGTAGACTGTCTTATTTTCCTCGACGACCTTGCCGTCAAGCGAGAGCGTTGCAGTGAGCGTCGCTTTGTCGTAAGCGCGGTTCGGAGTGAATTTCTTAGCGATACCCATCATTGCGCTCCCGATCTTTCCCTCATAGACCTCTTCGGTTATCGTTTTGCCATTTTTATCGGTAAGGGACAAGGTGAGTTTCCCATCATTGAGCACGTTGGGGCCAACCGAGTGGAGACAGGAAAACACGATTGTTTCTTCGCCTTTCTTCAGTGGAAACGAATTGAGTGATGGGAAGTTGATGCGCGCCTGCTCTACACCCTGCCGTGCGAAGCGCATGTCGAGAATCGAGTGCACGCCGTTCGTCTCGACATCGGCGACCAGGTACGTGACCGGACCGGTGTGTTTGGTCGCGGTGTAGGTAAGATCTTTTTTCTCCCCCGCTTTCAATGTGACGGTATCGGTCTTTGTGTCGAGGAGTTCGCTTTCGCGCTGGCCGTCCCAATTATATTGCTTCCATGTGATCGTAGACGTCTGTCCGAGCTTAGTTGAGTTAACCAACGGGGCGCTCACCGTGACAGGCTCGGTGGCGGAAAATTGCGGAATGAATGCGGCAAAGCGAAATTGTTTTCCGTTCATCGTTATCCTGTTCTTATCCCACTCGACTCCGCCAGTTGGCTTGCCTGGAATAACGAAGCCTGCTTTCGCTCCCGTCACATCGTCGGTAAAGGAAAGGCCGGAGAGGTTGTATTTTTGGTCGACAATCGCATACGTTGCAAGCAGAAAATCGCTGCCACCGATCGCGTTCGGAATACTCCAGTTGAACTGGACTGGCTGCTCGGAGTTTCCGTCGATCGTAAGCCCTTTCACCGCGACGAATTGATCGACGAGCGGGTAGCCATTTTCGCGCACGGCTTTTCCGTCCCTGACTTTGCGGAAGATCTTCACATAGAGATCGACATTGACGACCGGGTAGGTGTTCGTGTTTCTGATCATGCCCCTGAACACGACATCGGAGCCGGCCGCCGCGAAGAATTTTTTATTGACGCTCGCCTCGAGGTTGGTGACAATGCTCCCGAAGTGATAATAGTCGAAGCAATTCGCATTTCCCTGGACAAGTTCTCCACCGAACGTTGCGTCACCGAACAGTGGTGACGGCGGCATCTGCGCGTGCGCGGGAGAGGCCACGAAGAACAAGGACACAACAAAAGCCGCAAGGATTTTTACATTCATATGGCTTGATTATAGGACGCGCGGGGAGGAGGGCGCATACGCAGGGTGGATAACTCTCGGCTCGTTAACCCAGCACTTGTCAGACACCTGTCAAACACCGAGTGTTTGACATTTTAGGCGGCGCTGAATTACGCGCGACGATATGATATAATATACTTATGTTGAGCGATCCTCTCTACGATTTCATCTCGGAGCGCAAGCATCTCATCTGGTATGTCAAGGATTACCGCGCCCTAAACGAAGAGTCGGTCGTGGAAGCTGTTCTTAATTACGGCAATTGGGACGACGTACAAAAATTAATCGGGATCCTAGGTATGGAAAAAGTCGCGCAGATCTTCCGCAAGCAAATTAATCGACCGCGCAAGAACTATCGCCCCGAAGTCTCGCACTATTTCTCGCTTTATTTCAACAAGTACGCGACACATGCATAGGGAAATACTTACTCACGAACAGGTTCTCCTTCTGCCGCTTCTTGCGCAATTCAAAAAAGATTTCGGATTGGTTGGAGGAACGGCTGTGGCTCTGCATCTTGGCCATCGGGAATCCATCGATTTCGACCTGTTCAGCCACAAATCTTTTGGAAATTTATCGCTCCAGCGACGCATAGAAAAAGTGCGGCAGATCGACGAGATCCTTGTGAACAAGGAGGGCGAGTTCACATTCGTGATTGATTCTGTTAAATTCACTTTTTTGAATTATCCGTTCGATATCGACTACTCCGAAAGCTTTGAGAATGTTATCCGACTCCCTACGCTCCTCACACTCGCCGCAATGAAAGCCTTCGCAATCGGTCAGCGCAATAAATGGAAGGATTACGTAGATATGTATTTCATCATCCGTGATTACTACAGCGTTGAAAAAATATCCATGCACGCGCATATGCTGTTCGGCGACAAATTTAATGGGCGCATGTTCCGTAACCAGCTCTCCTACTTTGACGACATCAACTACGCCGAGCGCGTTGTATTCAGACCCGGGTTCGAGGTGCCTGACGAGGAGGTGCGGTGCGCCCTTATTGAATATTCTCTTGCGTAACGCCTATCCAACACCGAGTGTTTGGCAGGTTAATTGTTCGCGAGGAAGTCGATATTCATGACCGACACGCCGTGTCCATCAATTGATGGACACGGCGTGTCGGTCAAAGTAGGCCGTCAAGAATAAAGCTCTCCGTGCGACCCGATATCCGCAAACAGAAAAATTTCCCTCCCTATTTCTTTGTATATTACCCGAATATCACCGGTTACATTGAAACTCTTGTACCCTCTGTGCTCTCCATGGAGCGTGTGAACGCCGAGAATCAAGTTGTCTGTATCCTCGAGGAAAAGGTTCCTCCGTTTTTTGAAAGCATCTTTGACTTTTTTGGGGAGTTTCGAATACCTCTTTTCAAAATGCTTATGGAGAAGAATGCCTCTCATATTTCCTAAAGGCCGTTGAGATACGCGTCCATAGCTTCTGCATTTGTAAATACTGGAGAAAGATTCTTTTTCGCTTTGATGTCTTTTTCTATTTCTCCGAGTATTCCCTCGAGATATGGGGTCATGCGCGGGAGCGCCGAAAACTGCACTTCACGGGTACGGACGAACTGCTTTAGCGACGCGGTTACCAGTGCCGATAGGGAAAAACCAAGATCCTCCGCGAGTTTCTGCGCCTGTTCCTTGACCTCCTTCTCCGTCTTGATATTGATCATCGCTGTTTTCATACCAGAAGTATATACTTCTGGTTATTCCTGTCAACCGCTGAAAACTCCGTTTCTAAAATCAGTACGTTATTCCTGTTGGCGGTGCTGTGGATGCACGCCACTGTTGGAGTGCAGTGATATACGCTTGCAGCTGACTGAGGATGGCACGGAGCTTGGCTACATCGGTCGGAAGCGGACTGGGGATGACGGGCGGGGTCGGCGGCACCGTCATTTTAGACGGAGGGAGGACGCTGAGCGACGCAGCGGCGCTCTTCGCGCCGGCAGAGTTCCTCGCCGTCCACGTACACTGAAGCGTTCCCCCATTGGGAAGGATAATGGCCGCGGCAGAGAATGAGCCGCTCGTGGCAAGCGCGACTCCCTTCCTCGAAAACTGCGGACCGTTGCAGAACCACTCCACCGAGTCGGCTTTTGTCGTTTCCCACGACACGACGTACTTTCCGCCGTAGGGAACCGTGTTCGGAGAATAAGCAACGGAGATGGTCGGCTGGCCGGGAATTGTGCCAACCGAGTCCGGGACGCAATCCGCTCCGTCCCAACTGCCCCCGGAGGTGCAGGTACGTTCTGCCGGATTTACGCCCGCCGCCACTCTCACGGTAAATTTGTTGCTCGTTGCCGTTTGTCCCGTCGAACCTTGATTCGCCTGCACGGCGTACCCGTACACGCCCGCCGCCGCGGGCGCGATTATCGGCAGGCCGCCGGTGCAGGGAGCGTATGCGGTGAGTGCAGCGCCGAGATTGTTGAGCAGCCGGCATCTGGTGTTAGAGGAGGTACCATTCGTAAGTGTGTAGACGGCTTTGATCGCATGATCCGGAAGGGTGGCGAGGTAGCTAATCGGATTGACGGTGACGCCGATGGCCGCGCTGGTCGTTCTGGCAGGGGTCGATTTCGGTGGGGTGTAAGTATTCTGGGGATTAATTTCCCCATCGTATGAGGCAGGCGTGACACACGCGGGGAATGGCGTGTGGTATGGATCCCAGACGGTCCCTGTTGCACACACTGCGGCGACCGTTACTCGCGCGATCTCGGTTCCCGTTCGACCGCCACTGCGCAGGATGTAGGTGTGATACTCTCCGGGTTTTTTCGAATCGAAAAACGTTCCGCTTGAGCTGTTTGAATCGATGCTGGCAAATGCCCAGCTGACGCCTTGTATCCCTTGTATCTCAAGAGCGAGATCGGACGCGCCAATCGTATTCCATTTATAATTTATGACACAGTTGGTCTGACCAACCGAGACAATACAGGGATTGGGGCTCGCCGTGAGCGTTCCGGAAGGAGCAGCCTGTACGGAGGCGGGAGAGGCCACGAGGAACAAGGCGATAGCAAAAGCCGCAAGGATTTTTGTATTCATACGCTTGATTATAAGACGCGCGAGGAGCGGACGCGCGGGTGCGGGGTGGATAAGTACCTGGGACCTCCGAAGTCCCACACATTCAGAGACCGGCGAGCTGATTGATATCCTGCTGGAACGCCGACGCGAACTGCATCACGCTATCGCCGTAGAAGGCGTAGGCGGCCTTGTTCGCATTCGCCCAGCCGGCGAAATAGCGCAATGCCGCGAGCCGCTCGGCCGCGTAGGTGCGCGCGCTTGCTCCGTTGTCGGCCATGAGCATCGCGGTCGCCATGATCGCGACTTGCGCGTCCCACGGATTGCTCGGCGACGAGTTGCCGGTGAGCGTGCGGACCCGATCCTTCCCTGCGGCATACTGCCACGGCCCAGCCCAGAAGGAGTTCCCCGAGCCGCGCGGCGGCGCGCACGTGTTCGTCTGCGTGTTCACGAATCCGCCGTAACAGACCCATGTCGAGGGAATGAATTGCCCGGGCCCCATCGCGCCCCCCCATCCATACCACGGCTTCTTCGAGACCGGCATCTTGTCGGGGTCGAGGCCGAGCGCTTGGGTGATGTAGACGAAGACCGGCTGGTCGCGGGTCGGACTCATGTCGACGCGCCAGGTGCCCGTGCCGAGGTTCTCGCCGAGATTCGTCTCTTGCTTGAGAACGGCGAGTGTCACCGCGGCGCGCGTGCCGGTCGCCCTCTCCGCCGCCTTCGCGTAGGTTAGCGCGAGGCCGAACGGTATCGACGCGCTGTCGCGAAGTACGAAGAGCTCCGAGCGAATTTGGGCGGCCGTCCGCTGGTTCGTGGCGATCAGCTTCTGGTAGTTCGCTTCGATGCCCTTGGTCTGCGCCAAGAGCCGCTGCTTTTCCTTCTCCTGCGCCTGGAGCTGCTGTTTCGCGAGTTGTGCGATGGTCCGCAATTGCTCTTGCTCCGCGAGCCGCTCCTGCAGCGCCTGCTTCTCGGCCGCGGTCGAGGCGCTGGTTTGCTCGATCTGGTCGAAGGATTCCGCAAGCGAGCTCTTGATCGACGCGAACGCGTCGAGATCCTTGAAAAAGCCGGAGACGCTCTGCGAGCTGAGCGCGACGTTCACGACCGAGTAGTCGTCAATCATCTGTGTTCGCCGCAGTATCTGCGCGAGGGACTCTTTCTCCGCGGCGAGCCGCGCGGAAAGCTTGGCGAGCGTTTGAGTATGTTCGCCGATGTTGTCGTTCAGCCGCGCGATGGTGAGATTGATCGCTTGGATCTGGAGCTGCGTCTTTTTTATTTCCGCGTTGAACGCGTCTATCTGGGTCTGCAGCGTCTGATGCTGGTTCTGCGCGGTATCGAGGAGCTTCTGCTGGGCGGCGATCTCGTTCTCGATCGCCTGGAGCTGGTTCTGAAGATCCTGCTGACGGTTTGACACAGCCTGCGCTACGTTCTGCGCGAGCACTGCAGACGGCGCCGCGAGACCCAGAATGCATGCGGAAAAGAAAACAAAAAATGACCGACACATCGTCCGGTCAGTGTAGCACGGGGCGTGGGACGGCTAGACGGCGCTCCCCGCCAGCGCTTCCCCCTCCACCTCCTCCTTGCCTTTCTTTTCCACCTCGATCGACGCGATGTATGCCGGCGCGACCTCCTCCTTCTCTTCGACGACCTCCTGTACGAGCGCGACGACCTCCTCGGGGTCGATGGCGAGTTCCACGCCGGCGGGAAGCGCGAGATCCTTCGCGTGGATGCGGCCTCCTATCGCCGCGAGTAGGGAAAGATCGACTTTAATATCGTGCGGGAGATTCATCGGATCCGCCTCCACCTCAATCTCGTGGAGCACCTTCACGAGGTTCGCGCCCGCCTCCACCGCCGGAGACACGCCTTCGAAATCGAGCGGAATGGCGACCTCAACTTTCTTGCCCTTCGTTACCGCGTAAAAGTCGACATGGCGCGGGACGCTCGTGAGCGGATCGAGGTCGACCTTGTGGATGAGGGTCGGAAGCGGCGCGCCGAGACCCGTAAGCGAGACGATGGTCGCCTCGCCCGCTTCGCGCAGGATATTCTCGAACGCGCGCGCCTCAACCGCAAGGGGCGTCGACGCCTGGTTCGCACCATAGACGACCGCGGGGATGCGGCCGGAGCGGCGAAGCGCCGGAACGCCGGCGCCCGCATCGCGCTTCTCTACCGAGAGCGTAAGCATAGTGAGCACACTATAGCGGAATGGAGCCTTAAATGCAATTTCATCTGACCAACGTTTCTCCGGTTGGGAATCTCCTCGATTCCTCCCCATGTAGGACGTCGTACGTCCTACATTGGTTATACTTGTGGGATGGAATTGTATCACGTGATTAATAGGGGCGTAGACGGACGCAATTTGTTTCTTGATGCGCAAGATTATGCGCGCTTTGTCCACGATCTCTATGAATTCAATGACACTGCACCAGCGCTTGAGTTTCATCGTGCGAACTCTCGCATTGCGGATGTAGGACGTACGACGTCCTACATGAACTTAGCCGAGGGCGGAGGAGACTTTGGCGAGGCGAGAGAGGAAGGCCGCGCGGGCGGCGGGAACATTCTCTTCCTTCCCTCTCCACAGGGCGAGCGCTTCCTCCTGCAAAGCGCGCGCGTAGGAAAAAGTAAGCGGCCACGGCGCGTCGACATCCTTCGCCCGACGCGTTATCGCGGCGAGATTGTCGGTCGCCTGATCCGGCGTCTGCCCGCCTGAGAGGAAAACGATTCCCGCCACCTGCGGCGGCACGCTTGCGAGGAGAGCGGCAAGCGTGTCTTCGGCGACTTCTTCGGGCGTATCCTGCTTCCTGCTTGCGCTCCCCGACAGCGCCAGGGAGGTCTTCAGAATTACGCTCGCGCGGTCGACGGAGTGTTCTTCGAGCACCGAGAAGACGGTAGCGATGGTCTCCTCGATAACCGAACGAGCGCGCGCGCGACTGTGCTTCCCCTCGTAGAGAACCTCCGGCTCTAGGATAGGAACCAGACCAGCCGCCTGCGCGTTCTTCGCGTAGCTCGCGAGGCGCTTGGCGTTTTCGTGGAGCGCGGTGGCGGTCGGGAGCTCGCCGTCGATACGGATGACCGCGCGCCATTTGGTAAAGACGGCTCCCTGCTCCTTGTGCGCCGCGAGCCGCTCGGTGAGGTCGAGAAGCCCTTGCGTGATGAGCTCGTGCGGGCTCTCGCTGATCGGCTCGGTGCCGAGGTCAACTTTCACCCCCGGCAGAATGCCGCGCGCGGAAAGCGACTCCGGAAACAATTTTGTATCGTCTCCCTTTTCAAGGAACGAGTCTGAAAAAAGAATGACGCCCGAGAGATACTGCTCGATGCCCTCCGCTCCGAAGAAAAGGTCGCGATACTTCCGACGCATCTCCGCGCCCGCCCCGATGCCGTAGGAGGCGAGACGCGCGGTCGCACTGTGCACGCTCTCGTCCGCGGCGAGAATCCCTTTGCCCTGTGAGAAAAGCGAGCGCGCGGCCGCGACGAGATCGGTCATGTGTTCATCGTAACACGCGCGGAAAGCAATTTTTCCCTGCGACTGGCTGACTCATTCTGATGAGGCCCGAAGGAGCAAGAAAATTGCTTTCCGCGCGTGTTACACTTGTCGACATATGGACTTCGTAGCGATAGGCGACACGGTCGTCGACGAATTCGTGAGGCTCAAAGAGGCGCGTGTCAGCTGTGACATCAACAAGCAGAACTGCACCATTTCAATGAAATGGGGGGATAAAATTCCCTACGAGTTTTCCGTCCTCGTACCCGCCGTGGGGAATGCCGCGAACGCCGCGGTCGCCGCCGCCCGCCTCGGCCTCTCCGCGGGATTCGTCTCAAACGTAGGCAACGACCGTTTCGGCGAAGAGATCCTTGCGACCTTCGCGAAAGAAGGCGTCGACACGCGCTACATTGTGCGGCACGACGGCATCCCGACGAACCACCACTACGTGCTGTGGTACGAATCTGAGCGCACTATCCTCATACGACATGAGGCATATCCCTACGTTATCCCCGAAGGGTTCGCTCCGCCAAAATGGATCTACCTTTCTTCGGTCGGCGAGAACGCGGAACGATTCCATGACGATCTGATCGCATGGCTCCTCGCGCACCCGGAGACGAAGCTCGCCTTCCAGCCCGGCACGTTCCAAATGAAAATGGGGAAAGAAAAACTCGCCGCGCTCTATACCGCGACCGAAGTCGTCTCCTGCAACAAAGAGGAAGCCGAGCGGATACTCGGCGTCGGAGAGACGGATATGCGCGCTCTCCTCGAGGGCATGCGCGCACTCGGGCCAAAAGTGGCGTTCATCACCGACGGCGTAAACGGCGCGTACGCCTTTGATGGAAGCGAGATGCTCAAGGTCCCCATGTATCCGGACCAGGTACCGGCGTACGACCGCACCGGCGCGGGCGACGCCGCGTCGTCGACCTTCGTTGTCGCGCGCGCGCTTGGCAAATCGCTCGCCGACGCTCTCCTCTGGGGCCCCGTGAATTCGATGTCGGTCGTGAAGGAGATCGGGGCGCAGAAAGGCCTCCTGACCCGCGCGGCGCTCGAAAAATTCCTCGCAGACGCTCCCTCAAGCTATCGCGTCGAGTCGGCGTGAGAACGCGCGTTCGCGCTGCTCGCTACGGAAGCGGGACGTATCTCGTACCGCCGGTGTACACGATCGCGTACGCGCTCGCCGTCGCCACGTGGATGATGATGAGCGCCGCGCCCGCGCCGGCGACGGTGATGAGAAGCGAGGCGAAATAAAAGTTTATTTTTGCTTTCATATTTTTCCTCAAGAGGACATCTTGATAACTGCGTTTTCTATGCTGACAGCATCGAGGCCGTAGTGCGCAAGCAGCTCTTCCGGAGATCCGGATTGGCCGAATCGATCATGCACGCCGAGCCGCTTCACCGGCACTGGGTGATGCTCCGCGAGGAACTCGGCAACGGCGCTCCCGAATCCTCCCGCGGCCTGATGCTCCTCAACGGTAACGACGCTACCCGCGCGCCGCGCCGCATCGAGCACCGCTTCGGTGTCGAGAGGCTTCACGGTGGGGACATGCAAAACGACCGACCCGATGCCGCCCCCTTCGAGCGAGCGTGCCGCCTGAAGCGCGGTATGACTCAAAGAGCCCGTGGAGAGGATCGCGACTTTCGGATGTCCCGATTCCCAGAGCGAAAGCGCCTTTCCTATCTCAAAGGGGGTCTCTTCGGTCGTGAAGACGGGTGTCGCGGAGCGGCCGAAGCGCAGATATACCGGCCCTTCGTGCTTCGCGGCGGCGACCACTGCCTTGCGCGCCTCCTCCGCGTCTCCAGGCGCGATGACGACCATGCCCGGCAGCATCCGCATGAGACCGATGTCTTCGAGCATCTGGTGCGTCGCCCCGTCGGGGCCCACCGACACGCCCGCGTGCATGCCGCACACTTTTACATTTGCTTCGTTAAGCGCGATCGTCGTGCGGATCTGTTCGTAGTTGCGGCCCGGATTGAATGCAGCGTAACTCGCGATGAACGGTACCTTGCCCGCCGCCGCCATGCCGGCGGCGACCGCCGCCATATTCTGCTCGGCAACGCCCATCTCGATAAACCGGGCGGGAAATTCCTTCTCGAACCACTCGGCGCGCGTGCTCTCGGCGAGATCGGCGCAGAGCACCACGACGCGCGGGTCGGCCCTCCCCGCTTCGATCGAGCCCTTCCCGAAGCCGTCGCGCGTCGGCAGGCGCTCTACATCATCGGCGAACACATTCTCCGGAAGATTCGCGTGCGGGTTACGCATATTCGTGCGGCAGCTTCCCGCCCATGGTGCGGATCTCCTTCAGGAAGCGCTTCCCTTCTTCCTTCGTGGGCGGCTTGCCGTGCCAGTGGTAGTCGAACTCGATCTCAGACACGCCCTTGCCGGGGATCGTGTGCGCGATGATGACAATCGGCTTCTCGGTAATCGCTTTCGCTTCGTCAATTGCCTCGACGAATTGCCGCATGTTGTGGCCGTTCACTTCGAGCACGTGCCAGTTGAACGCTTCGTACTTCGCGCGGAGCGATTCGAGCGGCATCACGTCTTCGGTCATTCCGTCGATCTGGATATTGTTGCGATCCATGATCGCGATGAGATTGTGGAGCTTGTGCTTCCCGGCGAACATCGCCGCCTCCCACGTGTTCCCTTCCTCCTGTTCGCCGTCGCTCATGAGGCAATACACCCGTTGCCGCCCGCCCATGTCGGACGTCGTACGTTCTACATTAGATGTAGGACGTACGACGTCCGACATCTCGTCCATGCGGAAGGCGTAGGCCATTCCGGCGGCCTGCGAGAGGCCCTCGCCCAAGGGGCCCGAGGTAGTCTCGAGTCCGGGCAGACGCAGCCGTTCCGGATGCCCCTGGAGCCGGCTGCCAAACGAACGGAGCGTGAGACATTCCTCGACGGGAAAATAGCCCGCGTGCGCGAGGGAGGCGTAGAGCGCCGGGCAGATATGGCCGTTGCTAAGCACGAGCCGATCTCGCCCTTCCCACTCCGGGTGCTTCGGGTCGTGCGCGAGAATATGAAAATAAAATGCCGCGAAGATGTCCGCCATGCCCAAGGGGCCGGCGGTGTGCCCGCTCCCTGCGGCAACGAGCATTCGGATAATCGTCTCGCGGATAGCCTCCGCTCTCTTCTCGAGTCCGGCGATTTCTATATCGGTCAGCGACATCATCCTAGTATAACCTACACGGCGCGCGCTTCCCTCCTAGACTCCAAACGGCATCTGGAGCGCCTCGAGATCTGCGACGGCGGCGAGAGGATC
This sequence comes from Candidatus Kaiserbacteria bacterium, assembly GCA_016217905.1. GTDB lineage: Bacteria > Patescibacteriota > Minisyncoccia > Phycocordibacterales > Phycocordibacteraceae > C7867-001. The sequence goes on along the minus strand of JACRFL010000009.1, from coordinate 9,480 downwards.
GCTCGCCCGGAGAATGGCGGAGCCGACTACGAGCTTCGAGACGCCGAGCGCGACGAGCTTCTTCGCATTATCGAGCGAAACGCCGCCGTCGACCTGGATGGGGACTTCCGGGTGGCGGCTGCGGAATATGCGCACCTTCTCGAACACGCGTTCGTCGAAGGGCGCTCCCTGCTGCCCGATGCGCGCGATGCCCATAAACTGCACGTACTCGATCCCCCCGAGATTCTGCTCGACGAGCGCGAGATCGCTCGCGACGTTTAGCGCAAGCCCGAAGGAAATAAAATCGCCGTACCGCCCTCGCACAGAGGCGAGGAGCCGCGGAAGGTCGCCCGCGCTCTCCGCGTGAAAGGTGAGGCGCGTCGCGCCGAGTGGAAGCCACTGCCCCGCCGCTTCTTCGGCGTCGAGGCACATGAAGTCGATCTCGTATTCAAAACGATCGAGATGCGGGAGGAGCTCGCCGCGATCGATCCGGCTCTCGATCTCTCGTGGAGCGCGGTATGGCCAGGACGCGGGAGAGGCGAACTTCCCGTCGACGATGTCTATCTGCACGCGGGCGACCGCTGACAGCGACGCGAAGAACGCGAGCTTATCGTCGAGATCCTTCTCTGATGCGGGGAGCACGGCCGGGACGACGAGGCTCATGCGGAGAGTATAGTTACAAAGTTACCACGTTGCCGCGCCGGGCGTGTAAATGGCACAGACGTTAGCACGAGCCGGGTCGCTGAAACCTGTCGTGCCCTGGAGGTTCGCATAACACGCTGACGTCGGACAGGCGCGTACAATGAATTTATAATCGACATTGTTTGATCTATATAAGTAACAGCAAACGTTCGTAACGATGTCCATCTGAGGGTCGGCAGGCATTAAAGGAAGACTGGTCGGGGTGAGGCCGGGAATCACCTGATTGTTGGGGTACGAACCGAATCCAGCACATTGACTTCTCCAGGACGAACTGGTATCTGGGTAGGCGTTGTTGCTGCCATAATAGAGCTCGAGCGCGGTGTGGATAGCGGTCAGGTCGGAGTAACGCTTCGCATCGTACCCTCGGTTGCGCGCCGTGTTGAGAGAGGCGAGTATGATAGAGGAGAGGAGCCCGATGATAGAGACGACGACGAGAAGCTCGATGAGCGTAAATCCTTTTTTGTGCGAGGAGTAAGTCATGTGGATTAGTGTCGGATCACCGGCGGCGGCAAGGAGTCGAGAACGCTCTGTGACACGTGCTTGGAACCGCTAAACAGGAGCGGGATGATGAGCGCGAAGACGAAGAACACGGCAGCTGCTCCAAGGAGGACATGCTGGACCTGCCCGTCTTCGGAGACGATGCCGGTCGCGAGCATGAGTTGCGTGAGGAACGACTTCCGCTCGGGCCTCGGAGGGGGCGCATACCCCTGCTCTTCTTCGTCGAACTGGATGTCCGCCATATCAGTCGATAATAACGCCGCGTTAAAACTTTGCCAGGCGGCGCGCGTGGCGAGGTGATGGGGAAAAGGGCGTCGCGAGGAATATGTGCACCGCTTCCTCCGCCTCTTCCCCGCTTACGAAGCGCGCGCCGAGAGAGAGCACGTTCGCGTCGTTGTGCCGGCGCGCGAGCCGAACGAGATCGAAGCCGTCTTCGGAGCGGCCGCCCTCGATCTCAAGCGCGGCGGTCACGCGCGCGGGCCCGTAGAAGACCGCAGCGCGGACGCCCTGTACGCGGTTGGCGCACATCGCTTCGCCCTGCCCGCTGCCGCCGATGATGATGCCGCGCGCGGCGGCTCCGCCGCCGCGCGCGTTCTCCTCCGCGATGCGCTTCGCAAGCGGCGTGACGAAATCCGGATAATCGTCCTCTGGAGTAAGCGCGTGGGCGCCCATATCCTCGACCGCGTAGCCGAGCGTGCGCAGGTGCTCGGCGAGCGCGCTTTTGAGCGCGAACCCCGCGTGGTCGGATGCGATAAATACGTTAGGCATTGGCGGCGGCAATGACGTGCCGTACGAGCGACTCCGTGTACCCCATCTCGTTGTCGTACCAGGCAAGGACCTTCACCAAGGTTCTGTCGACGACCCGCGTCATCCCGAGATCCGCGATGGAGGCATAGGGCTCGCCGACGATGTCGCTTGAGACGAGTTCTTCGTCGGTCGTTTTGAAAATGCCCTCCCAGCGCGGCGCCGCAGCGGCGCCGCGCAGCACTTCATTCACCTCCTCCCTCGTCGTCGGACGCTTCGCGATAAACGTAATGTCTGCGATGGAGCCCGCGGGCACCGGCACGCGAAGCGAGATGCCGTCGAACTTGCCCGCAAGCGGCGCATACGCTTGCGCGACGGCTATGGCCGCACCGGTCGAGGTCGGCACGATGTTTTGCGCTGCCGCTCTGCCCTCCTTCATGTCCTTCTTTGACGGGCCGTCGACGATCGACTGGCTCGCGGTGTACGCGTGCGCCGTCGAGAGCACCGCTTTTTCGATGCCGATCGCCTCGTCGAGAATCGCAATGACCGGACTCGCGGCGTTCGTCGTGCAGGACGCGTTTGAGGTGATCTGACACGTCGCGAATTTGTCTTCATTCAGGCCCATGAGCACCGTCGCTCCGAGATTGGACTCTCCTTTGACGGGTGCGGTGATAACCACGCGGCGCGCGCCCGCCGCTACATGCGCCTGCGCCTTCTCATAGTCCGTAAAGAAGCCGGTGGATTCGACAACAACATCGACCGCCAGCTCCTTCCACGGAAGATTCGCCGGATCCTTTTCTGAAAAAAATTTCACTTCTCGCCCGTCGATAAAAAGCGCCGCCTGCCCTGAGTTCATCGAGGGGCTCTTCGCCTCTACCGAGAAAGGCGCGCGTCCGTACACCGTGTCATGCTTGAGCAGATATGCCAGATTTTCGAGCGAGCCGAGGTCGTTCACGGCAACGAGCTCGACCTGTGGTGAGCTTTTCGAATCCATGCCGCGCCCGTGCGAGCGGCGCGCAAATGCCCTGCCGATGCGACCGAACCCATTAACAGCAACGCGGATAGCCATACAAAAAATTAATTATTCAAACAATACCCGCAAGTATACCACTGCCTCGCGAATGTCCCCTTCCAATCACAACCTTTCACTCGGTCACTTGGAGGCCGGGCCTCCAAGTGATTATTCCAACAAGAAATCTTCAATGCCCTCCACTTCTTGTTTCCTTTCTACGATTGATTTCAATGACGAGAGCGCGAACTTTTTGTACTCATCTACATTTCTGAATTGTCCGAGAATAATTTCCTTTTCACAGATTCCTTTAATACCTCTATCCATATACTCCCCAAAACTCGACCTCACCAACTTGGAGGCCGGGCCTCCAAGTTGGTGCACACGGTCGTTCAAATTCACATAAGAGCTGACATGGAGAAGGTATTCATTGGAATCTATATGAACGGCTTTGAACCTACCCTGAAATAAGGAACCGTTTCGTTCGTGTTTATTGTTAAAGAACATCGTGTGGCCCGTACCGATTCTTTGCATTATTTTTTCTATTCCCCTCTCTGCGATTTGCTTGAGTATGAAATGGTAATGATTCGGATTGAGACAATAGGCGATAAATTCTACCAATGGCGAATCTTCTTCAACGACCAACTTGGAGGCCCGGCCTCCAAGTTGGTCGGGTCTGAATGAGTTTTCATAGAGGCTGCCGATTGGTTCGACACCATTAAATTCTTCCATGCACTGCAGAAAGCGCTCGATATCTTCGCGGTCATTGAATATCGACCGTTTGTCGACTCCGCGGTTGTAAACATGGTAATACTCCCCTTCAGCCAGCTGTGTTTTTCTCATCGCCATAACTTACCGAAGAATACAACTTGGAGGCCGGGCCTCCAAGTGGAGTTTTCCACATTTTGGCGGGGTTAGCGGGTGAGATTGTAGAGCTGAGTGATTTCTTGTGCTGACAATACGCGGTTATAAACGCGAGCGTCGTCAATGAATCCGTTAAACGTTCGAACTCCTGATTTGTCATTTCCAATTTTCACCGCCTCCGCCGCATCGCTGTCAAGTGATACTCCATCAACGGCGGACGCATATGTTGTTTCTATACCATTGATATATATCTTTACAGTACTGGCTGTTGTTGCGCCGTCCCAAGTCAATGCAACATGCTGCCATTTATTGAGCGTAATTGCGTTGGCGACTGACAAACTACTTAATGCAGTACTCCCACTATTGGCGAAGTTTATCTGATTCGCCGCCGTTTGATTAGATAGATTCAATATCCACCCTCCCGTTGGCGTTATCGCGTTTGCTTTGTCAAAAATTCTTCCCAGATTATTTTGTCCAAGACTCTTCGGATAAATCCACACTGACAGTGTCATTCCCCCCGTTGCTTTGAGATTATTTAACGAAGAACTGGCTGGGATTGAAACAATATCATTTACTCCATCAAACGAGAGCGCCTGGCCGACGGGGCCGGGGACGGTGGTCGTGGAAGTGAAGTTGATGAGATTGCCGTTGTTGCCCTGCCCCGAAGAGTCGGCAGCGTTCTGAAGCATATTGCCTCCATCAAATGTCCACCAGCCGACGAGGCCATTCTGGAGATTGGGCGGGGTGAAGGAGCTGTTGACCCTGGCTCCCGCAACGCCGGAAGTGCCGATGTGCGTGCCGGCGCCGGCGTTGTAGATTTGTTTGATCTCGGTGACGGAAAGGACTCTGTTATAGACGCGAACGTCGTCAATCGACCCATTCAAATTCCTCAAGTTGTCAAAAATTCTTCCGCCAACCGACCAACTGCCTGTACCATCCCCCGCAATAGAACCCGAAGCATCAACGCTGGCACTGTATGACTCTTCCACTCCATCTCGATACAAATGAATACCTGAAGCGAGCGTGCCACCGTCCCATGTACTGACGAGGTGATACCACTTATCAGCAGTCAGCACATTGCCGGTGTAACGATATATACCATTAGTTGTATATGTTATTGATGTAAGTTGCCACGCTCCAGTACTGAATCCGCCTCGCATATACATGACCATATCAATACCAGCATCTCCTGAATTGTGTTGCGTAAGGATATATCCATTGTGAGTAACGTTGTTGAACTTCACCCATGCGGATATTGTATAAGGACCAGATAACTTCGTTGCTGGGGGGGGTATTTGGAGTCTTTGGCTTATTCCATTGAAAGACAGCGCCTGGCCGATCTTGCCGGGCAAAGTTGTGGTTGATGTGTAATTCATCAAATAACCAGTTTTCCCCGTGCCGCTCGAGTCGGCTGCGTTGCTGACCATGTTCGCGCCGTCGAATGTCCACCAGCCGACGATGCCGAGATTGTTCGGCGGCATTGAGAGCGAGGAGTTGACCGTCGCCGCAGCGGCAGTGGCCGGTGCGAGTACCGCGAGCGCCGCGAAAACGAGGGCGACTCCTGTCCCCACTGCCCTCTTGACTTCATGTGTGCGGTTGGATATCATACTTTACGTCAGACCTCGGGAGCCGGCTCGTCCGGCTCCTTGATTTTTTCTATCAAATGTCGCAATTTCGGCAAGGGAACGTACTTAGCGCGCTGGAGCAATTCTCTGGAAATATGTCCGCGCATCGATACGACAATAACATACTTGCCTTTCTGTTTGAGCAAATCAAGTAGGTACGCAAAGTCGGAGTCGCCGGAAAAAAGTATCAGCGTTTCAAAATTATCTTTAAGCCGAAACGCGTCGAGTGCAAGTTCGACATCGAGATTCCCCTTCGGGATATCGGGCGACCCGGCGACTTTTATAAATTTCACCTCTTTCGTCGTCACACGATAGCCGAGCATTTGTAATTTGCTGACAAATGCTTTCTGTTTTTCGAGAACGCCAACCATGCCGGTATAGTAATAAATTCCTGTAATATCGGCTTCTTTGTGCAAATAGGAACTGAGTTTCTCGTAGTCGATGCGCCACTTCAGCGTCTTCTGCGAGTAAAAGATATTGGCTGCGTCGATAAATACCGCCGTTTTGCCTTTTAAAAATTGTTTGATCATATAGTCATCAGTGGAACACCTTATCTGCCAAACTCCCATGTCGCGAGCACTCTCTGCAGAAGCGCGTCCTGCGAGCTCTTGGCGCTCACCTGGTAGAGATGCTTCTTGTAGACGAACCATATCTGCCGGCTCTCGCCGAAGCTCGGGTCCTCGGCGAGAAACGCAAGCCCCGGACTGCTCGCACCCACCTGCGCGATCTCGGCCCCTCGCATGGCGAGAGCCGGCAAGTCGCGCGCGACGCGTGCCGCGGTAATTGTCGTGTCAGGATCGGCAAATGGCGTGATGTAAATCTGAAATCCGATATGAGCCGCGATGTCCTGCACGAGAATCGTCGTCGCCGAGCCGTCGGGAGAAGGCGCACCGCCTACCTTCAAACCGTCGGGGTACTTGAAAGAAAACCCGTAGGCCACGTTCCTATATAGGTTCACGAGCGGCGCGACGGCGGCCTCCGCCACGGAGGTCGCTTGCGAGGAATCCCCACCGCCTCCCGTCTGCGAGGCGGCAGGCGAGTACGGGAGCGGCGCATTTCCGCCAGATGTGCGACCCTGCGAGCGGAAAAAGTACCACCCGCCGCCAAGAAGCGCGAGCGCGAGGAGGGAGAATGTCGTGTACCGCAGCGTGTGGGTCATGGCATGGGCGACGGCGCGGACGGAGCGACCACCGATACGACGCGGGAGACAGAACCGGCATTCCCCGCCGCGTCGGTCGCCGAATAAGAGAGCGTGTAGAGGCCAATGGTTGCGGGGTCGACCGCGCCCGCGACGATAATCTTCGGGGTCAAATCGCCGTCGATGTCGTCAGACGCGGTCGCGCCCGGGTCGATGAAGGTCTGACTTTCATCAATCTGTATCGCCGCCGCACCGATGAGCGTGACGACGGGCGGCACTGTGTCGGTTGAAGTCGATGTTGAGGTTGAGGTCGCAGTTATGGTCGGCGAGAGCGAAACCGTCCCGTCGGGGTTCCCGACGATAATCGAGCGTATCGCGGTCGCGTCGTTCCCCGCCACGTTGCTTGCCTTGTAGGTGACGATGTAGGTCGTCGGGACCGAAGTGTCGATCGTCGAAGACGATACTTCCCGCTCTAGGCCGTTGATGAAGGTGGTGTACGGCGCGTTATTCGACACGCTGATCCCCGGATCGGCGAAGACGCTCCCGACCGAGAGATGGAGCGGATTGTCGCCGAGCAGCGTGATCGTCGGCGGCGCTGCGCCGGCTCCCGCACTTGGCGGTGAAACCGCCAAGTTGACGCCGCTCGGGGTAGAGGTCGCGATCTGCCCCTCGGTCTGCACGAGGAAGTAATCGAACGCTACATCTGATGCTTGTGGGGCAGAAAGCACGACGCGGAAGGAGCCGACCGCCTTGTCGGCAACCCACCAGCTCCCCGTTATCTGCGAGTTGAAGGTGATAAAGACCTTGGTCGAGGGAGCCACGAGCGCGCTTGTCACCTGCGCGACGGTGTTGCCCGCGAGGATCGTCACGCTCCCCGCAGAGCTGGTACCGTCGGCGTCCTTGCTCGCGACGAGCTGGCGGAATACGAGCGTGTTGAACTGCGCGATGCCTTTCTGTATCAAGACGCCGAAGGATTCGAGCGCGGAGGCAAGCGAGGTGGTCGAGAGCGCGAGCGGCGAGCCGCTCGCAGAAGAGACCGCGCCGCTCTCGAGCTTGTTCACGCGATCTTCAAGCGAGGTGAGGCGCACGTCCTGGGCAGAGACCTTCGCCGCGAGCGCCTGCACGCCCGAGAGCGTGAAGGTCGCAAGCTTATAGAGGTCGACGCCCTCCCCGTCGGCCGTCAGAACGGCCGACGGCATTTCCGCCGTTGAGGTGGCAGCCTGACTCCCGCCTCCAACGCGAACGATGAATCTGTTCGCTCCACTGTCGCCCGCAACATTCACATTCCCCCAATCATCTATCTGTATGGCTCCAAATATTTTAGCGTTGCTATTGGTGAGACCGACAAAATCCTCATTTAACTTCGCTATTGCTCTCGTAGTATCGTTTATGCCGACGGTCAACAATGCATCCAACTTCCCTGCTTCGTCCTGCGCAATCTGCTGAATCTTCGGGTCCAAATTCAAATTATCAACAGCTTGTTTGATCATCTGCTGTACCTTGTCTTCTATTTTCATATTGGCGACACGTTCCACCACCAGCGAATCGACTTCTTCAACCGCCAATGACTTATTGCGCCGAGAAATCAAAACTTTGATTTTGCCCTTGCCGGAGAGCAGCGGCTCGAGGGCGATACCGACGGTGGAGTCGCCGCCGTCAGCGCGCATCGCGTACCCGAGAGTGGAAGATGCCGACGTCAGAGAGTCTCCGATGTTGACCGGACCGTTTTCGTCAGAGACGAATGCGTCGACCTGTCCCAGCATACCGATAATCGCATAGTGGGACGGATCAGATCCAGCCGCTTTAATATAATTACCGATGACGGCCGGCTTCGTAGAGACGATGCCCATTACATTATTGTCCGCGCCGCGCTCGCATCGCTTAACCGCGTTATTTTCTAGAATATCAACACAGACGATTTCTCCGGATCGGAGATCAGTGCTGTTGGTGTAAAAATATTCTGCATAGTCAGCCGCGGGCGAGGAGTACGCTCCATCGCCATAAGTCCTGCCGTAAGAATCCACCTTGAAAACAAGTCCGGATGTGGAAGTCGCGATAGCGAAAAGGTCAATGAGACTGGTCGTGGTGGTAGCCAAAGACAGAAGTGCATATGGCGTCGTCGTCCCGATGCCGAACCTCCCGTTTTGCAGTGCACCTGAACCATTGTTTTCTCCGTACACGGTCGCCACCTGGCTGCCGCCGATCTGGAAGGCGTAGCTGTTTACCGTTCCCACGCTCTGCGTCGAGGAGAGAGGAAGATCGAAGGCCGCGATCGTCCCCGCGTTGGTCGGGAAAGAGAGCAAGCCGGTCGTGAGGTTGGCGATGGTTGTGACGCCCGAACTGTAGTCGGAAACGAAATTGCTGTTGTTCGCGACGAACCCGTAATTGGCGGTGGTGGTCCCGTTGGAGAGCGTGAGCGTCCCGAGCGTGGAGGTTGCATAGCTTGAGGGCGAGGATGTACCTATATATAGATTCCCGCCGGCATTTCTAAACACCCATCTGTTGGACGTGAGCGAGCCGTCAGAGAGGGCGAGCTGCGGCGCGGTCGAGGAGGCGATCTGGAGTGCCCACGCCGGCGTGGTGGTGCCGATGCCGATGTAGCCGGTGTTGTTGTTGTATATATTGTCGCCGGAGATGGTCCAGGGGGTGTTGATAGTGAGAGCGGTGCCTCCGACGAGAGCTCCGGGAGTACCGGTGAAGGTGACACCCGTGCCGGCAGAGACGGAGGAGGTCGCGACGCTCGTGAGCGCGTTGGTGCCGTTGCCGTAGAGGAGCTGACCGGAGGTGAAGGAGCCGAGGCCGGTGCCGCCTTGGGAGACGGAGGCGGTGCCGACGAGGTTAGAGAAGTTGATGCCGAGCGAGGAGGTGGCGGTCCAGGCGGGACGGCCGGTGGCGTATGAGTTGGTGAGGAAGCCGCCGGT
>JACRFL010000008.1 GCA_016217905.1 Candidatus Kaiserbacteria bacterium | reverse complement strand
CTACAATGCTCGTTGTTGAAGTCTTTCGCACTTTAAATACTGCCGGACTGAAGCCGATTTCTATTCTTGAGGACGGCACTAAAGTTATATATGTGATTCAGAGAGACGGCCCGAAACTCGAAGAGGAGGTAAAGCTCGCGGCGCACGATATCCCCGCCATGCTTTCCAAGATTCGTTCCATCGCGAAATATGTGCGGACTGAATATCTGCGGGACGTGATCTATGGCGTACGCGATGAGAAGAAGAAAATCCGTTTGCGCATACAAGACAATTTCGAATATCGACTCGTAGATGCCACTCATAAGTATCGAGTGGCGGTCGAAGAGGGCGTCAAGAAGGAGATCGAGGAGACGTTATATAAGGGAAACTCCTGTGAAGATGCTTTAAGAATTATCTCTTCGCAGGGAAATTTCGTTGAAGAAAATTCGTATGAAAAAACGAGAGTGATTTTCGCCGGTCCGCATGATACTGAAATTACGCTGGATATTTATCCTTATGGTGCGTGGATAGAAATCGAGGGGGAATCGTCTTCAATCCACGAGGTCGCGAAACGGCTCGGCTTCACGCAGAAGGATTATGTAGAAGCTGGCGCGGACGATCTCTATCTGGCGTGGATAAAGAAACACAGCCTCCCCGAGATGTGGGACGTACGATTCGGTCTTGGCGGGAAGAAATAATTTACGCAACGGTATACGCCCCGAAACCGCTCGTCATGGTGGCAACGCCGTGAGCGTCGATCGCGTAGCCCTCGAAGCCGGGGAGGTTCTCGATAAACTCGATGCCCTTCTTCCCCATCGCGAAGGCCGCGGTCGCGAAGCGGTCGGCCTCGAGGACGTCGGGGCCAATGATGGTGATGCTCACGATGTCGTCCAATTTCTCTTCGGGCGCGTGCGGATTATAAATGTGCGCGCCGCGAATGTACGAGCCCGAGGTCGCGACGCCTTTCCCGCGCGGGAACACGACCTTTATTATCTCGCTGGTCTTGAAAGGATTGCGAATACCAATACTCCACTCCTTTCCTTCTGCATTTTTTCCTCCCGTTGCTATGTCGCCGCCGGCATTCACCATAAAGTTTTCATGTCCCGCCTTGCGTATGAGCGCGGCAGTGCTCAGTATCGCCCAGCCCTTCACAATGCCGGAGGGATCGATATGGCCATCAGGATTTTTAATGTCGAAGTAGCCGTTCGCTTCCTTCTTTGTCTTCTCGGCAAGTGCGAAAACTTTGCACATCTCGGCGCTCACCGCGTCGGGCGCAATCTCCCCACGATTGATACGCGATATCTCACTGTCTTTTTTATAAGTGCTGAAACGCTTGTCGACGGCGACGAGGTAGGCAAAAGCCGCTTCGAGCGCGGGCTGCACGCCAGAACCAACGATCTCTATCTCAATTGGCATGCCCATGATGAGTCGCGCTTCTTTCATAGAGACCCATCATACTCCTCCTCTGATGCAATCCCCTTCCCAGAGAAAATCGACAAAGAGAACCTCGTAATTAGAGTACTCTGAAGAGTGATGGCGCGATATATACAAAATTTTGATATGCTTGCGACCGACGCGCTGCGCCAGGACGCGCTCTCCATAGCGGAAGCGGGCTACGCTGCTATCGATGTCGGCGAAGCCATAAAGCGCACGCTCAGTATCGAGCATGGCGAGCTGCACATACACAACGTTACCTATCGCCTCGAGGGCCGCCGCGTCTTTTTCGTCGGCATCGGCAAGTGTGCCCAGGCGGCAGCCGCCGCGATCGAAACGCTCCTCGGCGACTCGCTCGAAGGCGGCATCGCGCTCGATGTCTTCTCCGCCGAGAAGCGCCGTTTTACAAAAATCGAGACCTATCTCGGCACGCATCCGTTGCCGAGCGAGGTAAACGTGCGCGCGACAAGGCGCATTATCGAATTCCTTTCCGGGCGCAAGGCAGATGACCTCGTCATCATGCTCATCTCCGGCGGCGGCTCGGCGCTCCTCTGTCTCCCCGAGGCGCCGATGACGTATGAAGACGAAGGCGCGCTTTTCAGCGAGCTGACGGCGAAGGGCGCCTCGATACAAGACATCAATACGGTGCGCAGGCACATCTCGCGCGCTCGCGGCGGCGCGCTCGCGGCGGCGGCGTACCCGGCTGAAGTAGCGTCGCTCATCGTCTCCGACGTGCCGGGGAACGACATTGCTCACATCGCTTCCGGCCCGACGGTGTTGGACGCATCGACGGTCGCCGACGCGCGGGCGATCCTCGCGCGATACGATATTGCGTTTTCGGCGAACATCGAGTGCGTGGAGACTCCGAAAGAACAGAAGTATTTCGAGCGCGTGACGAACGTCCTCTTTCTCACGAACCAAAACGCGCTTAAGGCGATGCAGAGCGAGGCGGCAGAGCGCGGGTATGCGGTCACTATCGTGAATGATCGCTTCACCGGAGAAGCGCACGACATCGGCCGCGATGTCGCGGAGAAACTTCACGAGATGTCTGAAAAAACCGCTCTCCTCTACGCTGGCGAGAGCACCGTCACGCTCGGTACGCACCCGGGAATAGGCGGTCGTAACCAAGAAATGGCGCTCGGCGCGCTCAAGAACATCCGCGCGGGCGAGCTCGTCCTGCCCTTCGCCTCGGACGGGCACGACAACACCGATTACGCCGGAGCGATCGGCGACAGTGTGACCCGCGCGCACGAGCGCGCTCTTAATCTTTCGATAAAAGAATATCTTG
>JACRFL010000007.1 GCA_016217905.1 Candidatus Kaiserbacteria bacterium | reverse complement strand
TACCGGCATACTCCGGCCCGACAAAGTTCACGACTCCGACGCATGCATTCTACCAGCATACTCCGGCCCGACACAAAACACCTCCCGTGTGTCTTTATTGTACCCAGTTAGAACCTATTTCCACACTAAATGATGTGGCACGCGCGGAGCGCGTGGTGACTCGGCGGAGGAATTGAATCGTCTTGCTTTGCAAGACCACAAAAAATCCGCCCAGTCTAATTCTGCTTTTGTAGAAGAAGTGAAAAAAGAAATCAAAAGTATTGAAGCGAAACTCCAGCGACTTCTTGACGGCTATCTAGACCAAGTGATTGAACAAGAAATTTATCGTGCTGAAAAATCAAAGTTGTTATTCAAAAAGAAGTCGCTGGAAGAAAAAATATCCTCACTTCTACAAAAGCAGAATGATTGGCTCGAACCGATGCAAGAATGGATAAAAGACGCTCAAAACCTAAATGGAATCGCATGGGATAACGACCTTTTTGCGAAAAAGGTCGTTGCCAAAGAAATCTTTGGCTCGAACCTGCTTCTTGGCGAAAAAACAGTGCGCGCCAGCGCGCCAAAAATTCTGAATTCGTTGGTGGAATTCGGCGGGAATCCTTGGGACGCGCTTCGCGCGTCCCGCATTTTGGCTTCCAAAAAACCGTTCAGTTCGTTGATGGTGCGCTCTATAGGATTCGAACCTATGGCCTTTCGCGTGTGAAGCGAACGCTCTAACCAACTGAGCTAAGAGCGCGCATCTACAGAATAACAAAATATAGATGGACCGTACAGGAACACGATTATATTTTCCCCTCGCCCTTCGAATTCGCAGTTGTTTTGTGGACCCGACCGGTTTCGAACCGGTTACCTCCTCATTGCAAATGAGGCGCTCTACCAATTGAGCTACGGGCCCATATATTTTTTACTTTACCGTGCGAACGCGAGATTGACCAGATGCGAGAGGAAGTCGGGGAACGGGACTCCGACCGCAGCGAGAGATTTCGGCAGGAGCGACTGCGGAGTTAACCCAACGGCCGCGGCGCTGTTTGTCTCAAGAAAATAGATTCCTTTGGGCGTAACGATACAATCAGTTCGGGAATAATGCCGTTGGCGGAGCGTGCGATGCATAACCTTTGCAATTCTCTGAAGCTCTTCAGTCTCGACGCGCGTGAAGCGACCTGGACAAATTTCGCGTGTCTCTCCGGAGTATTTGACATGCGCAGCGAAGAAGCCAGCCTCTGGCGGTGGAATAATCTCGATCGTGGGTAGCGAATAAAGCGCTTCGCCGCGCAAATTCTCGACTACGCCGACCGTCGCCTCCCGCCCTTTAATGCGTTCCTCAACAAAGACACTTTCCGCACCCGCCGCAAAAAGCTGTTCGATGGCGGAAAGAACAGGAGCATAGCCGCCCACAATGGAGACACCGACCGAAGAGCCCCACCCAACCGGCTTCACAACGACTGGTTGATGGAAATTGCGAATGATATCTCGCGCTACTTCTTCGCTATCCTTCGGCCGCTCTACGAAACGAAAGTCAGGGGTGAGGAGCCCCACTTCTCTCGCGTGCGTTTTAGCAATAATCTTGTGCATGGCCTGATGACAACCAAACGCGTCTGCGCCAACATACGGCACGCCAAAGCGTTCAAGAAGGTTCTGTACCTCACCTGATTCGCCGTATTCTCCGTGGAGAGGCAGGAGCACGACGTCGATCTGGCGCAAGACGCGCTCGGGCGCGGCCGGTCGACCGCGATCGTGCCACTGTCCGTTTTTGTCGATATAAATATCACGAGGCGCATAGCGCTCTTCCGGAAGGTTTGCAAGCATCGCGGCACCGGAACGGAGCGAGACCTCGTGCTCGCGGCTCGGCCCGCCCCGCAATACCCCGACGACGGTTTGCATGCAAACAAGTATAACAATTATTTTGAACGCAACCCCCGCGAACGCGCGGCTCGATGTCGCGCGAGCGAGAAGCGATGCGCCTCGGCATTGGCGAGAACAGCGTCTGCCTCAGAGATACCAGCCGCCCGCGCGCCGATGACTTCGCGCGGGCGGTGCCGCTCGTCCTTCACCACCGCCGTGACCGGAATGGCGATCCCCGCTTTGGCAAGCACTCTTTCGGCCGCCTTCTTCTGCGTGTGCCCGCCGTCGACCACGATTGCCTTCGGTAGCGGCCATTCCGGATGCCCGAGCCGGCGCGAGAGGATTTCCTTGAGCGACGCGATATCGTCATTGGTGCGCCGTCCATCGGACATCGTAAGTCCATCATCTGATGATGGACTTACGATGTCCATCATTTGGAAGCCACGGATGCGAAAGGTTCGATATGCTTTTTTAACCGGCACGCCGTCCTCGACAACCGTCATCACGCCGATTGCGTTCGTGCCCGAAAGATGCGCCGTGTCATACGCCTCTATTCGATACCCCCCATTTCCTACGACCGTGGATTTTTGGGGATACCTATTTTCGTCCTTAATGAGCGAGACGTCCTGGATATGGTCGAGGGCGAACAGTTGTTGACGCGCTACGGTCGCTTCCTCGAAATGTTCCTTCTCCGCTGCGCTTTTCATCTCTTGGGCGAGCACTTTTCGAAGTACTTTAGCTTGGCCGCTCAAGAAGAGCATGACGCGGCGTATCGTGCGACGATACTCTTTCGCGTCGAACGTGCGTGGGTACTGTCCAATTTGAGTATTGAATTCTATTTGTGCTCGATTCTGCTTACTCTTTGCAATGACCGGCTTCGGGGTATCGAAAAAAGGGAAAATCTTTCGGATAAGCCGGAGCCCTTCGCGCAGTTGCGCTCCGGAGGGAAAGGGACCGTGGATAGATTGTAGCTGATAGTTGGCAGGGTGTAGTACCTGAAGATTCTTAAAGTCGATATCCTTACCGCGCACGACGAGCACGCGCGGAATATTTTCCTCGGTAATGACGGCATACAGGAAGGTCTTGTCGTCTTTCCCGTCGACGTTCGCACGCGGCATGTACTTCTTGATGAGCGCCGCTTCGCGCACCAAGGCTTCAAGAACGGTAGGGGTAGTATGATATACCATACTAGTTGCTTTCGTTACCATGTCCACGATGCGGGGACCGCGCGTGGCGATAAGATCGTCGTCGAAGTAAGAACGCACCCGATCGCGCAGACTCGTTGCCTTGCCGATATACAGCACCTCCCTCCCCTGTTTAAACAGGTACACCCCCGGCACGTCCGGCAGATTACTCTTTTGTAAATCGCTTTTTTGCATGGCGGTGGAGAGCTTTCGCCAGATACTCGCCCGTGTAGGACCCCTTTGTGTCGGCGACCTCCTCGGGCGTACCCTTCGCTATCACCTTGCCGCCGCCCATACCCCCTTCGGGACCGAAATCGATAACATAATCAGAACTCTTGATCACGTCGAGATTATGTTCGATGACGACCACCGTATTGCCGCGCCGCACGAGCTCTTGCAGAATCTCGATGAGCTTCTTCACGTCCTCGTAGTGGAGACCGACCGTCGGCTCATCAAGAAGATAAATCGTCTTTATCGTCTGCGAACGATAGAGTTCGCTCGCGATTTTTACCCGCTGCGCTTCGCCGCCCGAGAGAGTCGTCGCACTCTGGCCGAGCGTGAGGTACTGCAGCCCCGTTGAGTTGAGACTCATGAGCCGCTCATTGATGGCAGGAATGTCACCGAAAAATTGCTCCGCTTCTTCAATCGTCATCTGGAGCACGTCATAAATATTCTTGCCGCGGAACGTTACTTCAAGCGTCTCCTTCATAAATCGCTTGCCAAGGCAGATGTCGCATGTCACGTACACCGTCGGGAGGAAGTGCATCTCCACCGCGATAGACCCATTCCCCTGGCACGCCTCGCAGCGCCCGCCCGGTACGTTGAAGGAGAAGCGGCCGGGCTTCCACCCCCGCGCGCGCGCTTCCGCAGTCGCGGCGAAGAGGTCGCGGATGTGCGTAAAGGCGCCGGTGTACGTCGCCGGATTAGAGCGCGGCGTGCGGCCGATGGGCGACTGATCGATGAGAACGGCGCGGCTGACGTATTCGGTGCCGGTCATGCTGGCGATGTGTTCAAGCTTGGCTTCGCGGCGCGCGAAGCGCACCGCGATATTTCTGTGCAGAACGTCGTAGAGGAACGTCGACTTCCCGCTCCCCGAGACGCCGGTGATGCAGACGAGCTTGCCTAAGGGCACGTCGATATTCTGGTTAACGAGATTGTGCAGGGTCGCGCCGCGCACCTTTATCCAGCCCTTCTCACTCATGCGACGCGCCTCGGGCACTTCTATTTCCTTCTCCTGCCGCAAGTAGGAAAGTGTCAGTGAACCGCTCGTATTCTCCTTCGCCGTCAGCAGGTCATCCAACCATCCGGAAGCGACGACTCTGCCGCCGTGGACGCCCGCGCCCGGGCCGATGTCGATGAGGTAATCGGACGAGTAGATGGTATCCTCGTCGTGCTCGACGACGAGAATCGTATTCCCGAGTTCTTTGAGGACGAGTAGTGTCTTGATGAGGCGGTCGTTGTCTCTCTGGTGGAGCCCAATGGTCGGCTCGTCGAGCACGTAGAGCGCACCCGTGAGCCCGCTCCCGAGCTGCGACGCGAGCCGGATGCGCTGCGCCTCGCCACCGGAGAGCGTCGCGGCGGAACGGTTGAGGGTGAGGTAGTCGAGGCCGACATTCAGCATAAAGGTGAGGCGGCTATCGATCTCTTTGAGAACGGGCGCGGCGATACCTTTCTTCATTTCGGAGAGTTCGATGGAGTCCACAAATTCCTTCGCCTCCCGTATCGACATCGAGGTGAAGTCAACGATACTCTTCCCCAGTGTTGTGTCTTTTTTGCTTTTGAGATACACCCGTAATGCTTCGGGACGAAGTCGCTTCCCTTCGCATGCGGGACAGACGTCTTCAGAAAAAAGCGACGCTGTCCCGAGGCCGTGACAAGACGGACACGCGCCATAGGGCGAGTTGAAGGAGAAAAGGCGCGGCTCCACTTCGGGGAATGACGCGCCGTCTTCGGGGCAGATAAACTTCGACGAGAGCGTCTCAGTCGTGCCATCGGCGTGCCGGATCTTCACCAAGCCGTCTGCCTGTTTGAGCGCGAGCTCAAGCGCCTCCGAGAGCCGCTCGCGCGCACTCACGGTCGAGCGCGCGAATTCAGAAATGTAAATAGAGTCGACCACCGCGTCGATGCTGTGGCGCTTATTCCTATCGAGCACAATCTTCTCGCGCAGCGACTGCGCCTTCCCGTCGATGACAACCTTTTCATACCCCTTGCCGAGAAGGTCGTAGAGCAGTTGATAATATTCGCCCTTCCGCCCGACCACCACCGGCGCATAAATCGTGACGGCGGTCTTATCGACCGCGACGCCCATCACGCTCGTTCCGGTGCTTTTGCGTTTTGCTTCGACGCGTGAGAACACCATTTTAATCATCTCATCCTTTGAGAGCCGCACGATAGGTACATCGTGGTGGATGCAGTAGGGTTGCCCCGCGCGCGCGTAGAGCACGCGCAAATAATCATAAATCTCGGTGACGGTGGCGACCGTGGAGCGTGGATTATTCGACCGGCTCTTCTGGTCTATCGAGATGGCCGGTGAGAGGCCGATAATCTCGTCGACATCCGGCTTCGCCATTTGATTGAGGAATTGTCGCGCATAAGCAGACAAAGATTCAACGTATCGTCTCTGCCCTTCTGCAAAAATAGTATCGAAGGCGAGCGAGGACTTCCCGCTTCCCGAGAGGCCGGTGATGACGGTCATCGCCCCGCGCGGCATCTCTACCGTAATGTTTTTCAAATTATGAGTGCGCGCACCCTTCACGGTGAGCCAGTCGCTCCCGTGTCGGTGGGCATTCGACCTCCGAGGTCTTTCATCAGATGAAGGACCTCGGAGGTCTTTCATGGGCTTATCCTTGGATTTTTTCACAGAAATTTCCTGCCCGTGACGAGGCAGGTACTTGTATACCCTAACACATGCGGACCTAAAATTCCTGAAAGACCTGGGTGATGTTCACGATCTGGGAGGCGGTGGTGACCGCGCCTCCGTTGCTTGTGCAGGAGAGGACGTAGGTGGTCTGGGTGGTAATCGAGTCCGGGTAGGTTTGGGTTACCGTGCCG